>NZ_JACSZV010000035.1 GCF_014472415.1 Pseudomonas sp. N40(2020)
GAGAGGGCTAGGGTGAGGGCCTCATTTAAAACCGTTCGGTAAATAAGAGCGTGTCCCCAACCCCCATCCCCCCTAAAATACCCGCCATTCCCGATTCGCCCCCCGAGGCCGCTTGTTCATGTCCGTTACCGCCCCATCCGCCAAATCGGCGCCAGATCACCACGCCCAGTTCATCGAGCTGCTGCAAACCAGCCTCGAGCAGAACGGTTTCATCAAACTGGTGCTGGCCAAATACGTCGGTGAAGAAACGGATCTGCAGCGGGTCATCATCAAACCGGTGACGGTCAAGGCGCAGCCAAACCTGTCCTTCGTCTATCGCTACAAGACCCGCGACATCACCAAGAATCTGCCACTGGCCGAAGGCGTGGCGATGATTGCCGAGGTGTTGCCGGCCTCGTTTAAAAATGCGCATTTGCTGGCCGTGACTGATGAAGCACAGCTCGAATACAGCAAAAAGGGCAAGAGTTCGCTGTTCAAGAGCAAACCCCAGCAATTGCGTGAAGCGCCGTCCGCCGAGCACAACCGCGAGAAAAACCGCTTTCTGGAGTTGAGCCGACCGTTCCTCAAGGATCTGGGCGTGACCAATGCGCAACAAGAGCTGATCCCGGCGATGTCGCGCAAGTGGAAGCAGATCAACAAGTTCATCGAAGTCTTCAGCCATGCCCTGACCTCGTCCCCGCTGGCGCTGGACAAGCCGGTGCGGGTCGCAGATTTCGGTTCGGGCAAGGGTTATCTGACCTTCGCGATTCACGATTACCTGCGCAACACCTTGAAGGCCGAGGGTGAAGTCACCGGCGTCGAATTGCGCGAAGAGATGGTCAACCTGTGCAACGCTGCGGCGGCGAAGCTGGATCATCCGGGGCTGGTGTTCAAGTGCGGTGACGTGCGCAGCGTGGCGCCGAGCGAGCTGGACGTGATGATCGCCCTGCATGCCTGCGACATCGCCACCGATTACGCGATCCACACCGGCATTCGTTCGGGCGCGTCGATCATCATGTGCTCGCCGTGCTGCCACAAACAGATCCGCCTGCAAATCCAGAGCCCGGCGCTGCTCAAGCCGATGCTGCAATACGGTCTGCACCTCGGCCAGCAGGCGGAAATGGTCACCGACAGCTTGCGTGCGCTGTTCCTCGAGGCCTGTGGTTACGAGACCAAGGTGTTCGAGTTCATTTCACTGGACCACACCAACAAGAACAAGATGATTCTGGCGGTGAAACGCGCCGAGCCGGTAGACCCGGCTCAGCTGTTGGTGAAGATTGAGGAATTGAAGGCGTTCTACAACATCAGCGAGCACTGTCTGGAAACCTTGCTGCGCGCCGATGGTTATCTGAGCTGAATCTCACGCAGTGGCAGCCTTTGCTGGCTGCACGGTGGTCTTGCGACCGAGCATGACGGTCGCAATCACCCCGCAAGCAAACACCCAGGTGATCGGCTCCACATGTTCCCCAAAGAACAGCGCCGAAAACGCGATGGTGAAGAAGATCTGCAGCAACTGGATCTGACTGACCCGGGCAATGCCACCCATGGCCAGCCCGGCGTACCAGGCGAAGAAGCCGAGAAACTGCGAAAACAGCGCGACGTAGCCGAACGCCCACCAGGCCTTGGCCGACACCGTGCCCTGATGTTGCAGCGCCAGGTACAACACCGGGCCGATCAATAGCGGTGTCGACAGCACCAGCGCCCAGCAGATCACCTGCCAGCCGCCCATCTCCTTGGCCAACCGGCCGCCCTCGGCGTAGCCCAGACCTCCCACGGCAATCGCGCCGAGCATCAATAAATCCCCGGCCTGAATGCTGCCGGCCCCGGTAAACAACGCATAACCAAGCACCAGCGCACTGCCCAGCGCGGCGCAGGCCCAGAAGGCTTTTGACGGCCGTTCGTGGGACAACCAAGCGGCATAAAGCGCCACGCACAACGGCTGCAATCCGTTGACCAGTGCACCGTGGGACGCCGGCAACGTCTGCATGGCCCAGGCCGACAACACCGGGAAACCGAGAATCACCCCGGCGATCACCATGCTAAGGCCTTTGACCTGTGCCCACGTCGGCCACTTCTCCCGTCGCCATAACAACAGTAACGCTGCCGGAATCGCCGCGAACAAGGCGCGGCCCAAGCCGTTGAGCAAGGGATGCAGTTCCTGCACGACGATGCGGGTGAAGGGCAGGGTAAGGCTGAAAATCACAACCCCGAGCAGGCCGAGGGCCATGCCGGTGTTTTCGCGCGAAGACATGAGGTTGACCAGAATTGAAGGTGGCAGGGGATTGCCTTCATCAAGCCATAAACCGGGCCATTCGGGCTGGTACAGCCAGGCGCAGAGTTAGGCGTACAGTTTGCGGGCGCCATCGCTAGCAGGCTCACTCCTGCAGGGGAACGCATTTCAACCGTAGGAGTGAGCCTGCTCGCGATGAACGATAACTCGGTAGTACCCGGTTATTACCTGCCGGCCCGGAATGGGTCTACCTTGAACACTCCCAGGCAATTTCCAGAGGAGTCCTCCCCATGGCCGCGAAAAAAATCCTGATGCTGGTCGGCGATTACGTCGAAGACTACGAAGTGATGGTGCCGTTCCAGGCCCTGCAAATGGTCGGCCACACCGTCCACGCCGTATGCCCGGACAAGGCCGCCGGCAAAACCGTGCGCACCGCCATCCACGACTTTGAAGGCGACCAGACCTACAGCGAAAAACCGGGTCACCTGTTTGCCCTCAATTTTGATTTCGCCAAGGTCCGCGAGGCGGATTACGACGCACTGGTAATTCCGGGTGGTCGTGCGCCGGAATACCTTCGACTGAATGAAAAAGTCCTCGAACTGGTACGCGCCTTCGACAAGGCTGGCAAGCCGATCGCAGCGGTGTGTCACGGCGCGCAGTTGCTGGCGGCGGCGGGGGTTCTCGAAGGGCGCGAATGCAGCGCCTACCCGGCCTGCGCGCCGGAAGTCCGACTGGCGGGCGGCACGTACATCGACATTCCCGTGACCGACGGCCACGTTCAAGGCAATCTGGTCACCGCCCCGGCATGGCCGGCGCATCCGAACTGGCTGGCCGGTTTCCTCGGTTTGCTCGGCACCAAAATCACCCTGTAACGAGGATTCGCCCATGTGCGAGCTCTACGTCAAGGCTGACCCGATTCTCTACGAATCGCGCTCGCGTTCGCTGCGCATCTGCGGGGTGGTGACGACGTTGCGCCTGGAAAACCAGTTTTGGGACATCCTCAGCGAAATCGCCGAGGTCGATGGCATGACCACCAATCAACTGATCGCCAAGCTGTATGAAGAGGTGATGGACTATCGCGGGGAGGTGGTGAACTTTGCCTCGTTCCTGCGGGTGAGTTGTACGCGGTATCTGTCGCAACGGCGTAGTGCTGCGCCGGAGTTGTCGGTGGTGCGGGCGGTGGTGAAATAGCCCTGACCGAGTTGACCCCATCGCGGGCTTGCCCGCGATGGGGGCGGTATAGGCGACAGATGTTCCGGACTGGTCTTTACTTCGACGCGCGAAACTTCTTAATCGCCAAGGAGAAACGAGCATGTCCGGATGGTACGAAGTCAGTAAAAGCAGCAACGGCCAGTTCAGATTTGTGCTGAAAGCGGCCAACGCCGAAACCATTCTCACCAGTGAGCTCTACACCACTCGCGCGGCAGCCGACGGCGGCATCGCCTCGGTGCAGACCAACAGCCCGCTGGATGAGCGTTACGAGAAGAAAACCACCAAGGACGGTCATCCGTACTTCAACCTCAAAGCCGCCAATCACCAGATCATCGGTAGCAGCGAGTCTTACTCCTCCGATGCCGCGTGCGACAAAGGCATTGCCAGCGTGAAAGCCAACGGGTCGACCAAAACCATCAAGGACAAGACCCTGCCGGTGCTCTAGAGAACACTGAAAATCAAACTGTAGGAGTGAGCCTGCTCGCGATGAAGCCGTCAGATTCAATAGAGATGTTGACTGATCGACCGCTATCGCGAGCAGGCTCACTCCCACATTGGTATTCGTGTTTTCAGGAAGATCAGCGCAGGGTTTTCAGGATCGCTTGTAGCTGACCGCGCCCGGTTTCACTCAGCGGAAACACCGGCAACCGCGGCTCCCCAACCTCAAGCCCCGTCTCTCGCAACCCGGCCTTGATCGTCGCCGGCAAACCACCCTTGAGGATGAAATCCAGCAACGGCAACTGGCGGTAGAACAGCTCCCGCGCCTTTTTCAGATCACCGGCAAGTGAAGCCGCGTACAGATCCAGATTCAGCTGCGGGATCAAGTTCGGCGCCGCCGTGCACCAGCCTTTCGCCCCAGCGGCAAATGCTTCCAGTGCCAGCGGATTGCAGCCGTTGTAGAACGGCACCTGACCTTCGCCGAGCAATTGCAGTTTGTGCATACGCTGGATGTCGCCGGTGCTCTCCTTGACCATGGTCACGTTTTCCACCGCGCCGACGATGCGCAGAATCAGGTCGACTGACATGTCGGTGCCGCTGGTGGCCGGGTTGTTGTAGAGCATGATCGGCACGCCGATGCTGTCACCGATGGCGCGGTAATGGGCGAGGATTTCCGCTTCGCTGAGCTTCCAGTAAGACGCCGGCAGCACCATCACCACATCCGCGCCGTGAGCTTCGGCAAAACGCGCGCGACGCACGGCTTTGGCGGTGGTCAGGTCGGATACGCTGACGATGGTGGGCACGCGTCTGGCCACATGCTTGATGCTGAATTCGGCAACCTGATCCCACTCGGAGTCGCTCAGGTACGCGCCTTCGCCGGTACTGCCCAATGGCGCGATGGCGTGGACGCCGCTGTCGATCATTCGATCAATCGATTGGCCCAGCGCGGGCAGATCCAGCCCTTCGCCGTTGGCGCCGAACGGGGTGATGGTGTAGCCGATGATGCCGTGAATGTTGGACATGGGAGTGTCTCCGTAAAAAGGTTTCAGTTCAGGCAATCGGCGTGTTGGCGCAGGTTCTGCCGAGCGTAATAGTTGAAAGCGGCGGCGTGGCGTTTTGGCTTGGACACCCAGTCATGCGCCTCGCGGCCCAGCGCCGGAATGATCGGCTTGATTGTGCCGGCCGCCATCGCCAACAGTTGCAGCCTGGCCGCGCGTTCGATCAATTGGGCGATGACGCACGCCTCTTCAATTGTGCTGCCGGTGGACAACTGACCGTGGTGCGAAAGCAGAATCGCCCGTTTGTCGCCCAGCGCGCCGGCAATCAGTTCGCCTTCTTCATTGCCCACCGGAACCCCCGGCCAGCCTTCGAGAAACGCGCAGTCGTCATACAGCGGGCACAGGTCCATGTGGGAAATCTCCAGCGGCACCTCCAGCATCGACAGCGCGGCAATGTGCGTCGGGTGGGTGTGGATGATGCAGTTCACGTCCGGTCGGGCGCGGTATACCCAGCTGTGGAAACGGTTGGCCGGGTTGGCCATGCCGTGACCTTCGAGCACTTCCAGATCCTCGTTGACCAGCAGCAGATTGCTCGCGGTGATTTCATCGAAACCCAGGCCCAGTTGCTGAGTGTAATAGGTGCCCGGCTGCGGGCCACGGGCAGTAATTTGCCCGGCCAGACCAGAGTCATGACCACTCTCGAACAGGATTCGGCAAGTCAGGGCCAGCTTTTGCCGGTCTGTCCACGTATTATCCGCCAGGGTGTTTTGCATCTGGGTCAGCGCTTGCCTGACCAGTTGCTCTTTGGGTAGTGCTAATGTCTTGGCCATGTCTGTGTCCTTTGGGTGAAGGCAAATGACACGAAAGAGGCTATATGACACAAAGTGTCATTGACAAGCACAAATCGTCGCTTCCTCAATGGAATAACCGCTGCACATGTCTATCCGTTTGAAATTATTGAGAAAAAAACTTGGCGTAACCCTTGAGGCACTGGCCGAAAAATCCGGCATGACCAAGAGTTATCTGTCGAAAGTCGAGCGTGGGTTGAACACCCCGTCGATTGCTGCCGCTTTGAAACTGGCGAAGGCGTTGAACGTGAAAGTCGAGGAATTGTTCTCCGAAGACACCGTCAGTCTCGACAGCTACAGCCTGGTGCGCAGTCACGAGCGCCAGTCATTGGCCGCCAATGACCAGAGCCCGGGTTATGCGGTGCTGGCGCATCAGGTCAGCGAGCGCAATCTGCTGCCGTTCATCATCTACCCGCCGAGCGAATTCACCGACAAGACCTTCAAAGAGCATCTGGGCGAAGAATTTCTGTTCGTCCACGAAGGGCAGGTGGAAGTGGATTTCATGAACGAAAAAGTGCTGCTTGAGCGCGGCGATGCGCTGCACTTCAATGCGCAGAAACCGCACCGGATTCGATCGGTGGGGGAGGTCCAGGCGCAGTTGCTGGTGGTGGTGCACAGCTCGGAAGAATGAGCTGAAAATCAAAAAATCGTCCGATCGCGGCCCGAGCCTTCGGACGATCTTTTGATCTTGTCTCAAACCTCGACCGGCACCGACAACTTCGGATTTCCCAACGCATGCGTCTTCGCATCAAAAAACCGCAACGCCACCCCAGTCCCTTCAAACACCTTCGCGTAATGCCGCTTCTGATGCTGAATGAACGCCGCACTGCGCGGATAAATCGAGATCGCCACCACCTTCGGTTTCGCCAGGCGCAAGGCCCGCACAATGTGGCTGTCCTGCTCGGCCAAGGCATGGCCGAAGATGCACAGACTGTCGCCATGGCCCAATAACTGCTCGTAACAGAACGACAGATAATCCGAGCTGCGAATGGTCCTGAGTTTCTCGGCACTCGGCCCTTCGTTGATGAACAGCGGCACGTCATCCAGCGTCTTCAGCGTGTTGTTGATCGCGAAGCTGCCGAGCAGCGTGCCTTCGGTCGAGGTCAGTTTGCGCGCGGTGCCATCCTGGTTGCGCACAAGATGCAGACCGCCGTGCAGGTACAGTAAACGCGGTTTTTTCGTGGCGCTTTCGCTCAGGTCGAAACTCGCATTCGGGCCATTGAACAGATCGTCGATGGCTTCGCTGCGGTGTTGGAGCGCCCAGTAGTTGAGCAAGTCGTAATTGGTGGTGAACACCGTGCGATAGCGCGCCAGTTCTTCATTGAGCGTCGCCAGCGTCGAGGCTCGCACCAGGCGCCACGGAATATGGATGGCGTGCACGCTGTTGATCAGCGCTTCCTTGATTGCGTAGTAGCGATTGCGCGGCGCTGCCGAGCTGACGGCCAGTGCCTTGTTGACCCGGCTGGTGGTTTTCAGCGCGCCGAGCACTTGCTCGAAGCTGCGCGTCTGCATCGCGTCGAACACCGCCAGTTCCGATGCGCTCAGCGGTTTGTCTTCCACGGTACGGGCGTTTTCGAACAGCGAGTCATAACCGAAGTCGTCCCACACCGCGCGGCTGGCGCCGTTCCCCACCAGCAAACCCTTGAAATCGGTCGCGGCGCGCAGGCTGCTCCAGTCTTCGAGGGTGGCGTCGACATCCAGAAAATCGCTCATTGCTTGGCACATCTCAAAACATAGGGGCTGATGGGCGGCGACTTTATCACGAGCGGGCATTGAGCCAGATCAACATACGCCATGACCGATCGGTCGATGCTGTGTGTACCCGTCGGATCGCAGCTGTCGATTTGGCCCCAGTCAGGAGAGACACGATGAGCAGCACCTTTTTCATTCCGGCGGTCAACATCATGGGCAGCGGCTGCCTCGACGAAGCCATGGTCGCGATCCGCAACTACGGCTTTCGCAAGGCACTGATCGTCACCGACGCGGGGCTGGCCAAGGCCGGCGTGGCGACCATGGTTGCCGAGAAACTGGCCATGCAGGACATCGACTCGGTGATCTTCGATGGCGCCAAACCGAACCCGAGCATCGCCAACGTCGAGTCCGGCCTGGGGCTGCTCAAGGAAAGTCGCTGTGATTTCGTGGTGTCGCTGGGCGGCGGTTCGCCCCACGACTGCGCCAAGGGTATTGCGCTGTGCGCGACCAACGGCGGGCAGATTCGGGATTACGAAGGCGTCGATCAATCAACCAAGCCGCAACTGCCGCTGATCGCGATCAACACCACCGCCGGCACCGCCAGCGAGATGACCCGGTTCTGCATCATCACCGATGAATCGCGCCACGTAAAAATGGCCATCGTCGACCGTAACGTTACGCCGCTGTTGTCGGTCAACGACCCGGCACTGATGGTCGCCATGCCGAAAAGCCTGACCGCCGCCACCGGCATGGACGCACTGACCCACGCCATCGAAGCCTATGTTTCGACTGCCGCCAACCCGATCACCGACGCCTGTGCGCTGAAGGCCATGACCCTGATCAGCAACAACCTTCGCCTGGCTGTGCGCGACGGCAGCGACCTCGCGGCGCGGGAGAATATGGCCTACGCGCAGTTCCTTGCCGGCATGGCGTTCAACAATGCGTCCCTTGGCTACGTGCACGCGATGGCGCATCAGTTGGGCGGGTTCTACGACTTGCCGCACGGAGTGTGCAACGCCGTATTGCTGCCACATGTGCAGACGTTCAATGCGTTGGTGTGTGCCGATCGCCTGACCGATGTGGCCCACGCGATGGGCGCAGATGTTCATGGTTTCAGTCCGGAAGAGGGCGCCCAAACGGCGATCAATGCGATCCGTAGCCTGGCCAAAGATGTCGAGATTCCCGGCGGTTTACGTGAGCTCGGTGCCAAACTCACCGATATCCCGATGCTCGCCGGCAATGCCCTTAAAGACGCCTGCGGTCTGACCAACCCGCGTGTGGCGGATCAGCGGCAGATCGAAGAGATTTTCCGCAACGCGTTTTGAGAGCAGCGTTTGCGGGAAAGATTTCGATGACCGGGCCGGCCCTTTCGCGGGCAAGCCCGCTCCCACAGTGTCCGCGGTGACATACAAATGCTGTGTCCAATGCCGCTCCCTGTGGGAGCGGGCTTGCCCGCGAAAACTGGCTTCCAGGCACTACAAATCCCCCCGAGTTCTCACATCACCCGACAACCGCCACATTTCTCCCAAACAGCCCACCAAACTGAATCAACACCCCCCTCAGCAGTGGCACGGATCTGATTCTCACGGTGTCCTCGCGGAGCCTGCGGGATATTGATCAGCGCGAATTAATCGTCTTGCCTCCGCCGTTCGAGATACCGCCGTTTTCGTTTGTGCTGGCGTGGCCTAAGCACCGGGGCGGGGATCAGGCGTTGAATGGGTTGAATCAGAAGATTGAGGAGGGGATAGTGCGCGGCTGAAAAGTCATCAAGGAGCGGGACGTGACAGTGAAGTCTGGATTGATCGGGTGTGTGGCGCTGTGCGCAGGGTTGATGGCGGGGCAGGTGTTTGCCGAGTGCACGCCGGCGACGGTGACGGGGCAGTGGGACTTTTCTGTCTGCAAGGATTGGCCTGTCGATCCTGCCCTGACGATCACTGCAGTTTCAAAATTTGTACCGGATCCGGTATACGCCAAGGGCGAAAAAATCGGTTCCTACGATCTCGATTTATCGGTGTCGTCAGCAGACGACTCAACGCCGCTCGCTCGTTATCTTCAAACTTCTGCATTCACCACTGATGCGTTCGCGCTGGAGAGTGTGGAACTCGACACCGCGCGCTACAAACTCACTCCGAAGCTTCGTGCTTTTGGTGTTCGGGCGATTTTCAGAGGCTCCTCCAGCGTCAATCCCTTGAATGAAACCGTGCTGTCGCTCTATGTGAAAGAGGGCGACAAACTGCGTCCAGTACTGGATCGGTTGGTGGTTTACCGCTTCAGTGGCGAGTGGGATGGCAATTGTGCGGGGGATCGTGGAACCACGGTTCGCACGATTGAAATGGGCAAAACCAGCTCTCACGGATATGCCGACCTGATCGTCAAATCGGTGACCACCGGCCTCACTGGAGAAGGGCCGCCGGACAACTGCGAAATCAAGACGACAAACTACAAGCCTGAGTTGACCACTCTGCGTTACGACGGCAATTCTTACGTTTTACCTAACGGTTTCCAAGGCCTGTAACCGACCAGCCAAACACGACTTATATCAAGGAAGAACCATGCTCAGCCCAACCAGACTCCTTATCGCCCTCGGTTTTCTGGCCATCGCTGCCCAGGCCCAGGCCGCCTGCACCACCAAGACCTTCGACGGCCAATCACTGTCACGCTGCATCGTCTGGCCAGCCTTCCCGGCGCAGGCGATCGCGGTCAAATCCACGTACCTGGCCGACCCCGGCGACGACGAGGCCGGGGTGTTCGATCTGGATCTGGCGCTCGTCAATGCCAGCAACGCCAACCCCATCGCCACTTACCGTAAACCGGGCGCCTACAACTCCGATGCCGTGCGGTTTGACGATTTGCGCGTCGACACCGGCCGCTACCGACTGGCGTCGGACGTGCGGGCTTTCGGCCTGCGTTCGAAGTTCACCCACAGTTCCCACGCCATTCCCTACGAGAAAACCGATCTGGCGCTGTATGTTCGCGAAGGCGATAAGCTGCGCCCGGTGCTGGAAGGGTTGGTGATCTACAAGAACAACGGTGAGTTCATGAATGACTGCGAAGGCTACATGAAGAAAATTCGCCGGACAGTCGACATCGGCACCACGAGTCACAACGGTCTCGCCGATTTGATCATCACCACCAGCGGCACCAAGATGAAAAATACCCAGTCGGGAAAACAGTGCGTTTCGAAAGATACCGTGCTGAAAAAGACCCAAATCACCCTGACCTACGACGGCCAGCAATACACCGTCCCCGAAGACCTGCGAGGCTACTGATCAGATGCTCACCGGCCTCAACCACCTGACCCTCGCCGTCAGCGATCTCAACCGCAGCCTCGGGTTCTATCGCGATGTGTTGGGTCTGCGCGTCGAAGCCACGTGGGACGCTGGCGCCTATCTGTCGTTGCCGGGGCTGTGGTTGTGCCTGTCGTTTGATCCACAGCGCGCGGCCGAGGTGTCTGCCGACTACACCCATTACGCCTTCAGCCTCGGTGTGGCGGATTTCCCGCTGTTCGTCGAACAGCTAAAAGCGGCCAGCGTGCGGGAATGGCGGGACAACCGCAGCGAAGGTGCGTCGTTCTACTTCCTTGACCCCGACGGCCACAAGCTCGAAGCCCACCTCGGCGATCTCGCCTCGCGGCTGGCGGCGTGTCGGCTGAAACCGTATGCCGGCATGCGTTTTTACGACGAGCCGTGAACTCGCTCAATCGGCTGATATAGACTGGCCGCCACGTATTCTGGCGCTTGCAGGTTTTCCATGACTCCATCGTTGCTAATGGCCGTGCTGGCCTCGGGTTTCATTTACGGCATCACTCCCGGGCCGGGCGTGCTGGCGGTGTTCGGCATTGGCGCAGCGCATGGGCGACGGGCCGGGGCGGGGTTTCTTTGCGGGCATCTGCTTGGCGATGTGGTCTGGTGCAGCATCGCGCTGATCGCGATTGTCGGGGCACGGGAAATCGGCAGCACCGCGTTTGATGTGCTCGGCGTACTCAGCGGTTTGTACCTGTTCTGGCTCGGCTGGCGTGCGGTGCGTGCGCAGCGTCGCAGCGCTGATGAACCGCAGGGCGCAGCACGCAATCCGTTCTGGCACGGCATCCTGTTCGGCCTGACCAACCCCAAGGCCTATCCGGTAGCGGTGGCGACCTTTACCGCGCTGTTGTCGAGCCGCGCCGAACTGCTCAACTGGTCGATGCTGCCGGCGCTGATCGCCCTGAGTTTCCTCGGCGGATTAATTGCCTACGCGATTCTCATCGGCGTGGTCGGCGCGCAGCGGGTACGCACGGTCTATCAACGGCACGAACTGCTCATCACGCGGTTGTGTGGCGTGATGTTCATTGGTTTCGCCATCAATGCGCTGATGCATGCGCTGCCGGGATTGCTGCCGAACAAGGCTTGATTTTCGCGACTCGGGTTTCACCGTTCGTCGCGCAGGCGGCAATTTTTCTAAACCTTTGCCTGGCAGAAAATTCTCAATCTAGGCGGGCACCTGCTCGCCGCGATCAATACCAAGAGGTAGAGAATCATGCCTAATTCAAGAAACTCGAACTCGGGAAACTTCGCCAACGATCGAACGAAGGCGTCTGAAGCCGGTCGCAAAGGTGGGAAAACCACCACAACGACGGTCGATAAAGAGCCTGCGAAAACAGAAACGGGCCGCAAGCCTGCTCAGAAATCGAAGTAGTCGGTGAAGGTAGTTTTGATTGAGAGGCGGGGGCGCAAGCTCCCGCTTGAATTCAGCAAGAAGGAGGGCGCGACCATGAGCCGGATGGCCACCCACGTACGTCGTTTAAGTTTTGTCACCGTTTTAGGGTTATTCGCCAGCAGCGCCTTTGCCCAGTCGCCTGCCGAATTCATCAATGATGCTTCAGCCAAAGGCATGGCCGACATCGAAGCCAGCCGCTTGGCGCACCAGAAGTCCGAATCCAAAGAGGTCAAGGACTACATCATCGTCGTCATCAACGACCGCACCACGGCCAATCAGCACCTGGCGAAAATCGCCAAGAAGCTCGACCTGCCCGTCGCGCCGCGTGACGAAATGGCCGACAAGGCCAAGGAAATGATTCCAGAAGTCAAAGACGGCGCGACCTTCGATCAGGCCTATGCCGCCAGTCAGGTCAAAGCCACGGAAGAAGCCATTCAGCAGATTCAGCAGCAAGCGCAGACCACCGACGTGCCGGAGATCAAAGCCTTCGCCGATGAGACCTTGCCCAAGCTGCAAAACCATCTGCAAATGGCCCGGGCGCTGCAAGCCAGCCGTTAATCTCAAACTTCAAATAAAAACGGCGCCTTGGCGCCGTTTTTGTTGTTCAACACTCATTCAAATCCTGCTTCGGCTTGCTCTTTTCCCCCAGCCCCTCAAGATTGAAAACCTCTCCCTCACCCATCGTCCGGTAGTGCTTGCGCAACGCTTCCAGCTGCTTCAGATCCAGCGCTTCCAGGCCCAGCATGGCGTTCTGTGCCTCTTTGGTTACCCGCAGCAATTCATCAATCTTCAAATGCAGGATGTCGGTGTCACGGTTCTGCGTGTTCTGGATCAGGAACACCATCAGGAACGTGATGATCGTCGTCGAGGTATTGATGACCAGTTGCCAGGTGTCGTTGAACTGAAAAACCGGCCCGCTCATCCCCCATATCGCAATCAGGATCAACGCCCCCATGAAGGTCGAGGGGCTACCGGCCCAGAGAGCGAGTTTCTGCGAGATCTTGGCGAATTTCATGGCTGTATTCCTTATTGGTAAGCGCTTGAAATACAGACCTCTGCTGAGGTGTGAAAATTCTAATTACAACTCCGCGAACGTTGCTCGACGTTGGTAAGGAGGCCAGGTTTGTCCGTTAGCTGTATCGTGGCGGCACTCGCTTTTCGCCCCCGACAGGAGAACGCAATGAGTTGGTCCGCCAAACAATACGTCGCTTTCGAAGATGAACGCACCCGCCCGGCCCGCGATCTGCTCGCGGCGATTCCCACGGCTGACGCCCGGTCGGTGGTCGATATCGGTTGCGGGCCCGGTAACTCGACGGAGTTGCTGGTGCAGCGTTTTTCAGGGGCAAAAGTCAGTGGGTTGGACAGTTCGCCCGACATGATCGACGCCGCGCGCAAGCGCCTGCCGCAGTTGCAGTTTGATGTCGCCGAGATTGATCAATGGGCCGATGAAGGACCGTTCGATGTGATCTTTGCCAATGCGGTGTTGCAGTGGGTGCCGGATCACGCGTCTTTGCTGCCGGCGCTGGCGGGCAAGTTGTCGGCGGGGGGCAGTCTGGCGATCCAGATGCCGGACAACCTCAACGAGCCATCCCACCGGCTGATGCGCGAAGTCGCCGCGAACGGCCCGTGGGCCGGCAAACTCGCCGGTGCGGCGGGGCAGCGTACCGAGATGGCCAGTGCCAGCGAATACTTCTCGATGCTGCGACCGTGCTGCGCGCGGGTCGATGTGTGGCGCACCACCTATCACCACCAGTTGCCCAGCGGGGCGGCGGGGGTGGTGGAGTGGTTCAAGGGCAGTGGGTTGATTCCGTTTTTGAGTCCGCTGAGGGAAGACGAGCAGGCGCAATATCTGGAACAGTATCTGGCTGAGGTTGCGCGAGCTTATCCGGCGTTGGCCGATGGTTCGGTGCTGTTGCCGTTTCCGCGATTGTTTATCGTCGCGACGCGCTGAATTCGACTCTGGAGACCCTCACCCCAGCCCTCTCCCAGAGGGAGAGGGAGCCGATTTGAGGGCCGTTCAAATTCTGAGTTCGACTCGATGTCGCAAGTCGGCGTAGCTCGAACGAGCACATCGGTCAGTCCCCTCTCCCTCCGGGAGAGGGTTAGGGTGAGGGGCTTTTCCGAGACAGGCACCCACTCAGCGCTGCACCGCCACCAACATCATCATCGGCCGCTCCCGCTCTTCAGCCAGCGCCGGTTGCGCCGCCACTTCCGCATCGCTCGGCCCCCATTCGTTGACGTGGCGAATGGTAAATCCAGCGCCAATCAGTGAATTCAGTAACGTGCCGACAGTACGGTGCTGCTTGATCACACCGTCCGCCAGCCAATTGGTCACCCGCTCGCCCTCCCTCTGATAACTGTCCAGCGGCCAGCGCTTGCGGCCTTCGCTGTCGACCAGCCAACCGGGATTGCGCGGCGCCATGAAGATCGGGTGTTCGATGGAAAACACAAAGTGTGACCCCGGTTTCAGCGCCGCATAGAGGTGAGCAAACAGCCCCGGCAGATCCTTGATGTAGTGCAGCGCCAGAGAGCTGTAAGCCAGGTCGAAACTGCAGGCGGGCAAGTCGAGTTGTTCCAGGTCGGCGCGTTCATAACGGATGTTCGCCGCCGTAGTGGTTTCGCGTGCCCGTTCCAGCATCTTCTCCGAAACGTCCAGGGCCAGGACGCTCGCGGCGCCGTGCTCACTGGCCCAGCGGCTGAACCAGCCGTAACCGCAACCCAGATCCACCACGTTCAAGCCGTGCATGGAGGGCAACAAGGCTTTGAGCGCCGGCCATTCCGGCGCGGCATCGAGGCCGCCGATGGAGCGGTTCATCTGGCTGTAGCCCTGGAAAAATTCGGGATCGTCGTAGATGTTTTGAGTCATGGGGAAGTGCTCTTTTGAGTTCGTTCGTCAGCGGCACAGCGGCCGCGATTGGGATTCCCTCGAAAGTGATGACGCGTATTCGTCGATGGCCGCGCAGGGGGAGGGTGGTGGTTGATGGGGAGATGCTAGCGGGTCGGTTGGAAAGTGAGAACCGGGGGAGTGTTGTTGATCTGTAATGTCGGACGATTCGCCGGGTTTTCTGGATGTGTAAACGCTTTCTGCTGGCTGCGTTTAAAGGCGTTCGATGTTACGTCCTGAAGCCTACAAATCCTTGCGCCGTTGCCTACCGCTACGCCAGAATCCGCCGGCTTGTGCGCCTTGGGGGCGGTCGGTAACTTGGTTCGCGTCACTGATTTCCAGTGAACGGGTTTAGCAGCCAGGCGTTTCCACCACATCGTACGAGCGTCATTCAGCCAGTTTTTGCTGTGCTTAATGGTGGCTGTGCGCATGGCACCTTCGGGTGCGCCGGGATTTTGGTGGATTCGCCCGGTCTGCTAACTTGCGTACAGCCGCCACCCTTTCGTGTAGCAGCGGGATGGTTGTGGCCCTATTCGGAATACACCATATGTTCAAAGTTACGCCAAACCCGCCAGACACCGATCCGGCATCCCCCTACGAATCGCCCGGTTCGAAGAAATTCCACGAAGCCGCTGAACGCGCCCTCGACCACTACCTCAGCCCCGCCGCCCAAATCATGGGCTCAACCAACGAACCCGAACCGATGTTCCTCGCCAACCCGAAGTACGACACCGAGTCCCTGCTGGCCAACGCCAGCGAAACCCTCGGCTCGGCCACCACCCTGCTCAACAACTTTGCCGCGATGCTCGACACCTCACACCGCAAGACCGCGCTTGGCATTGCGCAGATTGTGATGTTGAGTGAGTTGGCGGTGAATAAGGCGCTGGATAACGTGGTGCCGGCGGCTTAACCACAACGTTGAAAGCCAAAGAAACCGGCCAATTAGAGCCGGTTTCTCGAGGCTGCTGACTGGCAGCAACTTCAAACAAGTAGCGCGATGTTTTGATCGATTCGATGTTGAATGGTGCGAAGGGTTTCTCGGGTGATCACCCCCGGATACGAGCTTTCGGCGATGGCTGAAAATCGGCTTGCCACCTCGCAGAATCGGTCAATGATGTCTGCGGCAGTTGCCGCTGCCACCTCAGCTTCCACTGCAAGGTTGAGCAGGTTTTCTCGTCCAATTTCCAAAGCTTCGCCCATCACGTCCATCTGATGATAACCACCGGGCCCCTCGCAGAAGGTCACGTCGTAGGCGGGCGCTAATTTCCAATCTCCGCCAGGCGACATGATGTAAGCAAAGTTCTTCGGATGGTCGTCTCGGTTGTTGAACGCGACATTGAAGACGATTCGCTCAAACGCGCTCGCTTTCTCTCGGACGTGGTTGGTGCACTTTTGAGTCGCCCGCAAGAAGTTGACGTAATCCAAAGAGCCTGGGGATCTGAAATCTGCACCGGTAAAGGCTGCGAGACTTTGCATCGGCACCCGCAGATTGTTTTTTCGATCAAAGCGTTTAGTGGCGAAAGCGGCCATTCCCTCAGACAGGCTGAAATAACGAGTGTCAGGAGTCTGGATACCGCACAAGCGTAAGCATTCGGCATAGACCATTTCGATGGCACATACCTCGGGATGTTCTTGCTGCGCTGGAAACTTCACCAGCCAGGCTTCGAAATCAGGAGTGGCTGCCGTGGTAAAGGTATCGTTTTCTGGATCGCGATAGACCAGCGCTTTTGGTCGTGCCCCTTGGGGAGAGCCTCCCACCAGTAGCAGCTTCTGAAGAAGCTCTCCACCTTCACCTTTGAGCACTTCCTGCACTTCGGCCGCGAGCAGTTCGATGGGAACATGCATTTGCGGTTCCAGTGCCTCGGGTGCAACAGGTTCGAACGACATGGCGCCCATGGCATTGTTGCCAATGTAGGCCAAGCGCTCCAAAGGACCAACGCGTGCGGGGTTGAGGCCGCGACGTTTGAACAATCGGTCCATCAGCAACAGGCCCCAGCCGTCGGGCAGGGAGTCATAAACGGGTCCGGGCAGTCCCATCTGATGTGACGGGAAATCCCTGTTCAATTTGGCCCCCTGTAAAGGAAGCCTCAGGGAGGACAGCTCCAGCCCTTTTTTTTTCGCCTCGTTGCTGAACTCAAACACAATCAGCGGGCGACCGGTCAGAGCTTTCGTGGAAGCAAGCGTGCCCCACCGCCAACGTTCACCCCAGCCCTCGTAGTAGACGTCAACTTGCTCAAGCATTGTCGGCTTTCCTTTTGATGCGATGACGCTTGGCAGTGTTTTCG
The DNA here is from genome assembly GCF_014472415.1 of Pseudomonas sp. N40(2020). GTDB lineage: Bacteria > Pseudomonadota > Gammaproteobacteria > Pseudomonadales > Pseudomonadaceae > Aquipseudomonas. Next base: position 17,262 of record NZ_JACSZV010000035.1, read on the forward strand.
TAGCGAATGAGGTCGTCCAGGGTTTCAAGTTTAGGCAAAAACAGATCTTCGAGTTCCTTGCCGCGTCCAAGAACCATGGCGACTCGCACCAGATTGTCGAAACCCACATTACGCCCGGCTTCGAGGTTTGACACCGTGTTCGTCCCGATACCGGCTCGTGCGGCTACGTCCGCCTGTGTCATCTCCAGAGCCAATCGTTCTGTGCGCAAGCGTTGGCAAATCCGTTTGACGATCTCGCTTGCGGTGCTGAGGCTTAAATCCATCATGTCGTATTTACCGTAGGCGTAAGTGCTATGACACCAGGAGTTCTGAGTTGACTGACATTCAGGCTTGGTTGTCAGTGCACAATATACTGTGGCTTAAACGACAAAATCTTATTTAACTCACGTAAAAATGGAATTAGGCATGCTTGGATAGGGTAGGGTCAGCGCAGATTTAAGCGACAAAATTCAACCTTGCTGCAAAACTTTCAAAGCCGCCGAAGCCAGAAATCCCGAACGACTCTTCTCTTCCGGGTGGTGCAACACGTATTCATCAATGCGATTAAGCAAATGCCCCGGCAGGGTGATGTTGAGCTTCTGGGCTTTGCCCAAGTACTTCACGACATCAATATCCACCACTGCCCATGCACATCCAGCGTACTTCGGATTGGCCACGTTCACGCCAAGTTTGCTGGCCGCCGGGATCGGCGCACCGTCCTCAGCCAAAATCTCGAAATGCCCCTCAATGGCCTCCCGAGCCATGGCAACGGCATCATCCAGATCATCGCCCGCTGAAAAACATCCGGGAATGTCCGGCACTTCCACGCCCCAGGCGTGTTCCTCATCACCTATTGAAATCGCAATCGGGTAGAGCATATTCGTTGACCTCCATGGTGCTACTGACTGAGCAAGTCAAAGCAGCGCCTGTTGCAAAATACTGATGGCCGTTTTCTTCAGCAGATCCTTCTTCGGATGCGGCACCGTGACCAGCCCGGGCTTGCTGGGATGCTTGAAGTGATGGTGACTGCCTCTGACTCTCACTAAATACCAACCGTCTGCGACGAGCTGGCCGATTAAAAAACGGCTGTTCACAACACCTCCATGTGGCGTGCTTGGTGGGTACTATACCTACCGATTTTCTATGATCAACACTATAACCACCGAGTGGTCATCGTCCATTACTCGGCTCAGTGGTTTGAAGCAGTCTAGATAGGGAAACAGCGAAGGAATGATGGGTGTGTTGCAGGCTTTTTCGTTGTTTCGGCAGGCGGGAATGACGCGAATTTTTGTAGTGGTCACAAAGAGTGAAAATAAGATGAACGACAAAATGAAAAAGCCCGGCACTCGGCCGGGCTTTTTGGGCATCCAGTAACGTAATCAGGCCTGCTTTTCACGCGCTGCCAGCATTACTTCATTCTGCTTCTTGGTAGCTTCGATCAGCACTTCACTGTAAACACGCTTTTTTTCTTCCGATTTCGCATTCCGAATGAAGTCTGCGAATGGACTCGTGGACTCCTTTGTGGATCCGAATTTCATGGGGTTGCTCCGTCATTGATCCCAAGCATGGCCATCAGGTCGTATCTCGTATGCCTCTCGGGGATATGGTAGTCGATCTTGTCGACGCCGGCCTTGTAGAGGCGTCCAGAATTATCAATATGCTTCACGAGCAGATCGACATGAATGTCCTTGCCAAACTCTAGCTTAAGGGTGTTTACCACGTCACGCGCTGAAAAGTATTGGTCGACGAAATGCTCCGGTCGAATCCTGCGTCCTTCGGCTTCCTCACGGGCTCTGACAAAGGACCATGCAAGGCTAGGGTCTTGATAGACGTAGAGAATTTGCACAAACCTCCCCTTGTCGAGGCAGCGCTGCACATTTTTCCTCGCTATCTCTATATTTGAAAGCGTCCCGTCCAACAGGAAAGACTGCTTTCGCTCCAAGGCAAGGTCAATCAGCTTTCCAACGAGAATTGAAACTGCACCTTGGAAAAGCCAGGCATTGCCACCTTGATAGGCTTCAAATTCGTTCCTGAGTTCGTCTGGATCAATTCGCAGGATGGGGGTATCGGAGAAAAGATTCAGCAGGGCTAATGATGCCTCTGTTTTACCTGCTCCTGGCGAACCTGCCATGAATACCGAAACAGGCTCTTTTTCGGGAGGATAGGTGGTCTGATCGGTGAGCCGCTTACCGATAGCCTTCTTGTTTGATCGAGCAAACTTTATCGCATCATCCCAGATGGCTTGCTCTTCTCTCGTCATTCCAAGCCTTTTGTCTTCTGGCACTTAATTGGAGTCCTTTTCGAGTGAGCGGCGATCTGTCGCTTTTACTCTGCATTTACCGTACTGCGGCGTCTTCCAACCGCACGAGGTTTTATAGCGACTTTGAGCATAGCGATGGGTAGCCCGTGCATGTGGATTATTCCATTGGGCAGGCTACGTTTCTTGTCGCTAGAGCGACCGAAGCTTAAAGAGGACTGGCATATCGACAATCAACGGTGTGTTTCTGGATAGTTCTGCGCTGCCCAAATGACCAACCCCAAATCCCAGCCACAAAAAAACCGGCCATCAAGGCCGGTTTTTTCTGTTCCTGCATCCCCCGTCAAAAAACAACGTGAGACAAAAATTCGATTGGAGCGGGTGAAGGGAATCGAACCCTCGTTATCAGCTTGGGAAGCTGGAGTAATGCCATTATACGACACCCGCTCAGAGCGGCTGACTTTGTACCAGACTCGGCCACGGATTTGAAGTTTTCTTTTGCTCGCCTGGCGTTGCAACGTTGAAAACGGTCAATCGCGGGCAAGCCCGACGCGTGCACAGATGCACACATCTCATACCGGCAGACTTGCTCGCGACGACGCTTTTTCAAATGGCCAGTGCATGGTGATCCTGAACAAACGAGTAACGCGTTCGGCTAGCCTGCGGCGCCGGTTTCAGAAAGCCGAGCAGGGCGTTCTGGCTATCGCGGCACGCAGCCTTGTGCTCCATGTCGAGAAAGTGCCCGGTGGCTTGCAGGGTGGTGAAGGTGCTTTGCGCCACGTGGTTGCCGAACAGGCGCGCATCGTCGGCGGCGGTGTATTCGTCCCATTCGCCGTTGAGAAACAGCACTGGCACGTTGATCTTTTGCGCCGCGTTCAGGTAGCACTGACGATCGCTGTGCAGTACGTCGCTGATGTGGAAGTGCATCTGCCCGTATTCGTGCTCGGCCAGGCTGCTGACGTGGCGGTAGTTGAAGCGTTTGAACAGCGACGGCAGGTGTTTGCCGATGGTGCTGTTGACCAGTTCGCCGACCCGGTCGCCGTCGCGTTGGCCGAGGTAATCGACGCCGCGCTCCAGGTAATCGAGCATGTGCGCGTTGATCACCGGTGAGAACGAGCTGATCACGGCTTTTTCGATGCGCCGTGGCTGGTGCGAGAGGGCAACCAGCGTCGCGGCGCCGCCCCATGAGAACGACAGGACGTGCTCGGCGGCGAAGTGGTCGATCAGCTCCAGCAGAATCTGGCCTTCGACGTCCTTCGTCAGATGTTTCTCGTGGCGGTTGTGGGCTTTTGACCGGCCCGCGTAGGGTTGGTCGTAGCAGACCACGTTGAATTGCGGGTGCAGGTTTTTCACAGTCTGTGCAAACGACGCAGTCGTGGCCATCGAGCCGTTGACCAGGATGATGGTCTTTTCTGCGGCGTCTGCGCGATAGAACTCCGTGTAAACCCGATACTGACCCTGTATATCCAGCACAGCGATTTCTGGCCTCATGTCATAAGACTCCTGGCAAGCAAGCGGGTATGCGCGCAAATAGAGATTGCACGAGCTTTGTGACAGGTAGGCATACGCCTGGAATTTGCTGGCCCATGTCGATCCATGACAACGGTCGACGGGTATTGTTATTGGCGGGCAGTTTGCCGGGGGAAGGCGGAACCTGAGGGTTCTCTACCGGCAAAAAGTTTCTTGGATGTATGTTGTGACTCATCGGTCACAATCTGGCCGACGTCCTGATTCAAGCAGGGGTGGGGGGATCGCGCAAGTGCCGTCGGTAGATTGTTCGACAACTTCTGCTGAGCGGTCGCCTGCTTAGAACAAATGAATCTCTTCGGTGCGCAAAGCACGGTACTCGCCCGGTTTTAGCGCGTTATCAAGCAGCAACGGGCCCATGGATTCGCGGTGCAGGCGCAGGACTTTGTTGTTGAAGTGACCAAACATGCGCTTCACCTGGTGGTAACGACCCTCAACGATGCTAAGTCGCGCCGACCTCGGGCCGAGCAGCTCCAGTTGCGCAGGTTGCGTGGTCAGATCCTCGAAAGCGAAGTAGATCCCTTCGGCAAACTTAAGCGCATATTCCGCGCTGATGTCCTGCTCGGTTTCGACGTAATAGACCTTCGGCAGTTTGGTTTGCGGCTGGGTCAGACGCCGCGACCAGGTGCCGTCGTTGGTGATCAACATCAATCCGGTGGTGTTGAAATCCAGGCGTCCGGCGATGTGCAGGTCGTCCCTGTCCGGTTCATTGATCAGGTCGAGTACGGTTGGGTGTTGCGGGTCGCGAGTGGCGCTGACGCAGCCGGGCGGTTTGTGCAGCATGAAGTAGCGCGCCGGTTTGCCGAGTTGCAGCACGTCGTCATCGACTTCGACGCGGCTGAATTCCAGCACTTCGCTGTGCGGGTCGCTGACGATTTTTCCGTCAATCCGCACGCGCTTTTCCACCAGCAACAGGCGAACCTGCTGACGGTTATAGCGGGGCAGGTTGCTGAGGAAACGGTCGACGCGCATGTTCAGAATTCGAGGAATGAAGGGGCGCGCATCTTACGGGATCGCCGGTTTGGCCGCTTGCAGTTGCGCCTCAACCTGCGCGCAACGCGGGCACAGGCAGGATTTGTCGCGCAGTGCTGGCGGCAAGGCCTCGAGCACCGCCGGGTCGATGCTCACGCCGTAGCACCAGCAGGCGCGGTCGGCAGTGCGCGGGTCGGCCAGTGTGCAGTCGTTGCGGGCGCCGCAGGCCGGGCAGAGGTCGGGTTTAACGTCGGATTCAGGCATAAGTCGAGTGAGGCATTTCCACGCAGGTGCGGTTACGGCCGGATTGCTTGGCCCGGTACACCGCATGATCGGCCCGTGACAGTGGACTGTGCAAGGTGTCATCGCCGGATCACCGGCTAAATGGCATCCTTGCAGGCTCACTCCTACAGGATCAGTTCAGGGTTTTCAGATACGCCCGCCACCCGCCCAGATGACTGATATCCACGGCGCCTTCCAAACCATAGGGCTCGCAGATAAACCCGCTCTCCCAACGGCCATCCGCCAGTTGCACCTTGCCCAGCCCGAGCGGGGCCGGAATACCGGTGAGGAACGATCCCAACTCGCTGCTCGGCAACTCCCAGACTTCCACGGCAATCGCCACGCCGCCGTCCTTGACGCGAACCATGCCCGGACGCAACGGCGGACCGCCCGCCAGGGCATGCAACTGGTAATCCGGTGAGCTGTGGGTTGCTTCGATCAGTTGTCCGCCGCGCTGTGTCAGTTGCCAGTTCAATGCCAGCCCTTGCAGATGCGCGCCGCACACCACCAGTCGTGCCCGGTCGTGGCGCGCCACGGTTGCAGGCGTTGGCAGGCTGGCGTCTTGCTGGCGCTGCAATGCATCCGCCACGCTCAACAGATACTGATCGGTGAAGGCTCGGCCAAACAACGTCACGCCCCACGGCAAGCCGTTGGCCATGAACGCGCTCGGCACGGCGACGGCGGCGTAATCGAGCAGGTTCATGAAGTTGGTGTAGTAACCCAGTTCGGAATTGCGCAGCACCGGTTCGGCGTTCAGTTCGGCCCGTGTCACGGGGCGGCCGATGGTCGGGGTCAGCACGCAATCGAGGCCTTCGAGTGCCTCATCGCACAGGGCTTTGAGGGCTTGCAGTCGATACTGCGCACGGAACGTCTGCACGCCGCTCACCGCCGGGGCCTTGGCCAGTACCGCACGGATCACCGGCAACACCGCTTCGGGATTTTCCTCCATCAGTTCCCCAGCCACGCTGTAACGCTCGGCGACCCACGGCCCGTCATACAGCAAACGCGCGGCTTCGAGGAAGGGTGACAAGTCCAGTTCGACCGCTTCACCCCCCAACGCTTTCAGCCGTTCGATGGCATCGCCGAACAGCAGCGGGCCTTCGACGCAGCCGAAAAATTCAAGGTCCTGCGCGCGCGGTACGCCAAAGCGAAACGGCCTTGGCGCGCCGAACGCCGAGCCGTCGTTCCATGCCGGATTGCGGCGGCTGTATTCGTCGCGCGGATCGAGTGTCGCCGTCAACGCCAGCAACTGACTGGCCTCGCGCGCAGTCGCGGTAAACGTAGTGACGCAATCCAGCGTGCGGCACGCCGGCAGCACTCCCGCCGTGGAAATCAGGCCTTTGCTGGCCTTCAATCCGACCAGATTATTCAGCGCCGCCGGCACCCGGCCGGAACCGGCGGTGTCGGTGCCCAAGGCAAAACTCGCGACGCCCAACGCCACTGCCAGTGACGAACCGGCGCTGGAGCCGCCGGACGGATACTCCGACAACACGCTGTTGGGGCACGCGCCATACGGTGAGCGGCTGCCGTTGAGGCCGGTGGCGAACTGGTCGAGGTTGGTCTTGCCCAGCGGAATCGCCCCCAGCACCAACAACTGCTCGACGATGGTCGCCGAGCGCTCCGCTACATAGGCGAACGCCGGGCATGCGGCGGTGGTGGTAATGCCGGCCAGATCGATGTTGTCCTTGATCGCGAACGGCACGCCGTACAGCGGCAGGCTGTCCGGTTCGCGACCGTCGAGGGCAGCGAGGTAGGGTTCCAGTTCTTCTACGCTGAGCAGGTGGATGAACAGGTGATAGTCAGGATTCAGCGCGGCGGCTTTGTCGCGCAGCATCGCCAGCAGTTGGCGCGGTGTGGTGTCGCCGTTGCGGTAGGCCTGGCGCAGCGCATCGAGTTGCAGATTCATCAGTTGATCCTTTTCCAAATGGGTTCAGTCGAGTTCCAGCACCACGACCCGTTGTCCGGCGCGTACCGCCGAACCCGGCTGCACGCGAATCTCGCGCACCACGCCGGCCATCGGTGCGAGCAGCGGAATTTCCATCTTCATCGACTCCAGAATCACCAGCACATCGCCGGCCGCGACACGGCTGCCGGCCTCGACCTGCACCTGCCAGAGGTTGCCGGCGATGTGGCTGTCGACGCTCTGCTGACCGTCGGCCAAAGGTGCGTCTTCGGTTGATTCGGGCACGGCTTCTTCACTGTCGAAATGTGCCTGGCCGCTGGCGATCCAGCGTTCGCGCTCGGCGTTGAATGCGCTCTGTTGTTGGCTACGAAACGCGCTGATGCCTTCGGCTTCACGATTGAGAAAGGCCTGGTAATCGGCGAGGTTGAGCTGGCTGTGTTCGATGTTCAGATCGAAGCGGCCGAGGGGGAAATCCCGGCGGATGCGCAGCAGTTCTTCGGCGCTGACCGGGTAAAAACGGATCTGATCGAAAAAGCGCAGCAGCCATGGTTTGCCGTCGAATGCCGCGACGTCGCGGTAGCGATTCCACATCTGCAACGTGCGCCCGACGAACTGGTAGCCGCCGGGGCCTTCCATGCCGTACACGCACATATAAGCGCCGCCGATGCCCACCGAGTTCTCGGCGGTCCAGGTGCGCGCCGGGTTGTATTTGGTGGTGACCAATCGGTGCCGCGGATCAAGCGGCGTGGCCACTGGCGCGCCGAGATAAACGTCGCCAAGGCCCATCACCAGATAGCTGGCGTCGAACACCGTGCGCTGGACTTCGTCGAGGTTGGGCAGGTCGTTGATACGGCGGATGAACTCCAGATTGCTCGGGCACCAAGGCGCGTCCTTGCGCACGGTGGTCATGTATTTTTCGATGGCCAACTGGCAGGCCGGATCATCCCAGGACAGCGGCAAATGGACGATCCGTGACGGCACCTGCAAGTCTTTGGCGGCGCACACCGCGTCCCATTCTCCGGCGACGATGCCGAGCAGATCCGCCAACGGCAGTTGTTCAGGGTGGTAGTGCACTTGCAGCGAGCGGATGCCCGGCGTGAGGTCGATCACGCCGTGCAGGGCTTTGCTTTCCAGAGCCTGCATAAGGGCGTGGGCGCGGAAGCGCAGAACCAGATCGAGCTCGGGTGCGCCGATTTCCAGCAGCAGGTGGGTATCGCCTGACAATCTCGCAACTAGCCGCTGATCGCCCTGACCCAACTCCAGAACCACAGGCGACAAAAGCCCCTGTAGGAGTGAGCCTGCTCGCGATGAAGTTGATGCGGTGTCTGATCTGGCCTCATCGCGAGCAGGCTCACTCCTACATTGATCCCAATAGCTGGCGAGATCGCGGGCGGTTGTGAGGTCGACCGGGATGAACTGGATCTTGTCCCCGGCCTTGAGCTGGCCGAGCTGCCACAGATCCGCTTCGATCACCGTCACCGGGCAGACGAAACCACCCAGGCTGGGGCCATCCGGGCCGAGGATCACGGGCATGTCGCCGGTGAAATCCACCGCGCCGATGGCGTAGGGATTGTCGTGGATATTCGAAGGGTGCAGGCCGGCCTCGCCGCCGTCGGCACGAACCCACTCGGGTTTGGGCCCGATCAGGCGCACGCCGGTGCGGCTGGAGTTGAAATGCACCTCCCACTGAGTGGCGAAGAAGGTGCCGATGTAGTTTTCGGTGAAGTATTCAGGCGCCGCGTGCGGGCCGTAGATCACACGAATCTGCCGCACTGCTGGCAACGCAGTCACATGTTGTTCGGCCAGTTGCTGCCCGGCGCTGTGATCGATCAACGCAGGCACATGCAACACGTCACCAGCGCGCAACGCGCGACCGCCATGCCCGCCAAACTGGCCGAGGGTGAAGGTGCTTTTGCTGCCCAGGTAATCCGGCACCTGCAAGCCGCCACGCAGGCACAGATAACTGCGCGCTCCGGCGCCGCTGATGCTGCCAAGGTTCAAGGTCGCGCCGGCCGGGATCAGCAGCGCGGTGTTCATCGAAACGGCTTCACCGTCGAGGGTCAGGGCAATTGGCGCGCCCGTCACCGCCACCACCGCCGCGCAGTTGAAGCGCAGCAACGGGCCACTCATGGTTATTTCCAGCGCCGCTGCACCGTCGGCATTACCGAGCAGGCGATTGCCCAGACGCAGCGCGCGGCTGTCCATCGGCCCCGAGGGTGGTACGCCGACGGCCCAGTAACCGAGACGACCGGGATAGTCCTGCACACTGGTTTGCGTGCCGGCGCTGAGCACTTCGAACGTGTTGGCGCGGTACACCAGCGCCTCCAGGCAACGGGTCCACGGCTGACCGCTGGCGAACGGTGTGTCGAGCAGAATCTGGCGCAGATAATCGCGGTTGGTTTCGACGCCGTACAACACGCTGTCACCGAGTGCCTGATGCAATTCGGCACGGGCCTGCTCACGGTTGGGGGCCCATGTGATGACTTTGGCGATCATCGGATCGAAGTACGGCGGGATCTCGCAGCCCGCCTCGACCCAGGTGTCGATGCGCAACTGAATGCCGTTGGCCGGTGGAAATTCCACGGCGGTCAGCAGGCCCGGGCTCGGCTGAAAATCACGCCCCGGATCTTCCGCATACAGGCGCGCCTGGATCGCATGCCCTTCAGGTTTCAGCCCCTGATACAACGCGCTCAGCGCAGGCAAATCACCCGCCGCCAGTTCAACCATCCAGCGCACCAGATCCACGCCCCACACCTGTTCGGTGACGCCGTGTTCGACCTGCAAACGGGTATTCACTTCGAGAAAGTAGAAGCGCTGCGCATCGCTGTCGAAGACGAACTCAACGGTGCCGGCGCTGCGGTAATTCACCGCTTTGGCCAGTTTGATCGCCGCCACGCACAACGCGTCGGCCATGCCGTCCGGCAGGTTCGGCGCCGGGGTTTCTTCGAGGACTTTCTGGTTGCGCCGCTGGACCGAGCAGTCGCGCACGCCGAGGGCGATGACTTCACCCTGGCCGTCGCCGAACACCTGCACTTCCAGGTGCCGGGCGCGCTGAATGTACTTCTCGATGAACACTCCGGCGTCACTGAAGTTGTTCTGGCCGAGGCGTTTCACCGCTTCGAACGATTCGCTCAGTTCGCTGGCGCTGCGGCACACGCGCATGCCGATGCCGCCCCCGCCGGCGGTGCTCTTGAGCATCACCGGGTAACCGACCTGTTCGCCGGCGATCAGTGCGGCGTCGAGGCTGTCGAGCAGTTCGGTGCCTTCAAGCATCGGCACGCCGTGTTGTTTGGCCAGCGCGCGGGCGGTGTGTTTGAGACCGAACACCCGCAGTTGCTCGGGTGTCGGGCCGATGAAGGCGATGCCCTGAGCTTCGCAGGCTTCGGCGAATGCAGCGTTTTCCGAGAGGAAGCCGTAGCCGGGGTGAATCGCCGTAGCGCCACTGGCTTTGGCGATGGCGAGGATTTTATCGACCGCCAGATAGGTACCGGCGGCGGCACCCTCGCCGAGGCTATGGGCTTCATCGGCCTGCATCAGGTGCAGGCTGGCGGCGTCGGCTTCGGAGTACACGGCCACGCCTTTGACCTGCAACTCGCGCAGCGTGCGCAGAATCCGACAGGCAATGGCGCCACGGTTGGCGATGAGGATTTTTTCGAACATGGCATAACCCCTGAAGGGGATGCGGGCCGTCCCGCAGTTTTTCGAAAGGCATCCGGGCCGTCCCGGATGAAAAAAACACAGTTCAGAACACCACTGGCCCCTGTAGGAGTGAGCCTGCTCGCGATAGCGTTGGATCAGTCAAAACCAATGCGTCTGACCTACCGCTATCGCGAGCAGGCTCACTCCTACAGTTGGGTTAGTGGTGTTCCCGTGATTTCAGGCACTGCCCGGACCGGGCCTGGCACAAGGCAAACAACCAGCGGCGCAAACGGCTGAATTTCAGTTCCATACCAGCAGCTCCGCAGGGGTCGGGTTGTAGGCGTTGCACGGGTTGTTCAGTTGCGGGCAGTTGGAGATCAACACGATCACGTCCATCTCGGCACGCAGGTCGACGTACTTGCCCGGTGCGGAAATCCCGTCTTCGAAGGTCAGCCCACCGTCAGCCGTGACCGGCACGTTCATGAAGAAATTGATGTTCGGGCCGATGTCGCTTTTGCCCAGTCGCCCGTCGTGGACGCAGGCGCGCAGGTAGTTGTCGCGGCAGCTGTGCATGTAGCGTTTTTCCAGGGCGTAACGCACGGTGTTGCTCTCTTGCGCGCAGGCGCCGCCGAGGGTGTCGTGGCGGCCGCAGGTGTCGGAGACGATGGTCAGCATCGGTTTGCCGAGGTTGGAATAGAGCACGCTGCCGGTGCTCAGGTAGACGCTGTTCTGTCGGCGCAACGTGCGCTGCACGTCGTAGCGTTCCTTGGGGTTGGCAACGCTGTAGAACAGGGTATCGACGGCTTGATTGCCTTCCAGATCGAGAATGCGCAGGGTCTGGCCGGCCTTGACCTCCATCAGCCAGGGTTCGCCGGCGGGGATGGTCGCGCGGTAGACCGCATGCTCGGGCAGTCTGTCGGTGGTAGCAGCGTTAGCGATGGCGAGTGACATGGCAGCGATCCTCAGGCGAACAGACGGTCGGTGTTGATGAAGCCGCGCTCGTTTTCCGGGCGCGAGGTGCGGCAGTGTTCAGCGACGCTGGCGTCGGCGTTCATCCAGCTCAGCTTCAGGGGTTTGGGGGCGTATTCGGTGGACGGGTCCATCGGGTGTTGCAGGGCGGTGAGGACGACGAGGGTGTCCATCGGCGCGTACAACTCGATGTAGTCGCCAGCCTTCGAATTGCCCTCAACGAAATGAAAACGCCCGGCCTCATCGACGTTGACCCGACTGAACAGATTGAGGGTCATCAGCAGGTCGGACAGGCCCAGGCCCCACTTGCCCAGCTCCACCAGCAGGTTGTCGGTGCCGTTGCGGAAGAAGCCGTTGCGCAATTCCTGATAGCGGCCCTGGCCGTACTTCTGCACGACTTCCTCGGCGCAGAGCACGCCGCCGAGGCTGTCGCTCCAGCCGCAGGTGTCGGCAGTGATGGCGGCCAGCACGCGGCCCATGTCCGAGTACAGGCAATGGCCGGTGGTGAGCTTGGCGGTGTGTTGGCATTTGAGGCTGTCAGGCAGGTTCAGCCGTTCGGTTTTTTCATTGGCGTTGAGCAGGGTCAGGCTGACGTTGGCACCGCCGCGCAGATCGGTCAGGCGCAGCAATTGGCCGCGCTTGAGAACGAAGGAACGGTGGCCGCCGCCGGGCAGCATTTCTTCGGCGAAGGGTGGAAACAATTGGGTTGAATCAGTCATTGGAGCAATCCTCTCAAGCGGTTCGAAGTGAGCCCGCCAGGTTCACCGGCAAGGCTTCGACGGCGGCGCGCTGGGCGCGGCGGTCGGTGTTCAAAGGGATGTCGTAGGTGATGCGCGCGCCATAGGCGCCGGGGGCGTGCGGGTCGAGACGAACCTTGTCGAACACCAGCAATCGCGTGCCGAGGCTAAAGCCTTCGGACAGGTCATGAGTGACCATGAACACCGTCAGCTGCGTCTCGCGCCACAGCTCCAGCAGCAGGGCATGCATGTCTTTGCGGATGCCGGGATCAAGTGCGCCGAACGGCTCGTCGAGCAGCAACACGCGCGGCTTCATGATCAGCGCCTGGGCAATCGCCAGTCGCTGTTGCATGCCGCCGGAGAGCTGCACCGGGTACTTGTCCAGCGCATGGCCGAGGCCGACTTTGTGCAGCAGTGCCGAAGCCTGCTCACGGGCGTCTTTTTTGGCCGTGCCGAACAACCGCCCGAGCAACGGTGCGCGTGGCAATTCGAGGCCGATCGCGACGTTGTCCAGAACGCTCAAGTGCGGGAACACCGAGTAGCGCTGGAACACCACGCCACGGCTGGCGTCCGGCTCGCAGGCCAGTGGCTGACCATCGAGCAGGATGTCGCCACGGCTGGCGGTTTCCTGGCCGAGCAACAGGCGCAGAAAGGTCGATTTGCCGCAACCGGACGCGCCGACCAGCGTGCAGAACTCGCCCTCGTTGACCTGCAGATTCAAGCCTTCGAGCACCACTTGATCGGCGTATTGCTGCCAGACGTTTTTTACCGTGATGAAGCTCATTTGGCGGCCCCCTCATACCAGGGGAATGCCCGGCGGGTCAGGGATTTCAAACCCCAGTCCATCAGCCAGGCGAGGAGGGTGATCCACGCCACGTAGGGCAGGATCACGTCCATCGCCAGATAGCGCCGTACCAGAAAGATCCGGTAGCCGAGGCCGTCGGTGGCGGCGATGGCTTCGGCGGCAATCAGGAACAACCACGCCGAGCCGAGCATCAGGCGCAGCGAAATCAGCAGGCGCGGCAACAGTTGTGGCAACACCACGCGCAACATCAGCGTCCAGGTCGAGGCACCGAGGGTCTGCGCCTTGATCAGCAGTTCGACGGGAATGTCCCGCGCACGCTGTTCCAGATCCCGAGCGAGGGCCGGGGTGATGCCGATCACGATCAGCATCACTTTCGACAATTCACCGAGGCCGAAGACGATGAACAGAATCGGCAGAATCGCCAGCGGCGGCACCATCGACAGCACCGTCAGCAGCGGCGACAACGGCGCGCCAAACAGCGGCAGGGTGCCGGCGGCGATGCCCAGGCACAACCCGGCCAGCGCGGCGATGCCAAGGCCGATGGCCAGACGCCCCAGACTCGCCGCGGTGTCTTGCCACAGCAGGTATTCGCCAGTGCGACTGTCGGCATTGAAGGCCAGGCGTTTTACCGCGTCGGTCATCTGCACGGCGCTGGGCAACAGTTTGTCGTTGGGGTTGTCCGCCAGGCGTTCGGCTGAGCCCATGAAGTAGGCGAACAGCAGCAGAGCGAACGGCAGGATCACCAACAGCAGGCGACTCGGGCGATCCGGGTGGCGATTGATCAGGCGCATGGCCAAATCCTCCGTGGCTTACAGCTTGGCGTCGGCGGCCATCTGCACGTAGGTCGGATCGAAACGCAGCTTGAGGTTGCTGGAGTCGCCGCTGGTCACGCCGTTGGCGAAAGCCATGCCGACCGCACTGGTGTCTTTGGCGCCTTCACCGAGCAAGCCGTGCTGGAACGAGAACTCGGCGACTTTGCGCATGGTTTCCGGCAGTTGTTTGCTGGTGGCAAAGGTCAGGGCTTCCTTCGGCGTGGCGAACAGTTTGGTGGTGTCCAGTTGCGCCTGGAATCCGGCCAGATCAGTGCCCGAGGCTTTGGCCATGTGTTCCAGCGCGGCTTTGCTCGCGGCGTTTTTTGCATTCATCAGTTCGACCACTTCGAACCAGGCGCCGGTCAGCGCTTTGCCCAGCGCCGGGTTGTCTTTGAGGGTGGCGCTGTTGACCACCATCATGTCCATGATCTCGCCGGGGATCTGGCTGGAGTTGAACACTTCGGTCACGCCGGGCTTGGCCTTGATGTCCGAAAGCATCGGGTTCCAGGTGGTCACGGCGTTGACCTGGTCGGTGTTGAAGGCGGCGGAGATATCGGCGTCGGAAGTGTTGACCACTTTCAGATCTTTCTCGGTCAGGTCGACCGAATCCAGCGCGCGGGCCAGCAGGTAGTGAGAGACAGAGAGCTCGACCAGATTGACGTCCATGCCCTTGAGATCGGCGACTTTCTTGCCTTCACCCTTGAGGACGACGCCGTCGTTGCCGTTGGAGAAGTCGCTGACGATCAGCGCCGTGCTGTCGACGCCGCCGGCGGCAGGGATGGTCAGCGCATCCATGTTGGTCATGGTGCAGCCGTCGAACTGGCCGGCGGTGTACTGGTTGATCGATTCGACGTAGTCATTGAGTTGCACGACGTCGATCTTGATGCCGTACTTCTTCGCCCATTTGTCGACGATGCCTTGGCTGCCGGCGTATTCCCATGGCATCCAGCCGGCGTAAATCGTCCAGCAGACACTGAAGTGGTCTTTCTGCGCGGCGGGGGATTGGGTGCTGACCAGTGCGGCGAAAGCGGCGGCGAGCAGGGCGGGCAAACGTAGTCGGGACATGGTGGGTTCTCCAGTTGATCAAGGGCGGACAGGAAGGCAACGCGGCACCGCGAACGGTGGCTTGTCTCCCGGGCTTTTGTCCCGCCGTGTAACCTCAACTGGAGGTCGCCAACTCTCGGACCAGCCACTCGCGATTGCGAGCCGGAACCCTAGTCAGCCATTGCAAATTGTGGTGCCGCGAACCTGTGATGACTCCTGCACGGGTTTGCTAAAGCGAGAGGCGTGCCAAGTCGCGTCGAGCCCTCTGGCACGGGCCTGCCGGTTCAATCCGGTTGTGTTTGCGAGCGAGGCGGCGCTTTGTGTTGGTGCGCGGCTGCACCGTGATGCAGCGTGTGGGCCACGGGGCCATTGTTGTCCCGGTGAGTAGGGTTATCACGGCCGCGTATATCCCGGCGGGCCCCATTAATCAGCGGGTGAATGACCGCGTTGGCGGATGAACAAGGTTTCATAAATCACTTGTTTCAACTTGTTGCAGGAACGCACCAGATTCCGAAAACGCTGTCAGATAATTCGTCAGTCACCGAATAAACGACTGACGCCTGCCAGCGTCGCTGGTGTGGCTACCCGCGGTCCAGGAGGCCGCCATGTATCGCCGAATCCTACTGCTTGCCGTGATGTTTTTTTCCATTGGCGGATGTGTCCCTTATTCATACGGAGACAGCTATTACAGGTCAGAGGTCTACTCATCACCCGCGCCGGCGTACTACAGCGGCGGCACGTACTACACGCAGCCGCGCTACTACCAACCCGCACCGCGTTACTATCAGCAGCCGCGCTATTACCAGGCAGCGCCACGCCACTATCAGCCGGCACCGCGTTACTACGAGAGCCGTCGCTGGCACGGCAATGACCGCGGACGCTGGGATGGCCACCGTCGCGGCGGTTGGGACAACGATCACCGCGGTCGCGGCAACTACGACCGCCACAGCGGACGCGGCGACCACAACGGACGTGGCAACCGCTGGTAACTGACCGCAAACAAAAAGCGGCGCATTGAGCGCCGCTTTTTTTGTGCCTGTTTTTTTACACGAGAAGGTTAGTACTGCGTCAGATCCGCCAACGGATGCCGCCCCTCCCAAACCTTATGAAAATGCGCCTCCACCACGGCATCCGGCACGCTGTTGACGTCTGGCCAATGCCAGTGCGGCTTCTGGTCCTTGTCGATCAATCGCGCGCGCACTCCTTCGCTGAACTCCGGATGCCGGCAGCAATTGAGGCTCAGGGTGTATTCCATCTGAAAGACTTCAGCCAGTGACATATAGCGCGCGCGGATGATCTGTTCCCAAACCAGATGAGCGGTCACCGGTGAGCCTTCGCTCAGGGTCTTGGCGGCGCGGGCGAGCAACGGGTCGCTGCTGTCGCGTTGCAGACTGATGGCTTTCCAGGCGCACGCCACATCGCTGACGTCGAGCAGTTCGTCGATTTGCTGACGACGCGGCAACCACTGCGCCTCGGGCAACTGCGCGACCGCTTCTTGCTGCAACGCCTTGAGCAGGCTGTTGAGTTGCATCGCGGTTTGTTCCTGCCAGTTCAGTTGCAGCAGGCCTTCGATCAGATCCGGTTGTTGTTCGTCGAGCAGGAAGCGGTCGGCCAGTCCCAGATCGATCGCATCACGCCCGTTCATGTGCGCGCCGGTCAGGCCCAGAAACAAACCGAGCTTGCCGGGCAGTCGTGACAGAAACCAACTGGCGCCCACATCCGGATACAGGCCAATGGTGATTTCCGGCATGGCCAAACGGCTGCTCGGCGTGACGATGCGTGTGCTCGCGCCTTGCAACAGACCCATGCCGCCGCCCAGCACATAACCGTGGCCCCAGCAGATCAACGGTTTCGGGTAGGTGTGCAGGCTGTAGTCCAGGCGATATTCCGCGGCGAAAAACTGCGCGGCCAGTGGCGGTACTTCGCCGGGATGGGCGCGACAGGCTTCCACCAGGCTGCGCACTTCGCCGCCAGCGCAAAATGCCTTGGCGCCGTTGCCGCGCAGTAAGACGCAGACGATTTGTGGGTCTTTTGCCCAGGCATTCAGTTTGTCGCTCAGCGCATTGATCATCGGCAAGGACAACGCGTTGAGCGATTTTTCAGCGTCCAGGCTGGCGATACCGAGGCGGGCGCCGTCGGTGCCGGTGAGTTCTTCGAAGTGCAGATTCATCGTGACCTCGATCGGGAATTTGAACGATCAGTATGATCGTTGTGTGGGAAAGTGCCGGATCTGCGTCAGATCAATTGACAAGCGTGGTCGGCTTTCCTAGGGTTCGCCCCATTGTTTTTGCCGGGTATGACCATGACTGCTGACGACCGTATCAAACTCGAACCGAGCTGGAAGGAGGCACTGCGTGCTGAATTCGACCAGCCTTACATGACAGAGTTGCGCAATTTTCTGCAGCAGGAGCGGGCGGCCGGCAAGGAAATCTATCCGCCGGGGCCGCTGATTTTCAATGCGCTGAATTCGACGCCGCTGGATAAAGTCAAAGTGGTGATCCTCGGCCAGGACCCGTATCACGGCCCGGGCCAGGCCCATGGCTTGTGCTTCTCGGTGCAACCGGGCGTGCCGGCGCCGCCGTCGCTGGTCAACATCTATAAAGAGTTGAAACGCGACCTGAACATCGATATTCCCAGCCACGGTTATTTGCAGAGCTGGGCCGATCAGGGCGTGTTGATGCTCAACACCACAATGACCGTCGAGCGCGCCAACGCCAACGCACACAAGGACAAGGGCTGGCAGTTCTTCACTGACCGGATCATTGAACTGGTCAGCGAACAGCAGCCGCATCTGGTGTTCATGCTGTGGGGCGCTCATGCGCAGAGTAAGCAGAAGCTGATCGATGCGACCAAACACTTGGTGCTGACCTCGGTGCATCCGTCGCCGTTGTCGGCTTATCGCGGGTTCTTGGGATGCGGGCATTTCAGCCGGACCAACAAGTTTCTTGAGCAGAATGGCGAGTCGCCGATCGAGTGGCGTCTACCGCCGGTTTGACGGGTTGACCGGGTTGGCCCCTTCGCGAGCTTGCTCGTGGAGAAGGCAACTCGGTCTGTCAGTTGTTACTCGGGATTGCGATTCCAATACTTGAACAACGGCTCCGCCAGAAACAGCACAAAAAGAAGCCGCATCACCTGCATCGCCGTCACCAGCGGCACCGACAGTTGCAGGGTTTCCGCCGTCAGGCTCATCTCGGCAATCCCGCCGGGCATCATGCCTAACGTCAGTGAACGCAGATCCAGATGGGTCAACGTGCTCAACCCCAATGCCGCCAGTGTCGCGATCAACATGGTCAATACCGTGCCGATCAGTGTGCGGCCCATGAACGACGGCGCACGCCGGAAAAACTGTCGATTGAAGTGACAGCCCAGACCGCTGCCGATCAGCCACTGGCCAATCTGACTGCCGCCATTGGGCAAACCGATGTGCAGATCCCAACTGATGCTCACCGCCGCACTCACCAGCAACGGCCCGAACAGCCACGGATTGGGCTGGCGCAGTCGCTCCCAGGTCCAGGCGGCCAGGGCGCCCGCCGGAAACAAAATCGCCAGCCAACGCCAATCGACGCTACCGGCATGAGAAATCGGTGTGCCGTCGCCGAGCAGATACTTGAACGCCGCCGGCACACACAGCACCACCACCAACACCCGCAAACTTTGCCCAGCCGCTACATGGCTGAGCAGCGCGCCATTGCGCGCGCCGAGGTTGACCATCTCCCCGGAGCCACCGGGCATGCTGGAGAAAAACGCCGTGGCGCGATCTTCACCGGTGCGGCGCATCAACCACACGCCGACCACCGCCGACAGGCTGGTGACCAGCGCGCCGAAGAAGATCAGACCGAAGTGACTCAGCACCTGCTCCATCACCACCGGGGTGAAGTGCAGACCGATGCCGATCCCGACAATCCACTGGCCGCATTTGCGGCCACCAGGGATTTCGGTTAATTGCCACGGGGTCAGGCAGCGCACGAGGATGATCGCCAGCAACGAGCCGACCATCCACGGCAACGGCCAGCCGATCTGACTGGCGACAAAGCCGCCAAGCAGACCGACCAGCGGGGTTCCCCACCAGGTTTTGAAGGACCGATCAGACATCGGCAACGGCGCGCCGCGCGACCGAGCGTTTGCGCCAGATGCGCAGGATCGGCACCAGCAACATCAGCACGATCAGGCCCCACACGCCAAGCGTGATCCCGCTCGACCACAGAATCTCCAGCGAACCGTTAGAGATCGACAGCGCACGCCGCAGGTTTTGCTCCATCAAACCGCCGAGGATGAAACCGAGCAGTACCGGCGACAACGGGAAATCCAGCTTGCGCAGGATGTAGCCGAAGATGCCGATGCCGATCATCAGGAACAGGTCGAAGGTGGTTGCATGCACCGCGTACACGCCGATGGCGGTGATGATTGCGATCATCGGGACGAGCGCCCAGTTCGGCACGGCGAGGATTCGGGTGAAGATACGGATCATCGGAATGTTGAGGATCACCAGCATGATGTTGGCGATGAACAGGGAGGCGATCAGGCCCCAGACGATGTCCGGTTGCTGCTGAAACAGCAGCGGACCCGGGGTGATGTTGTACAGCGACAAGGCGCCGATCATCACCGCCGTGGTGCCCGAACCGGGTACGCCGAGGGTCAGCATTGGCACCAGTGCGCCGCAGGCCTCGGCACCGATGGCGGTTTCCGGTGCGGCCAGACCACGCTTGTCGCCCTGACCGAATTTGCCGTTCGGCCCGGCAATGCGCTTCTCGGTCATGTACGCCACGGCACTGGCCAGCGTCGCGCCGGCACCCGGCAACACGCCCATGATGAAACCCAGAACGCCGCAGCGCAGGTTCACCGCGAACACCGACGCCGCTTCCTTGAAGTTGAACATCATGCGTCCGGTGGCCTTGAACGCCTCTTGCCCGCGGTGGGTTTTTTCCAGCAGCAGGAGGATTTCGCTGATGGAAAACAGACCCAGCACCAGCACAACGAATTGAATGCCGTCGGTCAGGTGGATGTTGTCTCCGGTGAATCGGTAAACCCCACTGTTGGCGTCAATGCCGACCGTGGAAAGGAACAGGCCGATCAGCGCCGCTATAAAGGTTTTCAGCGGTCGGTCACCGGCCATGCCACCGAGACAGACAATCGCAAACACCATCAGCACGAAGTATTCCGCAGGCCCGAAAGCAATCGCCCACTTCGCCAGGATCGGCGCGAACACCACCATGCCGCAGGTGGCGATGAATGCGCCGATGAACGAACTCCATGCCGACAGTGACAGCGCCACACCGGCCAGACCCTGACGGGCCATCGGGTAACCGTCGAGGGTGGTCATGACGGTGGAGGCTTCGCCGGGAATGTTCAGCAGGATCGAGCTGATCCGGCCGCCGTATTCGCAGCCCAGATACACCGCCGCCAGCAGGATGAGTGCCGACTCCGGCGGCAGACCAAGGGCGAATGCAATCGGGATCAACAGTGCCACGCCGTTGATGGGGCCAAGGCCCGGTAGCAGGCCGACGATGGTGCCGATCAGCGTGCCGCTCAATGCGGTGATGAGGTTGTAAGGGGTGAGTGCCACCCCGAAACCGTGGCTCAAATATCCAAGGGTATCCATATCAGTTCTCCAGAACGTCGAGCAGGCCCAAGGGCAGTGGCACGTCCATGACTTTGTCGAACAGCAGATACAGGCCGATGCTCAACAAACTGATGATGATTGCGCCGGGCAACCAGCGGCCGCCATACAGACGGGCCATCGGAATGCCGACGAGCATGCTGCTGAGAATGAAACCGAGCGGTTCGAACAGGCCGGCAAACATCAAGAGCAGCAACACGCACAGCGCGATTTTCTTCAGGGTGTCGCGATCCAGTGGCGGGTCATCTTCACTGTGTTTGATCGGGGAAGGGCGGTAGATCATGTACACCAGACCCAGGCCCATCAGTCCGAGCATCAGGAGCGGGAAGGCGCGAGGGCCGATTGGTTCGTAGGAAAAAGGTGCCTGGTAAGGCCAGGCCATCGCTATCAGACTGACGCAGGCCAGCAGCAGTACCGACGCAAAAATGCGTTGAACGAGCATGGGAAACTCCTGGGCCACGACCTCGCAGTGGGAGGTCGCGACCGCTAGACAGAGACGATCACTGAATCAGGCCGAACTCTTTGGCCAGCACTTTGTAGTCCGCGACCTGCTTCTTCACGTAGGTGTCCAGTTCCGGCCCGGTCATGGCGAACGGGAAGAGTTCACGCTGATCGCGCAGCTTGGCGAATTCCTCGGAGGCCAACAGTTTGTCGAACGCGTCTTTCCACCAGGCGTAGTCTTCATCGCTGACTTTTGGCCCGAGGTAGAAGCCGCGCACCACCGGCCAGACGATGTCGTAGCCTTGCTCCTTGGCGGTCGGAATGCCTTTCATTTCCGGCTCGTCGAGACGCTTCTCGGAGAACACCGCCAACAAGCGCATATCACCGCTCTGAATGTGCGGCATGGAGTCGGAGATGTCGGTGCTGCCGACCTGGATGTGACCGCCGAGCAGGGCGGTGGCGATCTCGCCGCCACCTTCGAGGGCGACGTAACGCAGGTCACGCGGGTTGATCCCGGCAGCCTTGGCGATCAGCGCGGTCTGCATCCAGTCCTGGCTGCCGACGGTGCCGCCGGAACCGATCACCACGGAGCCTGGATCTTTCTTCAATGCCTGAACGAGATCGTCGAGGGTCTTGTAGGGCGAATCGCTTTTCACCGCGATGGCGCCGTAGCTGGTGCCGACCGCTGCGAGCCAGCGCACATTGGTTTCATCGAAACGCCCGAACTTGCCTTGGGCCAGGTTCAGCAACGAACCGCTGGACCACGCCACTAACGTGCCGGCATCCGCCGGGCGCTGTGCGACCACTGCGTTGTACGCCACCGCGCCGACGCCGCCGGGCATGTAGGTGACGCGCATCGGTTTGCTCAGCAGTTTTTCGTTGACCAGCGCGCTCTGCGCCAGTTTGCAGGTCAGGTCGAAACCGCCGCCCGGCGAGGCCGGGGCGATGCATTCAGGACGTTTCGGTTCGGCCATGAGTTGGCCGGCGAACAGGACACAACTGGCGGCGAGTGCCACTTTACGCAGTGATAGGTTCATTCAAGTCTCCACGGGCATTGTTGTTATTCGACGTGTTTTTCAGCAACGGACATTTACCAAAGGGCAACGCTATAGCTCATCAGCAAACGCACTTCGTCTGCATCGCGAGCGGAGTAGCTGGAACGGTAAGTGGCATTACGCAGGCGCACGGCGACATCCTTCAGCGCGCCGCTTTGTACTACATATTTGATCTCGGTTTTGCGCTCCCACTCTTTGCCTGGCAAAACGCTGCGGCGAAAAAGCGGCGAGGGCGGCGGCACTGGCGAAGGTGGCGTGGCTGAAGCGGCAGGGGCGAAGAGGCGTTAGAGCCTTGGTCTGCAAGGACGGCATGCGCGGGGTGCTCCGTTTATTGTTCTTATTGGTCGAAAACGCTTCGTGGCGTTTTTCGTAACGCTGTGTGGCAGCAGCGACGGCAGTCGGAACTGTCCGTGGCTCGACTCTAACCAGCTAACCTTTCGCTAACCTTTCAACTGGCTTTCACGGTTTTCGGGCTTCACAGCGGCGGTTGCGGCTGTAAACTCCGCGACAAAGAGTGGCGTCGGCCATCCCTGAACGAGGTAAAAATCCATGCGTGTCCTGCTCGTCGAAGACCATCTGCAACTGGCCGAAAGTGTCGCCCAGGCGCTCAAGAGCACCGGTCTGACCGTGGATGTGTTGCACGATGGCGTGGCCGCCGACCTGGCGCTCGGCAGTGAGGAATACGCTGTGGCGATCCTTGATGTCGGCCTGCCGCGCATGGATGGTTTTGAAGTGCTGGCGCGGTTGCGTGCGCGCGGAAAAAATTTGCCGGTGCTGATGCTGACCGCGCGCAGTGACGTGAAAGATCGGGTGCACGGCCTCAATCTTGGCGCTGACGATTATCTGGCCAAGCCTTTCGAGCTGACTGAACTGGAAGCGCGGGTCAAAGCCCTGTTGCGCCGCAGTGTGCTCGGCGGCGAACGCCAACAGCGCTGCGGCGTGCTGGCCTATGACCTCGACACCCGGCGCTTCACCCTCGGTGAGGAATTGCTGACCTTGACCTCTCGTGAGCAAGCGGTGCTCGAAGCGCTGATTGCCCGTCCTGGGCGGGTGATGAGCAAGGAGCAATTGGCATCGCAAGTGTTCGGCCTCGACGAAGAGGCCAGCCCCGACGCGATCGAAATCTACGTGCACCGTTTGCGCAAGAAACTCGACGGTCACCCGGTGGCGATCGTGACCTTCCGTGGCCTTGGCTATCTGCTGGAAAGCCGCGATGCATAAGCCCAGCAGCCTGCGCTGGCGGTTGCTGTGGAACCTTGCGCTGCTGTTGGTGGTGCTGATGCTCGCCAGTGGCTTGAGTGCTTACTGGAATGGTCGCGAAGCGGCCGATACCGCGTATGACCGCACGTTGCTGGCCTCGGCGCGAACCATCGCTGCCGGCCTGTCGCAACGAGACGGCACCCTCAGTGCCGACGTGCCTTACGTGGCCCTCGATACGTTCGCCTACGACAGTGCCGGGCGGATTTATTATCAGGTCAACGACATCCATCAGAAGCTGATTTCCGGCTACGAAAACCTCCCCGGTCCGCCGTCCGGCACGCCAAGAACTGACGACTATCCGGCGCTGGCGCGTTTCTACAACGCCACCTACAAGGGCCAGAATGTTCGGGTGGTCAGTCTGCTTAAAGCGGTAACCGAGCCGAACATGAACGGCATGGCGGAAATCCGTGTCGCCGAAACTGACGAAGCCCGGGTCAGCATGGCCCGCAGTCTGGCCGCCGACACCTTATTGCGTTTGGGCATGCTGGCGATTGGCGCGTTGCTGTTGGTCTGGTTTGCCGTCAGTGCGGCGTTGCGACCGCTGGAGCGTTTGCGCACGGCGGTGGAAGAGCGTCAGCCCGACGACTTGCGGCCCTTGCCGTTGGTGGAAGTGCAGCATGAACTATGGCCGCTGGTGCGTGGGCTTAACCATTTCACCGAGCGCCTGCGTGGGCAGTTCGAGCGACAGGCGCAGTTCATCGCCGATGCGGCGCATGAGTTGCGTACGCCATTGGCAGCGTTGAAGGCGCGGCTGGAATTGGGCCTGCGCTCGAATGAACCCGAAACCTGGCGCACGACCCTGGAATCGTCAGCGCAAAGCACGGATCGCCTGACCCATTTGGCCAATCAGCTGCTGTCGCTGGCGCGGGTTGAAAACGGCGCCCGGGCTATTGCGGAGGGCGGCGCACAGTTGCTCGATCTGAGCCAATTGGCGCGTGAACTGGGCATGGCCATGGCGCCGCTGGCGCACAAACGCGGCGTGGCGCTGGCGCTTGAGGCGGACGAGCCGGTGTGGCTGCGGGGTGAGCCGACGCTGCTCAATGAGTTACTGAGCAATCTGGTGGATAACGCGCTGGCGCATACGCCGCCAGGCGGCAATGTGATTTTGCGTGTGACGGCGCCAGCGGTGCTTGAAGTTGAAGACGACGGGCCGGGGATTCCGCTGGAGGAGCGTGAGCGGGTGTTTGAGCGGTTCTACCGGCGTAATCAGCAGGTGGCGGGTTCGGGGTTGGGGTTGGCGATTGTTGGCGAGATTTGCCGGGCGCATCTGGCGCAGATCAGCTTGCATGATGGTGAGCAGGCGGGGCTTAAAGTGCGGGTGAGCTTTATTGCGGGCTGAATGGGCGAGCGCTTTTGTGGCGAGGGAGCAAGCTCCCTCGCCACAGATCAGTAGAACATCGACCGCGATTCTTCCAGATCTTCGCACAGCGCCTTGTTTTCCGGATCGATCCCAAGCTTTCTGAACGCGGGCACACTGAGCGGATCAATGCGCCCAAATGGATGATCGGTGCCCTTGTGGCAATACAGACTCGCTACCTGCACCAGATCGACGTAATCGATCTCTTTCGAGTCGCGTTTGAAGTCCTGATAGCGCCCCGGCAACTCCACCAACCGCTCCGGAAACTCCCAGACCCGCAACAGTTTGTCGCCCAGCAGCGGATGAATATGGTCGATCACATGGTTGAGGCTGACCGGATCGGACAGTAGTTCGTAGTGGTCTTCGGCGTAGGTCAGAATCGGCAGCACGCCGATCTGATGCACCAGCCCGCCCAATGCCGCCTGGTCAGGTTTGAGCTGTGTGTAGCGGCGGCACAACGCATAACTGACCCCGGCGATTTCCAGGCTCTTGCGCCAGACTTCGCGCATTTTCTGTTCTACCACTTCGGAACGCGCGTGGAAAATCTGTTCCATCACCAGGCCGATCGCCAGATTGCTGCTGTAATTGATGCCCAGGCGGGTGATGGCGGTGTGCAGGTCAGTGACTTCCTGGGCTGCACGCAGCAGGGGGCTGTTGACCACTTTGATCAGGCGCGCCGAAAGCGCCGTGTCGCGGCCGATCACTTTGCTCAGGTCGCTGACGCTGATTTCCGGATCTTCAGCGGCCTTGCGAATTTGCAGGGCCACTTCCGGCAACGTGGGCAGAACCAGGTCATCGTTATCGATGGCCTCAACCAAATCCTGTTGGACCTTATCCGCCAGTTCGCTCATTTAGACTCTCTAGGGTGTTGCAACAAAGGCTGCGATCAGCGCTGGATTTCGCGGTCGCGATCCAGTTCGTAGGGCAAATCGAGCAAATGCAGTGCAGGCCCTTCAAGGGTACCCAGATGCAGATCGCCCGCTTCAGCAGCTTCGGCCTGCAACACCGCCAGCAGTTCAATATTTTGTCCGGCGTTGGCGGCCAGTACGACTTCGCCGATGGAACTGTTGTGGCTCGGCGCGAACAACGGGGTGCCCGGCTCCGGTAATTGCGTGGCATCCAGGCCCAAGCGATACAGACGGCGCTTGAGTTTGCCCAGATACTGCATGCGCGCGACGATTTCCTGGCCGGTGTAGCAGCCTTTCTTGAAGCTCACGCCGCCAACGGCCTGCAGATTGAGCATCTGCGGGATGAACAGCTCGCGGGTGCTTGGCATGACCTGGCCGATACCGGCGCGGATCTGGCCCAGCAGCCATTGATTCAGTTCAGCTTCAGGCAGGACGGCGGACAGCTTGGCTTTGATGGTTTCGGCTTGATCGGCCGGCACCCAGAGTTCGGCGCGATCCGGCGAGACGCGAATCGCGATCAGACCTTCGTTGCGTACAACACTGTCGGTTGCGGCCGGCAGATCCAGGCCGAGGCAGCTCGGTGCTGCATCGCCCGACCTCAGACCAAAGCGCACCCAGGCGGCGCTTTCGTCGGTGAGTTTGGATTTGGAGAACACTGCGTACTTTTTCAGATCCGTCAGTTGTGGTTCGAGCAGTTCGCTGGCCATCGCCAGCAGCACACCGTCACCTTCCAGCAGAATGCGGAAACTCGACTGCATCCGGCCTTTCTGCGTGCAGCGCGCGCCAAGGCTGGCAGCGGTGTCGCTCAGGTAATTGATATTGCAGGTCAACTGGCCTTGCAGGAATTTTCCGGCATCCGCGCCGCGAACCGCGAGAACGCCTTCATGAGACAGGGTGCAGAAAAAAGCAGAATCGGCCATGGGTCATCGCAGGGTAAATAGACTGGGGCACATCATAAGGGTGCGCTGTTGAAATGGGTAGTTGATAAAGGATCGGTGGTGCCCGACCAAAGCCGACTGTGCGACCCGCCTCGGGGCTGTATACTTGCCGCCAAATTTGAGGAGGGCTCCATGGTCGAACAAGTTGAACTCAATCGCCTCTTTTGGCACAGCCGTCGCGGCATGCTTGAACTTGACGTGCTGCTGGTGCCGTTCGTGAAAGAGGTTTACGCAGGCCTGAATAAGGTGGATCGCGATTTGTACGTGCGCCTGCTGGAGTGCGAGGATCAGGACATGTTCGGCTGGTTCATGGAGCGCAGCGAGTCCGAAGATCCGGAGCTGCAGCGCATGGTTCGCATGATCCTGGATCGTGTCCAGCCCAAGTAATACGTTCGAATGCCGCTGGCATGCCTCACGGCAGTTGCTGGCGGCGTATCTGTTGGCCCAGACGTTCGCGCTGGGCTCTCTGTTTCTGCTTTCAATTCCACTCTGGGCCAGTCTGACAGGGGCTTTCGCTTGCCTGCTTCACGGTTTTTACGTGATCCCACGGCAAATTCTATTGAGTCATCCCAAAGCATTTTGTGGCTTGCGTCGAGATGCCGATGGTTGGCAGTTGTGGAGTCGGGCGGATGGCTGGCAGGCGGTGCAACTACGACCGGACAGCCTGGCGCTGCCATTGATCGTGGTGCTGCGCTTTCGTTTGCGCGGGGAATGGCGGGTCAGATCGATCTGCGTGCCACGCGACGCGCAGGCGGCGGATTTGCACCGACGCCTGCGTGTGCGGCTCAAGTTCAGCCGGCGTAGGTGGGCGGCACCAGAATAGTGTCGAGCGCCTCGGGTAGCAGGTCCGGATAGTCGAGGGTGTAATGCAGGCCGCGACTTTCCTTGCGCTCCATGGCTGAGCAAATCATTAGCTCGGCGACCTGGGCGAGATTGCGCAGCTCGATCAGGTCGCGACTGACTTTATAGTTGCTGTAGAACTCGTCGATCTCGTCCAGCAACAGGCGCACGCGGTGCTGGGCCCGTTGCAGGCGCTTGTTGGTGCGCACGATGCCGACGTAGTCCCACATGAACCGGCGCAGTTCATCCCAGTTGTGCGCAATGATCACGTCTTCGTCGGAGTCGGTCACCTGGCTGGCGTCCCAGACGGGCAGGGCGTTCGGCGCTGTCACATCATCAAGTTGCGCCAGAATGTCCGCCGCCGCCGAGCGGGCGTAGACGAAACATTCCAGCAACGAGTTGCTGGCCATGCGGTTGGCGCCGTGCAGGCCGGTGAAGCTGGTTTCGCCGATGGCGTACAAGCCTGGCACATCGGTGCGGCCGTTTTGGTCGACCATCACGCCACCACAGGTGTAATGCGCCGCCGGTACAACCGGAATCGGTTGTTTGGTGATATCGATGCCGAAGCCGAGGCAGCGCTCATAAACAGTCGGGAAGTGACTTTTAATGAAGGCCTTGGGTTTGTGGCTGATGTCGAGATAGACGCAATCGACGCCCAAACGCTTCATTTCATGGTCGATGGCTCGGGCAACGATGTCGCGTGGTGCCAGTTCGGCGCGCTTGTCGAAGCGATACATGAAGCGTTCGCCATTCGGCAGCTTCAAATGCGCGCCTTCGCCACGCAGGGCTTCGGTGATGAGGAAGCTTTTGGCCTGTGGATGATAGAGGCAGGTGGGATGGAACTGGTTGAACTCCAGATTCGCCACCCGGCAGCCCGAGCGCCAGGCCATGGCGATGCCATCACCACAGGCGCCGTCGGGGTTACTGGTATAGAGGTAGACCTTGGCCGCGCCACCCGAGGCCAGAATCACGAAGCGTGCGCCGTAGGTATCGACTTCACCGGTGGCGCGGTTCAGCACGTAGGCGCCAAGGCAGCGCTCGCCGTCCAGGCCGAGACGTCGCTCGGTAATCAGATCGACGGCTACTCGCTGTTCCAGCAATTCGATGTTTGAACGCTCTTTCGCTTGGGCCAGCAGGGTTTTGAAGATCGCGGCGCCGGTAGCATCGGCGGCATGGATGATTCGGCGATGACTGTGGCCGCCTTCGCGGGTCAGGTGAAATTCGAAACCGCCGTCTTCAGTGCCGGATTGCTCATCACGGGTGAACGGAACGCCTTGGTCGATAAGCCACTGGATGGCTTCACGGCTGTGCTCGACGGTGAAGCGAACGGCGTCTTCATGGCACAGACCGCCGCCGGCGTTCAGGGTGTCATCGACGTGGGATTCGACAGTATCGGTGTCGTCCAGCACGGCAGCGACGCCGCCCTGAGCCCAGAACGTCGAACCATTGGCGAGATCGCCCTTACTCAAAACGGCAATGCGCAAGTGACCTGGCAGGGTCAGCGCGAGACTCAAACCGGCAGCACCGCTGCCAATGACCAGAACATCGTGTTGGAACTGTTGGCTCATTTCAGGATTCCGCTCAAAGCGACCCGGGTCGGGGTTGGCGCAAGACAGCTGGATCGGCGAGTCAAGACAGCCACACAGCCCACTAGTATATAGAGGGGTGGGGCGGCACAATAGCCGGGCCTATATGGCATTGTGAAACTACCGGGATGGGGAAACCGGGCGCTTCGTCGGAAGAATTTTCCGCAGGTTTTGGGAAAAGGCGACTGTATCGGCGCTGAAACAGGTTTTTTCCTCCCAGTGTTGCCCAATGTCGGGTGGGGCCGGCTATAAATAATTGGAACTTTTGCCAGAGGCCCAAGATCAATAGTCGGTGCCAGAAACAAGGGACAGTGTCGGCTTCAGTGCGGAACCTGCGATTGGGTTCCTGCCGGCGAAACCGATGACAAGATTATTCGCGCAGCCGGTTTATCCCGCGCTGCGTTTTTCGTGCGTGCCAAATCAGAGCCCGCAGGAAACTTGCTTGGAGGGGGAGAACTTTTGCGAAAAGCCCGAGTCTATGTTTGCAAGTCTGGTCGTTTAGTTGTGCAAGTCTCCTCCGGGCTTATCGAGGAGTGTTCATGCTAACCCAGGAAGAGGATCAGCAGCTGGTCGAGCGCGTTCAGCGTGGCGACAAGCGAGCTTTCGATCTGCTGGTGCTGAAATATCAGCACAAAATTCTCGGGTTGATCGTGCGTTTTGTGCACGACACCCATGAAGCCCAGGACGTAGCTCAGGAAGCCTTTATCAAGGCGTATCGAGCACTTGGAAATTTTCGCGGTGACAGTGCGTTTTATACGTGGCTGTACCGTATTGCCATTAACACGGCAAAGAATTATCTGGTTTCACGCGGCCGTCGGCCGCCGGATAGTGATGTAAGTTCCGAAGATGCAGAGTTCTACGATGGCGATCACGGCCTCAAGGATCTCGAGTCACCAGAACGGGCATTGCTGCGGGATGAGATCGAAGGCACCGTCCATCGAACCATTCAGCAACTGCCAGAGGATTTGCGTACGGCTTTAACTTTACGTGAATTCGATGGTCTGAGTTACGAGGACATTGCGAGCGTCATGCAATGTCCGGTGGGTACCGTGCGCTCCCGGATTTTCCGCGCTCGGGAGGCCATCGATAAAGCCCTGCAACCGTTGTTGCAGGAAAACTGAGACAGCGGCGACAGCCAAGAGAGGAACGCCATGAGTCGTGAAGCCCTGCAGGAATCGCTGTCCGCAGTGATGGATAACGAAGCGGACGAACTGGAATTGCGTCGAGTAATCAATGCACTGGACGACGTAGAAACCCGTGAGACCTGGGCTCGTTACCAGATCGCTCGGGCAGCCATGCACAAGGATTTGCTGCTGCCACGTCTGGATATCGCTGCGGCAGTGTCTGCTGCGCTGGAAGACGAAACGGCTCCGGCCAAAGTATCCCGTAGCCCATGGCGAAACCTTGGCCGTCTGGCTGTTGCAGCCTCGGTTACGGTTGCCGTTCTGGCCGGTGTGCGCCTTTACAACCAGGACGAGATCGCTGGCGTTGAACTGGCACAGCAATCCAATCAGCCAACCCTGGCCACTCCACAGGTCAAAGGTCCGGCTGTTCTGGCAGGCTATAGTGAAAGTTCGGAAGCCACTGGCCCTATGGCCAACGGCGTACTGCAAGGTCAACCAGGCTGGCATGATCAGCGCCTGCCAGGCTATCTGCGTCAGCACGCTCAACAGGCTGCGCTGAAAGGTACTGAAAGCGCGCTGCCGTATGCACGTGCAGCAAGCCTGGAAAACCGTTAAGGAGGATCATGCGCGCCATACCTCTACTTTCGCTTCTGCTGAGTGGCTGGTTCATTGTTCCAGCCCACGCTGATGAGGCCCAGGACTGGTTGACCCGTCTGGGCCAGGCCGAGCAGCAGCAAAGCTTCCACGGTACTTTCGTTTACGAGCGTAATGGTAGTTTTTCTACCCACAACATCTGGCATCGCGTCCAGAATGGCCAGGTCCGCGAGCGTTTACTCCAACTCGACGGTTCGGCACAGGAAGTCGTGCGCATTGATGGACATACTCAATGCGTAAGCGGCACCCTGATTGCCGGGTTGGGAGATTCTCCCAACTCTGCCGCTCGTCCTCTCGATCCGCAAAAGCTGAAAAACTGGTATGACCTTGCTGTCATCGGCAAGTCGCGCGTAGCTGGAAGAGACGCAGTGATCGTATCGCTGACGCCTCGGGACCAGCATCGTTACGGTTTTGAGTTGCATCTGGACAAGAAGACCGGTCTGCCTCTGAAGTCGCTGCTGTTGAACGACAAAGGGCAGTTGCTCGAGCGATTCCAGTTCACCAGTCTTGATACTGATGATGTTCCGACGGACAAAGACTTATTGGCTGACGCCGACTGCAAGCCGATTACTATCGATAGTGACAAGGCTTCTGCGGTGAAGACAGCTCAGGCTTGGCACTCTGACTGGCTACCGCCAGGTTTCGAGCTGACCAGCAGCACCTCGCACAAAGATCCGGAAACCAAAATTCAGGTCAGCAGCCTGCTTTATGACGACGGCCTGGCGCGGTTCTCGGTGTTTCTCGAGCCGCTTAACGGTGCCACTGTCACCGATACGCGCACTCAGCTCGGCCCAACCGTTGCCGTCTCCCGTCGCCTGACCACACCGCAAGGTGAAATGATGGTCACGGTGGTCGGTGAGATCCCGATTGGTACCGCCGAACGAATTGCTCTATCAATGCGCAATACCGATGGCGCTGCGACCAGCAAGCAGTGAGCTGATTTCAGTCATACCCACTTCGTCGTCGAGACGTAGAAATGTTTGCTGAGCATTTTCATTTGCAAATCACCTGAAAATTTTTTATAGGTCAGAGCCTAACGGCTCTGGCCTTGTTTGTTGTTCCTGGAATAAAAGTACCGGCCTGTAGTGTCCGGTGGTCCTTGTTCCATATCGCTTAAACCTGCTCGTCGTAACGGGAGCTGTATGTCGATACCTAGCTTGAAATCTTATCTCTCCATCTTCGCTACTGTGCTGCTGCTCGGCCAGGCGGTTCCTGCTGCGCAAGCGGCTGATCTGCCTGACTTCACCCAACTGGTCGAACAAGCTTCGCCTGCCGTGGTGAACATCAGTACCACGCAGAAACTGCCTGATCGCAAAGTGAACCAGCAGATGCCTGATCTGGAAGGCCTGCCGCCAATGCTGCGCGAGTTTTTCGAGCGCGGCATGCCGCCTCAACAGCGTTCGCCGGGGGGGGGGCGCCAGCGTGAAGCGCAATCGCTGGGTTCGGGCTTCATCATCTCTCCCGATGGCTACATTCTGACCAACAACCACGTGATTGCCGATGCTGACGAAATCCTCGTTCGCCTGGCTGATCGCAGCGAAATGAAAGCCAAGCTGGTAGGCACCGACCCGCGTTCCGACGTGGCCCTGCTGAAAATCGAGGGCAAGGACTTGCCGGTGCTCAAGCTCGGCAAATCCCAGGATCTGAAGGCCGGCCAATGGGTCGTGGCAATCGGTTCGCCTTTCGGCTTTGACCACACCGTGACCCAAGGCATCGTCAGCGCCGTTGGCCGTAGCCTGCCCAACGAAAACTATGTGCCGTTCATCCAGACCGACGTGCCGATCAACCCGGGCAACTCCGGTGGTCCGCTGTTCAACCTGAATGGGGAGGTGGTCGGGATCAACTCGCAGATCTACACCCGTTCCGGCGGCTTCATGGGCGTGTCGTTCGCTATTCCTATCGATGTGGCGATGGATGTTTCCAACCAACTGAAGAGTGGCGGCAAAGTCAGCCGTGGCTGGCTGGGCGTGGTTATTCAGGAAGTGAACAAGGATCTGGCCGAGTCGTTCGGTCTTGAGAAGCCGGCCGGTGCGCTGGTTGCGCAGATCCAGGACGACGGTCCGGCAGCCAAGGGCGGCCTGCAAGTCGGCGACGTGATCCTGAGCATGAACGGCCAGCCGATCGTTATGTCTGCTGATCTGCCACATCTGGTCGGCGCACTGAAGGCCGGTGCGAAAGCCAATCTGGAAGTGATTCGTGAAGGCAAACGCAAAAACGTCGAGTTAACTGTTGGCGCGATTCCGGACGAAGACAAAGAGCTGGGTGCGTTGCCGAAGTCCGGTGCTGAAACCAACAGCAACCGTCTCGGTGTTTCGGTGCGCGAGCTGACCGCCGAGCAGAAGAAAACCTACGACCTCAAAGGTGGCGTGGTCATCAAGGAAGTGCAGGACGGTCCTGCGGCCCTGATCGGTCTGCAGCCGGGTGATGTCATCACCCACCTGAACAACCAGGCCATCGGTTCCGCCAAGGAGTTCGCCGAGATCGCCAAGGCACTGCCGAAGAACCGTTCGGTGTCGATGCGGGTTCTGCGTCAAGGTCGTGCGAGCTTCATCACCTTCAAACTGGCCGAATAAAAGCTAGTGATAAAAAGAAGCCGCCTCGGAAGAGGCGGCTTTTTTATGCCTGGAGTTTTTATGTCGCGAACAAAGATGCTTAGCCCATCATGTCCTTGACCATGCGCTCCTGCTCCATCAACTCGCGCTGGCGGGCGTCAATCCGCGAGGACAGCGGGAAGTTGCTGCCGGCCTTGCGCTTGGCAAAGTCGAGCTGCTGGATCGCCTGACGATAATCGCCAACCAGGGCGAAGTATTCCGCGCGAGCCTGGTGCAAGCCAATGATGTTGCCAGACAAACCACGGGTTTCGGCAACCTGATACCAGACGTCCGGATCATCCGGACGTGATTTGAGCAGGCTTTCCAGTGCCTTCTCGGCGTCGGCGGCGCGGTTCTGCTTGAGCAGAAGATCGACACGAACCTGATTCAGCGGATAGTTGCCGGGATACTGGGTGAGCATCCGGTCAACCCGCGACTGCGCATCGGGCAGGCGATTGTTGGTGATGTCCAGATCAACCTGGGCGAGGTTGTAGATGATCTCGTTCGGCGCGGTGACCAACAGTTGTTTGAGGTTCTCTCGCGCTTCATTCAACTGACCGCCCTTGATCTGCGCGATGGCCAGACCATAGCGCGCGACATCGTTTTTCGGATTCTCGTCCAACTGTGCACGAAAGCGCTTGGCGCCTAGTCCCGGGGTTTCTTCGTAGATCAGTTGTACGCGTGCGCGAATCAGTTGATAGCGCTTGGTGTCTTCGATGCCGCCCGACTTGGCCTGTTCGGCGCGGTTGCGGGTGTCGGCGATCCGCGATTCCGTGACCGGGTGAGTCAGGAGGAATTCCGGTGGCTTGGCGTCGAAGCGATACTGGCGCATCAAGCGTTCGAACATGGTTGGCATAGAGCGCGGGTCGTACCCGGCTTTTTCAAGATTGAGGATGCCGATGCGGTCGGCTTCCTGTTCATTCTGGCGGGAGAAGGTCCGCTGCGCCTGAATCGCTGC
Source organism: Pseudomonas sp. N40(2020) (assembly GCF_014472415.1). Classification (GTDB taxonomy): domain Bacteria; phylum Pseudomonadota; class Gammaproteobacteria; order Pseudomonadales; family Pseudomonadaceae; genus Aquipseudomonas. Next base: position 51,517 of record NZ_JACSZV010000035.1, read on the forward strand.
GGCCTGAGTGCCAGCGATGGTCGCGATGCCGGCGTCACCGCCACCGGCTGCAGCAATCACGATCCCTGCCAGCAGGGCAGCCATCATCGGAACTTGCATGCGCTGCGAAGCTTCGACGCCGCGGGCGAAGTGGCGTTGCGACAAGTGCGCCAGTTCGTGTGCCAGTACCGACGCGTATTCGCCCTCGGTCTGCGCATTGAGAAACAGACCACCGTTGACCCCGACCACGCCGCCCGGTGCCGCGAAGGCGTTGAGCTGCGGGCTGTTGATCAGAATGAATTCGAGGCGTCGGTCAGTTACCTGGCTGGTTTCCACCAGCTTGTAAACGCTGGATTCGACGTAGTCCTTGAGTTGCGGATCGTTGAGCTGTGAAACCTGGCTGCGCAACATGGCCAGCCACGCCCGGCCGAGCTGGTATTCCTGTTGCGGCGAGACAATGGCAGAACTGGCGTCGCCGAGTGACGGCAGATCGTCGGCAAAGCCTGGTGAGGCGAGCAGGCAAGCGAGCGTCAGCAGGGTAGGGCGCAGAAAAGTCATGCACAAAGCCTTAGAAGACAAAGACCTTACTGTAGCCGGACACCAAGCCTGCGACCAGATATTCTAGGCAGCTCGACGACTTGAACCGGAGTGACGCAATGACTGACGCTGTAGCCCATGAGGTAGAACTGGACGCCAGTGGTCTTAACTGTCCGTTGCCGTTACTCAAGGCAAAAATGGAGCTCAACAAGCTTCAAAGCGGCGACGTGCTCAAGGTGATCGCCACGGATGCCGGCTCGCAGCGCGACTTCCGCACCTTTGCCAAGTTGGCCGGTCATACGCTGCTGCGCGAAGAAGGCGAAGCGGGCGTCTACCGTTACTGGTTGAAAAAAGCCTGAAACCGACAGCGTACAAGACCTAAGGATTATTGATGTTCAAAGTGTTACGCGACTGGATTCAGCGCTACTTCTCCGACGAAGAAGCCGTGGTGCTGGCCGTTCTGCTGGTGCTGGCCTTTACTGCGGTGCTGACCCTCGGTGGCATGCTTGCGCCAGTGTTGGCCGGGATGGTGCTGGCGTATCTGATGCAGGGGCTTGTGGTCACACTGGAGCGTCTGCGCATGCCGGGTGGTGCGGCGGTGGGGCTGGTGTTTGCGTTGTTCATGGGCGTATTACTGGTGTTCATCGTCGTGGTGGTGCCGCTGCTCTGGCATCAATTGATCACGCTGTTCAATGAACTGCCGGGCATGCTCGCAAAATGGCAGTCGCTGCTCTTGCTGTTGCCCGAACGCTATCCGCATCTGGTCTCCGACGAGCAAGTGTTGCAGGCGATTGAGGCAGCGCGCGGCGAGATCGGCAAGTTCGGTCAATGGGCGCTGACCTTTTCGCTGTCGAGTCTGCCACTGCTGGTGAACATCATGATCTATCTGGTGCTGGTGCCGATCCTGGTGTTCTTCTTCCTCAAGGATCGGGCGATGATCGGCGAGTGGGTGCGTGGCTATCTGCCGCGTGAACGGGCGCTAATCACGCGGGTGGCGCAGGAAATGAACCGGCAGATCGCCAACTACATTCGCGGCAAAGTCATCGAGATCGTGATTTGCGGCGGCGTGACCTACATCGCCTTCGTCGCACTTGGCCTCAACTATGCAGCGCTGCTGGCGTTGCTGGTCGGTGTTTCGGTGGTTGTGCCCTATGTCGGCGCGGTGGTGGTGACCGTGCCGGTGCTGCTGATTGCGCTATTTCAGTGGGGCTGGAGCGATCAGTTCATCTATCTGATGGCGGTCTACGGGATTATCCAGACGCTGGATGGCAACGTGCTGGTGCCGCTGCTGTTTTCCGAGGCGGTCAACCTGCACCCGGTGGCAATCATCTGCGCTGTGCTGTTGTTTGGCGGGCTGTGGGGGTTCTGGGGAGTGTTCTTTGCGATTCCCCTGGCGACGCTGTTCAAGGCTGTGCTGGACGCGTGGCCGCGCAAGGAACCGGCGGTAGCGCCACTTCTTTAACGCAAAAAGATCGCAGCCTTCGGCAGCTCCTACAGGAAACGTATTCCAAATGCAGGAGCTGTCGAAGGCTGCGATCTTTTGATCTTAGGCTTTGTTTAGCGCTTCGGCAGCGGCCAAAACTGCATCCACATGCCCCGGCACCTTCACACCACGCCATTCCTGACGCAGCACACCGTCCTTGTCGATCAGGAAAGTGCTGCGATCAACACCCAGGTATTCCTTGCCGTACAGCTTCTTCAGCTTGATCACGTCGAACAGTTGGCAGACCGCTTCGTCCTTGTCGCTGATCAGCTCGAACGGAAACTCCTGCTTGCACTTGAAGTTCTCGTGGGACTTCAGGCTGTCGCGCGAGATGCCGAAGATTTCAGTGTTGGCAGCCTTGAACGCCGCGTAATGATCACGAAAGCCCTGGCCTTCGGTGGTGCAGCCGGGGGTGCTGTCCTTCGGATAGAAGTAAATCACCACTTGCTTGCCCTTCAGGGCTGACAGGCTGACGGTTTGCCCGCTGGTGGCAGGTGCTTCGAAATCCGCAACCGGTTGGTCGATGATAACGGCCATGAAAGCTTCCTTACATTGGGTTTTGTGGGCGCCAAGGCTCGATCAGTGCGTCCAGATTCATCGCGTCGGCGAAATCCAGGAACTGGTCGCGCAGCCAACTGATCTGGGTGCCGGCCGGCAACGTCACGGTGAACGTGGCGTTAAGCATGGTGCCGCCGGTCTGTGGTGCCTGATAAGTATCGCAGGTCAGGTTTTCCAGCTCGACGTTGTGATCCATGAAGAACTGGCAGAGTTCATTGATGATGTCCGGGCGATACGCCGAGCTGACGTAAGCCACGTACGGCAGCGCCTGCGGACGATTTTCCAGCGCTGCGCTTCGGACCACGTTGACGGTGAAGGCGTGTTTCTTGGCGAGGCCTGACAGGCTGCCTTCCAGACGCGCGAGGGCGTCCCAGCTGCCAGAGATCTCGAGGATCAGCGCACTGCACTCGCCGTGGCGGGTCAGGCGAGAAGTAACCACGGCGCAGCGATTTTCATGGCTGGCGCGGCACAGGACGTTAGTCAGCTCCATGGGGTTGGCGCCGAGGGCACTGATGACAAGGAATTGTTCGCGAACTGTGGGGGTGGACATGCAGCATTCCTAAAGCGATGAGCGGTCGGTAGGTTGACGGGCGTTTGACGCCGAGGGAGGGCCTCTGCCCATTCAGGCTGTCCGTTCAAAGAACCCCGACAAGCGCTCGTGGCTCGCTCCACAAAAGCGGGAGCGCGTCGATGCGACGCAGGAACGGGGTCTGGGAGGCCGAAAAGGGAGGCTGGAACCCGGCATACAAGCTGATCAGTACCGATCAAAGTCTGAAGGGTAGCGAAAAGCGACGCCAAGGGGAATGGCGGCTACGCAGTACTTTGCTTGTGCAAGCATCTTGGCGCCAGTACCATTACCGCTCTCTTTTTCCGGCAGGAGCGGTTTCATGATTGCGGGCAGTATGGTGGCACTGGTCACTCCCATGGATGCACAAGGGCGTCTTGACTGGGACAGCCTCAGCAAACTCGTGGACTTCCACCTCAAGAACGGCACCCATGCCATTGTCGCGGTCGGCACCACCGGCGAGTCGGCAACCCTTGATGTAGAAGAACACATCGCCGTCATCAAAGCCGTGGTCAAACAGGTTGCCGGGCGCATTCCGGTCATCGCCGGCACTGGCGCCAACTCGACCCGCGAAGCCGTCGAACTGACCCGCAATGCCAAAGAAGCCGGTGCCGATGCCTGCCTGCTGGTGGTTCCGTACTACAACAAGCCGACTCAGGAAGGCCTGTACCAGCACTTCAAACACATCGCCGAAGCGGTCGATATCCCACAGATTCTCTATAACGTTCCTGGCCGCACCTCTTGCGACATGCAGGCCGAGACCGTGATTCGGCTATCCACCGTGCCGAACATCATCGGCATCAAGGAAGCCACTGGCGACCTGAAGCGTGCCAAAGCGATTATCGACGGCGTGAGCAAGGACTTCATCGTGCTGTCCGGCGATGATCCGACCGCGGTCGAGCTGATCCTGCTGGGCGGCAAAGGTAACATCTCTGTGACTGCCAACGTCGCTCCGCGCGAAATGGCTGATCTGTGCGAGGCCGCGCTCAAGGGCGACGCTGACACCGCACGGGCCATTAACGAAAAACTGATGCCGCTGCACAAAGACCTGTTCATCGAAGCCAACCCGATTCCGGTGAAGTGGGCTTTGGTTGAAATGGGCCTGATGCACGAAGGCATCCGCCTGCCGCTGACCTGGCTGAGCGCACCTTGTCATGAAACGCTTCGCTCGGCCCTGCGCCAGTGCAGCGTCCTGGTTTAATTGAGGAAGTACAACGCATGAAGCGAATGGCCGGACTTTCCGCACTTGCCTTGATTATCTCCAGCACCAGTGGCTGCGGATGGGTCTGGGGCCCGGAAGGTTATTTCCGTGACCGTGGTAGCGATTACCTGGAAGCGCAACAGACTGCACCGATGCAACTACCACCGGATGTCAGCACCTCCAAGCGTCTGGATCCGCTGCTGCCGATCCCGCGCAACGTTGCTGACGATACCGCCAAGGGCGAGTACGTGGTTCCACGTCCTCAACCGCTGTCGGCGATCGCCGATGCCACCGACTACTCGCTGCAGAAGAGTGGCGATTCTCGTTGGGTAATGGCCCAACACCCACCGGCCGAAGTCTGGCCAGTGGCTGTGCAGTTCTTTCAGGACAACGGTTTCCGTCTGGATGAACAGCGTCCGCAAACTGGCGAATTCACCACCACCTGGCAGCGTTCCGACGAACTGTCCGCCGCCATGGCCAAACGCCTGAGCGCTGCCGGTATCGCCAGTGACAGCGAAACCCGCGTTCGCGTGCGTATCGAGCCGGGCGTGCAGCGCAACACCAGTGAAATCTACGTGGTCAGCGCCGAGCGTCCTGCCGGCAGCACTGCCGACGTGGCCTTCACCAATCGTTCGGTCAACACTGGCCTGGACGCAGCGCTGGTCGACGACATGCTCGCGAGCATGAGCCGTATCGCCGAGAAGGGCGGTTCGGTGTCGATGCTGGCTTCGCGTGATTTCGATACCCCGAGCCGCGTCAGCCTCAGCGAAGACGGCAGCGGTAACCCGGTGTTGAACGTCGGTACCGATCTGGACCGTGCCTGGTCGAGTGTTGGCCGTGCGCTGGAGCAGGGCGAATGGCGCGTTGAAGACATCAACCGCAGTCTGGGCCTGTACTACATCAACCTGGCCGAAAAAGCCGAGAAGAAAGACGACAAGCCTGGTTTCTTCAGCAGCCTGTTCGGCAGTGCGCCGAGCAAGGAAGAAGTTGAAGCCCGTGCCGAGCGTTATCAGGTTCGCCTGAGCAAGGTTGGCGAGAACATTCAGGTGACCGTCGAGAAAAACATCAACACCGTCGCGCCGGCTGAAGTGGCGCGCAAAGTGTTGAGCGTCATTCAGGACAACCTGGGCTGATCCAATGCGTTTTGCCGTTCTCGGCAGCGGTAGCCAAGGGAACGGCACGCTGATCGCCAGTGCTGATACGTATGTGCTGGTGGATTGTGGTTTTTCCCTGCGGGAAACCGAAAAACGCCTGTTGCGTCTGGGTGTGAACCCGGCGCAACTGAGCGCGATACTCGTAACCCACGAACATGCCGACCACGTGCATGGCGTGGGTTTGCTGTCTCGGCGCTACAATCTGCCGGTCTACCTCAGTCGCGGCACACTGCGCGGGATGCGCAAACCGATTGAACCCGCAGGCTTTCTAGCTGGCGGCGAGCAACTGCAGATCGGTGCACTGAACATCGGGGTCATTGCCGTGGCCCATGATGCGCAGGAGCCGACCCAGTATGTATTCAGTGACAACGAACAGCGGCGCTTCGGCCTGCTGACCGACCTGGGTTCCTACTGCGAGCGGGTGCTGGACGGTTACCGGGATCTCGATGCATTGATGATCGAATCCAATCATTGTCGTGACATGCTGGCCCGTGGTCACTACCCGTACTTTCTCAAGCAGCGGGTGGGCGGCGAGCTGGGACATTTGAACAACCATCAGGCGGCATTCCTGGTGTCCGAGTTGGGTTGGCAGGGTCTCCAACACCTGGTCCTGGCCCATCTGAGCAGCAAGAACAACATGCCGCAGCTGGCCCGGCAATGTTTTGTCGACACCCTCGGGTGCGACCCGGACTGGCTGCAACTGGCCGATCAAGATTCAGGGCTCGACTGGCGCCACATCGCCTAGCCCACCTACTTAGCAAGCGGAGCCCATCATGGAAAAACGTGAAGAACTCTACCGCGGCAAAGCCAAATCGGTTTACAAGACCGACGACGCTGACCGTTTGATTCTGCTGTTTCGCAACGACACCTCGGCGTTCGACGGCAAGCGCATCGAGCAGCTCGACCGCAAAGGCATGGTGAACAACAAGTTCAACGCCTTCATCATGCAGAAACTCGAAGCGGCCGGCATTCCGACCCAATTCGACAAGCTGCTGGGCGACAACGAGTGCCTGGTGAAGAAGCTCGACATGATCCCGGTCGAGTGCGTCGTGCGTAACTACGCCGCTGGCAGCCTGGTAAAACGCCTGGGCGTCGAAGAAGGCCTGAAGCTCAACCCGTACACCTTCGAGTTGTTCCTGAAGGACGACGCCAAGGGCGACCCGTTCATCAACGAATCCCACGTCGTGGCATTCGGCTGGGGCACCGCCGAGCAGTTGGTTCGCATGAAAGAACTGTCGCTCAAGGTCAACGAAGTGCTGACCAAGCTGTTCGACGACGCAGGCCTGCTGCTGGTCGACTTCAAGCTTGAATTCGGCGTGTTCAGCGACGGCTCCATCGTCCTGGGCGACGAGTTCAGCCCGGACGGCTGCCGTCTGTGGGACAAGGACACCAAGAAGAAGATGGACAAAGACCGCTTCCGCCAGGGCCTCGGTGACGTTATCGAAGCCTACGAAGAAGTTGCCAATCGTCTGGGCGTACCGCTTTAATCGACGCAAGCATCTGATAGCACGGAAAAAATTTGCGAAAGGGGGTTCGCTTTCGGCAAAAGTGTTGTTATGATGCGCGCCGTTGGAGAGATGCCAGAGTGGCCGAATGGGACGGATTCGAAATCCGTTGTACCTTCACCGGTACCTAGGGTTCGAATCCCTATCTCTCCGCCATTACATAGAAAAAGCCCCGTAGCTGAGAAGCTACGGGGCTTTTTTGTTTCTGGGCGAAGTGCAGGTCGACCAACCGCTATTTTCCTTTCGGTCGCATCGACCACAAAAAAAGCCCCACAAATTCAAACTTGTGGGGCTTTCCACTTCTGCAGAACCTGGAAAATCCCGCAATCAACCACTTAAGGCTGTGAGTGTCCCAGCTTGCGCTTGATCAGCTCATAAACTTCCTTGTGCGTTGAGTTACGCAGCGAATTGTCCTTGCACGCCGAGGCGAGGAAGGTTTTGACTTCGTCCTTGGCGTGCGGATAGAGGCTGGCGACGTAATCGGCTTCATGTGCTTGCGTGCAGTTGAAGTGCTTGTCGTCTTTCGCTTTGTCTCTAGCCATTGTGCGGCTCCTTTTGATTTCGAGTGATGGAATGAAACAGGGCCGGATTGCCCCTTACGCCGGTGAGCGTAGAGGTGGAAAGCAGGCGTGCCAGTCATTCGACTAAAAAAGGAAAGTGCTGTAGGACACAGTCGCGCTTTCACTCTCGTGGTCAAATCTCCCTAACCGGCGTCTCCCCCGTAGCACCCTTGATCAACTCGATCACGTGTAAACAATCCGCCTTGTTCACGTACGACTCGCCACTGGCGATGGTCTCGTGATTGCCTGCGCGCAGCCTCCAGCGCCATTGGCCTTTGCCGGTGCTTGGGGTGCCTCTGGATTGCCTGTAAATCTCGAAATACATTCAGTTCGCTCCATGCGATTTAATCGTGCGACAACCTGTGTGGCGCATCGACGCAAGCCTAGCGCAGGCGGTTATTTTGGCTATCGGACATTTGTTTCCAATCGTTCGCGGATGTTTCTGTGTTCATCTAAACCTCTCCTGCTGCGCATGTTGATGGACGGCAGCCCAGTAGACTTTCTACACTGCGGGCAGTCTGGGGATGGGGGCAATGGATGAACCGCAATGAACTACGCAAGGCCGATATCAACCTGATGGTGGTGTTCGAGACCTTGATGCTCGAACGCAACGTGACCCGGGCGGCAGAGAAGCTGTTTCTCGGCCAGCCGACCATCAGCTCGGCGCTCAACCGTCTACGCACGATGCTCAACGATCCGTTGTTTATCCGCGTCGGCCACCGCATGGAGCCAACGGCCCGCGCCGAAGATATTTTCCGCCACCTCAAGCCTGCGCTGGATTCGTTGTCGGTGGCGCTGAGCCTGACCCGCGATTTCGATCCGGCGATCAGCACCATGACTTTCCGCATCGGTCTGTCCGATGATGTCGAGTTCGGCCTGCTGCCGCCGCTGTTGCGTGCACTGCGCCAGGAAGCGCCGAATGTGGTGTTTGTCGTGCAACACGTCGACTACTGGCGGATTCCCGATCTGCTGGCCGCCGGCGACATCACCGTCGGTATCAGCCAGACCCGCGGTCTGCCGGCCAATGCCAAGCGCAAACTGCTGCGGCACATCCAGCCAAGCATCCTGCGTGCCGACGCCTCCGCTACACCGCTGACCCTTGATGAATATTGCGCACGCCCGCACGTGCTGGTGTCCCACACGGCCAACGTCAGCGGTTTCGCCGACGAGTGGCTGGCAGAGCTGGGACGTACCCGTCAGGTCGTGCTGTCGGTGCCGCAATACAGCGCATTGCCGGCATTGCTGGCCGGCACGGACCTGATCGCCAGCCTGCCGGACTACACCGCCGCAGCCATGGCTACCTCCGGATTGCTGTTCAAGGAGCCGTTCCCATTCAAGACGCCGACGCTGGATCTGTCGATGGTCTGGCTCAGCCACGTCGACAGCGACCCGGCCGAGCGCTGGTTGCGCTCACGGCTTGAAGCGTTCATGAGCGAGCGGCCGATCACACCGCCCTGAGCCGGCGCTGTGTTATATGTACGCCCATTCTGCCGACTGACTGGAGCATCCCAATGCCACACCTGCACATGGAATACACCGCCAACCTGCCGCAGTTGAACGCCGACGTCGCGTTGATCCGGCTCAACAACACGTTGGTGGGGTCCGGTCAGTTCGCGGCAGAGTTCGATATCAAGAGCCGCGCAGTCAAGGTGGAAACCTTCAAAGTGGGCACCGCCATGGGCGAGCGCGCTTTCGTGCATGTGAAGCTGGCACTGCTCAGTGGCCGTTCGCCGGGGATAAAGAAGCAGCTTTCGCAAAGCCTGCTGGCGGTGTTGCAGGATCTTTGCGAATGGCCCGCCGGCGTCGAGGTGCAGTTGTGTGTGGAACTGCTGGATATCGACCGTGAGTCCTACAGCAAAACCGCCATTGGCGTGTAAGACTCAGGCCGCTTCCAGTTCGCTGCACACCTTGATCACCTGCTCGCGCAGCCAGACGTTGGCGCTGTCCTGATCGACGCTCTGGCTCCATTGCATGTCGAGGGTGAACCCCGGCAAGCCATTAGGCGCCTCACAGTGATTAAACACCGCTTCGCTGGTCAGTAAACGCTGAATGCGCCGGGGTAGGGTGAGGATGAAGTCGGTGCCGGTGATCATCTTCAACGCAGCGCTGTAGCTGTTCGATCGCGCCACGATCTGACGCTTCTGCGCCTGCCGTGCCAGCCAGCCATCAACCATGTTGGTGGTGGAGGTCCACGGAGTCGGAAACACATGCCGACGCTCGGTGAAAGCTTGCAGGCTCAGGCGTGGTTCCAGTGGCGTGGCGCGCTTGTCGAAGACGCAGACCAGATCATCTTCCAGCAGCATCTGGGACTTCAGGTCAGTGTGGTTGCGGTGAAAATTGGGGCCGAAACTGATCACCAGGTCGAGGCTGCCGTCGCGTAACTCATCGGCCGGCACGTCGGTTTCGAACTTATGCATGTTGACTACCACCGGCAAGTCATCGAAGTCGAAGCGCTTCAACAGACGCGGCAGGATCAGTTGCTCGAAGTATTCCGGGGCGCAGATGTTGAATGTGACGGCTTGTCGGGTCGGATCAAACACCGGGGCGCCGGCGTGGCACAGGTTGATGCTTTCGAGAATTTTCTGCACATGGCCGTACATGCTGCTGGCCTTGTAGGTCGGGCGCATGCCGGTGCGGGTGTTGATGAACAGTTCGTCTTCGAAACTGGTGCGCAGTTTTTTCAGGCAGTAACTGACGGTGGACTGGCTGACAAACAGCGTTTCCGAAACATCGGTGACGCTGCTCTGCTCATACACGGCGATAAACACCATGAGATCCTGCATGTCGAGCTTTCGAAGCAAGTTACTGTTCAGCATCCGTTCTGTCTCGCTGTGCTCCTTGCGCTGAATCCGCGCAAACGTGTGCGAATGATCCTAACGGAACGATGGTGCCAGGAGAACGCCCTGTAGGACATTTCACGGATACATGTGGGACAGAAAGTTTTAGGAACACGACGTCATTGATCAATGTGCGCAAAGATGGCCAGAGGCCTCTAGCTCGCGCGCCTCTGCAATCATTGAATATGCCGCGCGTACTGCCGGGGATCGAAGCGCAACACCATCAGGAGCATGGCCACCATCACTGCAGTCAGTGCCCACCAAGCCCATTCGAAGCTGCCCAGTTGATCGCGAGCCATCCCGGCGAGTAGCGGCGAGAGACCGGCAATCAGATACCCAATGCCCTGCACGAATGCAGTCAGGTGCCCGGCGCGCTGAGGATTGTCTAGGTGGTCGAGCGAGACGATCAGGCTCATCGGGAATAACCCGCCGATGCCCAGGCCCAGCAAGCAGGGCCACAGCAGACTGAGGTGTTGGGGGCTGAGGGTCAGGCCACAGAAACCGGTGATGATCAGGCCGAGCAGCGCCATCAGCACCACGCGCCGGTCTCGGCTACGGTTGGCGATGGCCGGCACTATCAGTCCGGAAATTACCTCCATGGCTGTCAGAAAACCCAACAACAGACCGGCGCTTTGTTCGCTCCAGCCTTTTTCAACGTAGTACGGCGCCAGCCAGGCGAGCACACAGGTGTAGGACGCTGTCCCCAGACCGAAGAAGATTGCGAGTAACCAGGCGCGGGAATTAGCGAAAAATGATTCTTTCTTCGCCACACCGGTCATGGCGTTTGGCAATTGCCAACGTTGCAACCACCAGAACACCAACGCCAGCAGCGCCAGTGCTGCCCAAATGGCTAAGCCGAGGCGCCAGCTACCGGTTTGCACCATCACCTGTGGGGCGAACGAGGCCGCAAGCGCCGCGCCGCCCATGATCGACGTCACGTACAAGCCCATGCACAGCGCTACATTATTGGGGAAGTGCGACTTGATCAGCGCAGGCATCAACGCCTGAATCAAGGCAATGCCAATCCCCGCCAGCACGGCGCTGACAATCAACTCTGCCGCCGAATCGACAAACAGCCGCGACAGTGTCGCCAATGCAATGATCAGCAGCGACAGCAACACCGTGCGCTGTTCACCCAGTCGTTGGCTGATGCCGATGCCGAAGAACATCGCCAGACCCATGGCCATCACTGGCAGCATGGTCAGCAACGAAGCGACGCTGAAGCTCAACGCAATGTCGCCGCGAATTGCCGACAGCAGCGGCCCGATGGCCGCCATCGACGGGCGCAGATTGAGCGCGACTAGAATGATTGAAAGCATTAGCCAAGTAGCGGGGCGGGAAGTGGTGCGGGCGTTTTCCATCGTCAGACCTTTGATGCTGGGGATTGAGGATTAGGCGCGTCACTGCCTGACTCGGGCAAACCAGAAAATCCGCAGCAGTATTTGAAAACTCGATATCACCCGATCACTTGTAGGCGTGAGCCTGCTCGCGAAAGCGGGCTGCCTGTCTATGCAGTAGTGGCTGTCACACCGCAATCGCGAGCAGGCTCACTCCCACAGGTAAAGCCGTGCTGTTTTTCTGAACGAGAACTGAATCATTCTCAAATACTTCACAAGTTTGGATGTAATGCCCAGGGCTAACTAATTGTTGGCGTCTTTTTCACAAAAAATTGATGGTTGCGCGCCTAAAGTTTGTCATGCCCTGGTTAATGAATTTTTCACAGTTAGCCACAGCTCTTCTTTTCAGGAATTGCCAACCTCTATGTTGAAGTTAAAAGCCGTGCGCCCGGAATGGGTGACGTTGATTGCCAGCGCCTTTCTTTTGCTCGGCTTCAACTTTGTGCTCTGGCAGCACCTCTTCGAGATCACCGCCGCAGACGGCAAGGGCATCGCCATGCGCGTGGCTTTCGGGGTGATGATCTTCGCGGCGTTCAACATCGTGCTGACGTTTCTGGCCTTCCGCCCGCTGCTTAAACCGGTACTGACGTTGATGTTTTTGATCAGCGCCGGTGTGGCTTATTTCATGAGCCAATATGGCGTGATGATTGATGCGGGTATGTTGCGTAACTTTGCTGAAACCAATGTTACGGAAGTGCGTGATCTGCTGTCGTTCAAGTTGTTCGCTTATATATTCCTGCTCGGAGTTTTACCGTCCTGGTTGTTATGGAAAGTGCCGGTCAGCTATCGTCGCTGGCATCATGAGTTGTTCAGCAAAGTTATCGTCAGCGTGGCGTCGGTTGCGGTCATCGGTGGGGTGGCGCTGGCCAACTATCAAGGCCTGTCTTCGCTGTTTCGCAATCACCATGAATTGCGTTTGATGCTGGTGCCGAGCAACTACATTGGCGCCTCGGCCGGTTACCTGCGTGAGCAGGTTGTCTCGGCGCAGCAACCCTTCGTCAAGATTGGCGAAGACGCGCAGCGCAACCCGGATCTGCATCTTCAGCCGCGCAAATCCCTGACCGTGCTGGTGGTGGGTGAAAGTGCCCGTGCCGAGAACTTCGGCATTCTCGGCTACGACCGAAACACCACGCCGAAGTTGAACCAGGAAGCGGGTCTGATCGCCTTCACCGACGTGCATTCATGCGGCACTGAAACGGCCGTCTCGGTGCCGTGCATGTTCTCCAACATGGGCCGCAAGGATTACGACGCCAGTAAAGCCAAGAACGAAGAAGGCCTGCTTGATGTGCTCAAACGTGCTGGCATCGACGTGATCTGGCGCGATAACCAGTCCGGCTGCAAGGGCACTTGTGATCGTGTCACCTTGCAGGATGTCAGCAATTTGAAAGACCCGACGCTGTGCGCCAACAGTGAATGCCGCGACGAAATCCTGCTGCAAGGTCTGCAAAGCTTTATCGATCATCTGGACAAGGACACCGTGTTGGTCCTGCACCAGATGGGCAGCCACGGACCGGAGTACTTCAAGCGTTATCCAAAGGAGTACGAGCACTTCACGCCTGTCTGTGAAAGCAATGCACTGAACAATTGCAGCCGCGAAAGTATCGTCAACGGTTACGACAATACGCTGGTCTACACCGACCATGTGCTGTCGAGCCTGATTGATGTGTTGCGTAACAATCAGGACAAAGTTGATACCGCGATGTTGTACCTGTCCGATCACGGCGAGTCGCTGGGCGAGTACAACCTGTTCCTGCACGGCACGCCTTACATGCTGGCGCCGGAGCAACAGAAACATGTCGCGATGCTGGCGTGGTTCTCCGACAACTATCAGAAAGCCTATTCGGTTGACACCCATTGTCTGCAAATGAGCCGCGACAAACCGCTGAGCCAGGACAACCTGTTCCATTCGATGCTTGGCCTGCTGGAAGTGCGCAGTAAGGTGTATCAGCCGGGTCTGGATATGTTCGCCGGTTGCCGTGGTGCAGTGATCGACGGCGTCTTGGCGAAGGACTGAACCGCTTCGGGCCTGTCGTCCTGACACGACGGGCCTGTCTGTTTCCTCTGTCAGACTATTCTTGCTCTCTGGCAGGACATTTCGTTACAGCTCTTGCCCTTCGCAGGCGCGTAAATCGCCAGTGGCGATATATACTGCGCGCCATTCTTCAAGGGAGAGCCGTGTGGCCATCGATATTCACTGGATTCGCGACAACGAAAGCCTCGCGCAATTTTGCGCCGAGTGGCAGCAGCTGCCTTTCGTGGCCCTCGACACCGAATTCATGCGGGTCGACACCTTCTACCCGATTGCCGGTCTGTTGCAGGTTGGCGACGGCAAACGCGCCTATTTGATTGATCCGCTGACCATCAATGCCTGGCAACCGCTGGCCGCATTGCTGGAAAACCCGGCGGTGCTCAAGGTCTTGCACGCGTGCAGCGAAGATCTCGAAGTCCTGTTGCGCCTGACCGGCAGCTTGCCGGCACCGATGTTCGACACCCAACTGGGCGCCGCTTATCTGAACCTCGGGTTCTCGATGGGTTATTCGCGACTGGTGCAGGCCGTACTCGGCATCGAACTGCCGAAGGGCGAAACCCGCTCTGACTGGTTGCAGCGTCCTTTGTCCGACACCCAAATCAGCTACGCCGCCGAAGATGCCGTGCATCTGGCAGAGGTTTTCGTACAACTGCGGCCGAAACTGTCTGACGACAAATTTGCCTGGGTGCTGGAGGACGGCGCCGAACTGGTCGCCAACCTGCGTCGGGAAACCGATCCGTACGAGGTTTATCGCGAGGCCAAACTGGCGTGGAAACTGTCCCGTGCGCAACTGGCCGTGCTGCGCGAGTTGTGCGCCTGGCGCGAGCGCGAAGCCCGCGCCCGCGACCTGCCGCGCAACCGTATCGTCCGTGAGCACTCGCTGTGGCCGCTGGCCCGTACACAACCGGACTCCCTCAGTGCGCTGGGCAAGATCGAAGACATGCACCCGCGTACCGTGCGTCAGGACGGTGAATTTCTGCTTGATCTGATCAAGCGCTCTGGCAGTGTGGGGCCTGATCAATGGCCGCCCGCTGTGCCAGAGCCGTTGCCGATCGAAGCGGCTGCACTGATCAAGCAACTGCGCGCCCTGGGGCAGGCCGAGGCCGAGCGCCTGGGCATCGCGCCAGAACTGATGCTGCGCAAGAAAACCCTCGAAGCGCTGGTCAAAAGCGGCTTCCCCGAGGGTCCTTACCAATTGCCTGAGTCGCTGCGTGGCTGGCGCCGCGAACTCATGGGTCAGAAGCTGCTCGACAGCCTGGCCACCGCCGGAGAACAGCCTTGAAACGTATTTGCTCTATTTATCAAAGCTCGAAGCGCAGCGGCATGTACCTTTACGTGCTCAAGAGCGATGAGTTGGAACGTGTGCCCGAGGCGTTGATGGCGGCCTTCGGCAAAGCCATTTTTGCCTTTAGCCTGGTGTTGACTCCCGAGCGCAAATTAGCCAGCGAGGACATCGTCGTTGTCCTGGAAAACCTCGACAAACAGGGTTATCACCTGCAAATGCCGCCTGCCGAGGACGAGTACATCGAACACTTGCCCGAAGAGTTGCTGCGACGCAACGACCCGATGTGATCTGCAAGGCCCTGTTCTGGGCCTTTGTTAACTCTGGAACTGTTTTTACCGCGATGGCCGCCCTGAATCCGGTGGCCGTCTGCACGGTTTGCGAAAGGTTTGAAGATGCGCGTTCTGATTGCTGAACACGACCACGCGATATACGCCCGGCTGCTGCAACAGGCAGCGCCGGAACTCGAAGTGCTGACCAGCGGCGACTCCGCTGAACTGGCCCGCAAGGCCGCCGATTGCCCGGTGTGGCTGGGGCAACCGGATCTGCTCGCGACCCTGTTGCGGCAGGGCCATCAACCGCAATGGCTGCAGTCGACCTGGGCCGGCATCACGCCGCTGCTCGCCGACGGCCTGCGCCGGGATTACCGCTTGACCCGCGCGGTGGGGATTTTTGGCCAGGTGATGGCCGAATACGTGCTGACTTACATGCTCGGCCACGAACGCGAAGTGCTGGCGCGACTGGTCAGCCAGGTCGAGCGCAAGTGGGACAACCGCACCGGCAAGAGCCTGGTCGGGCGCAAGGTGCTGATTGTCGGCACCGGTGATATTGGCCTGAGCGTGGCGCAGTTTCTGTTGCCGTTCGGCGTCGAACTGTACGGCATCGCCAGCAGTGCACGGGAGCAGGCACCGTTTGTTGAAGTCGGGTCGATGGCCGATCTGCCACGGCTGGTGGGCGAAGTGGACTACGTGGTCAATCTGCTGCCGAACACGGCGCATACCCATGATGTTTACGACGCAGCGCTGTTCAAACAATTCAAGCCGACCGGGTTGTTCATCAACGTCGGGCGTGGTGTAGCGGTGGTTGATGCCGATCTGGTAGAGGCCCTCAAGGAAGGGCATCTGGCGGGTGCGGTGATCGACGTTTGCCGTCAGGAACCGTTGCCGCAGCGTCATCCGTTCTGGACGGCGTGGGGCCTGCTGCTGACCGGTCACAGCTCGGCACCGACTTCACCGGCGTTGATGGTGCAGTTGTTTGTCGAGAACCTGAAGGCGTATCAGGCGGGCGAACCGTTGCGTGGGGAAGTGGATTTCAACCGCGGGTATTGAGTTGTTATGAAAAGATCGCAGCCTTCGGCAGCTCCTACAAAGATCAATGTAGGAGCTGCCGAAGGCTGCGATCTTTTGCTTTTAGAGGGTGAAGTCGCCTTCAGCCGCCAATTCGCTCAGCGGGCGACGCGGGCTTGGTTCTTCGCGTGCTTGCAGGTACTCGGCCAAGGTCGATTTGTCACCCAACTTGCCCACCGCAACGGCGGCATGCAGGGCATAACCTTGCGGAATGTTCAGCTCTTTGCGCGTCAGTTCCTGATCGAAACCTGCCATGCCATGGGTGTGCCAGCCGCTGATGCTCGCTTGCAGCGCCAGATGGCCCCATGCCGAACCGGTGTCGAACGTGCTCCACAGCGCCGGCGTCTCTTCAGTGGCGCCCGGCACGGCGAAAGTGGTTTTCGAGATCACGATCACCAGCGCCGAAGCGTGTTGCGCCCAGCCGCGGTTGAACTCGTTCAGCAGGCCCAGATAACGCTCCCAGTTCGGCGTATCGCGACGCGCGTAGAGAAAACGCCACGGCTGCGAGTTGTAGGCCGATGGTGCCCAGCGCGCGGCTTCGAAGAAGCTCAGCAGGGTTTCTTCCGGGATCGCTTCGCCGGTGAAGGCGCGGGGTGACCAGCGATCAGTGAACTGCGGGTGAATGGCGTAATCGGCGACGCGAGGGTTGGCACTCATCAAGAGATTCCTTGCTACGTTTGAGTAATAAAACCGTGGCAAAACCCTACTTGGCGGCGATTGGGCTGACAAGCACGATTTACCGACAGTCGCCAGCGCTTGGCCCGCAAGGCCTTGGGCACTAGACTGGCGGCCTTTTCACCACCTGATGTTGATGCTTGAGCCATGGCCGCCAAAGTCGAACCGTTCTGGATACGCAAAACCCTCGATCAACTGGATCACGAGGAGTGGGAATCGCTGTGCGACGGCTGCGGTCTGTGCTGCCTGCAAAAGCTCGAAGATGAAGAAGACAACAGCGTCTATTACACGCGCATTGCCTGCAAACTGCTGGACCTTAAGACCTGCCAGTGCAGCGATTACCCGAATCGCCTCAAGTTTGTCCCGGACTGCATCCAGCTCACCCCGGGCCAGGCTGAAGAATTCAAATGGTTGCCACCAACCTGCGGTTATCGACTGGTCAGCGAAGGCAAGGATCTGCCGCTGTGGCACCACTTGGTCTGCGGCGACCGCGATGCAGTGCACCACGAGCGTATTTCCCAGTCCGGGCGCATGCTCGCCGAAGGCAGCGTGCCGGAGGATGACTGGGAAGATCACCTGATTTTCCGGGCTGGCTAGACGCCCACCGATTCCAGTTTCAACAAGGAGTGTGTATGGCTGTGGGATTGCGGCGGGGGTTGATCGCCGGGCTGCTGGCGCTGAGCGCCCCTGTGTGGGCGGCGAAGAAAGTCGATCTGGATTATCACGTGCGCCTGTTGCCGCAGAGCGATCAGACCGAAGTGCGCCTGACCCTGGCCAAAGGCGAAGCCGTACGCAGCCTGGATTTCGACCTCGGCGACGGCAGTCACTACAGCGACTTCAAGGCCGACGGCCAATGGCTGCTGACACCGGGCAAGCAGGCACGCGGCGTCTGGCGTCCGGCCAGCGACAAGTCCAGCCTGACCTACCGCGTGCGCATCAGCCACGGCCGCAAGAACGGCAGCTTCGACACGCGCATGACCCCGACTTGGGCTTTGATGCGCGGCGACGAACTGGTGCCGCCGGCCAAACTTGATCAGCAGGACGGCACCGAACTGGTCTCGCGCCTGCAATTCGAATTGCCTGACGGCTGGAAAAGCATCGAAACCGCTTGGCCGCGCGTCGGCAAAAACAAATTCCGCATCGACAACCCCTCGCGTCTGTTCGACCGCCCGACCGGGTGGATGCTCGCCGGGCACTTGGGCAGCCGCCGCACGCGTCTGGGCGAAACCGAAGTCACCGTGGCCTCGCCGCAGGGGCAGGGCATGCGCCGGATGGATGTGCTGACCTTGCTGACGTTTGTCTGGCCGCAAGTGCAGGCGCTGTATCCACGGCATCCCACGAAACTGTTGATCGTCGGCGCCAACGACCCGATGTGGCGCGGCAGCCTCGGCGCGCACGAATCGATTTACCTCAACACGCGGTTGCCGCTGGTCAGCGAAAGCGGCAGCAGTGCGCTGGTGCGCGAGTTGGCGCAGGTGTTCGGGCGGATCAATGACGAGCAGCGCAGTGACTGGATCAGTGAGGGTTTTGCCGAGTATTACGCGATCGAACTGGTGCGCCGGGCTGGCGGCATGAGTGACGAGCGTTATCAGAGTTTGCAGGCGAAACTCGCCAAGGATGGCGCGAAGGTCACAACGCTGCGCGGCGAGCAGGTCAGCCCGGGGCAAATCTCAAAAGCGGTAATTGTGTTGCAGGAGCTGGATGGCGAGATTCGCCTGAAGACGCGCAACAAGCGTTCGCTGGATGATGTGTTGCGCGGGGCGATGCATCTGGGGACGGTGAGCACCAAGGAGTTTGTGCAACTGGCCGAAAGCGTTCTGGGCGAGTCCTCGAAAGTGCTTGATACCGCGTTGCTTCAGTAATATCCCCATTCGCGAGCAGGCTCGCTCCCACACTGGTTTTGTGTTCGACACAGATTAAATGTGGGAGCGAGCCTGCTCGCGAAGAGGCCACAGGCCTTACAACAAATTCAAGATCAAACCCCGGCTTTCGGCGATTTCACCGAATCATTACCAGTCACCGTCGCCGTGCTGGTCGCCGCCTCGGCATTGGCTTTGAGCTTGCTCAGCTCTTCTCCGGCCCGCTCGATTTTGGCCCGCACGTTATTCATGTCCTGACGGCTTTTCTCAAACAGGCTTTTTACCGAACTGTGCCCGGTGATCCCGCGAGCCATGGCCACACCGCCAATCGCCACCTGAATCAGACCGAACACCCCGCCACGGCGTAGGCCCTTGCCGACCATGATCACGCCACCGGCCAGCGAGCCGATGCGCTCCCAGCCTTCGACGTTCTGCTCGGTACGAGTCTGGAACGGGGTGGATTCGATACGCTCGACGCGTTTGAGCTCGGTCATGATCTTTCTCCAGGTAATGAGTAATGGATAAACAAGCTGACTGCCGGAGCGGTCAGCTTGTTCCATCGGATGTGCGACGCTTCAGCGGAATTTCGGTCCGGAGCGAGTATTCAGGCCCTTGGCCATGCGGTCGTAGAGCACGACATTGACGGTGGCGGCGAGGTTCATGCAACCGGTGGTCGGGATGTACACGACGTCTTCGCACCAGTCGCGGATCTCTTTATCCAGCGAGCCGTCTTCCGGGCCGAAGATGTACAGGGCGCGATCAGGGTGGGTGTATTCCGGCAGAGGGCGGGCGCCTTCGACCAGTTCCACGGCGACCGGTACGCAATTGAGCGGGAGGATCTTTTTCAGATCGTCGATGCCGATCAGCGGTATGTCGTAGTGCACGCGCTTGGTGTCGGTAACGAAATCGGCGGCGCGTTCATAACGCTTTCCGGTGTAGAACACCGACGCCACGCCGTAACAGCCTGCGGCGCGCATCACCGAACCGACGTTCTCCGGTGATTTGGGGTTGTACAAACCAATGCAGCTGTAACGTTTGTCTGCCACGAGCGGGGTGCCTTCGGGAAAAAGAGCGCGATTATACGGGGATTGGGGGAGGGCGGGCACTGATCGTTCCCACGCAGAGCGTGGGAACGATC
>NZ_JACSZV010000036.1 GCF_014472415.1 Pseudomonas sp. N40(2020)
GCTCCTACAAGGGATGTCCATGGCTTGTTGTTGTGGTTGACCCAAGGCAACTGTGATGAAATGCGACCCCACTCTCTATCGCGCAGCGCCGCCATCACTTGCCGTGAAACCCCGTCTGATTCGTCATCTGTTCCTGCCGCCGCTGGTCATCGCCCTGATGATCGGCCTGGGCTTTATCGGCTTCTGGACCAGTGAGCATTTTGGTATTCGCAGCCTCGGCGAGAACGGCCAGCGCCAACTGGAACTGCACGCCCGTGCGGTCGAGAGCGAGATCAGCAAATACACCTACCTGCCCAGCCTGCTGGAACTGGAAACCAGTGTCCCGCAATTGCTGGCCGACCCGACCCCGGAACACCGGCAAACGGTCAATGCTTACCTTGAAGGCCTGAACCGGCGCAGCCGCAGTCGGGCCATCTACGTGATGGACACCACCGGCCGCGTCATGGCCACCAGCAACTGGCGCGATGTCGACAGTTACCTGGGTGAAGACCTGTCCTTCCGCGCCTACTTTCAGAAAGCCATACGGGGCGAACCCGGCCGCTTCTACGGGATCGGCAGCACCAACGGCGAACCCGGTTACTACCTGGCCCACGGCCTTGAAGAACACGGCAAGATCGTCGGCGTCGCCGTGGTCAAGGTGCGTCTGGAAGCCATGGAAGAACGCTGGCAACGTGCGCGCCTCGAAGCGTTTGTCAGTGACGAAAACGGCATCATCATTCTCTCCAGCGATCCGGCGCGGCGTTTGAAGTCGGTGGTTCCGCTGAGCGACGAGACCAAGGAAAAACTCGCCCGCAGTCTGCAGTACTACTGGTTCCCGCTTAATGAACTGCAACCGCTGGCAAGGGAGACATTGTCCGAAGGTGTGGAGAAACTCACCTTCCCGGCCAACAGCGAAGTCGATTCCGATGAAGACGACATCAGCTATCTGGCGCAGACCCGTCCCTTGAGCGACACACCGTGGAATTTCACCCTGCTCACGTCATTGCAGGATTTGCGGCGCGAAGCAATCAATCAGGGCATCCTGGTGGCCGTGGCGTTTGCTCTGGTGGCCTTCCTGCTGATCGCCTGGAACGAGCGACGCAAGGTCATCGCCACGCGCCTCGCCGCCCGCGAAGCCTTGCAGGAAGCCAACAATCAACTGGAGCGTCGGATTACCGAACGCACCGCCGACCTGCGCGCCAGCAACGATCGATTGAAGAGCCAGATCCGCGAGCGGCGTCAGGCCGAAGAGACGTTGCGCCGCGCCCAGGATGAACTGGTCCAGGCTGGCAAACTCGCCGCCATAGGCCAGATGTCCACGAGCATCGCCCACGAACTGAACCAGCCACTGGCAGCCATGCGCACGCTGTCGGGCAATACCGTGCGCTTTCTGGAGCGCGGTCAGCTGGATGTTGCCAGCACCAATCTCAAGACCATCAATGACCTGATCGACCGCATGGGCCGGATCACCGCCAGCCTGCGTTCGTTTGCCCGGCGCGGTGACAACCACGGCCAGGCCAGCCTCGGCAAAGCCGTCGATGCCGCGCTGCAATTGCTCGGCGCACGCCTGGAGAGTTCGGCGCTGCAACTGCACCGGCAATTCATGGATGTGCAATTGCATATCGACCAGACCCGCCTCGAACAGATTCTGGTCAACCTGATCGGCAACGCGCTCGACGCCATGCAGGCGCAACCGCTGCCGGAGCTGTGGCTGGAAGGTGAAGAGTTCAACGGCAAATATCGCCTGCGGGTGCGCGACAACGGCCACGGCATCGACGTTGAAGCACGCAAGCATCTGTTCGAACCGTTCTTCACCACCAAACCCGGTGAGCAAGGCCTGGGCCTGGGCCTGACCCTTTCCGCCAGCCTCGCCGCCGCCACGGGCGGGCATCTGGGTGTCGAACACCCGGCCAGCGGTGGCACCACCTTCGTCCTCAGTTTACCGTTGGTAAGCCCTACTCCTGCCGAGCCAATATGAACCACGACCTTAGTGTGCTGATCGTCGAAGACGACCCCCATGTATTGCTCGGCTGCCAGCAAGCGCTGACGCTGGAAGACATTCCCTGCGTCGGCGTCGGCAGTGCCGAAGAAGCGCTGGAACGTGTCGGCGACAACTTTGCCGGGATCGTCATCAGCGACATTCGCTTGCCGGGCATCGATGGCCTGGAACTGCTGACCCGGCTCAAGCAACGCGACCGCAGTTTGCCGGTGGTGCTGATCACTGGCCACGGCGACATCTCCATGGCGGTCGGCGCGATGCAAAAAGGCGCCTACGACTTCATGGAGAAACCGTTCTCCCCCGAGCGTCTGGTGGATGTCGCGCGGCGTGCGCTGGAGCAACGCAGCCTCGCCCGCGAGGTTTCATCGCTGCGCCGGCAACTGGCCGAGCGTGATTCTCTTGAAGGACGCATCATCGGTCGCTCGCCGGCCATGCAGAACCTGCGCGAACTGATCGCCAACGTCGCCGACACCTCGGCCAACGTGCTGATCGAAGGCGAGACCGGCACCGGCAAGGAACTGGTCGCCCGCTGCCTGCACGATTTCAGCCGCCGTCACAGCAAGCAGTTCGTCGCGCTGAACTGCGGCGGCCTGCCGGAGAATCTGTTCGAAAGCGAAATCTTCGGCCATGAAGCCAACGCTTTTACCGGCGCCGGCAAACGCCGGATCGGCAAGATCGAACACGCCGACGGCGGCACGCTGTTCCTCGATGAAGTGGAAAGCATGCCGCTGCCGTTGCAGATCAAACTGCTGCGCGTATTGCAGGAACGCACCCTTGAACGCCTCGGTTCGAACCAGAGTGTGGCGGTGGATTGCCGGGTGATTGCGGCGACGAAATCCGACCTCGACGAATCGAGCAAGGCTGGCGAGTTTCGCAGCGACTTGTACTACCGACTTAACGTGGTGACTCTGGAGTTGCCACCGCTGCGCGAACGCCGCGAAGACATCCTGCAACTGTTCGAACACTTCACTCAGCAATCAGCCCTGCGCTTCGACCGCGCGCTGCCGGAGCTGGACAATCAGACCCTGTCGAACCTGATGAGCCACGACTGGCCGGGCAACGTGCGTGAACTGCGCAACGTCGCCGAGCGTTTCGCCCTGGGTCTGCCGGCCTTCAAGAAATCCGGCGCCGGCAGCGCTGGCCAGGGCCTGGCGTTTGCCGAGGCGGTGGAAGCCTTCGAACGCAATTTGCTCAGCGATGCCCTGCAACGCAGCGGCGGCAACCTGACACAGGCGAGCCTGGAACTGGGCATGGCCAAGACCACGCTGTTCGACAAAGTGAAAAAATACGGGCTGAGTCACTGATGGATCTACTACTGAAAGCCGCACTCGGCGCCGCCGTGGTCGTGATTCTCGCGGCACTGGCCAAGACCAAGAACTATTACATCGCAGGCCTGGTGCCGCTGTTTCCGACCTTTGCCTTGATCGCGCATTACATCGTCGGCAAGGGACGTTCGATTGATGACCTGAAGACCACGATCGTGTTCGGGATGTGGTCGATCATTCCGTACTTTGTGTACCTGGCGACGTTGTATGTGATGATCGACCGGATGCGGCTGGAGGCTTCGCTCGCCGTGGCGGCGGTGGCTTGGTTGATGGCGGCGACGGTGTTGGTGAGTGTGTGGATTCGCCTGCACAGCTGAGATTGAGATCAAGAGCAACCCTCACCCCAGCCCTCACCCTAACCCTCTCCCTCAGGGAGAGGGTTAGGGGATCTTGGCTTTTCATTGTTGTTACAAGAGTTTGGCACCCACCACCGGCTCAATCTGCGCCCAATGCGAAGTGTCTTCACGGTGCGCCTGCAAATACGGCAATACCGCCGCCAGCAACGGTTCCTTGAACGCTTCCTGAAACCGGTGGGCCAGCCCCGGAATCAACTTCAACTGACTGCCGCGAATGTGCGCCGCCAAATGCACGCCATGCATCACCGGCAGCAACGGATCGGCCGTGCCGTGCACCACCAGCGTCGGCACGCGCAACTGGTTGAGCAGCGCCACCCGGCTCGGCTCGGCCAGAATCGCCATGATCTGGCGCTTGACGCCTTCCGGGTTGAACGCGCGATCGTAAGAAGCCGCCGCTTGATGCAGCAACGCCTGGCGATCATCGCTGACCGCCGGGCTGCCGAGCGCCGCCAGTAAATCCGCCTGCTGCTCCAGCGCCACCTCTCGGTTCGGTGCACCACGCCGTGCCAGCAATTGCACCAGCGCCGCGTTGGGTGCCGGCAAACCTTCGGCGCCGGAGCTGGTCATGATCAGCGTCAGGCTCTCGACCCGTTGCGGCGCCATGGCCGCCATGTGCTGGGCGATCATGCCGCCCATGCTCGCGCCCAGCACATGGAATTGCTCGACATGCAGCGCGTCCATAAGGCCCAGCGCATCGTCGGCCATGTCGGTCAGACTGTACGGCGCCGCCACCGGCAGACCGAGTTTGTAGCGCAACACTTCAAACGTCAGATTGGCCTCGACCGGTGCCTGACGCCAGGTCGACAAGCCGACATCGCGGTTGTCATAGCGAATCACTCGAAAACCCTGCTGACACAGCGCCACCACCACTTCATCCGGCCAGTGGATCAACTGCCCGCCCAGGCCCATCACCAGCAACAGCGCTGGGTCCGATGCCCGGCCAATACTTTGGTAGGCAAGGCTGACCTGCGCCAGATCGACCCGTTCGGTTGGCACATTCACGTCGCAACGCGACGCCGCAGACGCCGGCAAACCGAACAAAAGCACGGCCAAAACGGCCGCGATTGATAAAAACATCTTGTGCATGAAAAACACCGAAACGCAGAACCCCAGTAGAGCGCGAGTCTGATGAAGTTTGTACAAGCGCGCTGCCACAGTTCGATGACAGTTTGATGAAGAGTGCCGAGTGGTCGCCCTGCGATATGTATGTACCGCCATGGCGGCCGACGATTTCCTTTGAATGACGGGGACCAGAAGCGCATCCGCTGCTTCATTACACGAGCAATAGTTGCCATGCCCGACCGTTTCATTACCGCCCTCTCAGATCCCGGCCCCGCAGCGACACCGCCCTCCGGTCATTTACCCGCAAACCCCGACACCGGGCTGGCGCTGACGGCCTCGAGTCGTTGGCGCGACAGTAGCAAGGCGCTGCGTGAACTGTTCGCCGCAGTTCCGACCACGCGCGCGACACTCACTCGATTGCTCGAGCAGGAACTGGATCTTGGCGAGCCCGATATAGGCTTGCACTTTGCCGCCACCGATCAACACGCCGAAAGGTTCATCCCGACGGTGCAGGCCTGTGCCTTTGTCTTTCAGCATCCGCTGCCGCAACGCGCAATTGATCTGCAATGCCGCGTGACAGGCCTGCCCGCTACTCACGCGCTGTTCGCCCTCACGCCGCTGCAATTGCTTGAACGGCTCAAGTCCCTGAATCTGCTGGAGGCATTGGACAGAAGCTGGAATCAATACTGGGATGCACGCGCGCCCGGCACTCCGGTTTCACGCCGTGAACGAGCAAACCAGCTGTATCGCCAACATTTTGAGGCCACCGTCCAGACCGCCGTTGCCCAACGTCGCCTGAGCGCTGAAAGATTGCCTTCGTTAGTCGCACTGATGGACCCCAACACAAGCGATGCGACTGCCACCTGCGAACAGATTTCACTGCTGTTGAGCAACGGCAGCAAAGTCAAATTCCCCGCTGCCTGGGTCATCAGCTTCGGTCACCAGCAGCCGCCAGTGCACTGGCTGTACCTGCCGTTGCGGCCCGAAGCATTCAAAGGCTTTGCACAGCGCAGCGAACTTGAGGCATGGATGTCCGCTCAGTCGCTGATTCCCAAGGGTTTGCCGCAAACCGGCCTGAGATTCGAATACACCCCCAGAGACCTGCCATTGACCAGCGGCATGAGCGATCTGCTGACGCACTTTCGTCAGGCCCGCGTCGATGCGCTGCGCAGGGGAAGCGCCGGCAACAAGCCCGGATTCGCCGAACATGGCAGCAACGCCCTCGACTTCGCCGACCAGACAGACCGTCAACGCCAAACCGCCGCAGTATTCGGCGCACCGCCCATATTTGAAGCGGTCATTGCCGATGAAGATGAACAGTCGCTGTTCGGCAGTCTGTATGAGGACATTCCCTGGGCCATGCGCCGGGCCGCGCTGAACCGCCAGCGCGACGCGCTCGAAGCCCGGTTGGGAACGTCTGACGACAACGCGGCCCTGCAACCGGTCAAGGATTCGCAACACTCACTGGAAACCGCCGAGCAGTCAGCCGACACAGCCGCGACGGCCTTGTTGGGTCGCCAACGGCCCCTTGACCTGTTGACGTTCAATCGTGAGTTCACCGCCCTGCATCAGGCACACAAGGCCGGTCTGCTGGCTGAAGCTGATGTGCAACGGGCGCTTGAACAGATCAGCAGCCAAGAGCACGAACTGATCAAAGCCCTGCTCGACCCTCCGGACAATCCCGGTAGCGCGCGTGTTGCGGCCAGCCTGGTTCTCTCTTCCAGCGAGACCGACGCTGATGCATCCGCGACCGAGATACTCCACGGCCCGTTTGTGATGACGCACGCCGATGCCTTGTCCGACCCGACATCACCGCACAGTCTGTTGCTGTACTGGCCCGGCACCGGTGGAGGCTTGCAACGATTCGCCGATCGCAAGACGCTCGCAAGCCAGATGTTCAAGATTGCCGAAAAGGACGCCGCACTCACCCTGCAGTTGAAAAAAATCAGCGGCGACCCACTGCATTACGCCCTCGACCAACTGACCAGTGACTTCGAAACGCAGGCTGGCGTGATTCGTACACGCAACCCCGAGGCAACGGCAGCCACCGAGCGCAGCAGGCAGTTGCAGGCCCTGCGTGAACGTTTCAGGGCCGCTCTCCAGGTGCCCGTGCACGCAGCGCGAAGCCTGGCGTTTGCGCACCTGCTGGAGCAAAACCGCACCGTCACGTTGGCGGCGAATCTGCCGGGCTGGCTACGGCAAATGTCGACCAGCGAACGCAGCGACCTGAAGGCACAGATCCAGGCCTACATCGCCGCGATGCACCGCAGCCACCAACTGCTGACGCTGGCCTTGCCGCCGCGTGATGACTTCACTCGTCAGCGTTTGCACCAGCGCTTGCGTCAGGACTTTTCGGTTGAGGGGCCGTTCTCGGTACAAATCGATCTGCCCGACTCAGCCAGACTGCAAAAGCAATTGAGCGACGGCTCAACCATGACCACTCCGCAAAAACTGGTTGCGGTACCCAGCGCCACACGCAGTCAGTTTTCACTCGAGGACCTGGCGCAATCCAACATCGACAACACGCCGTCGATGCGCATGGAGTCGGAGTCCCTGCGCCTGCTGTTCATGAAAGTAGAGATCAGTGCCGACGACGAGCACGTTCGCAATGTCTTGAGCGAAGGCATCGACCATGAATATCTGCGCAAAATCCTGCCAGAGCTGGACTTGCCCATGGCTTACGAACAACGCATCCGTGAGGCTTTCATGGGGTCGCTCGGCGAATCCGCATTCGTGCGCGAACATCGCCGTGAATGCCTGCTCGAACCCTGGCGCCTGATGCTCAAGATGCAGGGCGAATGTGCACGCCTGCAACAGCAGATCACCGCCAGTGATCTGCAGGTTTTCGACATTGCCATTGATGCCGACACATCACATGCCTGGACCCGTGGCGCCAGGCGTATCGTGCTTTTGCCGGTATTCCTCGGAGCCGGCGGCAAGGACACCCCCAATCAGGGGCCCGTCACGCTGTCGGGCCTGACCTTTATCCAGGAACAGATCAGCGGGACAACATTGCTGTATGTCCCCGACAGCCCCGACGACCAGTTTCTGCGTCGGTACGACAGCCTTGAAGACGCGCGCAAGTCACTGTTCAAACTCTGCGAGCAAGACAAATGGATCCGCTTTCTGGCCGGTCGCGCCTTGCAAGGTGATGTGCGAGCCCATGAAATCCGCCTAGGTCAGGCCATTGAGAAAAAATACGACGCCATGATCGGCATCGGCATGCCCTGGCCCTCGACCACCTCATTGGCCGCCCACCTGCTGAACGCCCACATGGGCCGGCTGATCGAAGCCCATCGCGGCACATCGCGCTCCAACGACGCGTTGTACATGGAACGTTATGCCCTCAAGGGGCCAAGGGCCTTCAATTACCTGAAAATGACCCTGGGCCTGCTGCCCTTCATCGGCGCCGCGCTGGCCCTTTACGATGCCTGGACCAGCGCCAATCAGGCCGTGGCCGCATTTCTGCGCGGTGACGTGGGGGATGGGCTGGCGGAAGTCGAATCGGTGTTGTTGGCGCTGATCGACGCGGCCATGGATCTGCTGCCCGGTGAGATGGCCTTTTCGGCGATTTCACGAACGGCGCGCGCGCTGACCCGTGCCCGCCAACTGCTCCGGTTGGGGCTAGGTGCCGGCGCCCTGCATGCGCCCTCGACACGAAAGGCTCGGCATCTGGCTGCGCGCTTCGCCGGCTACGAATACGAAAAGCCGATATCGCTGTCCGGACTGGAGCCGGACACCGACGGTCTCTACCGCGGTATCTACCGGCATGCCGACGGCGATTTCATCCTGCGCCAGGGACGGGTCTATGAAGTTCAACGCAGTACCAACGCCGACAACTGGCGTTTACGCGGCACGAGCACAAAAACCTATAAACAACCGATCGCCCTGGATGAAACCGGCCATTGGGATACCTGGTTCGGCGTGCATGGAACGGCTGTTGAAGGCGGAGTGCTGGGCGGCGGCAATGTGGCCGGGCACCTGGCTGATGCGGCTGACTCATTCTGGCCGCAAGCCATTCGACAACGACTGCCACGCTGGTGGGTTGATCGTGCGTTCCGTCGTCAGCTTCAATTGACAGAAGCCGCCGATCGCCTGGCGGATCAACTCCAGGCCGGTGGCGTGGCGAACGAGGCCGCGATCCACCGGTACGGCGCAGCCTCAGAGGCGCAACGGCCAGCCTTGATGCCGGCTTCCGAGGCCGCTTGTGTCGCCGATATCAAACTGGCTACCCGTCAGTACGAAACACTGGATGAGCTGATGCCCTTGACCAGGGGCAATAAAAAACGGGTTCTGCTCGAAATACAAAGCAAATGTGCTGCGTTGTTGACCGACCGGTACTGGCGCCGCGCTTTCCACCTCTCGCAAAACACCCTCAAGGTGACCAGAAAGATCGACGACCTGATGGAGGCGCTGGACAATCTGCCACCCGACACGTTTGCACAACGGCTGAAAACCCTTGAAGAACTCCGCACATTGCGTATCGAGTACCTGCGCCAACTCCATCAAATGGAGCAGCGCAAGGTCGATGCCAATTACTGGTATGAACGCATCCGCGTGAAAGCGCACAAAGACCACCAGACAAAACTGATCGACGATATAAACACCAAGCACAGCGAAGCCAACTTGCTGTATCTGAAGACCAGCCAACGCCTGGAAATCGTCAAGCGCCATGGCCGAACCGACGACGTGTCCTGGTTCTACCTGATGGGACAGGCCGGGACACTTCGCGCCGATGTCGATCGGGCGCTGTACACGCAATACAACCTGCTGAACTTCGAGACGACGCCTGTCCAGCGCAGTCAGATTCTTCAGAACTGCCTCGACCTGTACACCCGGTTTCGTCGCGAGATGACGATCTGGACCGCCACCTACCCGCAGCACTTCCACATGGAGGAAGTACCGGCGCTTTTGAGCGGGATCGAATGGCTCGGCGAACGGGCCCGAAAAGGCATCATCGAAGAGCCAATGCCATTGCCGGCGGGGCAGCCTGCACCGAGAGTGTTCACCACCGCAGACAACCAGATAGTGCACGGCGTCGAGCGCTGGGAACCGACAACGCAAAAGAAACAATACGTGTCGACCGGCCGCGGGGGCTACGAGGAAGTCTGGGAGCAAGGCAGCGATGGCAGCTATCGTCTGTTGAACCCGCGCAACGTTGAACCGCCCGCACCGCCGGCCATGAGCCTTGACACGTTAGTGGCCGATGCACAGCGACGCCTGGACGCACAGACGAGCTACCAGAACAGGGTCGAGTCCTATGCCGAGCAAGACATGCTGCCGGTTGACCTGGAACACATGATGGTCAGCGAAGCAGCCGAGCTCAATCGCCGCGCCTCCCGCATCGAGGCCCAGGCGCCGCAAAGCCCGCTCGTCCAACAACTGCGCGACAAGGCCAGCGAACTGACGCTCACCGGCCGGACCCTGCGTACTCGCCAATCGCTGACCAGTCAAAAACCTACCGACGGCATGCTTGAAGACCTTATTGAGCAAAATGCCGTAGAGATCCGCAAAACCAGCCCGCTGAAAAATCTCGGCAAACGCCACGGCCGTAACGATTATCTGCAGGAGTATGAAATCTGGGATATGACGTTGTCGCCGGCAGAGCTGCTGTGGTACGCCCACTTTCACTATCGCAGCGCGACAAGGGCGTTCAGGAGTTTCGAAAAAGCCCATTTGAAACTGCCCGACCACCGCTTCCTGACGCATGCGGACGACGCCACCCTGCCCTACGCCGACATTGGCGCACAGTCGGCCGTACTCGTGCGTTTTGAGGCAATCCAGGTGAAGGATCCGGTCTAAATCGCTGCGCTCATCAACAACGAAAAAGCCAGCCTCACTCACGAGGCTGGCTTTTTTTGCGAGCGGCTAGGCCAACAGACTGCGCAACTGCCGCGCCGCCGCCACCATGTTCACCAACGCCGCTTCCGTCTCCGGCCATGTCCGCGTCTTCAAGCCGCAATCGGGGTTGACCCAAAGCCGTTCGGCGGGAATCCGCTGCACAGCCTTCTTCATCAACTTGACCATCTCGGCGGTATCCGGCACCCGTGGCGAGTGAATGTCGTAAACGCCCGGGCCAATGTCGTTGGGGTAGTCGAACGCTTCGAAGGCTTCGAGCAATTCCATGTCCGACCGCGAGGTTTCGATGGTAATCACGTCGGCGTCCATGTCGGCAATCGCCTTGATCACGTCGTTGAATTCGCTGTAGCACATGTGGGTGTGGATCTGGGTTTCATCCTTCACGCCC
Source organism: Pseudomonas sp. N40(2020) (assembly GCF_014472415.1). GTDB lineage: Bacteria > Pseudomonadota > Gammaproteobacteria > Pseudomonadales > Pseudomonadaceae > Aquipseudomonas. The sequence goes on from NZ_JACSZV010000036.1 coordinate 10,969, forward strand.
GACGCCGTCAGACGGAAGGCCTCAACGGCCCAATCCAGATACGCCTGCCATTGTGCGCGGCGCAGCGGCAGGCCTTCGCGGAATGCGGCTTCGTCGATCTGGACGATCTTGATCCCGGCGTTTTCCAGATCCACCACTTCGTCACGCAGGGCCAGCGCCAATTGCTGCGCCTGGACCTTGCGCGACACATCTTCACGGGGGAACGACCACATCAGCATGGTCACCGGGCCGGTCAGCATGCCTTTCATGACCTTGTCGGTCAGGCCTTGAGCGTAGGTGATCCAGTCGACGGTCATGGCATTCGGGCGACTGAGGTCGCCATAAATCACGGCCGGTTTCACACAGCGCGAACCGTAGCTCTGCACCCAGCCGAAACGGGTGAACAGGTAGCCGTCGAGCTGCTCGGCGAAGTACTCGACCATGTCGTTGCGCTCGGCCTCACCGTGTACCAGCACATCCAGCCCCAGGCGTTCCTGAATCTTCACGGCGTGGCGGATTTCGCTGCGCATGGCGTCGTGGTAATCGTTGGCCGACAGCTTGCCCTGCTTGAACGCCTGCCGCGCCAGACGGATTGAGCCGGTCTGTGGAAAAGAACCGATGGTCGTGGTCGGGAATGTCGGCAATTGCAGGCGCGCCTGTTGCCGGGTAATGCGTTTGGCAAACGGCGAATGACGCTGACTGTCGTTGGCATTGATCGCCTTGATCCGCGCCTGCACCTGGGCTTTGTGGATGCGTGGCGACTGCGCACGGCTGGCCTGAATCGCTCGGTTCTCGGCCAATGCGCTCTGCACTTTGGGCGCCTGTGGATCGTTCAAGGCATCGCGCAACACGGAGATTTCGCTGCACTTCTGCACGGCAAACGCCAACCAACTCTTGAGCTCCGGATCGAGCTTGTCTTCACGCTCGACATCCACCGGGCTGTGCAGCAACGAACAGGAACTGCTGACCCACAGGTTGTCGCCGAAACGCTCCTGCGCCGGCTGCAATTGCGCCAGCGCCTGCTCCAGTTCGCAGCGCCAGACGTTGCGCCCGTTGACCAGGCCCACCGAAAGAATCTTGTAAGTCGGCAGGCGATCCAGCACCTGGCCAAGTTGCTCCGGCGCCCGCACCGCGTCGATGTGCAGACCTTGCACCGGCAGGCCTACGGCCAGGCCGAGGTTGTCTTCAAGGCCACTGAAGTACGTCGCCACGAGTTTCTTCAGCGGCGAGTACTGGAGGATGTGATAAGCGCGTTCGAAGGCGCTTTTCCACGCTTGCGGCAGGTCGAGGGTGAGGATCGGCTCGTCGATCTGCACCCACTCCACGCCTTGCTCGGCGAGGCGCACGAGAATCTGGTTGTAGATCGGCAGCAGACGCTCAAGCAAGTCGAGCTTGTCGAAGTCGTTGCCTTTCGCCTTGCCCAGCCACAGGTAAGTCAGCGGACCGATGATCACCGGTTTGACGTTATGGCCCAGTGCCTTGGCTTCTTCGACTTCATCGAACAACTGCTCCCAGCTCAGCTTGAACTGTTGATCAGCGCTGAATTCCGGGACGAGGTAGTGGTAGTTGGTGTCGAACCACTTGGTCAGCTCTTGTGCATATTGAGTCTTGCCGTGGTCATCAGCGCAGCAACCAGCCGTGGCGCCGCGAGCCATGGCGAACAGCGTGTCGAGGGTCGGCTGGCCACGCTCGTCGCGTACGCCGTCAAAACGCTCAGGGATCACGCCGAAAGTCAGCGAGTGAGTCAACACCTGGTCGTACCAGGCGAAGTCGCCGACCGGCAACAAGTCGATACCGGCAGCTTTCTGCAACTGCCAGTGAGTGGCGCGCAGATCACGGCCAACCTGGTTCAGCGCGGCCTGATCGAGATCGCCTTTCCAGTAGGCTTCGAGGGCTTTTTTCAGTTCGCGGTCGGCGCCGATGCGCGGGAAACCAAGGGTGTGGGCCACGGCCATGTCGAATGTGCTCCATTGCGTAAAAGATGGCGCCATTGTCGACAGTCAAGCCAACATGAGACAAACTCAACCTTTTCGTGTTGATCACAAGTTTTCCTCATGGAGCCAGCCGGTGCTTGAAATCCGTCACCTGAAAACCCTGCACGCACTGCGCGAAGCCGACAGCCTGGTCGATGCCGCCGACCGCTTGCACCTGACCCAATCGGCGCTGTCCCACCAGTTCAAGGAGCTTGAAGAACGGCTGGGAATGCCGTTGTTCGTGCGCAAGACCAAACCGGTGCGCTTCACCAGCGCCGGCCTGCGCCTGTTGCAACTGGCCGACGCCACCCTGCCGCTGCTGCGCGGCGCCGAGCGCGACATCGCTCGACTGGCCGGCGGCACTGCCGGACGCCTGCACATGGCGATCGAATGCCACAGCTGCTTTCAGTGGCTGATGCCGACCATCGACCAGTTCCGCGATGCGTGGCCGGAAGTCGAACTCGACCTCGCGTCGGGCTTCTCCTTCGCCCCGCTGCCGGCCCTGGCCCGAGGTGATCTGGATTTGGTGGTGACCTCTGATCCGCTGGAAATCGCCGGCATCACCTATGTGCCGCTGTTCACCTACGAAGCCATGCTCGCGGTGGCCAATCAGCACCCGCTGGCGAGCAAACCCTACATCGTCCCCGAAGACTTGTTGACAGAAACCCTGATCACTTACCCGGTGGAACGCGACCGATTGGACATCTTCACCCGCTTCCTTGAACCGGCCGACATCGAACCGGCGCTGGTGCGCACTTCGGAGCTGACGGTAATGATGATGCAACTGGTCGCCAGCGGCCGAGGCGTTTGCGGTATGCCGCATTGGGCGCTGCATGAGTACAGCTCGCGCGGCTATGTAAAGGGCAAGCGACTGGGCGAGAAAGGTCTGTTCGCCACGCTGTACGCCGGGATACGCGCCGACATGCTCGATGCGCCGTACATGCGCGACTTTCTGCTGACGGCCAAGGACACTTCGTTTTCGACGCTGGATGGTGTTAGCGCGGTGCGCTGAAACTCCAAAATCAAAAAATCTTAAACGGCTGCTGTTTAAACGACATGTCCAGACATGGACTCAGGCTACGCAACCTTGCGTCACTGCCTACAGCTACGCCAGAATCCGCCGGCTTGTGCGCCTTGGGCCGGGTCTCTATCGTTTGTCGGTCGCTGACACATTCAGCGATCGGGTTTAGCGATCCGGCCGCACCAGTGCCCCAATCTCGATGCCAGACGGTCTTCGTCAGCATCCTGCGTATGGTGGCTGTGCGTGGGAGACCTTAGGGTCTACCCGGGGTTTCTGTAACCCGGATCGCTAACCTGCGTACAGCCGCCACCTTTACTTGTTTAGCGATGAGTCGTGGCGGCTTAGCCTTTACGGAGATTCACCATGTTCAAGGTAACGCCCAACCCGCCTCGCCTCCCCAGCACCCTGTTCCACGTCATTGCCGAAGCCGATAACGAAACCCTCCTCGCCCACGCCTGTGAATCCCTTGCCTCGGCGAGTGTGATGCTCAGTGATTTCGCCGGCCTGCTCGACACGCCGCATCGCAACACCTTGCTCGGCATTCAGCAGGTGGTGATGCTCGGCGAACTGACCGTCAACCGCGCGCTGGATAACCTCGATCCCCCAGCCTGAAACACAAATCCCCTGTGGGAGCGAGCCTGCTCGCGATAGCGATCTTTCACCGCTATCGCGAGCAGGCTCGCTCCTACAGGGTGAAACAATGGTGGGTCAGAGTTCACGCCACATGTGGATCTTGTCGAGGTAGTCTTCGCCGACTCGCACCGCCAGCGGTTCCAGACCGAACTGGATAAATCCGCAGCGCTGGTACAGCTTGAAGGCCGCATCGTTGCCGGCGGTGACGGTGAGCTGGATGAGTTTCAGCCCGGGGTGGTTTTGTGCCTCGGTCAGCGCGGCTTGCACCAGTTCGAAACCGAGACCGTGTTGGCGATAATCCGCCGAGACGTACATGCCGAACAGGGTTGTCTTGTGCCGGGCCTTTTCGCGCGGTTCGAACGCCAGCCCGACAATGCCGGCCAACACCCCCGCTTCGAATGCACCCAGCACCACATCAAGCTTGCTGGTCAGCCGCGCTTCCCACCAGCTCAACGGCATCGCCGCGCGTTCGCGCACACTGGAGGTGAACGCCTGTGGATGGCGGTCGTAGGCTTCAAGCATCAGTTCGCGATAGGCCAGGGCATGGCTGGCATCCAGCCGCTCGATCCACATCTCAAGCGGCTCGCCGTTGTTCAAGCATCAACCGCACGGCCAGCCCGCCGAGCACCATCCCCATGAAGTAACGCTGCATCGCCAGCCACGTCGGGTTACGCACGAACCACGAAGCGATGCCGGCAGCGAACAGTGCGATCAGCAAGTTGACGCAGAAACTGACGCTGATCTGGGTCAGGCCGAGGATGATGCTCTGGGTGAACACCGAGCCGTGTTCAGGGGTGATGAATTGCGGAAACACCGAGAGGTAGAACACGGCGATTTTCGGATTCAGGGCGCTGGTGAGAAAGCCCATGGTGATCAGTTTGCGTGACGAATCCGCCGGCAACTGCTGAGCTTCGAACGGCGAACGCGCACCGGGTTTCACCGCTTGCCAGGCCAGCCACAGCAGGTACAGCGCACCGGCCCACTTCAACACTTCATAGGCCATTGGCACCGCAAGAAACACTGCCGTCAAACCGGCGGCGGCGGCAAACAGATGCACAAAGAACCCGGCCACCACGCCGAGCAACGATGTCACGCCAGCCTTGCGTCCCTGACAGATCGAACGCGAGATCAGGTAGATCATGTTCGGCCCCGGCGTCAGCACCATCAGCAACGCGGCGGCGGCGAAGATCAGCAGGTCTTGAAGCGGGATCATGGCAACGTCCTTTGCGGGGATGATCAGGCGATGGCGGTGAGCGAACGGCGATAAAACGGCAGGATCAGGTCGCGTGTCAATGGCGCCAGGTCGATAGCAGGATCAGTGGCCGGATCGACCCAGATCACCTCTTCGATTTCGGCTGCCGGGCAGACCTCGGCATCGATGGTCAGTTGAAAAATGTCGGCTTGAACGACATAGCCCGGCTCATTGGCGGCGGGTGCGGAGAACTGGCCGAGGAAAGTGGCCTGCGTCGGGTCGATCAGCAATCCCAGCTCTTCCTCCAGCTCGCGGGCCAGGGCATGTACCGGCAACTCGTGCGGTTCGATCTTGCCGCCCGGTTGCATGAACGCCGTGGTGCCGCGTTTGCGCACCAGCAGGGTCTGGCCATCGGCATTGAGCAACAGGGCAGCGGCGATGCGAATGATGCGCGGGGAGACAACGGATGCAGAGGTCATGGGTGAGCCACCGGCCTGGAAAAACCGCAAGGATCCCACGCCCCGCCCATGGCGTCACCTCATCGGTCTTCCACTCTAGGCGTTGAGCGCCGCCTCAACCTCCTCGGGCACCTTGACGAAAATCTTGTATTGGCCGCCTTCCATGGCCTCAAAGGCAATCAGCTTTTCCACCAACAGGCCGCTGAGAACCTTGCCGGCATTGAGCAACAACATGCCGTTATCGGCATTGAGATTGCGCGCCAGAATCATCCCTGCCGCCAGATCTCGCGTGGTCAGCACCTTGACCGTCGGATCGGCCAGGGTGACGTCGCTGAGGAAGGCCGCACACACCTGAATGAAATCTTCGACCAGTTCCGGGTCGTACAATCGCCCGGCGTACTGACGCAGGTACAGCAACGCTTCGTCGCTGTTCATATGCCGTTCAAGGATCAAACCGCGCTGCAACTCGACGAAATCCACCGCCAGTTTCAGCAAGCGTGAACCGAATGGAATCGCCTCGCCCTTGAGACGGTCGGGAAAGCCGCTGCCGTCCCAACGCTCCTGATGATGCAGGATCAGCTGTGCCGCATCCTTCATCGGGTCCAGGGTCATCAGCAGTGATTCGCTCTGCTTTGGATAAGCGCGATAACGCTCGCGATCGGTATGGTGCAGAAGATCCGATGGTGTCGTCATCATGCCGTCGGTCCAGCTCAGTTTGCCGACGTTGTAGAGCGCCGCGGCCATGGTCAGGTCGCGGCTGGTGACTTCATCCAGACCATGTTGTGTGCAGTAACTGCGCACCAATTCGATGATCTGCCGGTTGGTCTGTTTGGCCGGGGGCAAGCGCAGGTTGGCCAGCAGCGAAAACACCTCAGTGCCGGTGACATAACTGTGTTTGAGCTCTTCGTACGCCAGATCGAGCATGTCGGCGGTCTGTTGCAGTTCGGCGGTGCGCGAGGCGACATGTTTTTCCAGGGTGCTGTTGAGCAGCTTGAGCTGATCGTTCTGCACCCGGGTCAAGCGCTCCAGGCGCTGGCGCTCCTGCTCGGAGTGTTGATGCTCAAGGGATTGACGCAGGATCAGCAGCAACTCTTCGTCATTCCACGGTTTGCTGATGTAACGGTGAATCTGCCCGTCATTGATCGCCTTGATGATGGCGGACGGGTCGGCATAGCCGGTAAGCATGATGCGCACGGTCGCCGGATGGCGTTCGCGGACTTGGGCCAGCAACGAGGCGCCGTCCATAGTGGGCATGCGGGCGTCACTCATGACCAGATCCACCGGCTGCTGCGCCAACATTTCCAGTGCCTGGGCACCGCTGGTCGCCAGCAGGACATCATAGGGCTGGCCACGCAACAGACGGCGCAAGCTGTTGAGGATAGATTCCTCGTCATCGACCAGCAGGACCTTGGGACGGTGCGGCTGTGGCGGGGCGGTTTGCTCTTCCATGGCTTGGCCTCAAGCGTGACAGGGGTGAACGACGCAACGGGCCGACCGCCTCGCTGGCCCGCGCCTGAGTCAAAGGCTAGATGATTTTAGGCAGCCTTCACGCAAATCTTCGGCGCGAATGCGCATGCGAAGGTCCGGGACGCCAACTATGCTCAATAGGTTGAACGACTCCGTCGGTCTTCGAACAGGCCTGTGCCGAGGGAAACGGATGCTCCCGATGACAACACCATATGATCCCATGGTCGGTGCGGCATGAACCTGCCCCCCGCGCTCGTCAATCGACGTGTGCTGATCGTCGATGACAGCCCGGCGATCCATGGCGACTTCGCCAAGATTCTCTGCCCCGCCACCCCGGCGGACGACGGCCTGGGTGAGACCGAAAGCCTGCTGTTTGGCACCCCGTCTGCGGTACGGACCCCGCATTTCGAACTGGACTCGGCGTTTCAGGGCCGTGAAGCGCTGGACAAGCTCAAAGCCGCGCTGGCCGACAATCGCCCCTATGCCATGGCCTTTATCGACATGCGTATGCCGCCGGGCTGGGACGGGCTTGAGACCATCGAACGGCTGTGGCAAGTCGACCCCAAGTTGCAGGTCGCCCTCTGCACGGCCTATTCCGACTATTCCTGGGAAGACATCGACCGCCGCCTGGCGCTGAACGACCGCCTGCTGATTCTGAAAAAGCCCTTCGATGCGATCGAGATCCGCCAGATGGCCAGCGCCCTGACGGTCAAATGGCAAATGACTGAAGACGCCGCGCTGAAAATGAACCTGCTGGAACAGGCGGTTCAGGCGCGCACCCGGGAACTGTCCGACGCCAATATGATCGTGCAGAACAGCCCGACCATCCTGTATCGACTGCGCGGCGATCCGTCGTTTGCCTTGATGTATATCTCCCACAACATCACTCGCTACGGCCATGTCGCGGCGGATCTGGTGGGCTCACCGAACTGGGCGCAGGCACTGATTCATCCCGATGATCAGGCCAACGTCGATGCGGCAATGGCCCGGGTACTGGATCGGCACGCGTCGGGCGCAACCATCGAGTTTCGTCTGCGCACCGGCCAGGGCACCTGGCGCTGGGTAGAAAACCGCTACATACCGGTACGCGATCATGACGGCCGTCTGCTTGAAGTCGAGGGCATCATTCTGGACATTACCGAGCGCCGTCTGGTCGAGGACAAACTGGCGTTGCTGGCCCGCTCCGACGGCCTGACGGGGCTTACCAACCGCGCCACGCTGATCGAGCGCCTGCACCAAGCGTTCGCCGCCGCGCGCCGTGGCGCCATGCCGTTCGCGGTGTTTTACCTGGATCTGGATCACTTCAAGCGCATCAATGACACCTTGGGCCATCCGGTCGGCGATCTGCTGTTGCAGGAAGTCGCCCGCCGCATCAGATCCAGCGTGCGCGAAAACGACATCGTGGCGCGTCTGGGCGGCGACGAGTTCGCGATTCTGCAACTAGACGTCAGCGACCCGACCCAATCGGCCGCCATGGCCACCCATATCCGCGACACACTGCTGGCCCCCTACAACCTGGCCGGCAATGCCCTGCACATCTCGGTCAGCATCGGCATCAGCAGTTACAGCGCCGTCAGCCTCGACGCCGACAGCCTGCTGGGTCAGGCCGACATGGCGCTGTACCGCGCCAAGGAAATGGGCCGCAACCAGTACCACTTCCACTCAGAGGAGATCTCCCGGGAAGTGGCGGAACGCATGACCATTGTCAGCGAATTGATGACGGCCCTCGAAGGGGATGAGTTGAGGCTGCATTACGCACCGGAGATGGACCTGCACAGTGGCAGGATTCTGGGCATGGAGGCGCAAGTCCTCTGGCAGCACCCACGCCTTGGCCTGTTGCCGGCCAGCGCCTTTGTACCGGCAGCGGAAAGAACCGGCGCGATCATTCCTCTGGGGCGCTGGGTGCTGGATCGCGCCTGCCGCCAGATGCAGATCTGGCGCGACGAAGGCGTTGCACCACCGGTGATCGCGATCAAGCTTTCTCTGGCCCAACTCAAGAGTGGTCACGAGCTGATCTACGACGTTCTGCGCACCACCGCACGCTGGGAACTCGCGCCCTGGGACCTGCGTTTCGATGTCACCGAGGCCACACTGGCCCAGACCAAGTGGACTCACAACGACGCATTGCCGCGACTGCGTGAACTGGGCGTGACCATCGCCATCGATGATTTCGGCACCGAATACTCCTCGTTCGATTACCTGAAAACCTACCGGGTCAATCACCTCAAACTCGCGCAGCGCTTCATCGACAGCGCAGCCCAGGATGTGGCCGGCGCCAATGCGCTGCGCGCCATCGTCAACTTCGCCCGGGATCTGGACATTGGCATCATCGCCGAAGGTCCGCCCAAGCCCGAACAGCATTTCGCGCCGTCCACGGTCAGTCCCCTGCCCAGTGCGCAGGGGCTCTACTTCATCGAGGCGGTCAGCGCCGAGGAGGCTGGCCAACTGCTCAGAGACGGATGCAAGGCGGCGGACCCGCAGGAGGGTGAAGAATGAGCGCAGCATTCGCACAAACCAATCGGCGCATCCTGATCATCGATGACACACCGGCGATTCACGACGACTTCCGCAAGATCCTCGCCCCACAATCGCCGGACGATGCAGATCTGAATCAGCTGGAACAGACGCTGTTCGGCACCCGTCTGACGACGCATCTGACCTTCCAGCTCGACTCCGCCTACCAGGGTCAGGAAGGGTTGGCGCTGGTTCAACGCGCGCTCGCCGAGGGCAACCCGTACGCCCTCGCCTTCATAGACATGCGCATGCCGCCCGGCTGGGACGGTCTGGAAACCATCGAGCAACTGTGGCGCGTCGATCCGAACCTGCAAATTGCCTTGTGCACGGCCTATAGCGACTACAGCTGGGAAGCCATGGCTGAACGCCTGGAGTTCGGCGACCAGTTGCTGATCCTGAAAAAGCCGTTCGACAGTCTGGAAATCCGCCAGATGGCCAGCGCCCTGACGTGGAAATGGCAACTGGCCCAGGACGCAGCGCTGAAGATGCTCGGCCTTGAGCAAAGCATCGAGGCGCGGGTGCATGAACTGCTGAAAGTCTCGCACCTGCTGCAATACGACACCCTCACAGGTCTGCCCAACAGCACCCTGCTCGGTGATCGCCTGAGCCATGCGATGGCCGTCTGCCGGCGCCATGACAAGCAACTGGTGGTGATGTTCCTCGGCCTGGACCGGTTCAAGCGCATCAACAATGCATTGGGCCATCCGGCGGGCGACGAGATGCTCAAACGGGTCGGCCAGCAACTGTTGCAGTGCGTCCGTGAGTCAGACTCGGTCTTTCGTTACGGTGGCGACGAGTTCGTGGTGATTCTCAGCGACATCAGCCATCCCCAGCAAACCCGTGGCATTGCCGAAAAAGTGCTCGCCGCCATCCGCCTGCCGCAGACGATTGCCGGTCATGACATCAGCGTTACCGCCTGCCTGGGCATCAGCGTCTATCCCGATGACGGCCTCGAGGCCATCGAGTTGATCAAAAAGGCCGAAACCGCGATGCGCAACTTCAAGGACAACGGCCCCGACAACATCGGTTTCTTCATCGATGCGATGAACCAGCGCGCCCGCGAACAGCAGAGCATCGAGTCGGGCATTCGCCGGGCCTTGCAACAGCAGGAATTCGTCTTGCACTACCAACCGAAAATCGATCTGCGCAGTGCCAGAGTGGTGGGTGCCGAGGCATTGGTGCGCTGGCAGAAACCGGGCCACGGCCTGGTCTATCCTTCGGACTTCATTCCGGTGGCCGAGGACAGCAAGCTGATCGTGCCGCTAAGCCAATGGGTGCTGGGCGAGGCCTGTCGCCAGACCCGGGCGTGGCAAGTCGCGGGACTGCCGACCATCCGCATGTCGGTGAACATTTCGCCCATCGACTTTCGCCAGCGTGACTTCGTCGAAAACGTCGAGCGGATACTCGAGCAAAGCGGTCTGGCCGCCGATTGGCTGGAGCTGGAAATCACCGAAGGCGTCCTGATGCAGAACGTCGAGGCGACGATGACCGTGCTCAATCGCCTGAAGTCGCTGGGGACACGACTGGCCATCGATGACTTCGGCACCGGTTATTCAAGCCTGAGCTACCTGCGCCGGTTTCCCATTGATGTACTGAAGATCGATCAGTCGTTCATTCGCGGCCTGAGCAACGACAGCAACGACGCCGCCCTCGTTAGCGCCATTATCAGCCTGGGCAAGAGCTTGCGGTTGAACGTCATCGCCGAGGGCATCGAAACCGCCGAGCAACTGGCTTTTCTCAAGACCCAACATTGCGAAGAAGGCCAGGGCTACTACTTCAGCAAAGCCCTGCCGCCCGATGCGTTTGCACATTTGCTCGCCGGCGCAGGCCCCGCGCCATGGACGGTGTGATGAACAGCCCGACACCGGCCTCAAGTCTGGAAGACGTTTACCCATGAGCTTTTTGCGCCACGCCATCGTATTGGCCCTCTGCGGACTCTGTGCCAGCCCTCATGCGGAACCGCTGAACGAGCCGCTCAAACCCTTGCCGCCGGTGGTGCAACAGGATGCCCGACGGGTTGAACTCGGTCGCCGGTTATTCCACGAGCCTCGACTGTCGATCAACAACACGCTGTCGTGCGCCAGTTGCCACCAACTGGACAAGAACGGTGCCGACAGCCGTGCCTTTTCACTGGGTTTCGACGGCAAACCGGTGGCCTTCAACACGCCGACAGTGTTCAACGCCGCCCTGAACTTCCGCCAGTTCTGGGACGGCCGCACCGAGACGCTGGAGGAGCAGACCAACGTTGTCATCACCAGCCCGCATGAGATGGGTAGCGACTGGAACACTGTGGTCGAGCGCATCGCCAAAGACGCCGATTATCAGCGGGACTTCGCCGCCAGTTACCCGAACGGCGTGACCAAGGCCAATATCCAGCAAGCGCTGGCCACCTTCGAACGCACCTTGCTAACGCCCGACTCCCGCTTCGATCAATACCTGTTGGGCAACACCGACATCCTGACCCTGGAGGAAAAGTACGGCTACCAGCGCTTCAAGGAATACGGCTGCATTGCCTGCCATCAAGGGGTGAACATCGGCGGCAACATGTTCCAGAAATTTGGCGTGTTCGGCGACTACATCGCCGATCGCGGCAACCCGACCGGAGCCGATCAGGGGCGCTTCAATGTCACCGGCGACGAAGCCGATCGTGCCGTGTTCAAAGTGCCGAGTCTGCGCAATGTCGCGCTCACCGCGCCGTACTTTCACGACGGCTCGGCGCCCACCCTCGAACGGGCCGTGGACGCGATGTTCCAGTACCAGTTGGGGCGCATGCCCAGCGAAGAGGACAAAACACTGATCATCCTGTTTCTCAAGACCCTGACCGGCCAATGGGAGGGCAAGCCATGAACACCATCTCACGTCGCGGCAGCCTGCTGTTGCTCACACTGGTGGTTGTCGTGCTGGCCTCGACGCTGTTGTTTCTTTACCTCAAGTCCAGAACCGAACAGACCATGACCTACACCGAGTCTCGGGATTTGATCCGGCAGATCAAACAGCAGAACGCCCTGTGGGAAAATGAGGTGCTCAAAGCCAGGGTGGCGATCTCGTACAACTACGACCCACTGGTCTCGCCCATGAACGAAATGACTCGACTGTGGCAGCGCTTCGATTCTCTGGAATCCGGCCATGGTCGCAATGACTCGGCGCAATGGAGCGTCGCCCACGAGGGCTACCGGCAAGCGACGCAGGAAAAAATCCGGCTGGTGGAACAGTTCAAATCGCACAATGCCTTGTTGCGCAACTCTCTGGCGTTCCTGCCAACGGCCGAAGACGACATCCACGCGCAACTGGCCAACCTGTCTGATTTCGACAAACTTCAGTTGCAGAACATCATCACCGACACCTACGACCTGCTGCTCAGTGCTCTGGAGTTCTCCCAGGTCACCTCCGCTGAAAAGGCCGCCGACATTGAGGTCGGGCTGAACAAACTGGCGGTGAATGCACAACGCCTGCCCGAGGATTTTCAGGCGCCGATCAGGATCATGAGCAATCACATCAAGCTGATTGCGCGCGAGCAGCCGTTGGTCAATCAGTTGCTGGAAAGCATCGAAGCCGTTCCCGTGGCCGAGCGCCTGGACACCATCACCACCATGCTTGACCGCGATCAGCAGCGGGTCGACGTCATCGAGAGGCAATACCACTTTTACCTGTTGCTGTTCGCCGTGCTGCTGATGCTGTCATTGATCTGGCTGACCGTTCGCCTGATCCGCAGCTTCGCCGAGATCAACCGAGTCAACACGGCTCTGCAAACCGCTAACGATGCACTGGAGCAACGGGTCGAGGAACGCACCCGCGAACTCAAGAATGCCCAGCGCGAACTGCTCGACGCTGCGCGTCAGGCCGGCATGGCGGAAATCGCGACCAATGTGCTGCACAACGTTGGCAATGTGCTCAACAGCGTGAACATTTCTTCCGACCTGATCGCGCGAAAGCTGCGTGCCAGCAAGACGCAGGGATTGGGCAAGGCGATGCAATTGATCAACGAGCATCCGCACGATCTTGGCCATTTTTTCAACGAGGATGCCAAGGGCAAATTGCTGCCCGGTTACCTCAATCAACTGGTCGGCGCGATCGCCCTGGAACAGCAGGAAATGGTCGACGAATTGAACCAGATGAACAAAAGCGTCGACCACATCAAGGACATCGTCGCCACCCAGCAGTCCTACGCTGGGGCCAACAGCATGACCGAGCCGCTGTTTATCAACGAACTGCTCGAAGATGCCCTGCGCATGAACGCCGGGGCACTGACCCGACATCACGTCACGGTGGTCAAGGAATACGCCGACGCACCCCAGGTGATGGCCGACAAACACCGCTTGCTGCTGATCCTGATCAACCTCATCAGCAATGCCAAATACGCGATGTCCGACCTCAGCAACCGCCCACGCACCATGACCCTGGGGGTCAAAGTCGTGGATGAAGACTTCCTCGAAATCAGCGTCAGGGACGATGGCGAGGGCATTGCGCCGGAGAACATGACGCGGATCTTTGCCCATGGCTTCACCACTCGCAAGGAGGGCCACGGTTTCGGCCTGCACAGCTGTGCCCTGGCGGCCATCGAGATGAACGGCCACCTCACCGCGCACAGCGACGGACCGGGCAAGGGTGCGTTATTCACCCTGCAAATTCCTCTGGTCAGCGTCGCGGAGAACGCATGAGCGAGCTTTCGAACCGTCGCATTCTGCTGATCGACGACATGCCGTCGATTCATGAGGACTTTCGCAAGATTCTCGCTCCGGCGGCGCCACACTCGGTGGAGCTGGACGAAATCGAGACCGCGCTGTTCGGCACCGAGGCCCGCCCCCTGCGCCCCTTGTTCGAGCTGGACTCTGCTTACGGCGGTGAAGAAGGTCTGGGCAAACTGGTTCAGGCAATGCAGGAACAACGTCCCTACGCGCTGGCCTTCGTCGATATGCGCATGCCCGATGGCTGGGACGGCGCGAAAACCATCGAACACCTGTGGCAACAGGATCCGCAGTTGCAAGTGGTGGTGTGTACCGCGTATTCGGATTATTCCTGGGACGAACTGCTGGAACGTCTGCACGCCCATGATCGCCTGCTGATCCTGAAGAAGCCGTTCGACAACATCGAAGTGCAGCAGATGGCTAACACCCTGCTGACCAAATGGCAGATGACTGAACGGGCCTCACTGCAAATGCACCAACTGGAACATCTGGTGGATCAGCGCACCGCGCAGTTCAAGCAGGCCAGCGAAGAACTGCAGCGAGAGATCGACGAGCGCAAGCAATTGGAAAGTCAGTTGGTGCAGTCGGAAAAACTCGCCTCACTCGGGCAATTGGCAGCGGGCGTGGCCCATGAAATCAATAACCCGATTGGCTTCATTTCCTCCAACCTCGGCACGCTGGACGGCTACTTCAAACAATTGCTGACTGTGCTTGATGCCTGCCAGACGCTCGATAACGCCGCGGACAGCGAAGCTGTGACACGGCTGGCGCAATTGCGCACAGAGGTCGAACTGGATTTTATGCTTGAAGACATTCCCGTGCTGATCCGCGAATCCAAGGAAGGCATCGGCCGCGTCGGGCAGATCGTCAAGGACTTGAAGGATTTCTCCCGGGTCGATTCCAATCAGCAGTGGCAGTGGGCCAATCTGCAGCAAGGCATCGAGTCGACCCTGAACATCGTCGCCAGCGAACTCAAATACAAGGCCGACGTGATCAAGGAGTATCAGGCATTGCCCGATATCGAGTGTCTGCCCTCACAAATCAATCAGGTGATCATGAACCTGATAGTCAACGCCACCCAGGCCATGGGGCCGGAGCGTGGCACCATCACTTTGCGCACCGGGCAAGCGCAAGACACCGCCTGGGTTGAAGTCGCCGACACCGGTTCGGGCATCGCGCCGGACACCCTGCAAAAAATCTTCGACCCCTTCTTCACCACCAAACCCGTCGGTGAAGGGACCGGGCTTGGCTTATCCCTGTCTTACGGCATCGTGAAAAAACACGGCGGAAACATATCGGTGCGCAGCGAGCTGGGTGTGGGCACCACATTTCGTGTCGAACTGCCGATGCGCCAGAGCCGACCCGCTGCCTGAAGGCGCCTCAGTTGGCTTCCTGGAAATCCATTTCCGGTGGCTGGCGACGGAAACCACCGGTCAGCACCGCCAGATACACCACGCCAATCGCCAGCCAGCTCAGGCCGAGCCAGACCGCCAGACCGCCAGATGATCGAGGCTGACCATCAACCACAAGTCCGCGACCAGACCAATGAGCGGGAAAACCAGAAACAGCACCAGCTCACGCAGGCCCTTTTTTTCGCCGCCGATCCAGTAGTGAAAAATCACCGACAGATTCACCAGACTGAACGCGAGAAACGCGCCGAAGTTAATGAACGAGGTTGACGTCGTCACGTCGAGTTTCAGCGCCAGCAAAGCCACCACTGCGCAGAGCAGGATGCTGTTGACCGGCGTGCCAAAGCGCGCGTGCAGCGTGCCGAAGAAGGATTTCGGCAACACCCCGTCGCGCCCCATGGCAAACAGCAGTCGCGAACCACTGGCCTGCGCCGAAAGCCCCGAGGCGAACTGGCCGACAATCAGGCCGATGAGGAAGATCGAGACGAACAGGTCGCCGCCGATATTGCGCGCGATTTCATAAGCCGCCGAGTCGACGCTGTCGAACTGGAACGACGGGTGGGCGATCTGCACAAAGTAAGACACACCGACGAAGATCAGCCCGCCGATCAGGGTGATCAACATGATCGCCCGAGGAATGGTGCGACGTGGGTCGCGGGTCTCTTCCGTGAGGGTGCTGACCGCGTCGAAGCCCAGAAACGAATAACAGGCGATGGCCGCGCCGCTCATGATCAGTGGCATCTGCATGTCGCCGTTGAAGAACGGTTTGATCGACCAAAGCGGCGTACTCGCGTCGCCACCGATGTAGTGCACGCACAGGGCGACGAAGGCGATCAGCACCAGAAACTGCACCAGCATCAGCAAGGCGTTAATGCGGTTGGCCAGTTTCAGGCCGACGATATTGATCGCGCTGGTGATGCCGATGAACGCCAGCACCCAGATCCATTGCGGGATCGACGGGAATGCCGAGGTCAGGTAAGCGGCGCCGATCAGCCAGATCGCCATCGGCAGAAACAGATAATCGAGCAGCACCGCCCAACCGGCGATAAAGCCGAGTTTCGGGCTGATGGCCTTGCGCACGTAGCTATAAGCAGAGCCGGCGACCGGGAACGCGGCGGCCATGCGACCGTAGCTCATGGCGGTGAAGAACATGGCGACCAGCGCCGCCAGATACGCGGCGGGCACCATGCCAGCGGTGGATTGCGCGAGGATGCCGAAGGTGCCGAGGACGATGATCGGCGTCATGTAGGCGATGCCGAACAGCACCACCGACCCTAGCGAAAGGGTGCGTTGCAAACGAGCCATGGGCGACTTACTCCGAAATATTATTGGATTTATGGCAGAGCCGAGTTCGGCGAATGTTGCGGGTTTGTTTTGTTGTTTTGGTGTGACTGAAATATTTGTACGACTTGAGATCTTTTCCCCCTCACCCCAGCCCTCTCCCCCAGGGGGGGCGAGGGGGAAAGGGGGCAGATTTTTGTCGCTTTCAAGCCCCGAGTTCGGCTGGATATCTCAGGTCGGTGTACTTCGAAAAAGCGACTCGGTCAGTCCCCTCTCCCGCCGGGAGAGGGTTAGGGTGAGGGCAGCGGTTAACCGGCAGGAATCAACAACTCCCGAACACCCGAAGACCGCACCACCACCTCCCCCGGCAATTTCAACCGCTGATCATCCAGATAGCGGTAATCCCTGCGCGCAATCTGCAACTGGCTGAAATCCAGCTCAACCGTGAACTGCCCTTCTTCACGCCCCGCCTCAAACAGCAAAGTCCCAAGCGGATCCACCAGCGCGCTGCCGCCGGCAAACATCAAACCGTCATCCCCTGCTTCCACCCGATTGACCATCAGCGCAAACGCCTGATTCTCCTGGGCTCGCGCGGTGATCGCTGTGCGATGGGTCGGACCGTAAGGATCCATGTTGCCGTTGGTCACGATCAGCAGTTCAACGCCCAATTGCGCTAGGGCCCGGGCCGTTTCCGGGAATTCGATGTCGTAGCAGATCAGCAGCCCCACCCGCACACCGTTCCACACGCAGGTCGCATAACGGTCACCGGCCTCGAACACACCGCGATCCGACGCCCACAGATGCGTCTTGCGATATTTCAGGGCGATGCCATCAGGGGTGATCAGCAGCGTGGTGTTGTAGAAGCGCCCGTTGTCGTTCTCGGCCATGCCGATCACCACAGCGATGTTGCGTTCGCGGGCGGCGGCCAGCACCGAGCTGACGGTCGGGCCGTCCACCGCTTCGGATGTTTGCGCCACGGTGTCGGCAGTCGGGAAACCCATCAGGTGGGTTTCCGGAAACACGATCAGTTGCGTGTCGGCTGCACAAGCCGCAATTGCCGCCAGGGCGCGCTGGAGGTTGTAGGCAGTGCCATTGTCACGGCCCGCCAATTGGGCGAGTTCGACTTTCATGAGGTGTCCTTGTTCTATAGGCCGGGCGCTGAAAGATTGCCCGGTGCCTGTCTGTGGGCCAGTATGCGCAGCAAGCAACCGGCCAGGGAATCACGCGGCCGGGGTAACCCGATAGGGGTAGATCGATGACACTTTCGTTTGACGACATCACCTGGCACCGCGCCGTCGGGCAATTGATCGATGCGCTGGACAAGCCGAATTTCTGGGCACAACTGGTGCGTCTTCTCGATCAGTACGTGCCGTTCGATAGCTGGGTCGCGTTGCTGTTCAGCGCCGATCAGCACCCGCAAGTCTTTGCCGAATGCCCTGGTGAAGACGGTAGCCCTGATCAGTTGTTCCAGGATTATCTGCGCGGTCTGTACCTGCTCGACCCGTTCTACATCGCCTGCCGCGAGCAATCGCGCACCGGGTTGTATCGCCTCTCGGAAGTGGCACCCGAGCATTTCGAGCTGACCGAGTATTACCAGCGATACTTTCGTCTGAATGTGGTGGCCGACGAAATCCAGTTCAATTGTCAGCTCCAGGGTGAACGCACGTTGTGCCTGTCGCTGGGCAGCAAACAGCGTTTTACAGTTGAACAGATCGCGCTGTTGTCGCTGATTCAGCCGTGGGTATTAGGCTTGTTGCGCCAGCGTCTGCCTTACGAAATCAATGAAACCGTGTCCCTCGCGGCCTCACCTGCTCCGGCGGATTGGCGGGTGCAACTGGAAGCTTCGGTGCAACAACTCAAGGGCGCGCAACTGACCGCCCGGGAGCTGGATGTCGGCCGCTTGATGCTCAGCGGTTGCTCGAGCAAAGAAATCGCTCGTAAGCTGGAAATCTCTGTAGAAACCGTGAAAGTCCATAAGAAACACATGTACAGCAAGCTCGGGATCAAGTCCCAGTCCGAGTTGTTTTCGATATTTCTCCAGGCACAAAACGCCTGAAAAGATCGCAGCCTTCGGCAGCTCCTAAAGGGGCAAGCCATGCATCTAACTGTAGGACTGCCGCAGGCTACGATCTTTAAAACCCGAGTCCGAACCCAAGGAAACCGTATGAGCCTGTCACTCCTGAGCCGCTACGCCTTCTTTGCCGTCTGCGTGATTTTCACCCTCGCCAGCCTGCCTTTTCTCGAACATGACTGGTTATGGCCAATCACCGCTGTGACCGGCGTATTGAGCCTGATCGGTATATTCGACCTGCTGCAAAGCCCGCATGCGGTGCGGCGCAATTACCCGATCCTCGGCAACATTCGTTATCTGGTCGAAGGCATCCGTCCGGAGATCCGCCAGTACCTGCTGGAATCCGACAGCGACGCCCTGCCCTTCTCCCGCGCACAGCGTTCGCTGGTGTATTCGCGGGCAAAGAATGAAAGCGCCGACAAGCCGTTCGGCACGCTGATCGATGTCTATCAGTCCGGCTTCGAGTTCATCGGCCACTCGATGCGCCCGGCGCCGTTGAGCGACCCGAGCAGTTTCCGCGTCACCGTCGGCGGCCCGCAGTGCACTCAGCCGTACTCGGCCTCGGTGTTCAATATTTCGGCGATGAGCTTCGGCTCGCTCAGCGCCAACGCCATTCGCGCGTTGAACCAGGGTGCGAAACTCGGCAACTTCGCCCATGACACTGGCGAAGGCAGCATCAGCCCGTATCACCGCGAACACGGCGGCGACCTGACCTGGGAACTGGGCAGCGGCTACTTCGGCTGCCGCACCAGCGACGGCCGTTTCGACCCGGAACGCTTCGCCGTTCAGGCGCAGAATCCGCAAGTCCGCATGATCGAAATCAAGATGAGCCAAGGCGCAAAACCGGGCCACGGCGGGATTCTGCCCAAGCACAAAGTTACCAAGGAAATCGCCGAAACCCGCGGCATCATGATGGGCGAAGACTGCGTCTCGCCATCCCGCCACAGCGCGTTTTCCACGCCGCTGGAGATGATGCATTTCATCCAGCAACTGCGTGAGCTGTCCGGCGGCAAACCGGTGGGTTTCAAGTTCTGCCTCGGCCATCCTTGGGAGTTCATGGGCATCGCCAAAGCCATGCTGGAAACCGGCATTCTTCCGGACTTCATCGTGGTCGATGGCAAGGAAGGTGGCACCGGCGCCGCGCCTGTGGAATTCACCGACCACATCGGCGTGCCGATGCGCGAAGGTTTGCTGTTCGTCCACAACACCCTGGTCGGTCTGAACCTGCGCGACAAGATCAAACTCGGCGCCAGCGGCAAGATCGTCAGCGCCTTCGACATCGCCAGCGTGCTGGCCATCGGCGCTGACTGGGCCAACTCCGCACGCGGCTTCATGTTCGCCATCGGCTGCATCCAGTCGCAAAGCTGCCACACCAACAAATGCCCGACTGGCGTCGCCACACAGGACGCGCTGCGCCAACGCGCACTGGTGGTGCCGGACAAGGCGCAGCGGGTGTTCAACTTCCACCGCAACACGTTGAAGGCCTTGGCTGAAATGCTCGCAGCGGCCGGGCTTGAGCATCCATCGCAACTGTCGGCCAAGCATCTGGTACGACGCATGTCGGCGACCGAGATCAAGCTGTTCTCGCAGTTGCATGTATTCCTGAAACCGGGGGAATTGCTTACCGGAGAAGTAAACGGCGAGTTTTACTCGCGGATGTGGCAGATGGCGCGGGCGGACAGTTTTGAGCCGAGCGAGGTGGTGGCGGCTTAATCCAAGACCATTGCCAACTTCAAGGTGAGGTTGGCAACGGCTCCCTTGCCTGTCTTGAAAATCAACCTCCTGCTGCAGTCCCTTCGCATTGAGTGGCGCCTTGCACTTTGTAAACTATCAGAGCCGTATCCGCATACTTTTGATTTGAAGCGATTTCCACATCGAAGCGGGATTGATAGTCCTTATTCATGGCCATATTCCACATATCGACCACATAAAAACAAACAGGCGTCTGATTTGTTTTTATTCTAGCCTCGATAGACTCAAGACTTCCCACCGCAACGGGGTAACCCAACACCTTAAAATAAGCCGATATCAATTCAGGATATGGCGAGTAAACAGGCATCGTCCCCCGATCACGTTTTATTTTGGAAACCGGAGATCTGATATCGTGACCAATCCTGAACGGTCTTAAATCCGGAGATGAATAGAGGTAAGTAAAAGACATAACAAACACAAAAACCAAAACAACGCATTTACAAAAACCATTTCGCACCAAGTCAATACCACAAGCCGTCAACAAAATGACTACCGGCAGAAAAACAATCATATTCTTGAATGTCAGTATCGGTATATAAAACACAGATCTGACATAAGCAATGACAATGCCAAGCCCCCACCACAACAAGAGCAGCGCCATCGCATCCCGGCGATCATCTCGCCGCATAAGATCAGCTAGACCACACACTAAAAAGAAAATATAGACCAGGGCCAGCAGTCCCCGCCCAATCTGAGTCATGAATACTTCTACAAAAAAATCATCTTCAGGTCTTGTTATCCAATTAACATTACGCGCCCAATTATCAATCATGTAAAAAACACTCGGAACAAGCGACATCGCAATCAACAACCCTGCAACAACCCCCATACCAAGAAGCTTTTTTTTCATTCCACTTCTGAATGAAAAGTATAGCAGCAGTACGGCTTGAGCCATCACGGGAAATACGCCAAAGTAATGCGTATTGACCAGCATCGAACCTGTCAGCGCATAGAAAATCACACTCTTCAGATTCTTTTTTTCAATTAAATCAACAAATGCAATAAACGACACAATCACTAGCAGTACCAGTAACTGATAGGATCGACCTTCCTGAGAAAGAGAAATCAGGAAAAAATTCACAGACACCAGAAAACCAGCATAGATCCCGACCCAGGCACTAAACAACTTCTCACCCAGATAGAATATAGCGGGAATAACCAAAACCCCTATCACAACTGAAAAATAGCGACTGGTAAGTTCAGCATACCCAAACAGCTTAAAAACCAGCCACAACACTATTTGATAAAAAGGTGGGTGAACATCTTCAACGGTTTTGTGAAAGACCGTTGCCAAATCATTATCGGGATCACTAAAAGACAGACTGTATAACTCATCCATCCACAGTCCTTTATCAGAAAGGCCGTAGAGCCTCAGGCCAGCGCCCAAGACGATGAGCCCCAACAGCAACATGTATATATTCCATGACGCATCCCTTTTATTAACATGCATATTCTTCTCCCTGAGTTCATACACGCTTTCAAAGATGCTCTGACCGGCGTTCATTTACCGAAGAGTCACTTTTTGGCCCTGACTCTCCAGCGTTGCAGGCACATCTAATTATTCGGGTTAGATCGATATTCGTTGATTGATGAATCACCAAAACTGGAAAACTTTGCGAGATGGAATCCATATTTATTCATTTCATCCTCTGGCGGTGCGGGTGTCCAATGAGCCGAGATAACGAATAAATTGCCAGGGTGGTTTCGAGACATCACGTCATTTTCCATCTCTGCCAATGACCTTATTTTAAGTTTCATGCCCAAAACCTTTGCATATCCCTGCATTTCATTCGGCCAAGTAGAATAAACCAAACAACCAGAACAATTCTCACCCATATTTTTAATAACCACGCGCATTTGGCTGGAGGAATGATCATTTTGCTTGTGGATCGGCACAATCGAAAAAATGCCAATTAGCACCACTACGCCCCAGTAAATGACTCGATCCTTGACAAGACTGATACAAAACGCCAACAGCATTAA
This sequence comes from Pseudomonas sp. N40(2020), assembly GCF_014472415.1. Lineage (GTDB taxonomy): Bacteria > Pseudomonadota > Gammaproteobacteria > Pseudomonadales > Pseudomonadaceae > Aquipseudomonas. The sequence continues at coordinate 33,387 of NZ_JACSZV010000036.1, forward strand.
CAACGGGGGAAGCAAACCAATCAGATTTCTATCTGTCAGCACCGGCTGAAACCATATCGATCTCACATATGGAACGACGATACAGACACAACCCCAGACAAACAGAACTCTCAAAGTGTCTCTTCGACGGTTGTCGCCTACCAAATGAACACCCCCAATTATCATCAATACTGCAACTGCCCCTGATAGCGTGAGATTATTGAAATAACCGTTGAAAAGATTCAGAAAAAAATCGTCTAGAGGTTGTTTTATCCAAGAATCACGTTTTTCCAGATTTTCCCACAGATAAAAGATCCCAGGCAGAACCGTTAAAAAAACGAAGAAACCGCTCAAAATAAATTTAAAATATAATTTCTTATCGAAGCATGTTTTGCTTCCCGTACAAAAAAAAAGCAACACTTGAGCCACAACCGCTAAATACCCGAAATAATGAGTATTGACCAACATTGCCACGACCACTGTATACAAAAAAATATTACGCACACTTGGCTTATTAAAAGCAGCAATAAAAAAAACAAACGAAAGCGTAACGAGCAACACCAGAAGTGCGTAAGACCGTGTCTCTTGAGAGTAATATACGAAAAAATAATTACCCGCTGTCAACCACGCCGAAATGAGGCCTACCTGTTTATCAAATAACTGTCGCGCCAGGCAGAACATGCAAGGAATCAACAACACACCAAAAACGGCTGATAGATACCTGCCGGACATTTCCGCATAACCAAAAACCTTGTAATGCAACCATAAAACAATTTGATAGAACGCCGGATGAACATCCTTCATGGTATGCCGATAAACCTCCATAGCACTACTGTCGGGGTCGCTTGTTGCGACACTAAATGCTTCATCCAGCCAAAGTCCGCCACCTTCAATATTACGTAACCTCAAATAGCATCCAAAAATTACTGCTGCGGTCAGCGACAAATAAATCAACCAATCTTTTCTATTCTTTTCACCGCTCATCCCTAGCCTCACTCTAGTATCCAACCTGCGACTTCTGTTGCCCCATCAAGAAGACAGCGCCCAGCCCCACCGCCAGCCAGAGTGTTGCCAACCGCAATAAAACTGTCGCTGCGATGGCGGTAGAGAGTTCGACTTCACTGGACACCAGCAGCCCTACCATCACCGCTTCGGCACTGCCCAACCCTCCTGGCATGAAACTCAAAGCACCGGCCAACATGGAAACGGCAAAAATGAACATGGCGAATGTCAGAGGTATATCCGCGCCCATGGCATCGAGAATCCAGTAAAACGCCAGCGCTTCCAGCCCCCAGGCCAGAACACTCAAAAGCGTCGCGCCGATCTGGCGGCGTGGGGTGTGGCAACTATGGGACTGGTGCAACACTTGAACGACATGACGCAACAAACGGGGAAACCAACCGTTCCTTTGATCTACCCGTCGATCAAGAGCACCGACAAGTGCTGGTCGGGATACCAGCAATACGCCGCACATCAACAGCACCAGACAGGCGATGATCATCGACACCCATTCGGGATGCGCGCTCAATCCGAACAAGGCCAACCCCACCATTGCCAGCAAGTCCGACAGGCGCTCACTGAACAGCGCGGCGAAACTGTGTGGGTAAGGCACATCCCAACGCTTGAGCAAAACCCCGCGCAACGCTTCGCCTGCCTTGCCGGGAGTGGTGGTCAAGGCGAATCCTGCCAAGTAAATTTTCAGACTTGGCCACCACGGCAGCGGATGACGCAGGGCATTGAGATAAACCTGCCAGCGCAAAAAACGCAGACCGTAACCGAGTAGCACCAGCCCGACGATTTGCCCACCCGTCCACCACCCCACTCGAGTGACTGCCGCACTCACGGCCGGCCACCCGCCCCACAGGGAAACAGCCAGATATGCAAGGGCGGAACAGACCACCGAACCGATCAGAACCCGATAGCGCCACCCGGAGAGCATCAGCGCCTGGTTCATAGATTCAGCCTCTTGAAAACCGGCTGAGGTATGGCCCGAATCAACCACATGATCCACGCCCAGAATCCGGGCACATACAACACCGCCGCCTTGCGTTCGATACCCGCGACGATGCGTTGCGCGACGCTATCCGGTTGCGCCATCAGCAACGCAGGTAGCGCCAGCCCACGGGTCATCGGCGTATCGACAAAACCGGGTTTGATGGTGATCACATGCACACCCGATTTGAACAAGCGCGCGCGCAAGCCTTCGCAAAACGCGGTGACTGCCGCTTTGGCTGCGCCATACAGATAGTTGGAAGGACGTCCGCGATCCCCGGCCACCGAGGAAATGACCGCCAACGTACCGCGATGCTGGACGGCCATACGGTTAGCCAGGAGCGTCAGCAGAGCAATCATCGAACTGCCGTTGTTGGCGAATTCCCTAACGGCCACCTCAACGCTTTGTTCGCACTCGCTTTGATTCGGCAAGGAGCCGTAGGCAATCAGACAGATATCCACCGTCTGCAACGCCGCCATACAGCGCTCGAACATGACGGCGTGCTCGGCGGTATCGCTGACATCCATCTCATACGGAGTCACCGCTCTCGCACCTCGGGCCTGCAGATCAGCGCAGGTTTGCTGCAGCTTTTGCCCATCCCTGGCGACGAGAAAAAACTCGCTCCGTTCAGCCGCCCAAAGTCGCGCGCATGCGCTGGCGATGGCTGACGTGGCGCCCACAATCAGAATTTTTTTCATTGGAGGACTCGCTGCCAGAAACGGGACATCAGGGCCGGGTCGCGCATTGCTTCCACTTGCTCCCAGGCGGGATAGGCCTGGCGAAAATCACTGCCGCTCATATGCGCATCCTTGGCCGGGTACAAACGGCCATGCGCTTCGCGGACGATGGAGTCGAGACGCGGCAGTAGTTTTCTTGTCAGGGCACTGTTCTGCGGGAAATCCAGTGCCAGTGAGGTGCCCGGCATTGGAAAGGACAGCAGCCCGGGGGAAGCCATATCGCCACAACATTTGAGTACCGCGAGAAAAGAGCCGGCACCACTGCGAGCGATAGACTTGAGCAGTTCGGCCAGTGCCGTCTGCGCCACCGCGCTCGGCAATACACACTGAAACTGCTGAAAACCCTTGCGCCCGTAGATGCGGTTCCAGTGTTCGATGCGATCCAGTGGATAGAAAAACGGACTGTAGGCGACCGTCCGAGATTGCCTGCTGGCTGGTTGTCGCTGCCAGTAATAACGGTTGAACCGTTTCAAAGTGAGCGGATTGATCAGCGACACCGGTGGCCGAATCGGCATGTGCAGCGAACGCGGCACTGCGGCCTGAAGCGCACCCGTTTCGCGATGATCGCCGGCGGTAAAAACTCCGCGCCCTTGCGCTTTACCACTGGCCAGACAATCGATCCACGCGACGCTGTATTCGTGCCGGGCATCCAGTTCGGCCGACAGGGCAAAGAAGTCATCCAGCCCGTCAAAGCGCACCCGCGTGGTGTCGATCAGACTGGACTGGATCTTGCGCAAGCGGAGGGTGACCCAAGTGATGACGCCGGTCAGGCCCAAGCCACCAAGGGTGGCGGCAAACCACTGGGGATTCTCTGTCGGGGAACAGACCATCGGCGGTTGCGTGGATCGGTGCAAACCAAAACTCATCACCGAATGGGCAAACGTCCCGCACCGGTGATGGTTCTTGCCGTGCACGTCATTGGCCACGGCTCCGCCCAGCGTGACATGCCGCGTCCCGGGCGTGATCTGTAAAAACCAGCCGTGCGGGATGGCCAGTTGCAAAATCTCGCCCAAGGTCACTCCGGCCTCGGCGCAGATCTCACCGTTCTCCCAGTCAGCCTCGATGAAGCGATTCAAGGGACGTAACTGCAACACATGATCACTGACGGCCAGACAGCTGTCGCCATAGCTGCGGCCATTGCCGAACGGCAGCGTTGTGCCGTGGGCCTCGATCAACTGCTGCCACTGCGACTCCACGTCAGTTTGCCAGTGGCAGGGATGGCCGGTTTGCGGTGCATCGGGGTAGGTTCCCCAAGAGGTCTGTGCCGGCTTCATGCCGCCACCCAGAAAATCAGCGTAAACACCGCGCCCATCGCCAGACTCAAACGATCGCGCAATGCGAACACCACCGGGTCGTCATTCATTCGGCCGCGATGGGTCAGCAGCCAGATCCGGGTGATCCACAGCAGCAACACCGGGCAGGCAAGCCAGATCCATCGAGGATGTGCATAGAGCGCAGTGGTCGCGCTGTCGTGGATGTAAAGCGCCAGCACCATGACGGCGAGATAACCGGACGCTGCACCCAATGAAGAGAGCATCGCCAGATCGGCGGGAAAGTAATCGCGGCCACCGGTTTTCCCGGTGATCCCGCTGTGCAGCGCCAGCAACAGTTCGGCATAACGCTTGACCAGCGCCAGACTCAAAAACATGAACATGGAGAAGGCCAGCATCCAGCCCGTCAATTCGAGCTCAAAAGCGGCGCCACCGGCAATGATGCGCAGGGTGTAAAGCAGGGCCAGGGCAATCACGTCGAGCGCCATCAGTCGCTTCAATACCAGTGAATAAACCAGCGTCAGTGCGTAGTAACAGGCGAGCACCACGACGAATGCCCGAGGCAGGCAAAACCAGGCGCCAGTAAAGGACACCAGCAACAGCAAAGGAAAAACCATCAATCCGGACTTGATCGACAAAGATCCACTGGCGAACGGTCGATGGCGCTTGGTCGGATGCTTGCGATCATCGGCAAGATCGAGCAGGTCATTCAGGACGTACACACCCGATGCACACAACCCGAAAAATACGAAAGCCAGCACGCCGTGCCACAGCGGCAGCGGGTTGGCCAGTTGATGGGCGGCGAGCAGAGGGACAAAAATGAGCGCGTTCTTCACCCATTGATGAATGCGCAAGGCTTTGTACCAACTTCTGAAGCTGGTCGTGTCAGAGCGAATCACCTGGACAACGTTGCCCAAGTGCCGAGTGGCATGCTCGACACCCGCTAACGGATTGACCACATAGGCTTGCCTGGCCGAGCGCCATATCGGCAGATCGTCAAACGAATTACCGACGTAGTCGAACCCTCCTTCACCGTACAGCGTGACCAGCACATCACGTTTGTGCATTCCCGACAGGTTGCGCTCAAGGGTGGTCCCCAACACCTCATCGAACACCTTCAGGTGTTCGGCAATGCGTACTGCCAATGAGTAATGGCTGGCCGTGGCCAAGACTATTTTCCGGCCGCTTTTGCGTTGCCCCTCAATCATCCAGAGTACGTCGGGATCGTAGGGCAGCGTGGCGACATCGATTTCCGTCGATTGCGCCAATTGCTCTTTCAAATACGCCTTGCCATGACTGAGCCAGGCCAAAGGTTTCAGACATTGCGACGGCTTACTGCGGATAAAGGCCATTGCGCATTCGAACAGCAAATCGGACTTGAGGAGGGTTCCGTCCAGATCGACTACGAAGGGCAGTGAAGTCACGCAAGACTCGGACGTCAGGGGGTAATCCGTCAGTGATACGTTCATGTCTGACGCTCACGAAACAATACAAAACGGAAAAAGCAGTACCCGAACAAGATATTCAGCAACGAAAACGAAGCCACGGTCACTAGCCCGGGAAGATTACGGGCATCAGCAATCACGCCCACGCCGAAACTCACGGCCCCCATCAGGCCGATAAACATCAGGTAGACGAACACCGACGTTTCTCGCTCGAACGTATAAAGCGCATTCACGTAAAACGAGAATGCCGCGGCCACACAGAACGCAGCAAAATTGCTGGCCGCCTGATCAAGGCCAACCGCAGTGCGGAGCACGAAGAATATTTGCCAGTGGATAAGTGCATCGGCCACGCCGATCACGCTCGTTGCGGAAAATCCTTTCATGCCCGTTCCTTGCCGTTGCCACTTGCCGGGCTTTCAAGCTAGGCCAAGGGAATGGGCCGGTCTACTGTCAGAAATTACAGGTAGGCGGCTGATTCCGACCAACGGTCATGCCTGCTTTACCCGCCCCGCGACCGGGTATCACCCACAAAAAAGCCCCGATCTCTCGACCGGGGCTTTGCTGTTTCAGCCTCTGCAAACTACGAAACCGAACGCACCGCGCCTTGCGCCGCGTTGGTCGGTTGCAGCTTGAACACGTAGAACAACACGGTCAGCAGCACCAGGAACACAGGGCCTACGTACAGGGCAATGCGCGTGTCCGGGAAGTACGCCATCAGGCCGACCACCAGCACCAGGAACGCCAGGGCAAAGTACGAACTGACCGGGTACAACCACATTTTGTATTTGAGGCCGGCACGTTCGCTGGCAGTCAGGCCTTTGCGGAATTTCAGTTGCGCCAGCAGGATCATCACCCAGGTCCAGATCGCGCCGAAGGTGGCGATCGAGGTTACCCAGACGAAGACTTTTTCCGGCACCAGATAGTTGAGCAGCACACCCAGCAGCAGCGCAAAAATCGACAGCAGCAGCGCACGACGCGGCACACCGTTGTTCGACGTCTTGGCGAAACCGGCCGGGGCCTGACCATTTTGCGCCAGGCTGTAGAGCATGCGCCCGGTGCTGAAAATGCCGCCGTTGCAGGACGACAATGCAGCGGTGATCACCACGAAGTTGATGATGCCGGCGGCCGTCTTGATGCCCAGACGTTCGAAGGTCATCACAAACGGACTGCCCTGGGTGCCGATTTCATTCCACGGGTAGATCGACAGAATCACGAACAAGGCGCCGACGTAAAAAAGCAGAATCCGCCAGAACACCGAGCCGATCGCGTTGGGGATGGTCTTCTGCGGGTTCTTCGCCTCACCGGCGGTCAGGCCGATCATTTCGACGCCGAGGTAGGCGAACATGACCATTTGCAGGGACATCAACACGCCCTGAATGCCGTTGGGCATGAACCCGCCGTGGGCCCACAGGTTGGAAATCCCCAGTGCCACGCCATCGTTGCCGAAACCGAAAGCGATAATGCCGACGCCACCAATCACCATGGCAATGATGGTGACGATCTTGATCAGGGCGAACCAGAACTCGAACTCACCGAAGGCTTTCACTGCGATCAGGTTGATCGAGCCCATGCTGACCAGCGCCGCGAGCGCCCAGATCCAGCGCGGTACGTCGGGGAACCAGACGCCCATATACACGGCCACGGCGGTGATTTCCGCCACGCAGGTCACCAGCCACAGGAACCAATAGTTCCAGCCGGTGAGAAAGCCCGCCAATGGGCCGAGGTAGTCTTGTGCGTAGCGACTGAACGAACCGGCCACCGGGTTGTGCACGGCCATCTCGCCGAGGGCGCGCATGATCACCAGGATCGCCAGCCCGCCAAGAATGTAGGAGAGCATGATCGCCGGGCCAGCCATTTCGATGGCCTTGGCCGAACCTAAAAACAGACCGACGCCGATACAGGCACCGAGTGCCATCAGGCGAATATGCCGTTCGCCGAGTTCGCGTTTGAGCGGACCGCCCTGAGCGGTTTCGCCGTGAGGCAGGTGATTGCCAACTGGCATAGGGATACAACCTCGTCTTGTTATTGGATATGACCACCGAGTATCGAAGCGTCGGCCGATAGGCCTTGGCTGGCAGGAAACCGCGCCTGCTTCGTGGGCAGACGCGTCTTGCAGGACAAACCTTCAAGATCAGCGGGGCGTGCAGTATAAAAAGCTTCCGACAGGGCTTTTCACTCTATAAAACATAATATTCAGCGCAAGAGTCCTGAGAAAGACCCGATGATTGGCGACATCACCTGGCTCATGTAAGAAAACTCGCTCGTAAAACGGCGGCGAGTATTGCACAAGGATGGTGCAGCGTCTTTTCCACCCGGCTACTTTTTACCTGCCCGGGACGTCGGTATCCCCGTTGATATCCGGCCACAGCCTGGCCCGGCAAAGTCCCTGCTCAGGCCGGGATAGCCGCGTCAGTGCTACTTGGCTGCGTTTGTCTGACGACCGTTTTCACAGGGATGGACCCGGTCCTGACGACGCGAGCCTCGGGATAGGCCCTGACAATCCGGGTCGGGTCGCCGAACCACCCAGCATCGAGTTTGGAAAAACGATGAATGACCGGCGCACCGTAGTGAGACTGATAGTGAATGGCCCACTTGCCAGCCGTCCGGTCGTATTTCATGAAGGCGAATCCGGTGAGCACCACATAAGCATTGCCGTTGTTGTCATTACCCAGCCCGTAGTCCGGAAACACCATGTCTGCACTCTTTCCCCAGCCATGCTCATGAGCGGGAAGGTCGTTGTATTGAGCGGCTTCCCTGCCGGATTCGACATGCCTGACACGCAGAACATTTTCTCCCATCTGATCCACCGTGAACGAACACCCGGAGAACGTGGGCGTGAAGACGTGATCGGGCTCCGCCCATCCCGGATGAACCGGTATATCCATGTAGCCCCCCTGGGGTGCCCAGTAACCCTGTACCGCATCGAGTTGACCAGGCAGCTCTCCAGCGCTCAGTTCCACCACTTTTATGGCATTGAACTCACCTTTTACCGCACCCGCCAACGTCATCCGCTGCATGGAAAAAATCATCTGCCCCCCACCTTCCCTGTTCAGCATCTGCGGGTCGACGCCACTCAACCAATATTTGGGATTGAAAAGATCAGAGTTGATGGGCAGATGCTCGAATTCCGGTGCTGACAGCGCCTGATGAATATTGGTAGGTCTTGCGGTGAAGGGAACATCTTGATACTCGCCCCAAAAGTACGACAGATGGCGTACATCCTTGAGCCCAACCACCTCAATGACAGGTTCCGACAGACCGTTCGGCAAACTCTCCTGGGCAAAAGGCGACCGGGTCCAGACCGGCCTGTCAGAGACTTCAGGTAGCGGCTTCTGCTCCCTGGATGCGCCGTCAGCCCCTGCTTGATCGGTAACTTCAGGGTTGTCACCGCCAAGTGTTCTAACCGGCTGCCATTGATCCGGCGCAATTTGTAAGAGCCTTTGCCCCTGAGTCCGATTGGTATTGGGATCGACGATAATCACGTCCACGATGTCGCTGTTCATCAAGAAATCGGATCTGACCCAGTACACCGCCACCTTGCCTTTGGCATCGACGTTACGGATGTAAAAGCGGCCGCCGTCGGCACTGGTAATGATGCCTTTGGCGTTGGGCTCTCGACCGGCAACTTCCGATGGCTTGACGGCATAGCGACGAAAGTCCTTGTTGTTGAATCCCTGCGGCTTCGGTACTGCCGTCTTCGCCGCACGCCCCAGCGGATGGCGCCATTCGCCGGCCTGATCCTGTTCAAGAATCGGCTGGTAGGCCTGCGCACGGGTCGGGTGGGGAATGCGCGATTGTCCGGTGTCCGGCTCGACTATTTTCTCGAAGACGGCACCGTCAACCTGAACATACTCGTTGCTCTGAATCCGGTATTGCCACTGGTCATCAGGTGCCACACCTTCGAGCGACACATCGCTGCGATAGGGCTCAAGGTCGGGCCTCCACAGACGCTTCTGCCCGGCAGGTGTTTCAACCGGTACGAGTTCCGAGTGAATCGCGGAAAACAACGGAATGGCCGCCACCCCCAGGCCGATGTTTTCCAGCACATCGGTGATGTGATCCCAACCGGCTTCCTTGTCCCCTTTGCTGAGTTCCTCAACGCCCTCCAGCAACTCATCCATCAACTGCACTGCAGAGACACCGAGCATCACCAACCCCAGTGGGGGGATGATGAAGGACAGCAAGTTCAGTGCGGCCAACCCGACTTCAAGAAATATGGCGAGCAGCGAGTCGGAATCACGCGCATCGGCATCGGCATTGGACACGACAGCGTCACGTGCATCCTGGAATATCCGCTGATTGAACTCCCTGTGCAGGGTTGTCCAGATGTCGTAGTGCTGCGCCCAGGGCTCACCCGATGGATCCAGTACCCGAAGTTGCAGGAGAAAGTCGGGATCCTGCTTCTGGCGACGATGTGTGTGATCCCAAAAACGTGGTTTGCCCGAGGACGTCGGGACATCTTCAGTAAAGCTGTAATAGAACGTCGATCGGTCCTTGTAACGCATAAAACGGCTGAAAAACTGTTGATAGTCGGAGGGGGCCTCGCTGGTGAAGTTTTCAGTGCGACGCAGAAACTGCTTGGTCAACCGATCCTTTAACTCGGTCACCGTTGCGTAGTGCTTCACGGGATGATCGGGATCATCGGGATCATCGGGATCATCGGGATCATCGGGATCATCGGGAATGTAGGCGATAAAATCGTTTTTGGCGTAGCCATCCACCGTTGGAAAAAAATCGTCCAAAACACTTTCGTCGTCAGGATCGGCAAATTCGAAAATGATGCAACTGTGCACTGGCATATCATTGAAACTCAAACCGCGATACCACTCGGTCTTCCCATCGACCTGCACAGTTTTTTCGTCGCTGATCGTGGACATCAAGGCTTTGTAGTGTTTTGGCTGAATATCGCCTTTGCACAACGCGATATAACTTGCGGCTTTCAGGGCTGCTTTCTGATAGTTGACAAACAGGGTATTCAATATCTCTTGAGCACCGGGTTCATCCCACTTCAAGGCAGCCTGTAAATGCGCCTGATACTGTTTGCCGAGATCCAGAAACCGACAGATATTGATGAACTCGTGGACATCGAGACCGACGTGCACCTGCTTCCCCCCCGGCCCTGCGGTGTAGCAATCAGGCGTGAAGAAAAAACTCTGCTTTTTTTCCTCCGGGCAGTTGTGCAATGCCGCCTCAAGCAGCGTTACCGCTGGAACTTGCGAGGTATGAAAGTCACTTTTGCAGGACAGGTTAACTTGCACCTGACTCACATCAAGCTCCAGACCATACTTGTCATGGATGGCTTTTTTCAGCAGCGGCTCTGCGAATTCGTGAGGTTTAATCACCGCGGCCATGACGTGATTGAGCGCTGTGTGCGCCGCGATACTTTCTTCCACCCGCTTGCGCGCTTCTGCACGCTGTTCTGGCGTCGCGTTCTTCAACCACTGCGGCACAACAGCGTCGAACTTCTTCAACATTGCAAAGTTACTTTCAGACATCGCTTGTAATGTCAGGGGCGTAGCGGCCTTGACGATTTCAATATGTTCCGCAATCAAAGAACCTTGATCATTATTTTTAGCAGACTCCAACACCGACGACGAACCACGAAGTTCAGACATGACATCTTCCTTGATAAATAGAATTGAACATCGAGTAAACTTCAAAACTATCGAGATGCAAAGTTCGCAAGTGCTACCAGAATTTGGCAATGTTCCCTTATTAAAAACAAACAGCGCATCAAAGTCAGACTTGTAACAATGCCATTCATGGCGTGACTGAACCGTCTCCCTGTCACGGGTGGTGCCCTCACGTGCCCATCCGGACGATCGACCCCTTCACAATTTTTTCACCACCGCCAACCACCGTCTAAGCTTCAGACAAGTCCGATCAATCTGCGTGAATGGATCAATCGACTATGGGCGCTTTGTGGCAAACCGATTCGAGTAAAGCCGTGGTTCCGACTGAACATATGGATGATCAAGCGCCTGTCCCTGAAAAAACCCGCCGCCGCCGGCACGGGTGGAAGGCTTTCTGGTTGTTGCTGCTGATTATCGCGGTGGTGGTGGGGCTTGCCGCGTCCAAAGAGATGCGCACCTCGCGCTTTCAATCCCGTGAGCTCAGCCAATATGCCGCCTCGCTGACCTACAAACTGGAGCCCGGGCCCAGTGAAGCCATTCGCTATCCGGGTAACGGGCCGTTCGATCTGCGTCTGGGTTACAGCGCCCTCGATGAGTTCCTGCCGCGCCTGCTCAAGCGCAATTATGTTGTCACCGAGCAGACACGCTTTTCGCCCGCGCTGCTCAGCTACACCGACAAAGGTCTGTTCGTACCGTATTCCGAGAAGATTCAGGCCGGGCTATCGATCACCGATTGCCGGGCCGCGCCGCTGTACAAGTACAACTATCCGCAGCAACTGTATGCGAGCTTCGCGACGATTCCGCCGGTAGTGGTCAGCAGCCTGTTGTTCATAGAAAACCGTTTTCTGCTGGATCCCAAACAACCGCTCGCCAATCCGGCGGTGGACTGGCCACGGTTCGGCATGGCCGCGTGGTCGCAAGTGGCGAAGGTACTGCACCTGCCCGGGCAATCGGCCGGCGGCAGTACGTTGGCCACGCAATTGGAGAAGTACCGGCATTCGCCTGATGGCCTGACCGTGTCCGGCGCCGAGAAAATCCGCCAGATGATGTCCGCCAGCGTGCGCGCCTATCAGCCCGGCCCGAAAACCCTGGAAGCGCGGCAGAACATCGTGCGCGATTACCTCAACAGCGTGCCGCTGTCGGCAGTGCCGGGGCATGGCGAAGTGCATGGCATGGCCGAAGGCTTGCGGGTCTGGTACGGCAGCGATTTCAACAAGGCCAACGCCCAGTTGAACAGCCCGGCAACGGATGCGAAAACCATGGCCGACAAAGGCCTGGCCCTGCGCGAAATGCTCTCGCTGATGATTGCCCAGCGGCGCCCGTCGCATTACCTGACCAAGGGCCGTGAAGAACTCTCCGACCTCACCGACAGCCACCTGCGCCTGCTCAAGCAAAGCGGCGTGATCGACAGCGCCCTCGCCGATGCTGCGCTCGCCAGCAAGGTCAGCTACCGCGACTGGCAGACTCAGCCGACCATGCAGCCGATTGAAACCAACAAAGGCATCAGCGCTGCCCGCAGTCGTCTGGCGAGCATGCTCAACCGCCCGTTGTACGATCTCGACCGCCTCGACCTTTCGGCCACCAGTACCCTGCAGGGCGACCTGCAAACTCAGGCCACCGCCTACCTGAAGAAACTCGCCGATCCGGCTTATGCCGGCGAAATCGGTTTGCTCGGTGAACGTCTGTTGACGCCGACCAGCACCACGCAGGTGCGCTACAGCTTCACCCTGTTCGAACTGACCCCGGACGGCTCGCGTGTACGGGTGCAAACCGACAGCACTGACCAGCCGTTCGACATCAACGAAGGCAGCAAACTCGAATTGGGCTCAACGGCGAAAATGCGCGTGCTCACCACGTACCTGCAAATCATCGCTGAACTGCACGACAAGTACGGCGAGATGAGCGTGCCGGAACTGAAAAAAATCGAGGTGCCCGATCAGGATCGCCTCAGCCAATGGGTCATCGACTATCTGATTCAGAACAAGGATCACGACCTGTCGAAGATGCTCGGCGCCGCACTCGATCGCAAATACTCGGCCAGCCCCGGCGAGGCGTTTTTCACCGGCGGCGGATTGCACACCTTCAACAACTTTCGCAAGGAAGACAACGGCCGCATACCGACCCTGCGTGATGCCCTGCGTGAATCGATCAACCTGCCGTTCATTCGCCTGATGCGCGACGTGGTGCGCTACGTCACCTACTCCGGCCCCAACAGCAGTGCCGAGTTGCTCAAGGACGACCGCGACCCGCGACGCCAGGAATACCTGGCCAGTTTTGCCGACCGCGAAGGCACCTCGTTCCTGCTCAAGTTCTGGAAAAAATACAAAAACAAGAACACCCAGGCGCGCCTCGACACGTTCCTCGACAGCATGCGTCCGACACCGATCCGCATGGCTGCCGTGCACCGTTATCTGTTGCCGAACGCCAGTCAGGAAGACTTCAACAGCTTCGTGCGCTCGCACCTCAAAGGCGCCAAGGTCACCGAGAAGCTCACCGATGATCGCCTGATCAGGCTCTACGACTCCTACGGCCCGGGCAGCTACGATCTGCCGGATCAAGGCTTCATCGCCAAGGTGCACCCGCTCGATCTGTGGCTGATGGGGTATCTGCTGAACAACCCGGACGCAACGTTCACCCAGATCGTCAAAGCCAGTCACTTTGAGCGTCAGGAAGTCTACAGCTGGCTGTTCAAGAGCAAACACAAAGGCGCCCGTGACAGTCGCATCCGCACCATGCTCGAGATCGAAGCGTTTCTTGAGATTCACCAGCGCTGGCAAAAAGTCGGTTACCCGTTTGATCACCTGGTGCCATCGCTGGCCACCGCCATCGGCAGCTCCGGCGACCGTCCCGCCGCACTGGCCGAGTTGATCGGCACCATCCTCAACGATGGCGTGCGCATGCCGACGCTGCGTATCGACAGCCTGCATTTTGCCGCCGACACACCTTATGAAACCCGGCTGGTCAATGACCCCAACGTCGGCAAACGAGTGATGCCGTCCGAAGTCGCCAACGCCATGCGCGAAGCCCTTTCGCAGGTGGTGGACGCCGGTACTGCAAAACGTGTTTCCGGCAGTTTCAAACTGGCTGATGGCAGCCCGCTGGCCATGGGTGGCAAAACGGGTACCGGCGACAACCGGATCGAGGCCATCGGCTCGGGAGGACGCATCCTCAGTTCGAAGTCGATCAACCGCACGGCGACCTTCGTGTTCTTCATCGGCGACCACCATTTCGGCACCCTCACCGCGTTCGTTCCTGGGCGCTCGGCGGAGAACTTCAAATTCACCTCGGCCCTGCCCGTGCAGGTGCTCAAGGGCATGGCGCCGATTCTCACGCCGTATTTGCAACCGGGCAGCGACTCACAATGCCGTCCGGTGGAAACGCCCAAAGTTGCCATGGCCGACCCGATGCAACCCGCTACCAGGTAACAAATCGTGTCGGGCATTTCTGATTCAGGGTGACGTTTTTTCCTGTTCGCGGGTGGTACTTATACATTTTTCAAATTCGAATTTTCGTCGGGTTAACCACCCTCAACGCCGTTTGCTCGCTGATCTTTGAACTTTTGTTTTGACCCTTCGCAGGTAGGCTGACCACTCCTCCAACAATCAAGGATGATTGGCCATGTCTGACTCACCCGTGCCTGTCGATAAACCGGACAAAGGGCGGCACTACGAACTCATTTCCAGCGCAGTCGATGACGCTTTCAAGACCGCCACGATCAGTCGAGGTCTGGCACTGGCAGCGACGCCACTGAGCGTCGAGCCTTGGTACACCACTGCGCCAGCGGCGTATCTGGAAAAGCTCAAAGTCGCCAATATCAAAGCCTGGGTCTCCCAGAATCAGGTCGACCATCTGCTAGAAAAAATCGATCTGCAAGCCTTCGCCATTCCCCTGCTGCAGACAAAGATCAAGGAACGCCATGGCATCGACGTCGACGTCAAAAACACTTGGCTACGCCTGTACATGCCCAAAAGCACACCTTGGTATGCGCTGAATATCTCCGAAGGCGCCAAGGCCCGTGATGTGTCCCTGCTGGATGCCGCGCTGCACAACTTCGCCAGCGGCGAAAGGGTCGCCGCCGGCTCGGACTTCATCAGCAAACCCGATCAGCTCGGCAACTTCGATATCCAGCCGATCAAACACACAATGAGCGTCAACCAGTTCCAGGCCCTGTGCCGGGAGCTGAACCTCGGCGCGCAATACAAAAAACATCTCGAAAGCTATTTACTGCCCGGTGAGCCTCTTGCCGAATCGGTGTTGAAACACAAAGTCATCGACAGCCAGAAAGACGCACTGGCCGTCGCGGCTCATCTGGCATTGATCAAAAATGACATCGAGTACGACGCCTACAAGATGCTGCTCGATATGGCGGGCAACCAGACCCGGCTGATGCTCAATGGCAGAAGGATGCAATGTTGCGACCTGTCGATGCTGGGTACGCGGTTGACCGGCGTTCTGTTGCTGATGGCGGCGGTACGCGACAACCGTGGGATCAACCGGCTGATTGTCTACATCCCGCATGATCCCGACCATCCGCTGAAGGAATACCCCTCGCCCCAGGCGTTCAGTGCTGAACTGGCGCGTCAGTTGCGCGAAGACAACGTCAGCGTTTCGACGAAACAGAGCTACCGACAGTTCTTCAGCCAGTTTGTCGATCATCAGCAGCGCGGGCACTTTTTCGCCGACCTTGAGCAACGCTTGTTCATCACCCGATACCACAAGCCGACCGACGCTACCGATCAACGTCCAGCGTGGCGCAAGGACCCCGTACCCGACCCGCGCCTGCGCCTGGAACACCTGCCGTTGGCGCCGGATTACTGGACGCATGCCTACCAGCAGAAACTCAACAAGACCCTCAATGATGCCCGCGAAATCGCCGTGTCCACTGCCGACGCCGACAGCAACGCGCGCTGGGCCTGGTGGGACAACTTCAAGAAGATCGTGTCGGACATTTTCAATGCCGCGCTGTTTGTCGCCACGCCGTTTGTGCCGGGGTTGGGCCAGGTGATGCTGGTTTACACGGCTTATCAGATCACCACTGACGTTGTCGAAGGCCTGGTCGATCTCGCCGAAGGGCTCTGGCAAGAAGTGGGCGAACACGTGACCAGTGTGGTGTCGAGCCTGATCCAACTGGCGGCATTTGGCATCGGAAGCAAAATCGGCGACACGTTCAAGCTCAAACTGTCGAAGCTGATCGAGGGCATGAAGCCGGTGAAACTGCCTGATGGCAAACCGGCGCTGTGGTTCCCGGATATTGCCCCTTACGAACAGAAAAAACTCACCCTGCCGGCCGCCTCGAAACCCGACAGACAAGGCCTGCATCAAGTGGGCAGCGCGAACATTCTGCCACTGCAAGGCAAGCTCTACAGCGTCGAAAAGGCCTCAACACAAACCGACTCCAGAACCCACCGGATCAAACACCCTTCGCGCCCCAACGCCTACCGACCGAAGATTGAACATAACGATCATGGCGCCTGGCTGCACGAAGCCGAGAGTCCGCACGACTGGGCGGATCAAACCCTGATGGAGCGCCTGGGCCATAACGTCGAACGCTTCTCGCCCGCTGAGCTAGAACAGATCCGTATCAGCAGCGGCACCGACACCGATGCCCTGCGTCAGATACATAGTGACAACAGCCCGCCGCCGCCACTGCTGGCCGATACCATCAAACGGTTCGCCGCGTATGACGATGTCCAGCAATCAAGCGCCAATATTCGCGACGGCCACCCGATCCCCGCCGACGCCGTCTGGTTTGATCCCATCACCACCGGTTTGCCCGGATGGCCGCGTGAGCGAGCGCTGAGGGTGTACGAACATGCCGACTTGAGCGGGAATTCGCGCAAGTACGGCAATCCCGGCGCGACGGACGCCAACACGCTGAACATCAGCCACGCAGATCTCAATTACGGCAGGCTGCCCGAGCGCCTCGCAACTTTTCTCGATGACGCCGAAAGCAAAGCCCTGCTCGGTCGTGACATCACGCCAGCGGAGCGCCCTCAGGCCCTGCGCAATCTGCTGGCAGATGCGGTGCTGAGCCGTCAGGGCGAAGTCGCCGAGCGTGTCTACCAGGCTGAGGAGCGATCCAGCAAGACCGATATGCGGGTGGTTCGCCAGACATTTCCGAAAATGCCGCTGACCCTGGCGGAGAAACTTCTGAGCCAGGCCAAACCCGCCGAGCTGGAGCGAATCGCCAACGAGAACCGCTTGCCCCTGCGTCTCAAGGCACAAGCCCGGGAGCTGGATTTCGAGGCCTCGGCCGCTCGGGCCTATGAAGGGTTTTTTCATGAGCAAAAGCTGGCCCCGGAGACTGAACGACTGACCCTCAATACCCTGAAATTTCATACCGACACCTTTGCCGACTTGCGCATCGAGGTTCGCGAAGGCAGCTACGACGGGCCGTTGCGCTGTAGCGCCGGGGCGGATGACGCGGCGCTGGTGCGGCGGCTGATCAGAAACGAATACGGTCAATACGAGGTGCTGGACGCGAACAACCGTCCCCTTCACGACGCCGGCGATCTTTATCAATCGATACTCAATGCGCTGCCCGATGACAAACGCGCGGCATTGGCCCAACAGAGCCCCGATGGCCACTCGCTCAAAGCCTGGGTCATGGAAAAATCCGCATCGGTTGGCGACCGCAGAACCTTGCTCGCCGAACCGCCCATTCGCCCAGTGGCGAGCATTGAGACCGAAAACCTGGTACGTGGCTGGCCGTGGTTTTTTGCTGAAAAAACACCCGAACAGAGGGTTCGCAAGCTGTTCCCGAAAATGAACGACACAGAGGTGACAACCTTCATCGAGTCGCTGCAGAGCAAGGGCGATTCTGTCGAGGCCATCAAACGACTGGAAAGCGAACGCAATGAACTGCACAACACACTGCAGAGTTGGCGTGAAAGCTATCCGGGCGATGTGGACAACTTTGGTGACCCTATCTTTGGCACATCAAGGGACTACCTGCAAAACGGTGGAAGGCATATCGAAGAGCGGCTGATCGAGTGCTTTGAACGTGAAAGTGCCCTCTTTGGCGAGCGCAGCAATCACCCGGAGCAAGGCTACACACTGGACTTGTCCACCGACCTTTCAAGCCCGCAGATTGACCGCTGGTGGCGCGATCTGCGAAAGCGTCCTGGCATGAAAAAATTCCTCGATCAGATCACCGCACTGAAGCTCGACAATGCGAAATTTTCCGCAAACACCAACGGACTCCTGAACGATTTCCCGCAGGTTCGCCAATTGAGCGCGCGCCAATGCGGCTTGACCGAATTCTCCCAAGGGTTAGGGCAATTGCGTCAGCTCGAAAGCCTGGACCTGACTGACAACCGCATCATCCTCAACGCTCGCAGCCAGGAACAGCTGAGTGGCCTCACCCGCCTGCAATCGCTCACCCTCAACGGCAATCCACTGCGGCAGCCACCCAATGTGGCGCGGATGTACCGACTGCACGATTTGAACCTGGCCAATACCCGTATCCAGTCCTGGCCGGAGGGGCTGTTCAAGGTTGGGAATGTGGACAGACAACGCCCGCGCGGGTTTGCCCTCGACATGCGCGACTGCCCGATCAGCAGCCTTCCCGA
Organism: Pseudomonas sp. N40(2020); assembly: GCF_014472415.1. Classification (GTDB taxonomy): domain Bacteria; phylum Pseudomonadota; class Gammaproteobacteria; order Pseudomonadales; family Pseudomonadaceae; genus Aquipseudomonas. Next base: position 52,016 of record NZ_JACSZV010000036.1, read on the forward strand.
AGTCACGCCGGGTTCCGATCAGGCGTTCGTGCTCAGTCGCGCACGCTTCGATACGGCGAAGCTGTCCGATGCCGACCGCATCCGTTTTAGCAATTATCGCCAGTCAGCAGGCTTTTCCCGTCAGCAGGCGTATGCCCCGGCGGTCAGTGACGAGCTGGCCCATTGGCAGTTGTTTGCGGATGAGCCGACGGACTTCAGCCCTTCGGTGTCTTACCGCAAGTACCGGGAGGAGTCCTGGCACGATGTGCTGGCAGAGCCTGGCGCCGAAGGTTTGTTCAAGGTCATCCGCAAACAGCGGGACGCCATGGATTACCAATCCGACAAGTCGCGCAAAGCGTTGACGCAACGGGTCTGGGAGCTGATCGATGCCGCTGCGCTGGACAGCGAACTGCGCGAAGAACTGTTCAAGCACGCCCGCGAACCCGACAACTGCAGAGAGGGTGGAGCGCAATTGTTCAACTACCTGGGCATGAAGGTTTTGGTGTCGAAGGCCTATGCGCAGTCGACCTCCGCCAAGGTACTGGACCTGAACCTTACACGGCTCGCACGCAGTGCAGCGCGTCTTGATCGGGTTACGGATGTGGCCTTGCAAGAGGTCAAACGCCAAGAGCAACAGCACCTGATCAACCCTCGATACAATATGGCGCCCGATGACATAGAAGTGCACATGGCCTATGAGACGGGTCTGGCCAAGCGTCTGGAGCTGCCTTGGCAGTCCGAAAGCATGCGCTATCAGCCTCGTTCGGGCGTGGATCAAATCAAGATCGACGCGGCTTACGACTCGATCCTTGCCCGCGAGGCAGGCAATGGTCTGGTCGACGGCATGATCGATCTCTATGGCGACCCCTTCTGGGAACGCCATTTACGCCGAACCCATCCAACCCGGTACGAAACCAATGATCGTCTCTTTGAGGAGAAACCGGGGCTGCTCGATGAGTTGCGTACAGCGCAGGCAGAATGGGCGAGCCCGACCCCTCAAACGCACATGAGCCTGCTCCAGCGCAGGATCGAACGCCTGGCAGATCAATTGAACATTGCTCACCGCGAGGTGTTCAGCGGCGACCCCATGAGCGATGCACGCTACAACCGGTTGTTGAACGACATCGGTTATGCGCGCAACGAACTGAGCAGAACATTGACCCGCAAAGCGTTGCTCACAGCCGGTCTGTGACCCGCACTCTTTTGCGCCAGCCCTTTGCAGGGCTGGCGCAAAGATTTAGCCCACCTCCGAATCCCAGATCACCGTGACATTGCCTGAATAGTTACGAGCCACACCTTCCTTGAGCATTTCATCCACCGCATCACGGGCCACCTCGAAATGCAGCGTGCCGACCTTGCGATCCAGATAAAAACCCGGCTGGAATAACTCGGTGCCACTGCCATCGCGCAGCAGTCGACGGCGATTGACCGGTTGCCCTGCGCCATCCGTCAGACCGTTGGGTAGCGTGACACCGACTTCCAATGGCACGGCATGACCGGATGCCAACTCCAATAACGCACAGTTGTTGCCCATGGCGTACTGGCATTGCAGGTTCATCTTGAAACGGCTCGACGCCGAAATATTGAAGGTCTGGTCGCGCAGCAGCCGTGTCGGCTTGCGCCCCTGATCCAGCCAGGACTGCCAGCCCCCCACCGGCTCCAGCACCACACGGTTGCCGCCGGGAGGAATATCGACCTTCATGGTGTGCGTGACTTTCAGATTGAAATTGAGGGTCAGTAGCGAGTCATCCGGGATCATCACATCGCCCATGTCGAAGTCCATATTCGGGCCGACGGTGTAGGTGATGGAGCCGGTGTAATCGCCCGATTCCATTTTCAGCGGGTCCGGGGTGCGCAGTTCGTAGGCATAAACGAAGAATTGATAACGCATGGAAAGGGGAATATCGAACTTCGCTTTCTTGCTGCAAGCTCCGGCTCCCACCGGCACTTTCCAGAAACTGTTGTAACCATATTCACCCGAGCTGAAAGTCCCCACTCCCACACAGGGGCTCGGGGCGTACATCCATGCACCGCCTTCCCACAAGTTGTCCCACCCTCCCTCGCCAGTCAGTTCGGCCACCGTGCGCGGCAGCAACAGCTCATGACCGATACCGGCAATTCTCAACTGGAGCAGATGCGAATCACCCGATGAATGAGTGACCGTGACATCGCGCCAGTCGGAAGGCACCTTGGCCATCCCGCCCTGTCGCGGATCGGCATGATTGGCGCTGATTGGCGCATTGGCCGTGAACGGAATAGAGGCAATGAGGCTGAACAACCCCTCACGATCACAGGCAAACGGCGCCTGGCGACAAAAACCCTCGGACGGCGTCTGGTTCTTGAACTGATTTCTCTGAGGGTTGGCAAAATCCGGCTCGAAGGTCGCGTCGATGTTATGCACTTCTGCAGATGCAGCACCGGCAACCAGTGCCAGCAGCGCGCCGATCCATGACCGGCAGGCCGGGGCGATTGAAAAGTTCACGGGCGTTCTCCAAAACAGTGTCGATAAAGCCAAGGGAATTTCACGGTCCGACTCACTCGCCCGGCGCCCTGGCGTTGAACAACAGCAGCACGTTGCCGCTGTAGTCCCCCGGGCGATAACCACCGTCCGGCTTGATCGGATCGATCTGCAGCAGAACCCGTTTTCCCGTAGCGGCTTCTTCCTGCGACACCACTTGGCGCGGTGTCGTCTCTGCGCTCAACTGCACGCCGTTAAAGCTCACCTGCAAATGGATCTCCTCACCTGCCCGACCGTTGGACAGGTAGGGCTCGGCCTCCAGGCGCGCTTCAATCGCACTGGTGTCATGTCGCACATCAAAGTTCTTGCGCACACTGCTCAGGCTCGATGTCGAGTGATTCCAGTCGAGCCGCTGGGGTCGGTGAATCCAGTCCGGCTCCGAGGGAATGATGTAGAACGGTCGGCTGGGGATGGTCAGTGACACTTCAAATGTGTGTTCTTCGCGCGCCGCCCAGGCCACGGAGGCTGTCAGACCCGTCGTGGCCATCAGCGCGACGACGGTGCATTGCTTGATCATGTCGGTTACCCGTTGCGTCAATGGAAATCAGGCCTGGCCGCCCGCGACCTTGAGGACTTTTTTGTCGCCACCCTCGATCAGGAGAAAGCGGTACTCGCGCCCCTTCTCCTTGTCGAAGGCGAAGGTCTTGCCCGCCAGCACATGGTGCTTGGTGGTCGCGCCGCAGTCGGTTTCCTTGTTCACCGCGCAGCTTTTGAACTCGTCGACAATCACCACCGTGTTGCCGTCGTTGCGCAGCTCATAGCGACTGCCGGTTTCATTGATGACGGTGGCAAAACGCACATCCTTGGGCCGCACGAAAAACACAATGCCGAACCCGGTCATCACGTTGACCCCGGCGGTGAGTGACTTTTTGTAGTCTTCGCGGTCTTCGCCACTGATGGCGAATTCATCTTCCTTTTCCGGCACCACGGGCACGAAGCGCACGCGGAAGTAGCGCTCACGCTCACGCTCGCCCAGGTACAGCAAGCGGGTGCCCTGCATGCCCTGAGCCGGCACGATCAGCCGTGCCGGGCTGGCCATCACGCCGTTGCGCGAGCTGCCGTCGGCGGTGTTCGCGACGGGAATTTCCTGCGGGGTGCCATCGGCGCCGTAGACGATCTCCAGCACGTTGACCTTGACGAACGCCGTGGCGTCGCCACTGTTGAACACCCGTTTCAGATAGGTACTTTTATCGCCGTCCAGATAGTCGTAAACAGTGCCGACGTTGATCTGGGGACCGGCTTGCGCCGTCAGGCAAAACATACTGAGCACGCCCAGCAAAAAACCACGGTTCATCGTTTTCAACTCCATGAAAAATGAAATGAGCAGGCTTGTGCGTTCACACTTCCGAGTCCCAGATAATGGTGATGTTGCCGCTGAGCGTGTCGCTCAGGCCGGGCCTGATCAGGAAGTCGATGGCGTCCTTGGGCATTTCGAAACGCAGCGAGCCGGCCTTGCGGTCGAGATAGACAGTGGGCTGGAAAGGCCCGACCCAAGTGTTGTAAAGCAGCTTGAGCAACTTCACCTCACCACCAGCCGTTCTCCCGATTCCGTCCGGCAGCGTCAGGAAGGTTTCCACTTCGGTGACGTTGCCTTGCGGACTGCCCAACTTGCAGCGTGTGCCGCCAGTCGAATTGCACAGCATCATGACTTTGAAGCGCGACGAGGCGGATATGTAGAACAGCTGGTCGCGGTAGATTCTTGTCGGCTTGCGGCCACTGTCGATCCAGCGCATCCAGCCGCCCTCGGGTTCGAGCATGACTTTGTTGCCCCCCGGTGGCAGATCGACCTTTAGGGTGTGCTGCACGTCCAGGACGAAATCCAGATTGAGCGCGCCGTCGTTTGGCGACATCAATGGCCCCAGATCAAAATCACCGCCAAGGCCGATGGAATAATTCATGGAACCGCTGTAAAGCCCGGAGGACATGCCCAACGGATTGGGGGTGCGCAATTCGTAGGCGAAATCAAGCGTATCGAAGGACATCGTTGGAATCGCGAATGCGGCAACCTTGGTACAAGCAGCCTCCACCGGTGCTTTCCAGAAAAACCGGTAGTAATCCGCGCCATAAGCACCGACACCGCTGTATAGACAGGGGGCCGGGGCGTTCACCCAACTGTTGCTGGTCCAGAGCTTGCGATGGCCTTCCAGCATCTCCGTCTCCCCCGTCAGCTCGGTGGCCGGTTGGCTCAAAACATAGGTGGAACCGACACCGATGACGCGAACTTCCACCGTCTCCGTTTCCTGCGTCTCGGCATTGGTTACCGTCAATTGCCGCCAATTGGCCGGCACTTTTATCGGGATCCCTTCGCCGGCCATCAGGGCTCGCGTGGCGTCAAAACGAATCGGCAACTGGATGCTAAACATGCCGTTGTCGGCGCACTCGCCCGGATAAGACGCGCAGTAACCGCTGTTCGGCGTCTTGTTGATAAACACGTTTCTGCTCGGCTGCGAAGGATCAGGCTGAAACAACGCCCGAATCTCCTGGCTCGCGCCTTCTGCCGATGGCAAGGCCAAGGCCAACGCCAGCAGCAAGCCACACAGGGACTTGTGCATGGCTCAACCCGCCTTCTGATCGGTGGAGGTCACGTCCGCCAGCGTGTCCGGCGTGCAGCGCAGATCGCCGATCATCAGCACATTGTTTTCACTGCGGTGCTGGTTCGCATCGAGGCGGAACTGGCACAGCAACTGGCTGCCCTGACGCACTTCCAGGGTCGGTGAGCCGGCGTTCATCTCCATCGAGAAGAACCCGTCGACTTCCGTCACCCCACGGCTGGCGTGGTTGATCACGTGGTGGCCCTTGAGCGGTTGCCCTTGCCCGTCGACCAGACGACCGAGCACCGTCAGGGTCTTCATCACGCGGATCTTGCGGTACTCCACGCCGCCCTTGTTCAGGTGATAGCGGGTACGCGCCGGTTCAATGGTGGCTGCCGGCACGTGGTTGCCTTCGAAGTCGAAACTCACCGAGCTGTTGCGGTACGCGGTGATCGGAATGAAATTGCGCCCCGGCTTCAATGCCGCACTGCCGCCGCTGTAATCGTCGGCGCGCAGAGCGATGTCATCGATGTCCGATTCCACATCGACGATCATCCCCGCACCGCGCATCTCGTACTGACTGGTCATGAGCATTTTCTCGCCGCCGACCACCAACGTGCTGTCGACGTTAAGGCCACCGGTGAAATTGCCGTTGTAGGACGAACGCTGAATGAAAGCGTCGCCATTGACCGCATCCGTGCGCCAGTTCGTCAGACTGGACATCCCGATGCCATAGGTGTCGGTCAGCGCGGTGACCGAGACGTTTTGCAGTACATGATCCTTGAAGTCCTTGCGCCAGCCGATCGAGCCATTGTTGTCGCGGCTGCCATCACGGGCCGTGCGCGAGCCGATGCTGCCGGTGATCTGCTGACCGGGGGCGCCGAGTGCCATGTTGACGCTCAAATCGACGCCGCGATTGCGCGCATCGCCACTGCTGTAACTGCCCGGCCGATCGAACAGCGACAAGCGCCAACTGGCGTCGCTGCCAAACAGTTCGGTGCGCTGGGTCCAGCCCAGATCCATGCCGACGCCTTCGACGTTGCCCTCGCTGTGCGACACCCGCGCGTTGATCGAACTCTTGCTGCTGACGCGATGGTTGAGCGCCAGCGACGAATTGCTGGTCTGGCCGATAAACACATTGCGCGGACGAATCCGGGTGCCGTCCGGCAGGGTGTCGTAGGTGTTGGTGGTGTCGAGCCAGCTGCGGTTGTGGCTGACGACCACGCTGCCGGAACCATAGTTATAGAGGCTTTGCAGATCCAGGCCGGTGCCGTAATCCTCGGTCTTGTAGACGTTGGCATACAGGCTGATGTGGTTGGCCAGCGTCCAGTCGATGGACGTGCCGTATTGCAGCTTTTCGCGAATCTGCCGCGCCGACACGCCAAGAATCACCCGTGGATGCAGCAGGTAATTGAGCGCCGCACCGGCGGTGGGGCTGCCGCTGGCCTGGGTGTCCCAGTTGCTCAGCAGTTTGCTTTCCTCACCGGCAAACACGTTGTAGCGCCAGCGGTCGTCGAGGTTGCGCCAGTTGTTGGGCTTGTACACCAACTCCTGGGTGGTGGAGGTGATCTGGCCGTCTTCGATCAGGCGGACTTCCACTTCATAAATGCCACCGGGCAAGGGCCGGGTGTCGAGGGTCTGCAAACCGGCCGGCACCGATTGTGTATTGATCAACAGGCCATCGCGCCAGATTTCCACAGAACCCTGACGGTTGGCGGTGACATAAATCGGATAGACGCTGGGCATCGGGCTGTTGATGGCCAGACTGTCGGAGCTGCCGTACATGACACCGACTGCTGTATCGGGACTGGTGCCGAACGTGCGCGGTTGGCGAGTCAGCCCTTCGGAATTGGGGGTGAAATAGCCCAGGCGGAAAAAACTGCCTTGCAGTTCGCGCTGGGTGTGAAGCTCGTGTACCGCGTGATAAAGCTTGTCATCGGGGCCGCCGAGACGGGCCAATTGCAGGTTCAGCGTCTGGCTCCAGTTACCCAGACTGCCACTGGCCTCAAGGCCGAAACGTCCGCCCAGATCCTGCTCCTGGCCGCCATTGAGGTTGAGCTGATTGCGCACCATCAAACCGCTGCTGCCGCCATCGGGCTGTTCGTAATAACGCTTGGCCTCGACGTCGCGTTCGGCGTTTTCAGTGAGAATCGAAACCAGCGAGTTTTCCAGGTTGTAATGCACCGCCAGCACCTGATCGGGACAGGAACCGGTGCAATTGCCCAGTGGCACGCCGGGCTTGAGAAAAGCCGCCCATTTCTCCCGCTCGGCGGGGCCGAAACGGTTTTCGCTGGTGTCGGTGAATTCCAGCAGGGTGATGCGATCGTCGCGGGACAACACCACCATGGCCTCGCCCAATGGCTGATGATCGAGTTCGACCCGAACCGCCAGAGGTACGTCAAAGAAGTGCTCCTCGAAATCCGCCGGCAAACCTTTGGCCTGAGCCAACAGGCTTCGCGGCGTGGTGCCGGCGGAGTTGGAAGCCACGGCTGCGCTGGCACAAAACAGCAGCGCAAGCGCAGCCGCGATGGGTGTCATCGGGAACATGAACTCTTACTCTGATTACGAATAGTGGAAGTCCGACGGAGCAGAAGGATTGCCTGCCCCGTCGGTGAACGCTGACCTGCGGTCAGCGCTGGGTGCCGGATCGTTCGATCAAGGCGTAACGGCCGGAGGAACGGCGTCGAAGGTCATTGCCACAACACCGGTGTAATCACCCGGGGCGAAGTTAGTGCCAATGGCGCTGATTTTCACCGGCATACGGTAGTTAACGTCCGACTCGGCCTCACCCACTACTTCTTGCGGAGTCAGGGTGAGGGTCTTGTTGTTGAGTTCGACTTTCAAGTCGATGTTGCTGCTGCCCGCGATCAGTTTCGGTGCGCTGTCGAGGCTGGCGTGAACCGAACCGTTGTTGTTGCGTACGTCGAAGAAACCGGTGACTTCGCCCATCTTGCCGGTGCTTGGGTTGTAGCTCATGTCCTGATCCTTATTGACCAGATCAGGATTGGTCGGCACCACGTAGAAGCCGTTGGTCGGAACCTGAGCGACGATATTGATCGAGTGAGCGGCTTCACCAGCGGCGAAAGCGCCCGAGGAACCCAGTGCCAGAAGAGCCAGAGGAGCAGCGATAGCGATTTTCTTGAACATCGTTCAGTACCTTGTTTTCTTTAAGAGAAGGAGTGATTGAAAGTCCAAGTCAAACGCCAGGGGAGTTGAGCCAGATCAACTTGAACTTTCAATGCCGGAGCATCATCGGCTGTTGCCTCTGGAAAGTAAGCAAGTAACTTCCTATAAGCGCGTAGTTAAACAACCCCATGACCCGCAAGAAAAAAGAACAAAAAACCAATATCCAAAAAAATGACTGTAAGTTATTCCCTACATACAGTTTTAGTTGAAAAACCATACAGCAACATGGCCTCGATACAGCGGGCCTTAGTTGCGATTTTAGAATAATCACTCAAGACAAATAGAGTGTTAACTTTAACTTTCAAGTTATCGATGGCTGAAGACTCTCGCGAAAATGCCTATTGCAACATCGGCACAGACCCCCACTCGTCAGCCGGCCGGTACTCCGAGCAAAAACGTCTTGCGTCGGCGTAAAGATATATCTTACGTTGTATCTAAACGTGACGAGAGAAGACAGAAATGAGAGACCATCATTCCCCCCACCGAGAACACGGCGACGGCCGTGACGGCTTTGAAAAGCGCCCCGGCCGCGAACGCGGCGGCCGTGGGCCACGCGTGTTCGCCCCCGGTGACCTGAAGTTGCTGCTGCTGGCGCTGGTCGCCGAACAGCCCTGCCACGGCTACGACCTGATCCGCCAGATCGAAGGCATGTTCGACGGCGCCTACAGCCCGAGCCCCGGCGTGATCTACCCGACCCTGACCTTTCTGGAAGAAAGCGAACTGATCACAGGCGATGCCGAGGGCGGCAAAAAACGCTACAGCGTGACTGACGCCGGGCGCCTGTCCCTGAGCGAACAAGCCGTGGCCCTGGATGGCGTGCGAATGCGCATCGACGTCAGCAAGCGTTCATTGCGCGGCCATGACCGGCCGCCGGAAATCCACGAGGCGGTGCACAACTTGCGCCACGCCCTGCAACTGCACCACGGGCGCTGGAGCCCGGAAGAAATCCAGCGCGTGCGTGACCTGCTCAACGACACCGCCAAAGCCATCGTCGACGGCCCAGCCGTTCAACCTGCCCCGGAGAAAGCCGAATGACTGCAGTCGATACCCAAACCATTCACCGCGTGACACACGAAATCAAACGCCGTCGCCTCGAAGTATTGCGCGTGGCCGATATCACCCCGCGCATGCGCCGCATCACCCTCGGCGGGCCGGAGCTGGCCGGGTTCATCAGCCTCGGCACCGACGATCACGTCAAATTGCTGTTCCCGCAGAACGCCGAACAAACGGCCGCGCTGGAAACCATGGTGCTCGGCAGCAAGAACGATGGCCCGACACCCGAGATGCGCGACTACACCCCGCGCCGCTATGACCTCGACAAACTTGAGCTGGACATCGACTTCGTCCTGCACGGCGATGGCCCCGCCTCGACCTGGGCGGAACAGGCTGCACCTGGACAGTTCCTGCACATCGGCGGCCCACGCGGCTCGATGATCGTGCCGGACATCTTCGACAGCTACCTGCTGATCGGTGACGAAACCGCCCTGCCCGCCATCGCCCGCCGCCTCGAAGGCCTGGCGGCCAATCGCAAGGCGCTGGTGGTGATCGAAGTGGAAAACGGCGCCGAGCAGCAAGCGCTGGAGAGCGCGGCGCAGGTCAATGTGATCTGGGTATTGCGCGACGGCGGCAAGGACAACCTGCTGACCACCGTCAAACAGTTGCAGGTGCCCAAAGGCAATCTGTATGCGTGGGTGGCGACCGAGACCAAGGTTTCGCGGCAGATCCGCCGGGTGTTGCTGGATGAGCATGGACTCGATGAGAAGCTCGTCAAAGCCGTCGGCTACTGGCGCGCCGAGGGTTCCGAAGAAGAGTGATATCCCCTGTAGGAGCTGCCGCAGGCTGCGATCTTTTGACTTTGCTTTAAAGAGACAAGATCAACAGATCGCAGCCTGCGGCAGCTCCTACAGGTACTTTAACTTCGTGCAGATCGCCAGCGATCGAGGCCAATCACCGCCAACCCAATCACCACAAACCCCACCAATATCCCCCCGGCATTGATGAACACCTGTGGATAACCCAGCACCGACACATCAATGAACGGATACGCATACGCCCCCAGCACATGCCCGCGCAGCAAGGCATAAGCGAAATACGCCAGCGGATAAATCAGCCACAGCGGCAGATGCCAAAGACGCAAGGTGCCTTTGGGTACGCAACACCACCAATAGCCCAGAAACAGCAACGGCATCACGTCGTGAAGCAATTCGTCAGCGATGAATTGCCAACCTTCGGGGTGCCATAAATGCCGCAGCAAAAGGCTATACGCGACGCCGACCACCGCAATACTCACCGCCACCCCGCTGCTCACCCACGGTTGCAAAAACCAGCGGCGCGCGGCGGATTCACGCGGCGTGACGGCGCAGGTCAGCACCGTCGCCACCAACGTGTTGGTCAACACCGTGAAGTAACTGAAGAAACTCACCAGGCCGCCCAACAGACTGGCGCCGACACTCAAACGCGCGAAGAAAATCAGGTACAGCTGAATGGCCAGTCCCGCCCAGCCAAGCATGGCGGCGAGGATGATCAGGCGTCGGCGCCATACGGCGTCCATCTCAGAGCGGTCGCTTGGTGCGCATCAGCTTCACGTACAGACGCTCGACCTTCTCCCGCGCCCACGGGGTTTTACGCAGGAACGTCAGGCTCGACTTGATGCTCGGATCGCTCTTGAAACAACGGATGTCGATACGCTCGGCCAGCCCCGACCATTCGTAATGGGCCACGAGAGCGGTGAGGATCTGTTCGAGGGTTACGCCGTGCAGCGGATCGGGGGATTGTTCGTTCATGCCAGGCCTTTGGACGAAGTGAAAATGCAGAAGCCGCGCACCTTAGCCGAGGGGGTGATCGGGTGGAAGGCCTTGCATCAAATGTAGGCCAACCCGAAAAGATCGCAGCCTGCGACCAGACCCGCAATGCGCCCGTTTGCCGCACTGTTACCGAATCCGAAACTGTTCATGTCAATAAAACCCCTTTGTCTTTTTGTTACAGATCATTATCCTGCCGCCTTTCCGCTGAATCGCTTCACTGCCTGCGTCAAATCGTAGCGGTCAGCTCATCCCCAAAAAAAGATCAAGAAAGACCCCTTTTATGCCCGATTTTCCGTTCTTCCGAGACAGCGCTATCTCATCCCTGCGCGTGATCGGCGGCTGCACCGCCCTTGGCCTCGCCACCTGCGCCCAGGCGGCTCCCGCGTTCGACAGCGAATCACCGTACATGCTCGGTGACTGGAACGGCACGCGCACCGAACTCTCGGAAAAAGGCTACGACTTCAAACTCGATTACACCGGCGAAATGGGCAGCAACCTGCACGGCGGCTACGACCACGACCGTACCGCACGTTACAGCAACCAGTTCGGCCTCGGCACACACCTGGACCTGCAAAAGATCCTCGGCTGGGACGACGCCGAGTTTCAACTGACCATCACCAAACGCAGCGGCAACAACATCAGCAACGACCGCATCAACGATCCGCGCGTCGGCGGCTTCACGTCTGCTCAGGAAGTCTGGGGCCGTGGCCAGACCACGCGCCTGACGCAGATGTGGTACCAGCAGAAATTCTTCGATCAGAAACTCGACATCAAAGTCGGCCGTTTCGGCGAAGGCGAAGACTTCAATACCTTCCCGTGCGACTTCCAGAACCTGGCGTTCTGCGGTTCGCAGGTCGGCAACTGGGTCGGCGGCATCTGGTACAACTGGCCGGTCAGCCAGTGGGCGCTGCGCGTCAAATATCACCTGACGCCGGAGCTGTACGCACAGGTCGGCGCCTACGAGCAGAACCCGTCGAACCTCGATCGCGGCAACGGTTTCAAGCTCAGCGGCAGCGGCACCCAAGGCGCGATCCTGCCGGTGGAACTGGTGTGGACGCCGAAGCTCAACGGCCTGCCGGGCGAATACCGCGCCGGTTACTACTACAGCAACGCCAAGGCCACTGACGTCTATAAAGACAACAATGGCCAACCGGCAGCGCTGAGCGGCGAAGCCTACCGCAGCGCGTCGAGCAAACACGGCGTGTGGTTCGGTGCCCAGCAGCAGATCACCAGCATCGCCAGCGACAACAGCCGTGGCCTGAGCGTGTTCGCCAACGCCACGATGCACGACAAGAAAACCAACGCCATCGACAACTACGTCCAGGCCGGCCTCACCTACAAAGGCCCGTTCGACGCCCGCGCCAAAGACGACATCGGCTTCGCCCTGGCTCGCGTGCACGTCAACCCGGCCTATCGCAAAAACGCCGAAGCGAGCAACCGGGCCAACGCGGTCTACGACTACGACGATTCATCGTTCCTGCCGCCGCAAGACACCGAATACAGCGCCGAACTGTATTACGGCGTGCACGTGACGAACTGGCTGACCGTACGCCCGAACCTGCAATACATCCGCCATCCGGGCGGCGTGGACAAGGTCGATGACGCACTGATCGCGGGGCTGAAGATCCAGTCTTCGTTCTAACCAACACCACGGATCAAATGTAGGAGCGAGCCTGCTCGCGAAAGCAATTTCAACTTCACCAAAGAAGTCGACTGACACACCGCTTTCGCGAGCAGGCTCGCTCCCACATAAAACTCGTTAGCTAGACAAGTTTTTATCTGAACCATGCCCACGCCAAATCGTCATCTAAAGTGACTACAGCGCGGGACTACATAAACGTCACGGAGATTCACACTATGAGCACCGTAAGTGCTTCGAGTCGGGGCCGTCTGCTACCGGGCCTGCTCGGCATTCTGCTTCTACTGATGGGCCTGGCCATGCTGGCCGGGGGAGTCAAGCTGAGCATGCTCGGCGGCTCGCTGTACTACCTGCTGGCCGGTATCGGCATCACGCTGACCGGCATTCTGATGCTGCTGCGCCGTCGCGCAGCGCTGGGCCTGTACGCCATCGTGCTGTTCGCCAGCACTGTTTGGGCCTTGTGGGAAGTCGGTCTGGACTGGTGGCAACTGGTGCCGCGTCTGGCGCTGTGGTTTGCCCTCGGTTTCGTGATGCTGCTGCCGTGGTTCCGTCGTCCACTGCTGATCGCAGGCCCTGCGCCAATGGGCACCGGCGGTTTGACCGTGGCGGTGGTTCTGGCCGGCGTCACGGCTCTGGCCAGCCTGTTCACCCACCCGGGCGAAACTTTCGGCGAACTGGGACGCGACACAGCCGACATGACCAGCACCGCGCCAGCCATGCCTGATGGCGACTGGCAGGCTTACGGCCGCAGCGAATTCGGTGATCGTTATTCCCCGCTCAAGCAGATCACCCCGGCCAACGTCGGCAAGCTGCAAGAAGCCTGGCGCATCCAGACCGGCGACCTGCCGACCGCTGATGACCCGGTTGAGCTGACCAACGAAAACACCCCGCTCAAAGCCAACGGCATGATCTACGCCTGCACCGCGCACAGCAAAGTGCTGGCACTGGACCCGGACACCGGTAAAGAACTGTGGCGCTTCGACCCGCAGATCAAGAGCCCGGTCGGCTTCAAAGGCTTCGCCCACATGACCTGCCGTGGCGTGTCGTATTACGACGAAGCCGCTTACGCCAAGTCTGAAAACGCGGCCTCCGCCGTGATTTCCGAAGCTGGCAAAGCCGTTGCTCAGGCCTGCCCACGTCGTCTGTACCTGCCAACCGCTGATGCGCGCCTGATCGCGTTGAACGCCGACACCGGTAAAATCTGCGAAGACTTCGGCAACAAAGGTGTGGTCGACCTGACCCAAGGCATCGGCCCGTTCACCGCCGGTGGCTACTACTCCACCTCGCCGGCCGCGATTACCCGTGATCTGGTGATCATGGGCGGTCACGTCACCGACAACGAGTCGACCAACGAGCCATCGGGCGTGATCCGCGCCTACGACGTGCGCGACGGTCACTTGGTGTGGAACTGGGACAGCAACAATCCCGACGCCACCGAACCTTTGGCCCCAGGCGAAACCTACAGCCGTAACTCGGCCAACATGTGGTCGCTGGCCAGTGTCGACGAAAAACTCGGCATGGTTTACCTGCCACTGGGCAACCAGACCCCAGACCAGTGGGGCGCCGACCGCACCCCGGGCGCCGAGAAATTCAGCGCCGGTGTTGTAGCCCTGGACCTGGCCACCGGTAAAGTGCGCTGGAACTACCAGTTCACCCACCACGACCTGTGGGACATGGACGTTGGCAGCCAGCCAACCCTGCTCGACATGAAAACCGCCGACGGCGTGAAACCCGCGCTGATCGCTCCGACCAAACAGGGCAGCCTGTACGTCCTCGACCGTCGTGACGGCACGCCGATCATCCCGATCAAGGAAATCCCGGTACCGCAAGGCGCCGTGAAAGGCGACCGCACCGCACCGACCCAGGCCCGTTCGGACCTAAACCTGCTGGCCCCGGAACTGACCGAAAAAGCCATGTGGGGCGCGAGCCCGTTCGACCAGATGCTGTGCCGCATCCAGTTCAAGGAACTGCGTTATGAAGGCCAGTACACCCCGCCGTCGGAACAGGGCAGCCTGATCTACCCGGGTAACGTTGGCGTGTTCAACTGGGGCGGCGTGTCGGTCGATCCGGTTCGCCAGATGCTGTTCACCAGCCCGAACTACATGGCCTTCGTCTCGAAAATGGTGCCACGCGAGCAAGTCGCCGCCGGCAGCAAACGCGAGAGCGAAACCGCTGGCGTGCAACCGAACACCGGCGCGCCATACGCGGTGATCATGCACCCGTTCATGTCGCCATTCGGCGTACCGTGCCAGGCCCCGGCCTGGGGCTACGTCGCCGGTATCGACCTGACCACCAGCAAAGTCGTGTGGAAACGCAAAAACGGCACCAGCCGCGACAGCTCGCCAATCCCGATCGGCTTCACCCTGGGCGTCCCTAGCATGGGCGGCTCGATGGTAACGGCCGGCGGCGTCGGCTTCCTCAGCGGCACCCTCGACCAGTACCTGCGCGCCTACGACGTCAACTCCGGTAAAGAGTTGTGGAAAGCGCGTCTGCCGGCTGGCGGCCAAGCGACCCCGATGACCTACACCGGCAAGGACGGCAAGCAATACGTCCTGCTCGTTGTCGGCGGCCACGGTTCGCTGGGCACCAAAATGGGTGACTATGTGATTGCGTACAAACTGCCGGAATAAGCGTTAGCGGCGGTAAAACAAAGGCGACATCCTGTGAGGGATGTCGCCTTTTTTGTTACCAACAGTTCCCCCTGTAGGAGCTGCCGAAGGCTGCGATCTTTTGATCTTGTTTCTGACAATCAACGTCAAAAGATCGCAGCCTTCGGC
>NZ_JACSZV010000037.1 GCF_014472415.1 Pseudomonas sp. N40(2020)
CTTTTGATTTTGTTTTTTAAGGTCAAGATCAAAAGATCGCAGCCTTCGGCAGCTCCTACAGGGATCAGGGGTCAGGACAGGAACCCGCCGTCCACATTCAACGCAACACCCGTGGTGTAGCTCGACGCATCACTGGCCAGGTACAGCACCGCACCGGCCATTTCACTCGGATCGGCCACACGCTTGAGCGGAATCTGTGTCAGCGCCTGCTCGAGAATCGCGTCGTTCTTCACCAGTGCCGAGGCAAACTTGGTGTCGGTCAAGCCCGGCAGCAGGGCGTTGCAGCGGATGCCGAACTGCGCGCATTCCTTGGCGAAGACTTTGGTCATGTTGATCACCGCCGCTTTGGTCACCGAGTAGATGCCCTGGAAGATGCCCGGCGAAATACCGTTGATCGACGCGACGTTGATGATGCTGCCGCCACCGTTTTCGCGCATCAGCTTGCCGGCTTCCACGGACATGAAGAAGTAGCCACGAATGTTCACGTCGACGGTCTTCTGGAACGCGCTCAGGTCAGTGTCCAGCACGTTGCAGAACTGCGGGTTGGTCGCGGCGTTGTTGACCAGAATGTCGAGACGGCCGAACTGTTCTTTGATCCCGGCGAACACCTGGCTGATCTGCTCCATCTCACCGATGTGGCAGGCAACTGCAGTGGCCTTGCCGCCAGCCGCGATGATCGCGTCGGCGACGTGCTGGCAGCCGTCGAGCTTGCGGCTCGAGACGATCACGTGGGCGCCTTGCTGGGCCAGCAGTTTGGCGATGGCTTCACCGATGCCACGGCTGGCGCCGGAGACGAAAGCGATTTTGCCGTCGAGGTCGAACAACTGAGTCTTGGACATAAGGGTTCCTGGGTGTGGGCCGTCAGAGGCTCGATTTCGAAATGACCTGCAAGCTCATCTGCTCCAGCAGTTTGTTCATGTGAATGAACTGCGCGAAGCGTTTGTCCTGGGTCTGGCCATGGTAGAAGCGGTAGTAGATCTGCTGCACGATGCCGGCCAGACGGAACAGGCCGTAGGTGTAGTAGAAGTCGAAATTGTCGATCTGGATGCCCGCACGTTCGGCGTAGTAGTCGACGAACTCGCGGCGAGTCAGCATGCCCGGGGCGTGGCTCGGCTGGCGGCGCATCAGTTGCACCGGCGCCGGGTCACCGGCCTCGATCCAGTAGGCGAGGGTGTTGCCCAGGTCCATCAGCGGATCGCCGAGTGTGGTCAGCTCCCAGTCGAGCACGCCGATGATCTGCATCGGGTTGTTCGGGTCGAGGATGACGTTGTCGAAGCGGTAGTCGTTGTGGACGATGCTCGAGGTCGGATGGTCGGCCGGCATCTTGTCGTTGAGCCAGGCTTTGACCGTTTCCCAGTGCGGCGCGTCCGGGGTCAGGGCTTTTTCGTAGCGTTCGCTCCAGCCTTTGATCTGGCGGGCGACGTAGCCTTCGGGTTTGCCGAGGTCACCGAGGCCACAGGCCTTGTAATCGACTCGGTGCAGTTCGACGAAGCGGTCGATGAAGCTTTTGCACAGCGCTTCGGTTTTCGCTGAATCCAGACCCAGTTCCGGTGGCAGTTCCGAGCGAAGAATGATCCCGTTGACCCGCTCCATCACGTAGAACTCGGCGCCGATCACTGCTTCGTCGGTGCAGTGCACGTAGGCTTTCGGGCAATACGGGAAACCGTCGCGCAATTGATTGAGGATGCGAAATTCACGGCCCATGTCGTGGGCGGATTTGGCCTTGTGGCCGAACGGCGGCCGGCGCAGAACGAATTCCTGCTCCGGGTATTCGAGAAGGTAAGTCAGGTTCGACGCACCGCCGGGAAACTGGCTGATCGCAGGCAAGCCGGTCAGGCCCGGTATGTGTGCCTTGAGGTACGGATCGATCAGGCTGGCATCGAGTTCTTCGCCAGCGCGGATACGGGTGGACTGGTCAGTAAGCGCCATGCTTATCCCTTCTGCTTATTTTGGAGGCCAGACATCATTGGCTAATCTAATGGCGCGCTACGGTGCTCACAAGCGCGGGTCGGTCTTATAGGTTAGCGTGTTGCCGGATAATCACCTTTGGGAATGTGCAGGGCGGGCCACGGCAGACTAAGGTTTAGCGGGTATGCCGTGTCCAACAAGGAGTCGGGAAATGGGCTGTCCGCAAGTCTGTGCCACTGCCACATTGCAATGCAGCTTCGGTGCCGCTCCGTCGATGCTCAATGTGCTGCCGGTCAATCGCACGCTGACTGGCGGGATGCCTGCAGCGAACATCATGGATCACATCCCCTTGGTCAATATCCTGCCGTTCGGCGTGTGCACGAGCCTGGCCAATCCGATGGTGGCCGCCGCCACGGCGGCTGCGCTGGGAGTGTTGACGCCAATGCCGTGTATTCCGGCGACGGCCACACCGTGGATTCCCGGCGGCGCACCGACGTTGTTGCTCGGGGGGATGCCGGCGATCGATGCCAACAGTACGTTGATGTGCACCTGGGCCGGGGTGATCAAGATTGTCGTGCCGGGGCAGATGCAGATGTTGATTCCCTGAGCCTTGTGTTGAATGTGACGGCCTCTTCGCGGGCAAGCCCGCTCCCACAGGGTTTTGCGGTATCAGTTCGATTGTGCGTACAGCACCGGTCACTGTGGGAGCGAGCCTGCTCGCGAAGAGGCCAGTGCTGCCAATAGAGAACCATCAGGCTTGTTGCGGATCCGCCCAGCGCAGATACCACCAGCGCACCCGCGAAATCGGCTTGCCATCGGCCCCCAACGGCCGGCCATCCTCGGCAAACCCTTGCTCCGGCTCCATCAACTGCCCATTCACATACCGCGCCTCCACCGCTGTTTTCCCGTTCGGATGAAAGCGCTGATAGCGCCCCTCACGCACGCCATCCCGATAAAACTCGGCCTCCGCCACTTGCCCGTCCGGAAAATAATTGAACGCCTCGCCATGCAACAAGCCGCGCCGATACGTCGCCTTGCGCTGTAAAAAGCCCTCGGGCGCATAAAAACTCGCCACGCCTTGCAGCTTGTCCCGCACAAACGGCATCTGCGCCGAAACCTTGCCGTTGGGGTGATAGAGCAGGGACGTACCCTGCAACTTGCCCTGGCTGTACTGCAAATCCGCCTGTTTGCGCCCGTCATCCTTGATGTTGAGCGGGCCGTCGAGCTGGCCATCCTGCAAGCGCCCCTTGAGCTGCTTGTCACTCTGCTGCAAATCCAGCGGTGTGATCGCCATGACTTCTCCTTGTTCAGTTGACCTGCACCAGACCGCCCTTGATCGTCAGCATGCCGCCGCCATCGACGGTCTGCGAGGCCGCGCCCTTGTTGGTCAGGCTGATGCCAGCGTCGTTGGTCAGCGTGGTGCCGGCCTTGTTGTCCAGCGAAGTACCGGCCTGATTGGTCATGGCGGTGCCGGCATTTTGGGTAATTGAGGTGCTGGCCGAAGTCGCCAGATCGGCGCCGCTCTTGATCGTGAAGCTGCCACCGCTTTGCAGGGTCAAAGTGCCGCTGACTTTGATGGTCAGGTTGCCGTCCACCGTCAGGCTGTAATTGCCGGTGACCTTGTCGGTGTAGTTGCCACCAGTGCTGTGGTTCTGATCGGCACCGACTGTCACCGTGCGGCTGTCCTTCACATCGAGGCTGTCGCTGCCGGTCTGAATCGTCACGCTGCGTTTGCCCTTCTCCAGGGTGACAGTCTCATCGCCGTCCTTGACCGTGCGGGTGCGGGCATTCTGCACCGTGAGGGTTTCGTCATGGCCGACGGTGGCAGTGGTGTCGTTGAGCACGTTGATATTCAGATCTTTCTGCGCCTGCAAAAACACCTCTTCGGCGTCTTTCTTATCCTCGAAGCGCAACTCGTTGAAGCCGCCGCCGCCCTTGGACGACTGAGTCTTGATCCCGGACTGGGTCTGATTCGCCGGCAGGGCATAGGGCAGGGCGTTATCGCCGTTGTAGACGCAACCAGTCACCAGAGGCCGGTCCGGGTCGCCATCGATAAACGTAACGATGACTTCCTGGCCGATACGCGGGATGAACTGCATGCCGAAGCCCTTGCCACTCCACGGCAACACCACGCGTACCCAGCAAGAGCTGGTTTCATCGTTCTTGCCATCGCGATCCCACGGGAACTGCAACTTGATCCGGCCGTACTCGTCAGTCCAGATTTCTTCGCCGGACTTACCCACCACGATTGCGGTTTGCGGGTGCATGCGCGGTTTTGGCGTGAGCCGTTGCGGGCGAAACGGTGTGGCCTTGGGGATGGCTTCGAAACGGTTGCGATACTGCTCGTGGCTGACGTCATGGGTGACTCGCGTCACCACCCAATCGATGTTCAAGCTCGCGTCGTCATGCCCGTCGAGGGTGAACCAGTGCCCTGGCACCAGCCAGCGACAGTCGCTCTCGCCGACAAAGCGTTTTTCCTCACTGCGCAAGCCGTCGACCCGCTGCTTGGTCAGCGTATCGCCGCGCGCCTTGGCGTTGTAACCGCCCGGATGTTCGTACATGGAAAGTGGCCCGGCCACCGCTTCTGCCTGGTCGTAAAGTGAGGTGGTCGGCGTGGTGAATTCATAATCCGTCGCCCGATACACCCCGGCCACCGCTTGGAGGCAGACCTGCCCGGAACGGATACCGTGCAACTCACGCTGACCCAATCCTTGCCCCAGATACGTGACTGTCGGCCCGTTGGGGATCGGTACGAAGGCGTCGTTGCTATCCCCCAACACCAAGGTGTGCTTGCCTTCATCGTGGGTGAAAAACCAGAAAATCCCTTCCTCCTCCAACAACCGCGAGACGAAGGCAAAATCGGTTTCAGCGTACTGCACGCAGTACTCGCGTGGGGTGTAGCTACCGGTCAGGGAGAGTTTGAAATCGGTAAAACCGTGAGCCTTGAAGATCGTGGTGACGATGTCTGAAGTGGCGAGATTCTGGAACACGCGGTTGTTGCTGGCCAGGGTCAGCCACCACAGCCATGGTCTTAGCAGCAACTGATAGCGCTCGGCAGTCGCATCGGCGGGGAGTTGGCGAATTTCCGCAACGAGCGCGTCGAACGGGCGCAGTTGCGCGTCGTTGTGCAGGGTGGTGGTGACGTGGGTGGCGACGGCGCTGGTCAGGGTGAGAGACGTGCCGTCATTCAGACCGTTGAGGGTTTGTGCGCCGAGCATGTTCAACGCTTCGTCGCCGGACAGCGACTCAGGGTAAAGCGCCGACAGCGAAGTGGCAGTCAGAGACAACGTCGTGTTGCTGTCGGTGGAGCGGGGCATGAATCGCGCTCTTGTCTGAGTTGAGTTATTCGCGAGGTCAAAGCAACCCTGGCGATTGGATCTGGCGCCTTCAATCAATCATTGGGAAACAGCTCTTGCTCGAAAGTCGCGCAATGTGGGACATGGCGAGTGGGTACATCGACGACGCCACCGGCGTCGGCAATCATGCGTTTCACACCGTCGCCGTGGGTGCGAAGTTTTTCAGCGCTGTGAAAACACACCGTGGTTATCGCGGCCAAAGGGAGGGTGAGCAAGAGCAGTTCACGATTTTTCTGAGTGCTTGCATCGGTATGCTCCTTGCTCTCCAAAGCGGTGGCCTTGGGTTTGTCACCTTTGCGTACAACACTGCCATCGCCTTTGCGTCTGATGTTGTAGGTAATCAGGCCAAGCGTCGGGTTTTGCGCGGTACTTCGCTGAGCATCGAAACAGTAGAGGTTGAGCAGCAAGTAGTCTTCCTGCATTGGAATTCTGGCCAAATCCACTTGCAACAGAACGCCGTCGAATCTGCCGAAGCGGTAGCCTTCGTTGCCATGTAGCGGTTTCGGTGTCGAACCGAGCGGTAGCCCACGCTGTACGGTGCTGCCGTCCTCCTGATTGACGAAGGCCAGTTCGCGGACGGACATGCGCAGAGGGTCATCCGCCGACTCCCCAAACTGGTACTTTTGAACGACGCTTGCGGTTTTCTTTCGTGGATCGTCGTCTAACCCCGGCAGATTCTTGCCCCTGAGAATCCCGGTCGTCATGAGTATTTCAAAAACGTCCCAGGGTTTTTCCACATACGCGTATCGCCGCGTAAAACGGCCGAAGTGGTCTTTCACATAATGTTTTTCCGGCTCTGACAGGATGCCGGGCTTTTTCACATAGACCGGGCGCGTCAAACCTTCTCCCTCGCCTACGACACGCTCGAAAGCATCATCTCCCGTCAGGATGTCGAACATCTTTTCTCTGGTGCCGGCGAGACTGACAAAAATACCGTCGTCTTCAACAATCGCGATGTTGTGCATTCGCGCTCGCAAGGTCAAAAGTGTGACCCCGATGCCTCTGAGCTCCTGGGGATAGACATCTCGCAGATACGTCTGGCGGGCTCTCTTGTTATCGTCCATCACCAGATGCTGATAAACCAACAGGTTTTTCCTGGCCTCCAGTGCGGCCTTTCGTGCCTTTTCAGTTGCGCGAATACAGAGAATCAGGCGGCCGATGCTGGCTTGCAAAGGTTGTAAGCCGGGTTTGACCACGCATGGGTTTATGGAAAGTTGCTCTCCGTATGGCATTTTCGTAGTCCTTGATTGAATACCACAGTTCTTGATTACCCGACCTGACCGTGTCCGTGCGTCGAGACTGAATACTGTTTACTCCAACACCCACTCTGCCAACTTCCCCGTCACCTGCGTCATCAACACATTCTCGACATCCCGCGCACCCGCCGCGCTGCATTTGGCAAGCACCGCTTTGACAATTCCCGAATCGAACTCGAACTGTTTGCCCGTCGCCGCCTTGTAGCGGCCACGCAATTTCTCCAGCTTCGCCAGCACAATCCCTTCCAGTGTTGCCTCATCCAGTGGTCTATAGGCAACCACGGTCATGCGTGCCAGAAACGCCGGGCGGAACGCTTGCAGCAAGACTTTATGCAGTGCTTCGTTGAAGGCCTCACTGCCGAGTTGTGCCACGGGTGTATCCAGTAACAGCTCAGCGCCGACGTTGCTGGTGGCCAGCATCACGGTGTTCTTGAAATCCACCACCAGCCCCGTACCGTCCTCCATCAGACCCTTGTCGAAGACGTTGTAAAACGCCTCCAGCACGTCCGGATGGGCCTTTTCGATTTCATCGAGCAGCACCACCGAATACGGTTTGCGCCGCACTGCTTCGGTGAGTACGCCGCCACTGCCATACCCGACATAACCGGGCGGGGCGCCTTTGAGTTGGCTGACGGTGTGCGCTTCCTGATATTCCGAGAGGTTGATGCTGATCAGGTTGCGTTCGCCGCCGTACAACGCATCGGCCAGCGCATAAGCCGTTTCGGTTTTGCCGACGCCGGTGGGGCCGACCAGCAGGAACACCCCGACCGGTTTTTGCGGATCGGTCAGCCCGGCGCGATAGGCCTGCAAGCGCTGGGCGATGGTATTGAGCGCGGTGCTCTGGCCCATCACTCGTTGGCCCATGCGTTGTCCCAGAGTGCGCACGGCGTGGGCCTCGTCGGCGAGCATTTTGCCGACCGGAATACCCGTCCATCCGGCAATCACAGCGGCGACGGTTTTCGCATCGACCTGTTCCGGCACCAGCGGATCGTCCTGGCGGATCGCATCGAGTCCGGCCTCAAGGCGCAGCAGTTCGCCAGCCAGATGATCGATACGGCTGTCGGTGGTTTCATCGGGTTTGTCACTGTCGGCACGCTCGCTCAGGTCGAGCAATTCGCGGCGGGTGTCGAGCAGTTCGCGCACAGCCACGCGCTCTTCGCCCCAGCGGGTTTCCAGTTCGCGGATCGCTTGCACGTTAGCGCTGGATTCGGTTTCAAGCAGGGTGATGCGTTCGCGGTGATCAAGGCCGGTGGCCTGTTCGCGGCGCAAGCGTTCGACTTCATCCTTGAGGCTGTTCTGCCGGTGGCGCAGGCTTTCCAGCGGTGGCGGCACGTCATGCTGGCCGAGGGCGACGCGGGCACATGCGGTGTCGAGCACGCTGATGGCTTTGTCCGGTAACTGGCGGCCGGAAATGTAGCGGTGCGAGAGTTTCACCGCTTCGTGGATCGCCGCGTCGAGCACTTGTACACCGTGGTGCTGTTCGAGTTTGGCGGCGACGCCTCGGAGCATTTCCACGGCTGTGGTTTCGTCCGGCTCCTCAACCTGCACAAGCTGAAAGCGGCGGGCGAGGGCGGGATCTTTCTCGAAGTATTTTTTGTATTCCATCCACGTTGTTGCGGCGAGGGTACGCAACTCGCCACGGGCCAGCGCCGGTTTGAGCAAGTTGGCTGCATCGCTGCCGCCCTCAGCCCCGCCGGCGCCAATCAATGTGTGGGCTTCGTCGATGAACAGGATGATCGGTTTGTCGGCATTGCGTACCGCGTCGATCACCCCTTTGAGCCGCTGTTCGAACTCGCCCTTGACCCCAGCGCCGGCCTGCAAAAGACCGAGGTCGAGCACCCGCAGACTGACTTCCTGCAGAGACGGCGGCACGTCCCCGGCGGCGATGCGCAGGGCCAGGCCTTCGACCACAGCGGTTTTACCCACGCCCGGTGCGCCGACCAGGATCGGATTGTTCTGGCGGCGGCGAAGAAGAATATCGATGCACTGACGGATCTCGCCGTCGCGGCCTACGATCGGATCAATGCGTCCGGCGTGGGCATCGGCGGTCAGATCCTGGGTGTATTGATCGAGTACCGAGTCCTGCCTTGGCGCTGGATTGCCTGAGGATGACGCGCGCGCACCGACATGCTCACGAGATTTTTCCGTCCACTCCAGCAGATTCGCACGCAGGGCTTCCTTGGGAATTCGCAGCAACGAAGACGCACTGTTAAGCAACAAACTGCGGCGTTCGTCGCGGTCTATCAACGCCAGCAAGAGCAGCCCGGAACGAATGCTGTCGATCCCCAACACACTGGCCTGCACCACCGCATCTTCCAGTAACCCCAACGTGTGTGAAGACAGTGCCGGCGTGCGCGTGCTGCCAGCCTTGAACAGCTCCAGAGCCTTGTTGATTTCCGCCGTCAGCGCATCACGTTCCAACCCGAACCGTGGCAACAGAAAGGCAAAGTCACCGCCCTCGATGTCGAGCAGTTCCAGCAGCAAATGCTCGATTTCGACAAAGTGATGCCCGCGTTGCAAGCAGCGTTGCGCGGCGCGTTCGAGGGCGCGGCGGTTGTCCGGGTTAAGGCGTCCGATCAGGCTGGCCAATTCCATTTCAGGTGATCTCCGGCTGACGAAGACGGGTTTCAATGCGCTGCACGGCGAGGCTGGCCTGACGTTGCAAACCGCCGTTCCAGCTCACCAGTGCCGGCGCCTGACGACTGAGTTTCATCGGCCCGGCACCGCGGATCAGCAGCACCAGCGTCACGTCCAGGTCCGGGCCGAAATACAGCGCGGCGAGGCTGGCCAGTGCCGGATGGGCCTCGCCGTCCGGCAGGAAACGCCCGGCCTGCGCCGAGGGCAGGGGCCCGAGCGTGAGGCGAATGCCGGCGTGTTCATCCCACACCCGAGTACCGGCGACGGCGCTGCGCCCCAGTTGCAGATTGCGCCCGCCGGGCTTGATGACGCTGCGGCTCGTGGGTGGAATCTCGCGCCAGGCGCCTTCGTAGGCGCTCAGCTCGACCGGCACGGCAAACTGCTCGCGCACAATCGCGGCGAACCCGGCGAGGGAGCGGCGGCCATCGGCAAACAACGCTGTGCAGGCCAACACTGCGCAGTCGGGAACCGCTTGGCGTTCTTGTAGAGACTTGGGCAGCAATCCGGTCAGCGCGCGCAGTTGCGCCTGTACCGGCGACGCGCCCGGTGTGACAAAACCGAGCGCGATGCGGTGTTTGCGCATTACCTTGTAGAGCAAACTGAGCAGGCGATGCTGGAACAGATCGAGAAATTCTGCCGGCGCATGATCCTTGGCCCGCGCCCGTTGTTGCAGCCATTCCTGATACGCGTAGGGCAGGGGGCCGTCGGGGCCGCCGAGACCGAAGATCGGTGTATCGAGGGTCAGCGGTTCGCCCGGTACCTCGTGCAGGCCTTCTATCTGGCTGGCGGCGAACATCGGCGTCAGTGGGCCGCGCAGTTTCAGCGCTTCCGCTTGCGGTGCGGTGCCGCTGCCCAGGGATTGCGCTTGCGGTTGCTCGCGCTCGAGCAGCAGCAACGCCTGCAACCACTCGAACGCTTGCGGATCGCGGCGCAGACGCTGGCTCAGGGTCAGAGCGACAGGGGCATGCCGGCTTGGGGTTGCCATGCCTTGATCTCCTTGTCTTCCTGCATCAGCACTGTGCGCACAAAGCGATTGGCCGTGGCGTACACCGAAAAGAACTGCGCCAGCACCGCCGAAAACAGTACCGCGCTGCTACCGACAAAATGCTGTGAATCGAGCTGCAATTGCACTTCAAGACCATTGCGCCAACCGCGCCAGGCATCGACGCCGACATGGCCGATCACCCGTTCGCAACTCAGACTAAACAGGCCTTCGATCTGGCGCAAAGCGCTGCTTTCATCGCGCAGGTTATGCAGATGCAGGATCTCCTTGAGGGCATCGAGCGCCTGCGGCCCTTCGACCAGTGACAGATGATTGAGGGTCAATTGCGAGACCAGCCGCCAACGCGAATCACCGTCCAGGCGCGGCAAGCTTTGCGGGCTCGGCGAGTTGCGCAGGCGGGCCCAGGCCACCGGGCCGGGGCGTTCGAAACCCAGCGGGGTACCGGCGGGCAGGCTCTGGGCGAGGTGCCGATTGGTGCAAAGCAATTCGGCGGTCAGGCTGTAATCGGGCAGATCGGTTTGCGGTTCGAAACGGGTATCGACCACGCTCACCAGCAGATCGCTGCCGAGCCGGTTCGGGGTCATGCCGCTGACTCGCCGGGCATGCCAGTAACGTTGTTGATCGCCGCCGCTGTGCTGACTGCCGTAATAGGCGGGTAGCCGCTGCACGCCGGCGCTGGAACTGGCGCGCATGCCACGAATGCTGTGGATTTCGACGCTGTTCTCGCGATGGCTGTCGGCGATCAGGCGGTACTCACTTCGGGTGCCGTCCGGGCGCAGGGGCTCGGAGGTGCGCGGGAACAGGTTGATCACCGGCGCGCAGCCCAGAGCAATGTCACTGCCCTGCAAATGCAAGCGACTGGTCGGCGCACGGTCGAAAACGATGTACAGATACAGCGTCGGGCTGTCACTGGCGACACCGCTCAGCGGCAGATCGAAAAAGTGGAATTTATCCGGGAAGGCGAAGTACTCGGCCAACAGACGCATGCCCGGATGCACGCCGTCTTCATCGGGCAACATGACTTCGTCATCGCTGAAACCGACAATTTTCGGCAAGCCTTTCAGTGCAATCGGCACACTGCCCGGCGACCCTGCCAGCACCTGCACCGAATGGGCGCCGAGCAGGTCGTAAAGGCAGGCATTGACCACCGGCGACGCGGCCAGGTGGATGCGCAATTGCTCAATCCCAAGATCTGCCCATTGGCTTTCGCCAAGGCAGCGCAGGCTCAGGCGCAATGCCGAGCGCGATTGCGCGACACCGGTCAGCGCCTGCGCTTCATCACTGCCGAGCAACAACGCTTCGCTCACTTCGATCGGCCACAGACACACGGCGGCCGAGGTACGAAAGTGGATGCTCTCGCCTTTGCTGGTGGTCACGAACAGCGGCGTGTCGCGGGGCAGGGGATAGCCCTCGTCGAGGTTGCCTTTGCTCGGGTCTGGCTCGAACTGGACGATGGCGCAAGACGGCAACGGACGCATCGCCAGTGGATACAGCTGCTCAAGCAGCGCATCGCTGAACTCGGCGTAATCGTCATCGAGCCGTCGTTGCAGACGCGCCGCCAGCAGGGCGAAACCTTCGAGCAGACGTTCGACATGCGGGTCGGGGCATTCGCCGGGGGACAGTTGCAGGCGCCGCGCGACTTTCGGATAGCGCTCGGCAAACTGGCCGCCAGCATGCCGCAGCCAGGTCAACTCCCGTTGGTAATAGTCGAGCAGTTGCGGGTCAATCGAGTCGCTCATGGCGCACCTCCAGCCCCTGACCGCCGGGCTCGATGACAAATGCCACCGGCCAGTGCTGCTCGCCACTGCGCATCTCGCCGACCAGGCGAATGCTCATTTTCTGTGGTTGCTCGGGCAAGGGATTGACCTGAACTACGCCCAGTTTCAGGCGTGGTTCGAAATGGGTAATGGCTTCGCGGATGTCCCGCGCCAGCCGACGGCGATCATCGCTGCGTTGCTGTTGCAGGGCACTCCAGTCGGCGATGCCGTAGTCAATTACGCTGGGTGGGTCGGTCAGTGCGCGCGGGCCACGGCGGGTGTTGAACAGGCGTCCGAGCTCGGCGTGCACCGAGTCGAGCAAGTCCTGCCGATCGAACTCCCGCGTGCTCTCGGTCTCGCTGGACGCGAGGCGTTCGAACAGCGGCGGGAGCATGCCGGTGCCTGCCATGGCCGTCGCGCCGGGTTAGCTGACGAGCTTGTTGGCGGCCATGTCCCACGTCGACGCGGCGGTGCCTTCCTTGGTGCCGTCGTCTTTCTGCGCGGTGAGTTCCCATTTGATCTTGGTGAAGTTCAGCGAAACGGTTTCCACCGGTTTGCCCCCGGTACCCCCGCTGACGCTGACGTTCGACAGCACCACGTTGGTCAGGGTGTAGACGATGAACGGCATCAGTTGTCCGCTGCCTTCGGCGGCGTTACGCCCAATGGTGATGATGGCTTCGGGGATCGGCTTGCCGGCGCAGCAGTATTCGTTGAGGGACGGTGTCGAGCTGTCAATGAACTTGGTCACGGTGAATTCGCCGACGTGGGGTTTGCCGGAGGTTCGCTCCGAGTTGCTGACGTCGTTGGTCACCTGCATCGCCACGTTGTGGCTGTAGGACATGACTTCGATCTTGTCCGCGAAGCCCTCGAGCAGGCTGTCGCCTTTGATGTCGCCGCCGAGGTCGAGAATGATTGCATCCATCGCTTGAAACTCCTGAAAGGTGTCGCGCTAGATAAGGGAACAGCCCCCGCCGCACGGCGGCGGGGGCGAGCAGGTCAGGCCGCTACCGGTGGTGGCAGGGTCGCGACCAGGCGGATCGACGCCGTCAGTTCCTCAAGCTGAAAGTGCGGCCGCAGGAACACCGTGGCCCGATAGGCGCCCGGCTTGCCGGGGACTTCGGTCACGTCCACCCGCGCTTCGCGCAACGGGTACTGCGCCTTGATTTCCTGCGGCGCGTTGTCGTTGATCAGCACGTAATCGGCGATCCAGTTGTTGAGGTAGGTCTGCACGTTGTCGCGGGTCATGAAACTGCCGACCTTGTCGCGCATGATCACCTTCAGGTAATGGGCGAAACGCGAGGCGGCGAGCACGTACGGCAACATCGCCGAGATCCGCGCGTTGGCGTTGGCCTCGTTGGTGTTGTAGACCTTGGATTTATTGGTGGTCTGGCCGCCGAAGAACACCGCAACGTCGCTGTTTTTCTTGTGGCACAGGGCGATGAAACCGAGGTCGTTGAGCTCTTTTTCACGGCGGTCGGTGATCGCCACTTCGGTCGGGCATTTGAGCGACAAGTCGCCGGAGCTGGTGCGGAAGGTATGTGCCGGCAGGCCTTCGACCGCGCCGCCGCCTTCAGCGCCACGGATCGCCGCACACCAGCCGTACTTGGCAAATGCTTCGGTAATGCGCTGCGACAGGGCCCACGCGGCGTTGCCCCACAGGTACTTGCTGTGGTCGGTGCCGTTGACGTCCTCGACGTAGTTGATGCCTTCCACCGGCGACGTGTCCGGGCCGTAAGGCAGGCGCAAGAGGAAATGCGGCAGCACCAGCGACACGTAGCGCGAATCTTCACTCTCGCGGAACGAGCGCCACTTGATCAGCTCCTGGCTCTCGAAGACTTTCGACAGGTCACGCGGTACGGCCAGTTCAGTGAAGCTGTTCATGTCGAACAGCCGTGGGCTGGCGGCGGCAATGAACGGCGCGTGGGCCGCGGCGGCGACGTTCGACAGTTTCTCCAGCAGGCCGATGTCCTGGGGGTGCCGACCGAATGTGTAGTCACCCACCAGCAGACTGAACGGATGGCCACCGAAGGTGCCGTATTCCTCTTCGTAGATCTTCTTGAACAGCGCGCTCTGGTCAAATTCGACGGCTTTTTCCAGGTCGTTTTGCAGCTCTTTCTGCGTGACATTGAGCAGACGCAGTTTCAGCCGAGTGCTGGTCTCGGTGTTTTGCACCAGCAGATGCAGGCCACGCCACGAGGCTTCGAGTTTTTGCAGGTCGGGGTGGTGCAGCACTTCGTTGAGCTGGGCGCTGATCAGTTCGTCGATCTGGCTGATGCGGTCGTTGATCATCGCCACGGTGTCCTTGTCGATGGCCATGCCTTCGTCAAGCACCTGGGTGGCGAATTCCGCGAGCATGTCACGGGCGTAATCCTGCTGACTGTCATCGTGGGCCATGCGGCCGTCGAGGATGATCTGGTCGAGCAGTGAAAGTGTCTCGGTTGTACTGTCGCTGGCTTGATTCTTGGCGGCGGCGGGCATGACGAATTCTCCCCTCGGTTAATTGGACAATCAGGCTTGCGGTTCGGCCGGGGCCTCGGCATCAGCTGCCGGGGTAGCGGTGTCTGGGCGAGCCGATTTGATTTCCTGCAAGCCTTCGGTGTTGGCGATCACGTCGCGCAACAGCTTGTCCAGGTCATCGTTGCCGTCGAGTTTGGTCAGCAGGTCACGCAGGCGCTGACGGGCCTCGAACAGACGACGCAGCGGTGTGACTTGCTCCACCACCTTGACCGGGTCGAAGTCATCGATGTGTTTGAAATTGAGTTCGATGTTGAGCTTGCTGTCGTCGCCACTGAGGGTGTTGTTGACCTGCAGCGTTGCGCGCGGGGCGATGGAGGCGAGCACATCGTTGAAATTGTCTCGGTCGATTTCGGTAAAACGCCGTTCAGTCAGTTTTGCCAATGGCTCAAGCGGCTTGCCGGAAAGGTCGGCGAGGATCCCGACCACCAGCGGCAATTCCTTTTTCTCGATGGCGTTGCCGATTTCGACGTCGTAGGTGATTTGCACTCGGGGCGGGCGCACCCGGTCGAGTTTGTGCTGAGTACTTTCTGCCATGACGGCGGACTCCGATGCGATGGGCGGGGGCAATGCATCGGGGAGGCCCGTTCATCGCTTTCCCTTGCTGGACCGTAGGTTAGAAAGGGAGGCAGATGACCTGTCGTTCCTTTGACAAACCTTCTTGATTCGGCTGTAGGAACCGAACTACCCAAGACGCTAGAACAGGTCTATAAAAAAGCAAGCAAAAACATTTTTTGACAGACTCGAGAAAAGGAAAATTCATTTTGTCTGGACGACTTTTTCTAACGTTGGCGTTTGCGCTGCTGGCGGGCTGCTCCTTCTTCGGGCCGAAGGTGGACCTCGACAGCCTGACCCTCGACGTCGCCCCCAAGGCGAATGACGACACGCCGATTGCCGTGGACTTCATTGCCGTCAACGACCCTGACCTGCTCAAGCAACTGTCCGGCATCAGTGCCAGCCAGTGGTTCGCCGGGCGCGAGCAATACCAGCGCGACTATCGTCAGTTGATGAGCGTGTGGGGACTGGAGCTGGTGCCGGGGCAATTCATCGACCGCCAACCCTTCCCGCTGGAGGGCAAGAAGGCTGCTGGACTTTTGGTCTTCGCCAGCTATAACACACCCGGAGCACACCGATTACGCCTCGATGATCAGCGCGAGGCATGGCTGAAATTCGACAGTCGCGAGATGAATCTGGTCAGCCGGGAAAACTGAAAAACACCGCTCGCCGCCGGCTTGCGGCAGGGTCGAAAGGAGTCGTATGAGTCTGCTACCTGACGCGGTTTGCTGGCACGAAGGCATGCAATTGCTGCCGCAGCATTTTCAGTTGCAGGGGCTGCGCGCCGAAGCGCTCGGCGCGCATCTGGCGCAAGCCTGCAATCCGTGGTTCTGGGGCGTCAGTCATATGGAGTTCGACCCTTCGGCGCTGAGCGCCGGGGTGGTGCGGGTGTTGTCGTTGCAAGGGACGATGCCCGACGGCTTGCCGGTGGATTTGCAGGCCGGTGTCGGGCCGACGCTGGAACTGGACGTCAGCGCGGCGATCGACACCACCGACGATGCCACCGTCACCGTGTTTCTGGCGATCAGCCCGATGTGGCGCGCCGGGCAACTGCTGCCGCTCAAGGGGCGGATGCAATCAGTGGTCGGCGAGGCCTTACCCGATCTCACCAGCGGCGAATTCCCCGAATCGATTACGGTCTGGCGACCCAATCCACGGCTGTGTACGCAACTGAACAAAGCCGACTCGATCTGCCTGCCGCTGCTGAAAATCCGCAAGGAGGGCGGCGGCTTTCTGCCGTTGTCCTATACACCGCCGACACCGATCCTGTTGCCGGAATCTGCACTCGCTCGGCGCATCGCCGGGCTCTGCGCGCGGGCGCGGGAGAAGTGCCTGTTTCTCGGCGGCCGCTTGCGTCAGGCGCAACAGGCCGGCAACCAGGACGATGCGCTGGAAATCCGCCGTCAGTTGACCGCGTTGTGGGCGCGTCTGCCGGAAGTCGAAGGCACGCTGAACAGCCGCATCGCTCATCCGCAAACCCTGTATGTGCAATTGCTCGGCATGGCCGGGGCTTGGGCGGCGCTCGATCCGCTGGCCGGCGTGCCGGCGTTTGCACCGCTGGATTTCCTTGAGTTGCAGCGCGGCTATGACGCGGTATTGCAATGGCTGGAAACCACCCTCGAACTGATCCGTGCCGGTTATCGCAGCCTGCCGTTCGAACGCGGCGAGCAGAGTTTTTCGATCCAGTTGCCGGACGAGCAGCCGAGCCAGCGTCTGGTCATCGGCCTGCGCATGCCCAACGGTGCCAGCGAGCAAGCCGCGCTTGACTGGTTGCGCGGCGCGATCATCGCTTCGGCGCCGCACATTGCCCTGCTCAGTCGTCAGCGCATGAGCGGTTTGACGCACCAGGCCATGAGCCGCAGCGAGCAGGTGGCCTACAGCGTCGGCGATGACACGCGACTGTTTGTGGTTACCGCCGAAGGCGCGTGGTTCGACGCGCAACTGCCGCTGATGATCGCCGCGCCT
Source organism: Pseudomonas sp. N40(2020) (assembly GCF_014472415.1). GTDB lineage: Bacteria > Pseudomonadota > Gammaproteobacteria > Pseudomonadales > Pseudomonadaceae > Aquipseudomonas. Next base: position 16,952 of record NZ_JACSZV010000037.1, read on the forward strand.
GCTGCGAAGCTGACGAGCAGTCCGTGGCAAGTGGTGCTGTTTGTCGCCCAGAACAGTGAAAGTGCCTGATCACACAAGGAACGCCCTATGTCGCAAGGAAGTGCCGCAAGCCTGGGGTTGCAGGACGCACCGTTGAGCAGCGCGTTCCGCCAGACATGGCAGCAATGGCAACAGGACTGGGTGCAATTGCCCAAGGACAGCGAGGACGAAGCGGCGCTGGTCGAGACGGTGGTCGAGCTGTCCACCCGGGCTTCACAACGCTTGTGGCGCACCGCGTATTCGCGGGTCGGTGACTCGGCAACCGAACAGGTCAAGGCACTGGTTTATGCGTTCGTTGCACTGGTCGACGAAACCCTGCTGTTCACGCCGTGGCCGGGGCAGGGCGCCTGGCAGGATAAGCCGCTGGAGTCGCGCCTGTACTCCAGCCGTCAGGCCGGCGAGCAACTGCCGGCAGCGATTCAAACCCTTCTCGACGAACAACAACCGACCACCCGCGATCTGGCCAACGTGTATTTGCAGTGCCTGATTCTTGGTTTCCACGGCCGTCTGCGCGGTGAACACAGCCAGGCGCAACTGGAAAAATGGCGTCTGGCGCTGTTCAACTTCGCCTGGCAAGACGAAGCCACCTATGCCGACGTCAGCCGCCGGTTGGTACAACCCTCGCTGGCCACACCGTTGCAGTTGCCGGTACGCACCGCGCTGCCGGATGGCTTTCGCCTGACCCTGGGCATTCTCGCCATGGTGTTGCTGTTGACTGCGCTCGGGCATTGGTTGTGGCGTGACATCGGCCAGGAGCTGGCGCCGTTACTGCAAAGCGGTGAGGTGCAGAGTGCGCCGGAGCAAGACTCATGAGCCCGCTGACGATCGTTGCGTGGGTCGTCGCGTTGCTGTTGTTGCTGGTGATCATCGGCGTGGCGGTGTGGTGGTTGCGCACCCAGAGCGGCGCGGCGATCCGCAGTTTCTATGCGTCCGTGCGCCATATGGAACGCGACCAGGGCAACCTCGACCGCTATCAACTGCCGTGGCTGCTGATGCTCGGCGACGAAGTGCAGGGCACACAACTGGTAACGGAGTGGCGCCTGCAGCCGACCGACAAACCGGCGTGGTTCGGGCGCTGGTGGTCAGACCCCGAAGGCGCAGTACTGGTGGTGCCGCAGGCCTTGTTTCTGCCGGATGACGGCATGCATTTACAGCGCGGCAGTTGGTGGCGGCTGCTGGGCCTGATCCTGCGGCTACGCAGCAAGCGGCCGCTGGACGCGGTGATTTGGACTGTACCGGCCAGTCGGCTGAGCAATCTTGAGCAAGCAACACAGTTGGGGCTGGCCGCGCGTCGGCGCTTCATCGACCTGCTGCAACGCTTCGGGCTGAGCGTACCGGTGTACGTGATTGTCACCGGTCTTGAGGAGTTGCCGGGGTTTCAGGAACTGATCAGCGCCTTGCCGGAAGAGGCCAGCGAAGCCACGTTGGGCTGGTCGTCACCCTATGCGCGCGATGCCGTCTGGCAGGGCCAGTGGAGCGATCAGGCACTGGATCGCCTGCACCGGGCTGTGGCTGAGGCAGTGATCGAAATCGGCACCTTGTCCGGGCAGCTGAGTGCGGATTTATATGCCTTGCCGGATCGTCTGGAGACCTTGCGCCGCGGTTTGCAGAACGTGCTGGAGCCGGTGTTTCAGGGCAATGCGCAAGGTGAAGCGCCGTGTTTTCGCGGCGTATATTTCACCGCCAACGTGGCCGGTGAAGAGGCGCAGGACGGTTTTGCCGTGGACGACAGCGGCTTGCAGCGCAGCGCGTTTGCCCGGCAGTTGTGGCGCCAGCGCCTGGTTGGCGAGCGAGGTCTGGCGCACAGCGTGCCGCGCCTGTTGCGTCTGCGCCAGCGCTGGCAACGGCTGACCGCGGGGATCGCGCTGGTGGTGGGGGTAGTCTGGGCGGTGGCGATGCTGTGGGTCTGGCAGGCATCGGTCAAGGATGCCCACGAACTGGCGCGGCAGATGCAGGGCGCACAAAAAGGCTACGTGGCGATCAGCGATGAGGCGCAGCGGATCGACTCGACCCGGCGCAACGTACAGACCTTCTGGCGGGTACTGGAACGCGCCCCGCACTGGAACTATGCCTCGCTGGTTTTCCCGACGTCGTGGTTTTCCTCGCTCGACAACCAACTCGAGCAGGAAGTTTTGCAGTCCACGCAGCGCCATATGGTGGTGCCGTTGCATGACCTGCTGAGCGCGGAGCTGGCGCAGATCAAGGCGATCCGCAGCACCGACCGGCGCAGCAGTGTCGAAAACGACGACCCGGCGCAGTGGCAGAACTATCTGAAAGCGACCGATCTGGTGGATCGGGCGCTGCGTCTGGAGCAGCAGAACCAATTGTTCAATCAGGTGCAAAACAATCAGCGCACCCCGCTGGACGATTTGGTGCAACTGAGCAACAACGCGCTGTCGCTGAATCTCAACACCGGCACCTTGCCCTATGCGGCTTACTACAATCGGCTGCTGGTGGCAGGGGAAGACGGCAGTTTGCAGGCGCTCGACCTGAGCGTCGACCGGCCACTGATCGTCAGTCATTTTTCCGGATTGATGCAGCGCTGGCTGGATCAGTATTTTCTCGCCGACAATTTTGTCAGCAAGGCCGGTTATCTGAAGTTGCACCTGGATCAACTGGAGGCCGGCAGTGGCAACAGCCTGCGCGATCTTGAAGACCTGACCGCGCTGGTCGACGATCTGCAAGCGGCGATTGCCCTGACCAATGCGACGTGGAGCCGTGGCAAGGGGCAGGAATTGGTGCCGGGTTATGGTGATTTCCTGTCCAAAGTGGGCAAGAGCACATTGCTGGGCGCCCAAGTCCAACAAGACCTCGACACGCAAGCGTCACGCTTGCAGCAGAGTTTCCGCGATCAATGGATCGCCCAGATCGGCTCGCGGGACAACCTGCTGGTGCAGCAAGCCAGCGGGCAACTGGCCTTGCAAGATCAAGTGGTGAAGCTCGATAGCGCAATACAGGCGCTGTTCAAACGTGACTTCGTTTCGGCCGCCCTGCGTGCCAGCGAAGACAACGTCAATATGCAAGGCCAGACCGTGGACGGCGATGACCTCAATGAATCGCTGAAGTATTTCGCCGATTACAACAGTTACATCGCCGAAGAACTGCCACGCATTCCGCCGGACTATCGTGTTGCGGTGCTTAAAGCCGCTGAGCGTGCAGCGGCCCAGGTGATGTGGTTGAGCCTCAAGGATCACAACGATCAGACGCATCCTTACGCCGTGTTCAACGTTCAGGCCGAGCAAGCCATGGCCTTGCAGAAGGCCTTCGTCGAGGTGCATCGCCCGGACCTCGCCACGCGCCTGCAAGCGGCCCTCAATCGCCGTGCCATGGCGCAGATTGTTGGTGGCCTGGATGAAATCACCGCGCAACCGCTGTTCGGCGGGCGTGCCGAAATCAGCCAGTGGGACGGTTCGAAAAACCTCGGCCTGGAACTGTTCGGCGCCAGCGATGTGCAGGATCTGAAGCTGAGCCTCAAGCAGCAGTTCAACACCATGCTCGGCATCACTGAACGACGGACGTCATCGTTGCAGTGGCTGATGACGCAGCAGCCCAATCTGTCGGCGCTGGATTATGAACGCGTGACGCAGTTCAGTGCGCTCAACGACGAACTGCGCAAATACAAAGAGGCCAACCCGGCCAGTTCGCCAGCGCAGATCGAGCAACTGGTCAGCCGCGATTTCATCGAAATGGACGTCAATTCCTGCCTGCAAATGTTGCAGACCGCCAACGTTGCGGGGGGACGCGGCACCCTGGCGATGCGCGCGGTGGAGTTGCAACAGGAAGCTATGCAGCGTTGCCAGATGCTGCAAGTGCAACAGGCCGCCGCAGCGTGGAATGAGCTGGCCAACTACTTCAATCAATATCTGGCGGATCGCTTCCCGTTTGCCAACGGCGTGCAGATGCAGGACGCCGACCCGGCGCGGGTTGAGTATTTTCTGCAGTTGATCGACAAACGTCTGCCGGTCGCTCAGGCCGGTCTGGCCACCAACCAGACTCCGGAACGCCTGGCGGCAGCGGATTTTCTCAACCGCCTGAAGCAGGCCAGCACCTGGTTGACGCCGCTGTTCGTGCGCGACAAGAGCGGCATCCTCGGCGTCGAGCTGGACGTGCGCTGGCGCACTGATCGCGATGATGAGCAGGGCGCCGATCAGGTGATTGCCTGGGGCCTGCTCGCCGGTAATCAACAGATCAACTACCCGGCCGCCGAGCAACCGAACCTGCGCTGGATGGTCGGCCAACCGATTCGTCTGACCCTGCGTTGGGCGCGTAATGGCAAGGAGCGCCCAGTCAATGATCCATTGCAACCGAATCTGGTAGTGCGTGATCTGGAGGCCGGGTGGGAGTACGGCGGGCCGTGGTCGTTGCTGCGCCTGATGCGCGCGCATTTCTCGGTGCAGCGTCAGCCAAATGTGGATTACACCGATTTTCCGCTGACGTTGCGTTTGCCCGTGACCGGCTCGCCCGACAGTGTCACCAGCGACTTCACACGAATGTTCGTGCGCCTGTCGCTGATGAGCCAAGGCTCAAAGCTGCCGCTGTCGATAGCACCATTACCGACTCGCGCGCCGCGTTCGCCGTTTCAGGTGACCGGCAGTACAGCCGCGCTTGAATCGCAGAAGGAGGACTTGTGAGCCTGCCATCGACTACGTTGCCGGACTTGATTGACCAGTTGCTTACGCCGATCAACGCGGACGCGCCGTGCGGCGTCGATCTGCGTTATGAACGCGAGTTCGACCAATTGCGCGACCTGCGTCGTGAAGACGACGCCAGCCTGCCGACCGGCGTCTGGCAATCGACGCTCAAGCGCGCGAACTGGCCGGACGTCGAGAAACTGACCACGACTTTGTTGCTGGAGCGCAGTAAGGATCTGATGCTCAGCGCCTGGCTCGGCGAGGCGTGGCTGCACCTGCAAGCGGTGGACGGTTTGCCCGGCAGTCTGGCGCTGGTCGCCGGTTTGTGTGAGCGCTTTCCCGAGCACCTGCACCCGCAGGCCGAGGATGGCGACCAGTCGTGGCGGGTGATTCCGCTGGAATGGCTGGTGCGCCGGTACAGTGAAATATTGCTCACTCGGGTGCCGTTGTTCGGCAGCCGCAACAGCGATTTCGAGGCCTACACCCTGGAAGTCTGGCGGCGTTTGCAGGTACAGCAGGTGCAGGCCAACGACAGCAAGAACGCCAAGACCTCGGCGGAAACTGCGCGCAATGAACAGAAGAAACTCAACGAGCAGATCCGCGCCACGCCGCTGGCCTTCTGGCTGCGCACTCAGGGCAATCTGCTACTGAGCCTGCAACACCTGCAACGGCTCGACACCTGGAGCGATGCCTTTCTGGGGGCTCTGGCGCCGGGGTTGCGCCCCCTGCAGGACACCATTCAGGCGTTGCTGAAACTGGTCCAGGAGTTTATCGCCATGCACCCACAACAACCGGCACCGCCACCCCCTCTGGTCGAAGCACCCGTTGCCGTCGCGCAGCCGGAGGAAACTGCGCCGGTGGCCTTGGCCTTTCGTGAACCGGCCAATCGCGAAGAGGCGTATCGTCAACTGCTGCTGATCGCCGAATACCTGGCGCGCACCGAACCCCACAGCCCGGTGCCGTACCTTATCCGGCGAGGGGTCGAGTGGGGCAACAAACCGCTGAGCGAATTGCTCGGTGAGCTGATCAGCGCCGACGCTGAGTCGCGGCGCTTGTGGAAATTGCTCGGCGTACTTTAGTGCACGCGCTGGCTGCTGAGTTTTGGCGGTAACTGGATCGGCGTAAGCACCGGTTGCCCGGAGAAGAACGCCACCAGGTTTTTCCCCACCAGCTCCACCGTGCCTTGCGTGGCTTCCGGCGAGAGACCGGCAACGTGGGGCGTGAGCAGCACATTGCTCAGGGCTTTCAGCGCCTGCGGCACTTGCGGCTCATGGTCGAAGACATCCAGCGCCGCACCGGCAATGCGCCGCTGCTCAAGCGCGGTTATCAGATCCGCCGTGGCAATCACACTGGCCCGGGCGATGTTGACGATGAAACCTGTGGGGCCGAGCGCATCGAGCACCGCACGGGTCACCAAATGCTGAGTGCCGATTCCGCCCGGCGTGGCGACGATCAGGAAGTCCGAGGCCCGCGCCAGTTCCGTCGGTGTCGAGCAGAACGCGTAAGGCACATCGTTGCGCACCTGGCGGCTGTGATAACTGATCTCCATATCGAAACCGAGGTTGGCGCGTTTGGCTATCGCCAGCCCCACCGCACCCAGCCCGAGAATGCCAAGGCGTTTATTGGCCAGTGACGGACGCATGATCTTCGGCCATTCGCCCCGACGCACAGCGGCATCGCAGTGCGGAATATCCCGAACCAGTGCCAAGAGCATGGCCATCGCATGGTCAGCCACCGACGAGGCGTTGACCCCGGCGCCGTTGGTCACAGTAATTCCCCGGTCGCTGGCGGCTTGCAGGTCGACATGTTCGTAACCGGCGCCAATCACCGTGATGATTTTCAGTGAGGGCAGGGCGGCGATTTCGTCGGCGGTCAGGCCCAGCGGGCCACGGGTCAGCACCGCGTCAATGCGCGGGCCATGGGTGGCGATGGCTTGCGCGCGTTCGGCAGGCGTGGGGGCGAGGATCAGGTGAAAGCCCTGATGCTCGAGAATCGGCAGGTAATCATTGATGGTTTCAACGAGTACCAGAACGGTTGCGGGCATTGCGCGGCTCCTGTGATCGTTGTTGGTTCGGTCGCGAAAGTCGTTGCAGAGTGCTCATTCCAGAGCGGTTTGGCAATGGCCGGACGTTGCTCCGTTCCAGCAGTGTAGGAGCTGTCGCGGGGAGCGCGCGGGCGCTTCGTCAGAAGGCTTTCGTGAAGCTTGGCTCAGCAGATCACGTGACGTACTGCGCGATGCCATTGCCGAACGACCAGTTCTCTTTCTTCACTTCCACCAGATTGATGAACACGTCCTCCAGGCGCACCGCCAGTTGCGTGTGCAAGCTTTCGGCGATGTTTTTGAACAGTAGTTGTTTCTTCTCCACGGTGCGCCCTTCGCTGATGGTGATCTGAATGAACACCACGCCGTCAGTGCGCGGGATGCCGAGGTATTGCGGGTCGTAGATCAAGTGCTGACTGTCGTGTTCGGCGAGGATCTGGAAATTGTCGTGCTCCGGCACATCGATTGAACTGCGCAGGGCGGCGTAGATGAGTTCGCCGACGCGCTTGGCGAAGGTGGGGTCGGGGTTTTTTCTGATGTCGACGCGAACGAGGGGCATGGGCAGAGACTCCGCGGGGCAGGGGGACTCATTCACGCTAGACCATTTGGGGCTGATTTGAAGTATCCGGTGCCTGGGTGGACGTCATCGCTGGCAAGCCAGCTCCCACAGGGATTCTTGATTTGGCCACGATTGAGTGAACAGCGCATAACCCTGTGGGAGCGGGCTTGCCCGCGAAGAGGCCGGCAGTCTTCACGTAGCACAACTTTCTTACAGCAATCTGTCAGGCGATTCGTCATGTTCTTGGGTTGATAAACGCAATTTGATGCGTCTGTTTAAAGACACCCGAAGTTACGTGCCAATGCCCACAAATTCTTGCGCCGTTGCCTACGCGTACGCCAGAATCCGCCGGCTTGTGCGCCTGGAGGGCGGTCGGTAACTTGGTCTGCATCACTGATTTCCAGTGATCGGGCTTAGCGGCCCGATATGCATCCCCGGTTGTACACAAGTCCTATCAAGTCAGACTTTTGTCTGCGCTCGATGGTGGCTGTGCGCATGGCATCTTCGGATGCGCCGGGTTTGGGATGCTTACCGGTCCGCTAACTTGCGCACAGCTGCCACCCTTTTGCTTAGCGGCGGAACGGTTGCAGCCCTTACAAGAGGGAAGCACCCATGTTCAAGGTAACGCCAAACCCGCCGATCTTCGATCCGGCATCCCCCTACGAATCCCCCAACTCCAAGAAATTCCACGAAGCCGCCGAGCGCGCCCTCGACCATTACCTGGCCCCTTCAGCCGCCGAGATCATGGCCGCGCCCTACGTCCCCAATTGCCTGTACATGGCCAACCCGGCCGCCAGTAACGAAGCCTTGCTGGCCGACGCCAGCGAAACCCTTGGCTCGGTCAACGTCACGCTCAACAACTTCGCCGCACTGCTTGAAGGTACGCATCGCCAAACGGCGCTGGGCATTGCGCAGAACGTGATGCTGGCTGAGCTGGCGGTCAATCAAGTGCTCGATAAATGGGTGCCGGCGCAGTAGACCCACGCGGTGGCGGGGCGTGTAGCTCCGCCACTGTTGCTATGGCGGCTTTGTATGAGGCTGCTTACCCGATTCCCGGATTTTGCCTACAAATCCGCCGGATTCGTCCGCTATCCGGCAGGTGATGAATAGGAAATCATGAGGGTACAAAGTAGTCCCGGCAGTCATTGCCAACAGCCAAGGAAGGCGCATGCTTCAGAACGATCGGGAAAATCTGGAACTCGAAAGGCTTCAAAATGAAATTCGTAAACTCGTTGTTGAGAGACTCAAGCTCATGGCGGAGGAAGGCAAATTAAAGCGAGAAAAATTCTGGTATCCAGTCGCGGTAGGCACTGGGGGGCTGACCGCGCTTGCTGCTGTATTAACTCTTTTGATCAAGTTTTAAGTTAACCCGGAAAAGAATAATCATGACCCTAGAAGAACGTGTTGCCAGAATTGAACGTCTGTATCAGGAGGGCGCCGAACTTGCTGAAGAAGCGCAAGACCTCTCACCAGCGGAAATCCGCTCAGAGTTATTCAGGTTCAGCATGGGGGCGCTATTTGCCTTGGTAGTGCTCATCATTGGGACGATAGTTCTCCGTTCGCTTTGAAACGTCCTCGGCAAGTTCGGCGCAAGACATGTTAAAAAACGACGCCGAACATACCTGAAGCCGACAGCAATTTCCCCAAAAACGACACCCCTCTGTTCTGCTCCGCACAACCATTCCTCAGCTAAGTCTTTGCTTCTGCTCATTTATCGCGGAGAATCGCGCCCCTGTTTCGGCCGGAGCATGTCTGTCGGTTTTTTCCGACGCGTCCTGACCGAGTGGCAAGTGACCGGAATGCGGAGATCCGACCGGATGAATGATCAGGCCAAAAGCGTCGACCAACGCTTTGATGCAGCAGCACCCGCTGAACTTTCGAGCTGGAATCGCCAGGACACCACCTGGATGTTGGGACTGTTTGGGACGGCCATCGGCGCCGGCACCCTGTATTTGCCAATCAACGCAGGGTTGGGTGGCTTCTGGCCGCTGGTGATTCTCACGTTGCTGGCGTTCCCGATGACGTTCTTCGCACACCGTGGCCTGACCCGCTTCGTGCTCTCCGGTCGCGAAGGCGCCGACATCACAGATGTCGTCGAGGAGCATTTCGGCATCAAGGCCGGTGCACTGATCACGCTGCTGTACTTCTTCGCCATCTTCCCGATCCTGCTGATCTACAGCGTGGGCCTGACCAACACGGTTGCCAGCTTTCTCGAACATCAACTGCACATCACGCCGCCACCACGGGCGATTTTGTCGTTTGTGCTGATCCTGGGTCTGCTGGCGGTGGTGCGTTGCGGCGAGCAGGCAATCGTCAAGGCGATGAGCCTGATGGTCTATCCGTTCATCGTCGCGCTGTTGTTTCTGGCGGTTTACCTGATTCCACACTGGAATGGCGGCATCCTCGCCACCGCTTCGCAAGTGCCACCACCGTCGGCGTTGCTGCACACGCTGTGGCTGGCGATTCCGGTGATGGTGTTCTCGTTCAACCACTCACCGATCATCTCGGCGTTTGCGGTGGATCAGAAGCGTCGTTATGGCGACAACGCTGACCAGCGCAGCTCGCAGATTCTTTGCCGCGCCCACCTGTTGATGGTGGTGATGGTGCTGTTCTTCGTGTTCAGTTGCGTGCTGACCCTGTCGCCGGAGCAACTGGCGCAAGCGAAGGATCAGAACCTGTCGATCCTGTCGTACCTGGCCAACCACTTCAGCAACCCGACCATTGCGTTTGCGGCGCCGTTGATTGCTTTCGTGGCGATCTCCAAGTCGTTCCTCGGTCACTACATCGGTGCCAGCGAAGGTCTCAAAGGCCTGATCATCAAGAGTGGCAAGCGTCCGGGCGCCAAGGCGCTGGACCGCATGGTGGCGGCGTTCATGCTGGTAATCTGCTGGATCGTCGCAACTCTTGACCCAAGCATCCTGGGCATGATCGAGACCGTCGGTGGCCCAGTGATCGCAGCGATTCTGTTCCTGATGCCGATGTACGCGATTCGCAAAGTACCGGCGATGGCCCGTTATCGTGGCCAGGCGTCGAACGTGTTTGTCACCGCTGTTGGTCTGGTGGCTATCTCGGCGCTGGTTTACAAGCTGTCGCTGTAAAGCAAGATCAATAGATCGCAGTAACAAAAGCCGCTGTACACGATGTGTGCAGCGGCTTTTTTTCGCCTGTCTGGCGCCCATCAGAGGTGTCGCCTGACATGCCGCCATCGCTGGCTTGCCAGCGATGAGGCCGGGACAGGCTCTGACTATTCAGCAGGCATAAAAAAACGCCGCTCATCTCACGATGGGCGGCGTTCTTTATTGCGTTGTAGCGTTAGGCTTGAACGACCGGAATGTTGGCGTTCGCAGCAGCTTCACGGAACTCGGCGATCTGGTCGAAGGACAGGTAGCGGTAGATATCGGCCGCCATGCTGTCGATCTTGCCAGCGTATTCCATGTACTCCTCGACGGTCGGCAGGCGACCCAGGATCGAAGCAACGGACGCCAGCTCAGCCGAGGCCAGGTAGACGTTCGCGCCGTCGCCCAGACGGTTCGGGAAGTTACGGGTCGACGTCGACACCACGGTGCTGTTCGGCTCAACGCGTGCCTGGTTACCCATGCACAGCGAGCAGCCTGGCATTTCCATGCGTGCGCCAGCCTTGCCGTAGATGCCGTAGTAGCCTTCTTCGGTCAGTTGGTGAGCGTCCATTTTGGTCGGCGGCGACAGCCACAGACGGGTTGGCAGCTGACCTTTGACCTGATCCAGCAGTTTACCGGCAGCGCGGAAGTGACCGATGTTGGTCATGCACGAACCGATGAACACTTCGTCGATCTTCTCGCCAGCAACGCTGGACAGCAGACGGGCGTCGTCCGGATCGTTTGGCGCGCACAGTACAGGCTCGCTGATGTCGGCCAGATCGATTTCGATGACTTCGGCGTATTCGGCGTCGGCATCGGCTTCCATCAGCTCAGGGTTGGCAACCCAGGCTTCCATCGCTTGGGCGCGACGTTCCAGAGTACGTGCATCGCCGTAGCCTTCGCCGATCATCCAGCGCAGTAGGGTGATGTTGGAGTTCAGGTACTCGGTGATCGACTCTTTCGACAGCTTGATGGTGCAACCGGCAGCCGAACGTTCGGCCGAGGCGTCGGACAGTTCGAAAGCCTGTTCCAGCGTCAGGCCTTCCAGGCCTTCGATTTCCAGGATGCGGCCGGAGAAGGCGTTTTTCTTGCCTTTCTTCTCGACGGTCAGCAGACCGTTCTGGATAGCGAAGTAAGGAATGGCATGAACCAGGTCACGCAGGGTGATGCCAGGTTTCATTTTGCCTTTGAAGCGCACCAGGATCGATTCCGGCATGTCCAGCGGCATAACGCCAGTGGCTGCGGCGAACGCGACCAGACCGGAACCGGCCGGGAACGAGATGCCCATCGGGAAACGGGTGTGCGAGTCACCACCGGTACCCACGGTGTCCGGCAGCAGCATGCGGTTCAGCCACGAGTGGATGATGCCGTCGCCCGGACGCAGGGAAACGCCGCCGCGGGTCATGATGAAGTCAGGCAGGGTGTGGTGGGTGGTCACGTCGATCGGCTTTGGATAAGCCGCGGTGTGGCAGAAGGACTGCATCACCAGATCAGCAGAGAAGCCCAGGCACGCCAGGTCTTTCAGTTCGTCACGGGTCATTGGACCGGTGGTGTCCTGAGAACCCACGGTGGTCATCTTCGGTTCGCAGTAGGTGCCAGGACGAACGCCTTGGCCTTCTGCCAGACCGCAAGCCTTGCCGACCATTTTCTGCGCCAGGGTGAAACCCTTGGTGCTTTCAGCCGGTGCTTCAGGCTTCTTGAACAGATCGAACGCTGGCAGACCCAGCTCGGCGCGAGCCTTCTCGGTCAGGCCACGGCCGATGATAAGCGGGATACGGCCGCCGGCGCGGACTTCGTCCAGCAGAACCGGGGTCTTCATTTCGAAGGTGGTCAGGACTTCGTCGGTGCCGTGTTTGCAGACTTTGCCAGCATGCGGGTACAGGTCGATCACGTCGCCCATGTTCATGTTGGAAACGTCGAACTCGATTGGCAGTGCGCCGGCATCTTCCATGGTGTTGTAGAAGATTGGTGCGATTTTGCTGCCGAAGCAGAAACCGCCAGCGCGCTTGTTCGGCACGTAAGGCACGTCGTCGCCGAAGAACCACAGCACCGAGTTGGTAGCGGATTTACGCGAGGAACCGGTACCGACCACGTCACCGACGTAGGCGATCGGGAAGCCTTGACCGCGCATTTCTTCGATCTGCTTCATCGGGCCGATGGCGCCCTGCTGATCAGGAACGATGCCGTCGCGAGCCATTTTCAGCATGGCCAGGGCGTGCAGCGGGATGTCTGGACGCGACCAGGCGTCTGGAGCAGGGGACAGGTCGTCGGTGTTGGTTTCGCCAGTTACTTTGAAGACGCGCAGGCTGATCTTGTCGGCCAGGGTCGGGCGGTTCTTGAACCACTCGCCGTCAGCCCAGGATTGCAGCACGGCTTGGGCGTGAGCGTTGCCGTTCTTGGCTTTTTCCGCCACGTCGTGGAACGCATCGAACATCAGCAGGGTGTGCTTGAGTTGCGCGGCAGCGACTGGCGCCAGTTCGGCGTCGTCCAGCATGTCAACCAGGGTCACGATGTTGTAGCCGCCCTGCATGGTGCCGAGCAGTTCTACAGCGCGTTTTTTGTCCAGCAGAGGGGAGGAAACTTCGCCCTTGGCCAGTGCAGACAGGAAACCTGCTTTGACATAAGCGGCTTCGTCCACGCCCGGTGGAATGCGATTGGTGATCAGGTCAACGAGGAATTCTTCTTCGCCAGCCGGAGGGTTTTTCAGCAGCTCGACCAGGCCTGCTGTTTGTTCGGCGTTAAGCGGCTGGGGAACGATACCCAGGGCTGCACGCTCTTCGATATGTTTGCGGTAGGCTTCAAGCACAGTTATTACCCTCATCAGTGGTCCCAAATGGGTGTCCGGGACGCTCATCCCGAAATGGTCGTACTCATGCGCTGCGTGGCGTTGTGGGCCACTTAGCCAGAATTACCGACCATTCCTTACAGAAGCTGCTTTCAAAGTTTTACGCCTGCAGAACGGGGAGCTGATGAGGGTTGGCGTTGGGTTTTTCCCCGCTGGAAAAACCCTTCGCCAACACCGCTCTGAAGGAACGACTGTGCTCGTGACGCTTTGAAAACAGCTTCTAACGGACATTGGCGCCTTAAAAGGCTGGCTGATTCTACGGCAAAAAAAAATTAAAGGTAAGTTCGTCCCTGATGTTTGAGGGGTGATGAATGTTAGACAAAGGGCTAACATGCCGACCTGTTCCGCGTTTCAGTGCCTTTGTCTACCTTATGCCCAATCAGACCATCAAGACCCCCTGCGTCGGCCTCTGCTCCACTGTTTACGGTGATCTGGTGTGCCGTGGCTGCAAGCGTTTCCATCACGAAGTGATCAACTGGAATGGTTACGGTGAGGAGGAAAAGCGTGCGGTGTGGTTGCGCCTGGAACAATTGCTGTCACAAGTGATGGCGGGCAAGGTCGAAATTTTCGATCCCGCGCGCCTTCGCCAGCAGCTGGAACAGCGCAAGATCCGCTTCGTGCCGCATCAGTCGGAATATTGCTGGGCGTATCAGCTGATTGCCCGGGGGGCGCGGGTGATCATTAATCTCGAAGCGTATGGCATGGTGCTGCTGCCGGAGTTTCGTGACTGGAATCTGCCGGAGTTGCGCGATGCCATTGATCGGGAATTCTTCCTGCTGTCGGAAGCGCACTATCAGCGCTACATCGCGCCTGGCTTTTTGAAGGACGCCTTCGGCGCCTGAAAAGCATCGCTGGCAAGCCAGCTCCCACAGGTTTCGAGGTAATGTCGAGAAAGTGGTCACACCTCAAATCCTGTGGGAGCCTGGCTTGCCACCGATGAGGCCCTGTCAACAACACAATTCTCAATGTTTCACCGTCAACTCCACCAGATGATCCTCAACCTCCTGCGGCTTGAGCACCAGCACATCACTTTCCAGCTCATCCAGCACCACTTCAGCGGTATTGCCGATCAGCGCCCCTGACAAGCCTGTGCGCGCCACGGTGCCGATCACGGTCACCGCCGCTTGCAGCTTGTGCGCCATAAACGGAATCAACACATCCGCCGGGCCTTCTTCGATGTGCAAATGTGCGTCGTCGACATCGAATTCCGCCTGAAACGACCGGCACTGTTCACGATAGCGCGCCTCGATGGTCTCACTGAGTTGCAGCGTGGGGTCTGCGGCCGACAACATCGGCGAGGGATGGGCGCTGATCACATGCAGATGCCCCTTGGCCAGGCTGGCAATGTCATAGCCATGATCAATGATGGTGGTGTGCAGATGACGGTGCTCACCGTCGACATTGCCCACGTCGACAGCGGCCAGAATCACCCGGTCCTTCCAGGACGTGGATGTTTTCACCAACAGCACCGGAGTAGGGCAGTGGCGCAGCAGCTTCCAGTCCGCCGGGGTCAGCAGGGCTTTTTTCAGCGAGCTGTCGGGGAAATGCTGTTTGACTACCAATCCGCTGCCTTCGGCCTGCTGCACGTCGATGATGGTTTCGTGCAGGCTCTCGTTCCACGCCTGCTCAGTGGTCACGCTGTAGCCGTCCTCCAGCAGCGCAGCTTTGAGCACGCTGAGCATGGCGGCGTGGTCGTGCTTCTTGTCGCACACCAGCAGGTGCAGATGGGCCTGGGTCACCCCGGCGATCAACTTGGCGCGCTTGAGCGCCAGGCTTTCCGAGTGTTCGGGTTCGATGACCACCAGAATGCTGCGAATGGCTTGCATGAGCGGAGTCTCCAGCAAAGAAAAGGCACGGCGTTGCACAACTATAGTTGCTGCTCCAACACCTGCGACTTGATGCATATCAACACCCGCCGCTGGTGGTCTGCGGACAGGCCGGTATAATCGGCGCCCTTCGCTCGAACACCTTTTACCGTGAGCCCCATGATCCTTCCCGAAATCCACGAATTCCTTGGCTGCCGCACACCCGACGCCTGGGTGCAGGCGGCACTGGCCGATCAGGAAACCCTGCTGATCGACCACAAGAACTGCGAGTTCAAGGCGGCCAGCACCGCGCTGAGCCTGATAGCCAAGTACCATTCCCACGTCGATCTGATCAACATGATGTCGCGTCTGGCCCGGGAAGAACTGGTGCACCACGAACAGGTCATGCGCATCATGAAGCGCCGCAAGATCGAGCTGCGTCAGTTGCATGCCGGCCGCTACGCCTCGGGCCTGCGCAAAGTGGTACGCAGCCATGAGCCGGTGAAACTGGTGGATACGCTGGTGGTCGGGGCGTTTATCGAAGCGCGCAGTTGCGAGCGTTTCGAAGCACTGGTGCCGCATTTGGACGAAGAACTCGGTAAGTTCTACTTTGGCCTGCTGAAAAGCGAGGCGCGGCATTTTCAGGGTTATCTGAAGCTGGCTTATCAATATGGCGATGCAAAAGACATCGCTCAGGTGATCGAGAAAGTGCGTGCTGCCGAGCAAGAACTGATCGAATCGCCGGACGACGAGTTCCGTTTCCATAGCGGCGTACCTGCCTGAGATTGTTAAAAACTCTTAAGAGTATGAAACATCACCGAAAACCGGCCCCAGTGGCCGGTTTTTGCTGCCCGCTGTAAACGCCACAACAATGTTTGCCGCCATAATGGCGCCCACTTCACACATGGGTTGGCAAATGGTCGTTATGGATAACCTGGGTTTTGGCAAAGTCCTGCTGGTGGAAGACGATGAGCGCCTTGCCGCACTGATCGCGCACTTCCTCGAACAGCACGGCTACGAGGTGCGCACGGTGCATCGCGGTGATCTGGCCGTGGCCGCGTTCCATGAGTTCAAACCGAAAGTGGTGGTGCTCGACCTGATGCTGCCGGGGCAGAGCGGTCTGCACGTGTGCCGGGAAATCCGCAGTGTGTCGGACACGCCGATCGTGATTCTGACCGCCAAGGAAGACGATCTCGACCACATTCTGGGCCTTGAGTCCGGTGCCGATGACTACGTGATCAAGCCGATCAAACCGCCGGTATTGCTGGCCCGATTGCGCGCATTGCAGCGGCGGCAGGCGCCGGACAGTGGGGTGGTCAGTTCTCTGGAATTCGGTCAGTTGAGCATCGACCGCAGTTGCCGCGAGGTACGCCTGGCGGGCGAGATCATCGAAATGACCACCATGGAATTCGAGCTGCTGTGGTTGCTGGCCAGTGCGGCCGGCAATACGCTTTCACGCGATGACATCCTCAACCGTATGCGCGGCATTGCCTTCGATGGGCTGAACCGCAGCGTCGACGTGTACATCAGCAAATTGCGCAACAAGCTCAAGGACAACCCACGCGAACCGGTGTGCATCAAGACCGTGTGGGGCAAGGGTTATCTGTTCAATCCGTTTGCGTGGGAGCTTTAGATGCTGCGGTTATTTCTCGGTCTGTTTCTGGTGATGACGGTGGGGCTGGTGTTGGCTCTGCAGACGGTCGAGCGCACATTCGACGCGCTGCTCGATTATCAGATGGAGGATTACAACCGCGAGGCGATGCGCGGGCAGGTCTGGACGCTGAGCGAGCTATTGCGTGGCCTCGACGGCCCGGCACGGGAAAAGCAGCTTGAGGCCATTCGCCCGCACTACGGTTCGGGGCTGACGCTGGTTGAAGCCGAACAACTGGCATTGAGCGACAAGGAAAAAACCGAGCTGGCTCAAGGGCGACTGGTGATCCGCGACAAGTACACCCACTACATCGGCTCAATTGATGGCGGCTCGCAGTTGCTCAGTATCCGTCTGCCGGCCGAGCCCAGTTTGATGCCGTTTTACCTTGCGGCGGCGTATCTGATGATCGCGGTGATGATTGGTTTCGTCCTGTTCTTCTGGGTGCGCCCGCACTGGCGTGATCTGGAAAAACTGCGTCTGGCCGCCGAACGTTTCGGCGACAACGATCTGTCAGTACGCATTCAGCTGTCCAAACGCTCGAACATCCGTGATCTGGCCGAGCATTTCAACCTGATGGCCGCACGTATCGAAAGCCTCATCGCCAATCAGCGCGAATTGACCAATGCGGTATCCCACGAACTGCGCACGCCGATTGCGCGGCTGTCGTTTGAGCTCGATCAGCTCAAGCAGTCTCCGGACGCCAGCCAGAATCGCGAACTGATTGCCGATATGTACGCCGACCTTGGCGAGCTGGAGGAAATGGTCTCCGAGCTGCTGACCTATGCCAGCCTCGAGCGCGGCGCGACGGTGATCAAGCGCGAGATGGCTGGACAGCGTGGTCGGCAGTGTGGCGCTAGAGGCAGAGGCGGCGGGGGTGCAGTTGTTGATCGGTGATTGCCGCCTCGACACGGTGCGCATCGAGCCGCGGTTCATGGCACGGGCGGTGATCAACCTGCTGCGCAATGCAATTCGCTATGCCGAGCAGCGTGTTGAGGTGACGCTGGTGCGCACGGGTGATTACTACGAAGTGCGGGTCAACGATGACGGGCCGGGGGTGCCGGTGGATGGTCGGGAGAAGATCTTTGAACCGTTCTCGCGGCTGGATGCCAGCCGGGATCGCCGCACGGGTGGCTTTGGCCTGGGGTTGGCGTTGGTGCGGAGGGTCTCGCAGTCTCATGGCGGGCAGGTTGAAGTCGGGGATTCGCCTTGGGGCGGGGCGTCGTTTCGCATGACCTGGGCGCATCTGGATTGATTGCACTGTCAGTGGCGGCCCCATCGCTGGCTTGCCAGCGATGAGGTCATCAAAGACGCCACAAAATCAAAAGCTGTACGCCACCTGCCCAACCGCTGAAGTCTGCAACCTGCGGTCGACAATCGGGCTGTCCGCCGCCTCACTACTCAGGTACTGCACCGCCAGCACCGAAGACACACTCCAGCGCTCATCAATGGGCAACGTCCAGGTCAACTCTCCACCGCGACTGACCAGCCCGCCTTTCGCCTCATAAGCGCCGAACTTGCTGCGCGCAGCCTGCGCCGAGCTGACGCCGTACCAGGTGCGCAGGTAATCGCCATCGCCAAACTGGCTGTTCAACCCGCCGATCACTTTGCCATATCGACCTTCATACAACGGCAAGTTGATACTCAGCTTCAGTCGGTTCCACGACGAGCCGGTGTCGCGGTCATCGTCGTCCTTTTCCAGCGCATGCTCGAAGCTCGCTCCAAGAATGATCGGCCCCATGTGGTAGCTGCCATCCACGCCCAACACCGGGCGTGATTTGATCGAACCCATGCCGTTCAACTCGTCAGAGCCTTTGAATCCGCTCTTGCGATCCTTGCGCACATCGCTGGCCCCGACGTAGACGCTGAGACCGAAATTGTCTTCATCAAACCCCCAACCCAGTCCCCGACCCGTGTCGAGAAAAAAGCCCTGGGGGCTGACCACTTTGACACCCACCAGCGGCGCCGTTACCCGCTCACCACTGCCGCTGTAGCGCGGCGCGTTGACCACGCCTGCATGCAGGGTCGTGTGCCAGTCTTCGGCGCGCAACGAACCGCCGGGAATCAGCAAGCAAAGGGAAGTCAGAGACAAGGAGAGTGTGCGAAACGGAACTGGCATGAGGCACCCGAGAGTAATGTGGATGCGCCCATGCTAGGTGGCTGCCGGCCAGCAATCTTTGGCAGCTTTGTCGGGAAACTGTCAAAGACTGTGAAGGCAGTCACCAGGTGCTCTCCGATAGCAGGGGTGTGCGCTTGAGCCTGGAACATTTTGCTCGACACCCGCCGGTGTGATTCGACCCGCGCCGGCAGCGTCTAGCCCCAGTGTCCCCGCAATCCCATGGGGCGAGACTTCGGAACCCGGCATGCAAGCGCTGTTGAACGAGATCCTGGACGCTGTCCGGCCCCTGATCGGTCAGGGCAAAGTGGCTGACTACATTCCTGCCCTCGGCACCGTGCCGGCCAATCAGTTGGGCATCGCCGTGTATGGCAACGACGGCGAGATGTATTTTGCCGGCGACGCCGAGACGCCGTTCTCGGTGCAGAGTATTTCCAAGGTGTTCAGCCTGGTGCAGGCGATTGATCACTCGGGTGAGGCGATCTGGGAACGCCTCGGCCATGAGCCGTCCGGTCAGCCGTTCAACTCGCTGGTGCAGCTGGAATTCGAGCGTGGCCGACCGCGTAATCCGTTCATCAATGCCGGTGCGCTGGTGATCTGCGACATCAACCAGTCGCGCTTCGCCGCACCGACGCTGTCGATGCGTGATTTTGTCCGGCGCCTGTCGGGCAATCCGCAAGTCATGATCGACGCCAAGGTCGCTGATTCCGAATATCAGCACCGTGCGCGCAACGCGGCGATGGCGTACCTGATGCAATCCTTCGGCAACTTCCACAACGACGTCGAGTCGGTTCTGCGTAGCTATTTCAGCCATTGCGCGCTGCGCATGAACTGCATTGATCTGGCCCGCGCGTTCTGCTTTCTGGCCAACGACGGTTTCTGCAAACACAGTGGCGAACAGATACTGACGCGCCGCCAGACCCAGCAGGTCAACTCGATCATGGCCACCAGCGGACTGTATGACGAGGCGGGCAACTTCGCCTATCGCGTTGGCCTGCCGGGTAAAAGTGGCGTGGGCGGCGGGATCGTCGCGGTGGTGCCGGGGCAGTTCACTGTGTGCGTGTGGTCGCCGGAGTTGAATGCTGCGGGGAATTCGCTGGCGGGGATGGCGGCGCTGGAGATGCTCAGTTCGCGGATTGGCTGGTCCGTGTTCTGACCCGATCAGTCAAACACCACAAAATCCTGTGGGAGCTGGCAAGCCAGCTCCCACAGGGATAGCGGTGTTTGCGGAAGGTGTATTTCAGCGAAGAATCCTATACATTTTGCGCCCGCCCTCTGCATGGTGAATCCGCTTCATGTCTCTTGCGCTCGAACGTCTGGTTGCTGGCACGCCGATCCCTTTCGCTGGTAACCGCGTCACCGTGGTCAGCCCCGAACTGGCCGCGCGCTTTCAGCCCGGTGATCACCTGCTGGTTGAGCAGGTGAGTGGCGAACTGTTGCTGATTCCGGTCGCCGATCAACAAGCGGCCTCTGTCGCGATCGAACGTGCGGCAGCGGCATTTACCGCGCTGTCGGCGGTGTCCGATGAGGCGATCAGTCAATTCTTCGATCTGTTCGCGCAGCGCCTGGAAACACCGGATTGCTGGGCACAGATTGAAGCCGCCAATCTCGCCGATATCGAGCGGGCCAAGGCACGCGGGCGTTCCACCACGCGTCTGCTCGCCGACGAGCGTATGCGCGGCGATATGATTGCCGGCCTGCGTGCCTGGCGTGATGCGCCGGCGACGCGCGGCAAAGTCATCAGCAGCGTTGAACACGATGGCTGGAAGGTCGAGCAAGTCGTCTCGCCGCTGGGCATCGTCGCGTTTGTCTTTGAAGGTCGCCCTAACGTCTTCGCCGATGCGGCCGGTGTCTTGCGTACCGGTAATACGGCGGTGCTACGGATTGGCAGCGATGCGCTGGGGACGGCGCAAGCCATCGTCACACATGCGCTGAACCCGGCGTTGGCTGCGGCCGGTCTGCCGGCGGGCGCGGTGTCGTTGGTGGAGAGCGTCAATCACGCCGCCGGTTGGGCGATGTTTGCCGATCGGCGTCTGTCGCTGGCGGTGGCTCGTGGTTCGGGGCGCGCGGTCAGTCAATTGGGCAGCATTGCCCAGCAGGCCGGGACTGCGGTCAGCCTGCATGGCACCGGTGGGGCGTGGTTGATTGCCGATCGTGAAGTTGATGCCAAACGCTTTGCGGCGGTGGTACGCAATTCGCTGGATCGCAAAGTCTGCAACACCCTGAACGTCTGCCTGATTCAGCGCGAGCGCGCCGCCGAATTGGTGCCACTGTTCCTCGATGCGCTGCAACAGGCCGGCACCGCGCGCGGCCAGGGCTGCAAATTGCACATCGTTGAAGGCAGCGAAAGTTGCCTGCCCACTGAATGGCAGAACGCGACGGTCGAGGTCTATCGCGCCGAGGGTTATCAGACCGAAGCACTGGCCGAACCACTGGCGGAATCTGCGTTGGGTCGCGAGTGGGAATGGGAGGAAACGCCGGAAGTCAGCCTGATGATCGTTGAAGATCTGGATCAGGCCATTGCGCTGTTCAACCGCTACAGCCCGCAATTTACCGTGTCGCTGATCAGCGAAGATGCGCAGGTTCAGGAGCGGTTCTACAACGCGGTGAATGCGCCGTTTGTGGGCAATGGCATCACCCGATGGGTCGATGGCCAGTACGCACTGAACAAGCCTGAGCTGGGGCTTTCGAACTGGGAGAGTGGGCGGTTGTTTGCGCGCAGCGCGATTCTTTCGGGGGATGGTGTGTTTACGGTGCGTAGTCGCATGAGCCAGATCGACCTGACCGTAAAACGCTGACTGCGTTGTGCAGGAACTGCCGAAGGCCCGAGCCTTCGGCAGTTCCTACAGGGGGCAAAGTGTATTTCAGGCTGCTTCGGTGGTGTTTGCCTGAACTGCGCAAGCCGCCGGTTGTTCGGCCAGCGGCACAAAGGTGCGGCGGTCCGAGGACAGCGCATCGATCGAGCCAGTCTCGATGTCATACACCCAGCCATGCAGATTCAGCAGGCCTTTCTCCTGGGCCAGGCGCACACTCGGATGGGTCTGGATATTCGCCAACTGCGCGATCACGTTTTCGCGCACCATCGAACTCAATTTCGCCGCGTCATTGGCATGCGGCCGCGCTTCGTTCACCACTTTTGCCGACTCGGCATGTTGTAGCCAGCCACTGACGGCGGGCAGGTGATCCATGCATTTGCACTTCGCAATCGCCGTCATCGCACCGCAATCGGAGTGTCCGCAGATCACAATGTCCGTCACGCCAAGCACCGCCACCGCATATTCCACTGTCGCCGACACCCCGCCCGGATGAGGGCTGTAGGACGGCACGATATTGCCGGCGTTGCGGATCACAAACAGCTCGCCGGGTTCTTGCTGGGTCAGCAGTTCCGGCACGACACGGCTGTCGGAACAGGTGATGAATAATGTGCCGGGCTGTTGGGTGGTCGCCAGGTGTTTGAACAGTTCGGTGCGTTGCGGGAAGGCTTCGTTCTGGAACTTCAGGAAACCGTCGATCAGGGCTTTCATGTGCATGTCCTCTTCAATGGAGATCGGTGGGCCCGCACGCGAGGTGCGGCGGGCCGGGGCACATCAGAACGGACGCAGGGGCAGGAATTTGCCGTCGAGGGTGACCACGGCGCGGGAACCGCCTTCCGGGTCTTCGACTTTCTTGATGTCCAGTTTGAAGTTGATCGCGCTGATGATGCCGTCGCCGAATTGCTCATGAACGAGGGCTTTGAGGGTGGTGCCGTAGATCTGGATCATCTCGTGGAAACGGTAGATGGTCGGATCGGTCGGCACACCGCTGAGGCTGCCGCGCAACGGGATGATTTGCATCGCTGATACATCGGCTGCATCCAGCTCAAGTTTGTCACCTACTACTTGGGCAGCGTTTTCCGGCAGAGGATGCTGGCCGAGTAGGGCGGCGGTGACGAACGCCAGGCTCAGGCCGGTGCCGTCGGTGAGATCCTGCCACGACAGATTTTTGCCTGCCTTGGCGTCGAGAATACGGGTGGTCAGGGCCAGACTGGTGTCGTTGTAGGCGTGGGACTGTTGCATGGTGTCACTCCTTTCAGGGTTGGCTTGCTGTGTGGGATTCATCTTCTGCCGATTGATCCATAGCGTCCAAGATCCATATACAATGCTTCGCATAAGCCTTGCCTATAGATGGTGTACCCATGCTGTTGCGACATTTGCGTTACCTGCTGGCCGTTGCCGATCACGGCGGCTTTACCCGCGCGGCCGAGGCGCTGCATGTCTCGCAGCCGACCCTGTCGCAACAGATTCGCCAACTGGAGGAAACCCTGGGTGTGAACCTGTTTGATCGCACCTCGCGGACGGTAAAGCCCACCGATGCCGGCGAGGCCTATATCGAATGCGCGCGGCGGGTGTTGGTGGAACTGGAGGCGGGCAAGCGCGCGTTGCACGACGTGAAGGATCTGACCCGTGGCACTTTGCGTCTGGCCATGACGCCGACGTTCATGGCTTATCTGGTCGGGCCATTGGTGCGCGATTACACGGCGCGGTTTCCGGGGATTCATTTGCAGATCTTCGAGTTGTCGATGGACGACATTGAGGCAGGGCTTGCGGATGACTCGCTGGATATCGCGATTGCATTTACTCCGGTGCGCAGCCCGGACATCGAGTGCATTCCGGCGTTTGTCGAAACGCTGGGGGTGATGGTCGGGCGCGAGCATCCGTTTTACGACAGCACGGCGGTGCTGACCTCGGATGACGTTGCGCAACTGGATTTTGCGCTGCTGGCGCCGGACTTCATCACGCGGCTATCGGTGGATGAGTATTTCCGTCAGCACGGGATCACGCCCAAAGTGCGTATTGAAGTGAATTCGGTCAGTACGCTGCTGGAGGTGGTGCGACATTCGCCGATTGCGACGATGTTGCCGGAGGCGATTGCGACTGAGGATCGCGCTTTGCGCAGGCTGCGGGTAGAAAGCGAAGCGCCGCGGCGAGGGGCGGCGTTGTTGCGGCGCAGGAATAATTATCACAGTGCGGCGGCGGTGGCGTTTGTGGAACTGGTGTTGAGCATGGGAAGCCCCTCACCCTAACCCTCTCCCGGAGGGAGAGGGGACTGACCGAGGTGTTGGTGGCTAATGCGCCGACCTGAAATATTGAAGTTGGATGTAGATCGCAAGCACACTCCAGATCGACTCCCTTTCCCCGAGGGCGAGGGGACTGACCGAGGTGTTGGTGGCTAATGCGCCGACTTGAAATATTGAAGTTAAATGTAGATCGCAAGCACGCTCGAGATCGGCGCCCTCTCCCTCCGGGAGAGGGCTGGGGTGAGGTGATAGATTTAACTAACACCACAAAGCTTACGCCATACACAAAAAAGGGCCTGCTCCATAGCTGGAAGCAGGCCCTTTTTATTGTTGAAGTTGTAAATCAGCAGAACCGATCAATCACCCGAACTTCATTCTTGTTCTGCATCGAGTCCCACGCTTGTTTCAGCGTCTGCAGAACATTACCGATGAAGTCCTTGTCGGCCGCGGCTTTTTTGCCGACATAACCTTGGCCGCGGCGGTACATCTTCAGGCGGGCCAGCAGGTTCTGATTGTTGCGGTCGAACTCTTCTTCGCCAGCGTGGGGCGCCAGGCAGTCGATATGCACTTGGCCCGATTTGCTGATCCACAGAATATGGCTGTCGAGGCTGTCTTTTTGCGCAGCGAACATACGAGCCAGTTCTTCGATAGTAGGTTGATTGTTCAGATTCATGATTTTGCCCCTTGACCAGTCTGGTGATCTTTCAAAGTTGATTCGCTAATACAGGTAGCCCATCGGTTAGTTGATCCCTGGCACCGAAACCAGGACGTCAGCGCTCGCCCGTGTGAAGTACGGGGTCGTGCATCTGTTGCATGTAGTCGTGTTGAATAACTGCTACGCAATAGCGTCACAACGAGGAGAAGCAGCGAAAACCGGGAGGCTCCTTGACGACATTTTCAGTGTCGACCACAAGCGTCTTGAGAATTTTCGCCAGCGCTTCTCGTCCTTGTACTGGACGTTCAGGCCAGGTCAGCTTCTTCAATCTGCCTTGTGGGCAGCGTGTATCCGGAAAAAACAACTCGGCGGTCAGACGAGTTTGCTCAAGCGTATTACCAATGTTCCCGATCGGGGAACGTCTTCATCATGCAAAAGCAAAACGACGCCGTCAACGGTTTTGTAGTGATTATTTTTGTTCACTACATATTGTCGGACAAAGCTGTTTTGGAATGAGAAAGGATCCGTTCACGCAACGGAAAAGGGGCTGCGCAGAACATAGAACGTACACGGATAACCGTCTACTTCGCGCTGCAGCAAGGTGAGCTCGCCGCCGCTCAATTCCGGCATCAGCCTGGCCCAGAAGCGCTGCGCAGGCCGGTTGGCATCGATATGGAAAATCTGCCACTGACCCGGGATACGGCTCAAGAGGGCAGAGACGACAAACTGCGCGACACCTTGGCCACGAAAGCGTCGGGCGAGAAAGAAGTAGCCGATGTTGTGTTCGGCGCTGGCGATGTGGGTTTCGTTATCGACGGTCACGAAACCGGCGAGTTCGTCGTCGACCCGGATCAGGAAGGGTTGGGTTGCGGGATGGCGCCAGTATTCGTCTTTCGGTTGGATGCTGAAAAAGCCATGCTCGGCGAGCTTCAAAGGCAGCCATTGGCTGAAGTCATACATGTAGAACTGCATCAGGTTTTCGAGGGTTTGCAGTTCGTCGCGCTGGGCGGGGTGCAGTTCGACGTTATGCATGCTTTGGCTTCCTGAAAGTGATGACCTTTCAGAAACAGTAGCGTGTATTACTTTTTGGCTGCGGGTTTCGCGGTGCGTTTGGTGGTGCCGGCGGTTTTGCTGCGCGTCGATTTGCGCTTTTTCTTCCACGGCGCGGCAGCCTTGCCGGCGGGTGGCGGGCCGCTGATGGTCAGGCTCAGGGCAGAGCATCGGGTTACTTGTTTGCTCATCCACGCCGCTTGCTTGGTGACGAATTCTTCCAGGCTCATCTCACCGCTTTGCACCATGTCCAGTGCCTGCTCCCAGATTGCTGTAGTGCCTGGGTCGGCGATTGCACGGGGTACGGCGTCGATCAGACTAAACGCGGCGGGTGTCGCGGCGAGGGCCTTGCCGTTTTTCACCAGGTACCCACGATCCAGCAAGCCCTGAATGATCGACGCGCGGGTGGCCTCGGTGCCGATACCGGTGGTGTCCTTGAGCTTCTGCTTGAGCAGCGGGTCTTCCACCAGCTTGGCGACGTTTTTCATCGCTTTGATCAGATCGCCTTCGGTATAGGGTTTGGGCGGTTGCGTCCACAGATCCTTGAACTTCACATCTGCGACCGCGCACTCGACGCCCTGAGACAATGCCGGCAAGGTTTGCGGTGCTGGTGCTTCACGGCCCTTGGCCGGTGCCAATGCCTCGGGTAATGCGCGTTTCCAGCCCGGTTCGATGATTTGCTTGCCGACCGCGCGCAGCGCCTCTGCGGCGCAATCAAAATCGGCCTGGGTGCGATCGTATTCATGGTTGGGCAGGAACTGCGCCAGATAGCGGGCGCGGATCAACGTGTAGACCGCACGGTGCTTGCCGCTCAGGCGTTCAAGGTTCTTTGCCGCTGCGGTGGGGATGATGCCGTGGTGCGCGCTGACCTTGGCGTCGTTCCACGCCCGGGATTTGCGCTGCGGTTCGAGAAAACCCTGCAGCGCGTCGAGGCTCGGGTCGGCCTGACGCAACGCCGCGAGAATCTCCGGCGCCTCACTGTGCTGACTCAGCGGCAAGAAACCGCAATCGCTGCGCGGATAGGTGATGACTTTGTAGGTTTCGTAGAGCGCCTGGGCGATGTCGAGGGTTTCCTGCGCACCGAGGCCGAGTTTCTTCGAACAGACTTCCTGCAAGGTGCCGAGGTCGAAGGGCAGGGGCGCCACTTCGCGCATACGCTCGGTGCGCAGTTTCACCACTCGCGCACTGGCGGCGCTTCTCATCGCGGCGGCGGCTTGCTGCGCCAGCGCCTGGTTCAGGCAGCGATCCTGATCGTCACAAACATCCGACGGCGCGCGCCACTGCGCGGTAAACGGCGTGCCGTTGTGCAGCAACTCCACGTCGATCGCCCAAAACGGTACCGGCACGAAATCGGCGATGCTGCGATCACGATCTACCACTAGCCGCAACGTCGGCGTTTGGACCCGACCGACCGGCAATACACCCTGATAACCCGACTGACGACCGAGCAGGGTGAACAGACGACTCATGTTCATGCCGATCAGCCAGTCCGCCCGCGAGCGACCCAATGCCGAGTGATACAGGCTGAACGTCTCGGCACCCGGTTTTAACGCGGCCAATGCCTTGCGGATCGACGCCTCGTCCAAGGCCGACAACCACAAGCGGCGGATCGGCCCCCGATAGCGGCAGTGCTCGACCAGTTCCCGGGCGATCATCTCGCCCTCACGGTCGGCGTCGGTGGCGATGATCAGTTCGCTGGCCTCGCCGAGCAGGCGTTTCACTGCTTTGTACTGGCTGGCGGTGCGCGGTTTGACGGTCATTTTCCACTTGTCCGGAATGATCGGCAGATCCGCCAGCACCCAGCGCTTGTAGCGCGCGTCGTAGGCGTCCGGCGGAGCGGTTTCCAGCAGATGGCCGATGCACCAGGTCACCGTGACGTCCGTTCCCAGCCAGCAGCCGTCGCCCCGACGCTTGGCGCCGAGCACAGCCGCAATGTCTTTGGCCTGAGAAGGTTTTTCACAGAGGTACAGCCGCATAACCACCATCGTCGATCAAGGTCCGAACAGGCGCACAGAATGGCCGGACTTGGCGCCAGGGGCAACTTTTATCTGTATGGATATACAGATAAAAAGCATTGCCGCAAATGACGGGCAATTCGGGGACGCTGCCAGGAACTATCGAGAAATTGATTAGCGCGGCGGTTGCAGGTCATGTCAGGTTCAACGCGACACCTGACCACTGAACAAGGACGTGCACCATGGCTCAAGCCACATCCAAAACCAGCAGCGCCTACGATGAAGTCAATACATTCAGCCACTTGTATGACCGTGGCGAAGGACTGGTCAATGGCAAGCCCTCATACACTGCCGATCAGGCCGCTGACGAAATCCTGCGCAAGGGCCTGTCGTGGGGCGATAAAAATGCCGACGGTAAGATCAGCCTCAGTTACACCTTCCTCACCGACCAACCGGCCAACTACAACCCGAAAATCGGCAACTTCAGCGAATTCAGCGCCCAGCAAAAGGCTCAAGCCGTGCTGGCCATGCAATCCTGGGCCGACGTCGCCAACGTCACCTTCACCGAAGGCAAGGGCGGCGACGGTCATATGACGTTCGGCAACTACGACGTCAGCACCGGCGGCGCGGCGTTCGCCTACTTGCCGAGCGGCGGCAGTTATGACGGCCAGTCGTGGTACTTGATCAACGATCAATATCAGGTCAACAAAACCCCGGACACCAATAACTACGGGCGTCAGACCCTGACCCATGAGATCGGCCACACCCTCGGCCTGTCCCACCCCGGCGCCTACAACGCCGGCAATGGCAACCCGACCTACGCTGACGCCAAGTACGCCGAAGACACCCGTGGCTATAGCCTGATGAGCTACTGGAGCGAGGCCAATACCGACCAGAACTTCAGCAAGGACGGCAGCGGCGCCTATGCCTCGGCGCCGTTGCTGGACGATATCGTTGCCGTACAGAAACTGTATGGCGCCAACTACGAGACACGCGCCGATAACACCACGTACGGTTTCAGTTCCAACGCCGGACGCGATTTCTACAGCGCCATTTCGGCGTCGTCGAAACTGGTGTTCTCGGTGTGGGACGGTGGCGGCGATGACACGTTGAATTTCTCTGGCTTCACCCAGAACCAGAAAATCAACCTCAATGAAGGTTCGTTCTCTGATGTCGGTGGTCTGGTCGGTAACGTATCCATTGCCTATGGCGTGACCATCGAAAACGCGCTGGGCGGTTCAGGCAATGACCTGCTGATCGGCAATTCGGCGGTCAATATTCTGAATGGCGGTGCCGGCAACGACATTCTCTACGGTGGCGGTGGCGGTGATACTTTGTGGGGCGGCGAGGGCGCAGACACCTTTGTGTTCGGTGCAGCCAGCGATTCGACCAATAACCAGCCGGACTGGATCATGGATTTCAAGAGTGGCCTGGACAAGATCGACCTGTCGGGCATTGCCGGGTTTGCGAATGGCGCTGCTTCGCTGAATTTCGTCAACGGTTTCACCGGGCATGCGGGGGACGCGATTTTGACTTACTACGCGCAGAGCGATCAGACCACGCTGTTGGTTGACCTGACGGGGCAGGGCGAGATTGATTTTGCCGTAGGTGTGGTGGGGCAGGCGTTGGCGACCGATATTGTTGCGTGATGCCTGAAAAGCGGCTCTCACCCTGATGGGGTGCGGGCCGTTGGCCGTTCGGCTGTGAACCTCCCGTGAGCGGAACACATGGGCTATACCTGAAGCGGTCTCTTTGCCGTATTCAGGAGAAACCCATGAAAACCCCCGGCCCCACTCCCGTCATTGCCCTCGAACAACTCATCGGTTGCCTGGTGGTGAAATTCCACGGCATCCAGGTCGCCGCGTCCTCCCACGTGATGGTCCTCAATGAGGCCAACTACCCGCCGGTGTACTACATCCCCCGCGAAGACATCGACGAAAAGTATTTCGCCCGCACCGATCACACCAGTTACTGCCCGTACAAGGGCGACGCCAATTACTTCAGTTTGCAGGTGCCGGGGCATGAGGGGGCGAATGCGGTGTGGACTTACGAAAATCCGAAAATATCGGTTGATCAGATCAAAAACTATGTCGCGTTCTATCCGGATCAAGTGAAGTTCGAGGTGATCAAAGCGGATGACTGATTCAAGTAATGGTGGCGACAGCGTTAAGTCTCTCGCCACCGCTTGTCTCAGTTCTTATCGAGATCGATATTCTTCGTCTCACGCAAACAGATCATCCCCACCACCAGGCTCACCCCGGTAATCAGCACCGGATACCACAGCCCATAAAAAATATCCCCGGTGTACACCACCAGTGCGAACGACACGGTTGGCAGGAAACCGCCAAACCAGCCGTTGCCGATGTGGTACGGCAAGGACATCGAGGTGTAGCGGATGCGGGTCGGGAACAGCTCAACCATCAGCGCCGCCAGCGGCCCGTAGCACATGGCCGAGATGATGATCAGCGCGACGATCAGGGCGACGATCAGGGCGACGATCATTGGCTTGTTGATCTGCTGCATATCCGCCTGTTGCGGGTAGCCGGCGAGGGTGATTGCGCCGCGCAACGCCGCTTCGTCGAAGCCGTCGAGTTTCACGTCGCCAACGCTGACTTGCACCGCGCTGCCGGCCGGCGCGGCGGCACTGGAGTAGGGCAGGCCTTGCTTGACCAGGAAGGTTTTGACCTTGTCACACGGGCTATCGAATTTGGCTTTGCCCACTGGGTCGAACTGGAAGGTGCAGGTCGCAGGATCGGCCAGCACGATGATCGGCGCCTGACGGCTGGCCTGATCGATGGCCGGGTTGGCGTAATGGGCGAGGGATTTGAATATCGGGAAGTACAGCGCCGTCGCCAGCAGCAGGCCGAGCATCAGTATCGGTTTGCGCCCGACCTTGTCCGACAGCCAGCCAAAAAAGATGAAAAACGGTGCGCCGATGACCACGCTGATGATCAGCAAGGTGTTGGCCACCGCCGGGTCCATTTTCAGGAACTGGGTGAGGAAGAACAGCACGTAAAACTGCGCTGCGTAGAACGTCACCGCTTGCCCGGCGTTGATGCTGAACAGGGCGATCAGCACCACTTTGAGGTTTTCCCACTTGCCGAAGGATTCGCGAATCGGCGCCTTGGAGGTTTTGCCTTCCTCTTTCATCTTCAGATACGCCGGCGACTCGTGCAGGCTCAGGCGAATCCAGGTGGAAATGCCCAGCAGCACAATCGACAGCAGGAACGGAATGCGCCAGCCCCACACTTCAAACTGATCGCCAGTGAAGTAGCGGCAACCGAGCACTACCAGCAGCGAAAGCAGCAGGCCGAGGGTGGCGGTGGATTGAATCCAGCTAGTGTGGAAACCGCGTTTGCCGATTGGCGCGTGCTCCGCCACGTAAGTCGCGGCGCCGCCGTATTCACCGCCGAGCGCCAGGCCCTGGAGCATGCGCAGCACCACCAGAATGATGGGTGCGGCGATGCCGATGCTGGCGTAGGTCGGCAGCAGTCCGACGCAGAAGGTCGCGACGCCCATCAGGATGATGGTCGCGAGGAAGGTGTATTTACGCCCGATCATGTCCCCCAACCGACCGAACACCAGCGCCCCGAACGGCCGCACGATAAACCCGGCGGCAAACGCCATCAGCGCAAAGATGAACGCTGTGGTGTCGTTGACCCCGGCGAAGAACTGCTTGCTGATCACCGCCGCGAGGGCGCCGTAGAGGAAGAAGTCATACCACTCGAACACCGTCCCCAAGGAGGAGGCGAAGATGACTTTGCGTGTATCCGGGCTGGTGTCCGTGCTGCGCACGGCGTCCAGCGGCTGAACGTGTTCTGACATATCGGTATCCCTCACAGTGATTGTTTTTGTTGTTCCACTGGTGTTGCGTGTCCGGGTGATGCGCGATGCCTTGAATCTGGTGCAAGTCCCCTGTGGGAGCCAGCCTGCTGGCGATGGCGGTGCATCAGCCATAGAGATGTTGGATGTCAGTCCGTCATCGCCAGCAGGCTAGCTCCTACAGGGGGTGGGTTTACGGTTGGAGAAAGGATCAGCTGCGCAGCCTTCTCGGCAATCATCAGCGTAGGCGAACAGGTATTACCCGAGGTAATGCGCGGCATGATCGATGCGTCGGCAATGCGCAACCCGGGTACACCATGTACGCGCAGTTGCGCATCGACCACCGCATCACCGTCATTACCCATGCGGCACGTACCGACCGGATGGAAAATCGTTGTGCCGATTCTGGCCGCCGCTTCGTGCAGTTGTTCTTCGCTTTGCAGGCTATCCCCGGGCAGATACTCGACCGGTTTGAACGCTTGCAGGGCCGGGGCGCTGACGATGCGTCGGGTCAGGCGGATCGCATCGGCGGCCACGCGCAGGTCTTCGGGATGGCTGAGGTAATTGGGCTGAATCAGCGGCGCGTCTTGCGGGTTCGCGGAACGGATTTCGATGCGGCCACGGCTCTGCGGACGCAGGTCACAGACCGACGCGGTGAAGGCCGGGAAGCTGTGCAACGGTTCGCCGAAACGCTCCAGCGACAATGGCTGCACGTGGTATTCAAGATTCGCCGACGTCTGCTCCGGCCCGGATCGGGCGAACGCCCCCAACTGACTCGGCGCCATCGACAACGGCCCGCTGCGGTCATACAGATAACGCAGGCCCATGCCCATCTTGCCCCACACACTGCCGGCGATCTGGTTGAGGGTGCGGGCGTTTTCCAGTTTGTAGATCAGGCGCAGTTGCAGGTGATCCTGCAGATTGCCGCCGACACCCGGCAGCTCATGAATCACGCCGATGCCGAGGCGTTCCAGCAGCGGACGCGGGCCAATCCCGGAACGCTGCAGAATGCTCGGCGAACCCACGGAGCCGGCGCACAACACGATCTCTTTGCGCGCCTTGAAGCTTTTCACCTGGCCTTCATGACGGGCGCTGACCTTCGATGCGCGACCGTCCTCCAGCAGAACACGATCCACTTCAACCCCGGTCAACACGGCCAGATTGGTCCGGGATCGCACCGGTTTGAGAAAGGCTTTTGCCGCATTCCAGCGCACGCCGGCCTTCTGGTTGACCTGAAAGTAGCCGCAGCCTTCGTTGTCGCCCTGATTGAAGTCATCGATGCTGGCGATGCCGCTCTGCTCGGCGGCGCTGCGAAACGCATCGAGAATCGGCCACGACAGCCGCTGTTGCTCGACACGCCATTCGCCTTTGGCACCGTGAAAATCAGCGGCGCCGGCAAAATGGTTTTCGCTTTGTTTGAACAGCGGCAGCACGTCATCCCAGGCCCAGCCCGGATTGCCCTCGGCTGCCCAGCCGTCATAGTCGCCGGCCTGGCCGCGCATGTAGATCATGCCGTTGATTGAAGAACAGCCACCGAGCACTTTGCCGCGCGGATAACTCAGGCTGCGGCCTTGCAAACCGGGTTGCGCTTCGGTCTTGAAGCACCAGTCGGTACGCGGGTTGCCGATGCAAAACAGGTAACCGACGGGGATGTGAATCCACGCATAGTTGTCGCGCCCGCCCGCTTCGAGCAACAGCACGCGCTGCTGCGGATCGGCCGACAGTCGATTGGCCAGCAAGCACCCGGCAGGGCCGGCGCCGACCACGATGTAGTCGTATTCATCAAGGGAAGTCTGCATTCCCTGACCTCGCTTTTTGTTTTTATTGTCGGACACTCTAGTTGTTAGCTTTCGTCAAAAGAATGTTAGTTTTTGCGCAGCCGCTGTGCGTTTTTAAACAGCCCTGAATGACGATAGCTGACAAGGACACCCCATGTTCGACTGGAACGATCTGCGGTTCTTTCTGGAGTTGCAACGCAGTGGCCGCCTGCTCACCGCCGCCCGCCGCTTGAACACCACCCACGCCACCGTCGCCCGCCACATCGAGGCCATCGAAAAAAGCCTCGGCACCGCGCTGTTCGTCCAGCACGCCCAAGGCTACGAAATGACCCCGGCGGGGGAGGCGCTGCTCAAGCACGCCGAAGCCATGGAAAACGTCGCCCTGCTGGCCCAGGAGGAAATCACTCAATCCACTGCGCCACTGGGCAAAATCCGTGTCGGCGTCACTGAAGGCCTCGGCATCAAGTTTCTCGCCAGCCGCATGATCGGTCTGTTCGAGCGCTACCCCGGTCTGGAAGTGGAATTGGTCGCGGTGCCGCGCTTCGTCAGCATCCTTAACCGCGAGGCAGAAATCAGCATTCATCTGGAGCGTCCGGCGGCGGACATGCTCGTTACCCGCAAACTGACGGACTACCGTTTGGCCCTCTATGCCAGCCAGCGTTACCTCGACAACGCGCCACCGTTGCGCAGCCGGGAAGACCTCGGGCGGCATGCATGGATCGGATACGTCGATGATCTGCTGTTCAGTCAGGAGTTGATGTTCCTCAACAGCTTTTGCCGCAGTCCTCGGGTGGTGTTCCATAGCACCAGCGTCATCGCCCAGCAGGAAGCCGCTCGCTCGGGATTGGGCATTGCCGTGTTGCCGTGCTACATGGCGGCCTCTGAGCCGGATCTGGTGCCCTTGCTGCCGGACGAAAGCATCGAACGCAGTTACTGGATCAGCACCCGGCGCGAGTTGCACAAGTCGGTGCGGCTGCGGGTGGTCTGGGATTATGTGGTGGGGTTGTGTGAGGCGGAGCAGGGGTTGTTGCTCAACTCCTGAGATCTTTTGATCTTTCAGGTTGATTAATATATGGATCTCCGTATATTCGGCAGTCCATATGTACGGTGCGCCCTGATGATCACGCCCCCCGAACTCTTCAAAAGCCTCGCCGACGAGACCCGTGTCCGCGCTACGCTGCTGATCGCCGCTCAAGGCGAACTCTGCGTTTGCGAGCTTATGTGTGCCCTCAATGACAGCCAGCCGAAGATCAGCCGCCATCTCGCGCAACTGCGCAGCAACGGGCTGCTGCTTGATCGTCGGCAGGGCCAGTGGGTCTATTACCGGCTCAACCCGGATCTGCCCGATTGGGTTCATCAAATCCTGCAAGTGACGTCGAAGGCTAACGCCGACTGGCTCAAGGACAACGCCTCGCGCTTGCTGAACATGGATGATCGTCCCGTCCGCGAAGCAGCGTGCTGCTGAATTATTAACGTCCGCAGGAGCCCCCCATGCGAGTTCTGTTCATGTGCACGGCCAACAGTTGCCGGAGCATTCTTTCCGAAGCCATGTTCAATCACCTGGCGCGCCCGGGTTTCGAGGCGCTGAGTTCTGGCAGTTTCCCTAAAGGCCAGGTGCTGCCACGCAGTCTTGCCACGCTGCAACAGGCCGGTATTTCCATCGATGGCCTGTACAGCAAAGGCAATGACGCCTTCGAAGACAACCCGCCGGACATCGTCATCACCGTCTGCGACAAGGCCGCCGGTGAAAGCTGCCCGGTGTACTTCGGTCCGGCGCTGAAAGCCCATTGGGGCCTGGAAGATCCCTCCGATGTGACCGGTGACGAGGCCGCAGTGGATGCGGCGTTCAGTGCCACGCTGGCGATCATCGAGCGGCGCTGTGCGACCTTCCTCGGCCTGCCTTTTGCAACGCTCAGCCGCGCAGAACTGCAGCGTGAGCTGGATCGAATCGGCTCCCTGTAAGCCGGAGGATATATGTCAGAACATCTGCCCAACCTTGATCCAACCCTGTTCGAAGGCTTTAAAGCCACGACCTCGGGCGAACACAAACCGCGCATCCTGTTGCTCTACGGCTCGACCCGCGAACGCTCTTTCAGCCGTTTGCTGGTAGAGGAAGCCGCACGCTTGCTCGAACACTTCGGCGCCGAGACGCGCATTTTCAACCCGTCCGGTTTGCCATTGCCCGACGACGTCCCCGTCGACCATCCGAAAGTGCAGGAGCTGCGCGAACTGGTGCTGTGGTCGGAAGGTCAGGTCTGGTGTTCGCCAGAACGTCATGGCGCCATGTCGGCGGTGTTCAAGGCACAGATCGACTGGATTCCGCTGGAGCTTGGCGCCGTTCGCCCGACCCAGGGCAAAACCCTGGCGGTGATGCAGGTGTGCGGTGGATCGCAGTCGTTCAACGTCGTCAATCAACTGCGGGTGTTGGGACGCTGGATGCGCATGTTCACCATCCCCAACCAGTCCTCGGTGCCCAAGGCTTACATGGAGTTCGACGAGGCAGGGCGGATGAAACCGTCGCCGTTCTATGACCGCGTCGTCGACGTGATGGAAGAATTGGTGAAGTTCACCGTGCTGCTGCGCGACCGCCAGGATTTTCTGGTTGATCGGTATTCGGAGCGCAAAGAAACGGCCGAACAATTGATGGCGCGGGTCAATCAGCGCTCGATCTGAGCCCGCCGACTTTAAGGGGTGGCTGCGTTCAGGCGGACAGCATTTGCGGCGACACCACCCAGACGCT
The DNA here is from genome assembly GCF_014472415.1 of Pseudomonas sp. N40(2020). Taxonomy (GTDB): domain Bacteria; phylum Pseudomonadota; class Gammaproteobacteria; order Pseudomonadales; family Pseudomonadaceae; genus Aquipseudomonas. Next base: position 52,808 of record NZ_JACSZV010000037.1, read on the forward strand.
GCAGGGCATTTTGTACAGCAGGTGTTCCACCGTGCTGCCGACCAACCGGCCGAGGCCGCGATGGCCGACACGGCCCATGATGATCACGTCGATGTCATAGGCATCGGCATAGCTGCACAGCACTTTGGCCGGATCGCCCATGATCATGTGTTGGCGCTCCGGCGGGATGCCGTTGCGTTCGGCCAGTGCGCGGAACGCGGTGGCTTGTGCATCGAACAGTGCTTTGGCGTTGCCCTGCGTGAAAAACGTCGAGGCATTGTCGAATCCGAACTCATCGGCGCTGATCGATGACAGGTCATAGGCATAGATCACTTCCAGTTCGGCGTCGCTGAGGCTTGCCAGTTTGACGGCCTCACGCAGAATCCGGTCGTTGAAGTCTTCGTACCGGGCGTCACGATGAAACGGATCCACAGCGGCAACCATTCGCCGAGGCCGGGCATTGTGCACATGGCTGACGAAATGCAGGGGGACCGGGCATTCGCGCAGCAGGTGCAGATCGAGTGGCGTGAACATCAGCCGGGACATGAATGAGGCGGGCTCCAGATCCTTGATCAGCAGGGCCATCGGCTGCTCTTTGAGGTGAATCAGGATCTCGCGCAAGGGGTGCTCGATCCAGACCACCTCGGTCGTCACCGTGACGCCAAGATGACGCAAGGGTCTGGCCTGATCTTCCAGCCACTGGCGGTGACGCTCGACATAGCCGATACGCATCTGTTCCAGTGCCTGTTCGTTAACCAGTCCGGCGGTTGCCAGACCTTCCAGATAATCGAACGCCACAATGTGCAGCGCCGCCCCCGAGGCCTTGGCCAGTGCGCCAGCCCGTTCGAATGCGGGGCTGTCTTTCATCAGGGGTGGGGCCACCAGCATGAAACGTGCTTGCTCGGACATGACAAAACTCCCGTGGGTAACGGCATGAATGCTTGTGCGCAATGGCGGCAAAGGCGTTGAGTCATCCTGCTCCGTGCCGGGGCTCACGCCTTGATCTTTGTCAATGGCAGGGGGCAGCGACGCTGACGCCCGACGCGCGGTAATCGCGCAAGCGATCCCGCAATGGTTGATCGTGATCAACCTTGTGTCGGTTAAGTCGGCGCAGTCTCCAATAGGTGCTGCACTCACTGGAACCACCCGCGCAGGAACATCGCTCATGGCCATGATGAAAGCGGCGATTTTCGTCGAAAAGGATCGCATTGTGCTGGATGACAAGCCGATCCCCGAAGTAGGCCCGTTGGACGCGCTGGTGCGCATCACCACCACCACGATCTGTGGCACTGACGTCCACATCCTGCGCGGCGAGTATCCGGTGGCCAAAGGCTTGACCGTTGGTCATGAGCCGGTGGGTGTCATCGAGAAACTCGGCTCGCAAGTGCGCGGCTTTGTCGAAGGTCAGCGGGTGATTGCCGGCGCCATTACCCCGAGCGGCCAAAGTTACGCGTGCCTGTGCGGCTGCGGCTCACAGGACGGGCCGGACACCCGGCACGGCTTTCGCGCCACCGGCGGCTGGAAGTTCGGCAACATCATTGATGGTTGTCAGGCGGAGTATGTGTTGGTGCCGGATGCGCTAGCCAACCTGTGTCCGATCCCCGACGGGCTGAGTGATGAACAGGTGCTGATGTGCCCGGACATCATGTCCACCGGGTTCTCCGGCGCAGAGCGCGGCGAGGTCAGTATCGGCGACACCGTTGCAGTGTTTGCGCTGGGGCCGATCGGGCTCTGCGCAGTGGCCGGTGCGCGGCTCAAGGGTGCAAGCGTCATCATCGGTGTCGACGCGGTGGCCGAGCGCATGACGGTTGCGCGGCAGTTGGGCGCGACCCACATAGTCAATTTCAAGGACGGTGACGTGGTTGAGCAAATCATGGTGTTGACTGATGGCCGCGGCGTGGATGTGTCCATCGAAGCCTTGGGCACCCAGGGTACGTTTGAGTCTGCATTACGGGTGTTACGCCCGGGCGGGCGATTGTCGAGCCTTGGGGTTTACGCTTCGGATCTGCGCATTCCCTACGATGCTTTTGCAGCGGGTTTGGGCGATTACAGCATCGTCAGCACCCTGTGCCCCGGCGGCAAGGAACGCATGCGCCGGTTGATGGCGGTGGTGCAAAGCGGTGGCGTCGATCTGTCACCGCTGGTGACCCACCATTTCAAACTGGACGATATCGAGGCGGCGTATGAGTTGTTCGGCCATCAGCGCGATGGCGTGATGAAGGTCGCGATTACACCGTGATCAAACGCGCCACGTACCGTTGGCGGAGCGGGGCGCGTTGATCTGCTACAGAAACAGGCGATGGATGACCTGGTGGCTATCGTCGGGATCACTGTGGGTTTCAAAGCCCAAGGCTTTGGCCAATTCGCGCATGCCCGTGTTGCTGGCCGAATCCAAGGAGTACAGGCGGCGGAAGTTGTTCTGTCGGGCGGCCTTGATCAGGTGCTCCATCAGCAAGGTTGCCAGGCCCAGATGCGCCCATTCATCGGCGACCGTCACCGCGAATTCGCATTCTTTTTCGGCCGTGGCGGCATAGCGGCTGATACCGATCTCGATCAATTCGCCGTTCTCGTGAACCAGCGCGATAAAGGCTGCGCGTTGCTTCTGGTCGATGTCCATTAACTGATCGAGCAACGCCGTGCCCGGTTCGCTGATCTGTGCCAGAAAACGCATGTGGCGGGACTCGGGGGACAAGCGCTTGATAAACGCGTATTCGCGTTCGCGATCCTTTTCGGCCAGCGGCCGGATCAGCACGTGTCGGCCGTCCTTGAGCGATTCGATCCAGTATTGGCCGTGGTGCGTGGCATACACAGCCGCGGTCCGATCATTGTGGTCTTTGACAGTGAGCATGATGTGACCTCCAGCGTGGAAAAGATCAACGCGCGGTGCATTGCGCTGATCTCTTTGTACGCCGTTGGTGATGCGGGCATCTGATCTGGATCAGATCGGCGACTGAGTCGGCCGACAGCCGACGATCAGTTGTTTGAGGCCTCTCATGTCGAGGATTTTCACGTTACGTCCCGAGATGTCCACCAAACCCTGATCCCGCAGATGGCCGATGCCACGGCAGATGGTTTCCAGGCGCAGCCCCAGGTAGGAACCGATTTCTTCGCGGCGCATCTTCAGCACGAAATCTCTGGAGGAATATCCGCGCATGTTGAAGCGTTGCGAGAGATTCACCAAAAATGCCGCCAGGCGTTCATCCGAGCTCATGTTGCCGAGCAACATCAGCATGTCGTGATCGCGCACGATCTCCCGACTCAGCAGTTTGTTGAGGTTGTGCTGCAATGACGGCAAGGTCTGGGCCAGCTTCTCCAGTTGGGCGAAATGGATGGGGCAGACTTCACTGTCCTCCAGGGCAAATGCACTGCACACGTGCTCATCGCGACTGATCGCGTCGAGGCCAAGCATCTCGCCGGGTATATGAAAACCGGTGACTTGCTCCCGGCCGTCGACGGATACAGCACTGGTCTTGAACGAACCGGTGCGCACCGCATAGAGCGAGCGCAACGGATCGCCTGCGCGATACAGCGCCGCGCCTTTCTTGATCCTGGAACGCTGCACGATCAGCGTATCCAGGCGTTCGACTTCCTTTCCGGTCAGGCCAATCGGCAGGCACAGTTCCACAACGCTGCAACTCGAGCACGCAGTCTTGAGGTATTGAATGTTCAGAGGACGAGTTTCAGGCATTAGCGAGGACGCCTTGGAAGGTTCACCAAGCATAGGTGTGTGGGCTGGTCGCATGCCGTTGATTTGGCCGATTGCCCGCTCAAGTGACGAACGGGCAGGCCGGCCAATCAGAATCGGCCAGGATTGCGCTGCGTACTCAGCCCTGTGGTAGCTCGCGGGTGATACGTTGTGCCGCGGGGCGCGATTGTGCGCCAGGCATCGACAACGTCGCCCGCAACCCACCTTCAGCCCGATTGACCAACGTAATCCGCCCACCCAGCCGCGTCGCGATGGTGTTGACGATAGTCAGCCCCAATCCCGCGCCCTGGGCATTGCCGCGACTGTAGAACCTTTCGAACAGCCGCTCTCGATCTTCCTCATCAATGCCCGGCCCCTGATCCTCGACACTCAAATGGCAGAAACCGTCGGCCTGAGTCAGCGTCACGGTGATCACGCCGTGTTCCGGGGAGAAGTTGGCGGCGTTGGTGATCAGGTTGTTCAGGGCAATGTCGATGGCGGCGGTGCTGGCCATGACGTGGAGCGGTTCGGCGCTGTCTTCGAAGGCCAGCTCCAGCTGTTTGCTCAGCAACCACGGTGTCAGTTGCACCAGGCTGTTGCGCACGGTTTCGCTGAGGTCGATGCGTTGCAGTGGCGGCGGGTTGGTTTTGGGTTCCAGGCGCGCCATGGTCAGTAACTGATTGACCAGGCGGCTGGTGCGGTCGACGCCGACGATCAGAAACTCCAGGGATTCGCGACGCTCTTGTTCGGTGCCGGCCTCCAGGAGGTTTTGCGCATGCACCCGCAGCACCGCCAGCGGCGTGCGCATTTCGTGGGCGGCGTCGGCGATGAAGCGGCGTTCGCGGCCGAGCACTTCCTGGATCTGCGCGAGCATGCGGTTGAGCGCGGCCTGCATCGGTTCCAGTTCGCTGGGCAGCGGTGTCATTTGCAGCGGTTCCAGCGATCCACTGTGGCGGGCGCGCAGGGTCGCGGCCATGTCCGCCAGCGGCTTGAGGCCCCAACCGATGGCCAGCCAGATCATGGCCGCGAGGATCAGGCTGCCGATCACGTTTGGCCATAAAGTGTGACGCACGATACGGTCGACCAGATCTGAGCGCACGTCATCGCGTTCGCCGACCCAGATGCGCAGGCTGTTCTGCTTGTCCTCCAGCATGAACGCCCGCCATTGCCGACCCTTCAAATCCAGCACATCGCTGAAACCCGGTTGGGTCGGCGGTGCGGTGAAGGAGGGCGCGCTGGCGGTATGCACCAGCACCTCACCCTTGGGATCCCACACCTGAAAAGCGATTTTGCTTTCGTACGGATGACCATCGACCCGGGGCTTGGCTTCGCCCAGGGCCTGATTGAACGCCTGATACAACTGCGCGTGCTCGGTACTGTCCATTGGCATGCGCATCACGCCTTGCAGCAACCGGGCGTTTTGCGCCAGTTGCGCGTCGTAGACTTCGGCTATTTCGTGGTTGCTGTCATGCACATTGAACGTGCTGAGCACCGCCAGACCGGCCAGCAACAGGCCGATGATCAGCGTCAGCGTACGACGGCGGATCGAGGTCATCGACGCTCCTCCACCAGATAGCCCACGCCACGAATGGTGCGGATCAGGTCGGTGGAGAATTTCTTGCGCAGGTGATGGATGTGGACTTCCAGGGTGTTGCTTTCCGCCTCTTCATTCCAGCCGTAGAGCAACTGAATCAGTTGATCGCGGGTCATCACCCGGCCCGGCGGCGAGAGCAATTCGTGCAGCAACTGATACTCCTTGGGCGTCAGCGCCACGGGTTGGCCCTGATAGCTGACCTGCTGGGTGCCAGGGTTGAGGCTGATGCCAGCGTGTTCGATGAGCGCCTGGGCGCGCCCGGCGCTGCGTCGCAACAAGGCACGCAACCGCGCCTTGAGTTCGGCCAGATCGAACGGCTTGACCAGATAATCGTCCGCCCCGGCGTCGAGCCCGGCGATGCGATCCTCGGTAGCATCGCGGGCAGTGAGAATCAGCACCGGCAAATTCGAGCCGGTGTCGCGCAGACGGCGCAGCACTTCGAGGCCGTCCATGCGCGGCAGGCCGAGATCGAGCACCGCCACGTCGAAGGTTTCACTGAGCAGCGCATGCAACGCGCTGCTGCCGTCCTTGAGCCAATCGACGGTGTAACCCTCACGCCCCAGCGCCTGATGAATGCCTTCACCGAGCGCCACGTCATCCTCAATCAGTAATAAACGCACGCGGACTCCTGTCAGTCGAGTTTCTTGTTGACGTCCACCAGCAGGGCGGCAATCTCTTTGCGACGCCCGGCGTCGGCGCTTTCTCGGCCCGGACGCGGCGCGGCTTGCAGGGCTTTTTGCAACGCCCCTTTCGCTTCAGCGTAGCGTTTTTCACGGTAGAGGTGATCGCCCCAGAAGTACAGGCTATCGATGCCGTTGGGATTAAGTTGCAGCGCCTGCTTGAGCAGTTGCTCAGCCTTGTCGCTGTCGCCGAAACCGATCGGCCAGCCCGGCACGCGGTCATACAGTGCGGCGAGGCTGGTGTAGGCCGAACCTTGCAAGGCTTTGGGGTCAAGCGTCAGGGATTTTTCCAGATCAGCCTTGGCGTCCTTGGCTTTGCTCAAGGCACCGAGCCCACCTTCGGCACCGGCCCAACTGCTGGTGACGATGCCTTTCCAGATCCAGGCTTCGGCCACGGCCGGGCGTTGCGTGGTGAACGCCGTGGCTTCGCTGGACAGTTGCTCGAAAGCGGCGGCGCGCTGTTTCTCGGCCACTTCGTATTGAATGTGCGCCCAGCTCTGCTGGATGCCGGTGAGGCGTTGCTGATCGGCGGAGTCCAGCGCCCAGACGCTTTGACTCAGGGCGGCCAACAACAGGCATGCGGAAAGTTTTTTCATGGCTTGAGGGTCTCGTTTTCAGATTTTTCACTGAGGCGGCGGATCAGCGGCAACTGCTTGCGCAGACCCCGATCAACCAGATGCGGCAGCAGGTTGTTGAGGCGCACGAAGAAACGTTCCGGCCAGCCCAGATACAGGTCGCGACGGTCTCCGGCAATTGCGTGAATCACCGCTGCGGCGACGGTTTGCGGGTCATCGACGTTGGCCTTGAGCGCATCGTTCAAGGCTTGCGCCGCCGCGCTGTTCATCGTTGTGCGGGTGGCGCGTGGCGCGACGTACAGCACGCTGACCCGGGTGTCGGCCAACTCCCGGCGCAGCGCTTCGGAAAACCCGCGCAGGGCAAACTTGGTCGCGCAATAACTGGCGTAACCGGGGTAGCCGATCGAGCCATAGGTCGAGCCAACGTTGACCACCATCGCGCTGTTGGCCTGTTTGAGCATTGGCAGCAACAGCTTGGTCAGGCAGATCGGCGCGCTGATGTTCACCGCCAGCATCGCGTTGATGTCGTTGTCGTCGAGCTGCTCAAGCATGGCGAAGTGGTTGACCCCGGCCGCGTTGATCAGCAGGTTAATGCCGCCGATGGCTTCGGCGGCGGCCAGCACTTTGCGTCGGTCGCTGAGGTAGGTCAGGTCGGCGGCGACCCAGCACAGGTTTTGCGGATAACGCTCCAGCAGCGGCAGCAGCGCTTCTTGATGTCGGGCCACGGCCAGCACCCGCGCGCCGGCGGCGCACAAGGCATTGGCGATGGCCATGCCGATGCCGCCACTGGCACCGGTCAACACAACACGTGCTTCACGCAGCTGCATGTTGAGCCTCCGTGTTGCGCGGCAAGCCACGGAACATGTCGGTGTACAGGCGATAGACGACTTTCGAAGCGTGAATCACCGCCGCCTGATCTTCTGGATCTTCCAGTTGGTTCATCAGTCGGCGGTAAGTCTGCATGTGCTCGATGTCCAGCGAACCGTGGGAGCTCAAGTAACTGAACGCCGTTTCCGGCAACGCCAGACGCTCGCGAATACTGCCCGCCGCGTGGGTGGCCAAGGCAATGCTGGTGCCTTCAAGCACGTTGACCATGCCGAACAGACCCACCGGATTGCCCCGGGCGATCAGGTCGTAGAGGAAGCTGACCATCAACTCGATCGACAGCGACGGCTGCCCATCGCGCACGGCATCGCGATCACCGCCACACGCGGCAATGTCGTTGAGCACCCACTGTTCATGGCCGTATTCATCCTCGATGTACTCGCACACCGCTTTGCGCAGCCACTCCAGACGCGACGGCAGACGCGCACCGCACGCCATCATCAACGGCACGGTGTGGCGCACGTGGTAATAGGCCTGAGCAAGAAATGCCCGATAACTCTCAAGGCTGACTTTGCCTTGCAGCGCATCAAGGATGATTGGCAGGTTGAACAACTCGTGGCGTTCCTGCTGCGTGGCTTCTTGCAGGGTGTCGAAAAAATTCATGATGCGGCTTCCTCGGAAACAACGGATTCGGTCAATTGATCGTGGTATTGCGCGACGATAGCTTCGCGGCGCGGGCGGCCATTGGCGGTCAGCAGGCCATTGGCGGCGGTGAACGGTTGGGGCAGGCGCGTCCAGTGATGCACCTGGGCGTAATCGGGCAAGGCTTCGTTGGCCACGGCGACAGCGGCGGCCAGCTCCGCATCGCTGCAATCGGTGCGGTGCGGCCATAGCAGCGCGTGGTTATGCGGCATCGCCTCGCCATAGACGAATGCCTGGGCGATGTGGCGGCGCTGGGTCAGCTCCGACTCGACCCATTCCGGGTTGACGTTGCGCCCGAAACTGGTGACGAACTGATGCTTCTTGCGGCCCTTGAGGTAAAGAAAACCCTCCGGATCGAACTCGCCGAGATCGCCGCTTGGCCACCACTCTTCGGCGAGCGGCGCATCGCCCAGATACCCCAGCAGCGGCGAGCCCTTGATCAGCACTTCGCCGTCTTCGGCCAGGCGCACTTCAACATGCGGCAAGGGCCGGCCTACGCTTCCCGGACGTCGCGCGCCGGGGCGATTGAGGCACACCACCGACGCACATTCGGACAAACCATACCCTTCAAAAACCGGCAGGCCGACCCGTTGTGCGCGGTGCAGCAAATCTTCGGAAACCCGTGCGCCACCGACAGCGGCAAAGCGCAGTTTTTGGGGGTCGAAGGCTTTCTGTTCGGCGGCGCTGACCAGCAACAGCAACAACTGCGGCACCAGAATCAGACTCTCCGGCGCACGACTGGCCAGATAGCCCAGCAAGCGCGGCACATCGACGCCGCTGGCGCCCTGAATCCCGAGGGTTTTCTGGCTCGGCAGGCTCAACATCGCGCCGGCATAAAGCGCCGCATAACAGCCGAGGTTTTCCAGCAGAATCGCCAGCGGCAGCAGGGCCAGATGATGCTCAGGATTGGTGGGTTCGCTTGCCTGATGCAGCTCGCGTGCAACCCGCAACAAACTGTCGGTGCTCAGACACACGCCTTTGGGTGTGCCGGTGGTGCCGGAGGTGAAGGTCAGTTTGGCGGTGCCGGCGGGCATGCGGCTCGGGCCGCTGAACGAGCGGCACCAGAACTCGCCGCTTTTCTCGTAACCGCCCGCGAGCAATTCGGCTGCCAGTTCCGGCTCGGCGATCACCCGTTCGGCCTGGCTTTGCTCCAGACAATGGGCGCGTTGCGCCGGGCTGAAGAACGGCGGCAGCGTCACGCAGGTCAGGCCTTCGAACAGCACGGCCAAGTCCCAAAGCATCGCGTCGACGCCGTTATCCAGCGCCAGTGCAATCACTTGCACGTTTTCATCGCGCAATCGCTCCTGGCGATACATCACCTCGGCGTACAAGGTTGTGTAATCGATTTTCAGCGAATCGCCCCACAGGGCAACCGCACCGTCATTGCGCCCGGCATGGCTGCGCAGGGTTTCCTGGAAGCGTTGCAGTTCAAGCGACATGGAAAGCTCCTTCAATCGAGGTCGGCAGCCCCAAGCGTGTGAACAGGCCGATATTGCGCAAATGGATGAACCCGGCGCGGATGTTGCCGACGTGAACCCAAGGTTTGCTTTGGTAATAACTGCCCCAATGTTGACGCTCGTCACCCAGTCGCTCCGGGTTCGCGGCGCACAATGTCACTGGCTTCAAACCGAGGCGATGGAAGCTGTTGACCAGCCCGATGTTGCCGGTGAAGGTCACCCATTCCAGACCGCCCATGGCCAGCAAGTAAGTGATGGCGATGATGCTCAGGCGCGCACTGCCGGTGTCGCTGGCGGCGAGGTTGCCGACCTCGACGATGCCGTTGCGCGTCACCGGGCGATCCGCCGCCGCGCTGATCAGCGGCTCGATCGGCTCATCCAGATAGCGCTCAAGAAACAGCGGCTCCAGATGCGCGCGGCGCACACCGGCCACAGCACTCAGCTCACCGTCGGCGTTGTGCATGCCGAACAGCTCGGGCATGAAGTGGCGAATATCGGCACCGTGGGCCTTGCGAAAACGTTGCTGAATGAACGCTTCGAACGCCGTTCGTTGTGCGTCGTCGGGCAACGCATGGGTCAGCGTCATCTGCGGCGTTTCGGCCTGGCCGAAATGCAGAGGCAGGGGGATGTTCCAGTCGAAATCGGGCATGGGCAGAACGCCTCCCTCAAAGATTTGAGCGAAGTATCCGAGCCATTTCTTAACGAAGTCTGAAGGTGAAAAAAGGTTAACCTGCAAGCCGATCTTCAGACTGTCTTAAGACTGGCCGGGCAGGGTGACACCGTCGGTTCGCCCGGCCAAAGGAACGTGACCGTCGACCGCATCGACCGTCACCCACGACAATCACGAGGCGCATCTTTATGACCCGCGACAACGCCGCAACCCGTTATGGAAAACTCTCGATCACGATGCACTGGCTGATGCTGGCGCTGTTCGTCGGCGTCTATGCCTGCGTCGAAATCAAAGGCTACATGCCCAAGGGCAGCGAAGCGCGCGGCCTGCTGATGGGCTTTCACGGCCTGTTCGGCGCAAGCATCTTCGCCTTGGTGTGGCTGCGCCTCATCGGCCGCCTGACCCCGCGCCCACCGATCACCCCCAAACCCCCAGCCTGGCAGACCGGCATCGCGCACCTGACGCACCTGGCCCTCTACGGCCTGATGATCGCCACGCCGATCCTCGCCTGGCTGATGCTCGCCGCCGGCGACAAACCGTTCCCCTACTTCGGCTTTCACGTACCGGCGCCGGTCGCCATCGACCCAGACCTCGCCAAACGCCTCAAGTACTGGCACGAACTGATCGGCAGCAGCGGTTATTGGGTGATCGGTCTGCACGCGGCGGCGGGGTTGTTTCACCATTATTGGGTGCGGGATAACACGCTGGTGCGGATGCTGCCGGGGCGTACAGGTTCACGCTGACCCCCTGTAGGATTGAGCCTGCTGCGAGGACGCCTGTGCAGTCAGCATCGATTTTGACTGAACCACCGCGATCGCGAGCAGGCTCACTCCTACAGTTTCTGTGTTGTCTGGCAGAGCGCGATAGTTGCCGGAACCGCACTTCGCGTCCACTCTTAGGCCTTGCCGACAAGGAGCGTGCAGCATGACCGAAGACAACAAAGTAAAAGGCCCGGCGTCCTACTTCCCCTCCATCGAGAAAAAGTACGGCCAACCCATCGACCACTGGCTGAACCTGCTCGCCAGCGTCACCGACAAAAAGCACATGGAACTGGTGGCGTGGCTCAAGGAAGAACATGGCATGGGCCATGGGCATGCCAATGCGTTGGTCGCGCATCATCTGGCTAACAGCAAAAAGTGAGTGCAGGGCGGCGATGAACTTCACCCATTGGCGCCGGGCAGCAGTCAATCAGCCTTGATCCAAATGACTCAACGCAGAGCCTGAGTAACCCACAAAACCTGTGGGAGCCGGGCTTGCCCGCGATAGCGTCAGCCCGGCCTAAAAAATTCAAAACCAGCCACAATCCTCTGTAGGAGCGAGCCTGCTCGCGATGACGGTTGCCCCTGCGCCGCAGCAATCATTGAGCAAAATAAACAACAAACAACAAACCTGTTTAAGCGAAACCTCCTGTCGCCATCCATGCCCTACAACGTCTTGCGCCATCGGCTACGACTACGCCAGAATCCGCCGGCTTGTGCGTCTAGGTCGCGGGTTCTATCGTTTGTCAGTCACTGAAAAGCAGTGATCGGGTTTGGTAGCCCGCCATAACTAGTCGCATCGCGCACCGTTCGCAGGCCCGTCGGGTCTCTGCTCAATGGTGGCCATGCGCAGGACACCTTCGGGTGTGCCGGGTCCTAGTTACCGGTCTACCAACCCGCGTATGGCCGCCACCCTCGTTTGGTAGCGAAGGTGATGGCTCCTTTTTAATAACTAGGAGTTTCACCATGTTCAAAGTAACGCCAAACCCGCCAGTAACCGACCCCGCATCCCCCTACCAATCCCCGGATTCCAAGAAATTCCACGAAGCCGCCGAGCGCGCCCTCGACCACTACCTCAAACCCGCCGACCACATCATGGCCAGCACCAACGAACCCGAGCGCATGTACCTCGCCAACCCGAAGTACGACACCGAATCGTTGCTAGCCAACGCCAGCGAAACCCTCGGCTCCGCCAGCGAAATGCTCAACAACTTCGCCGCCATACTCGACACCTCCCACCGCAAAAACGCGCTAGGCATCGCGCAAGTCGTAATGCTTGCCGAATTGGCCGTCAACCAAGCGCTGGACAACATCGAGATATCAAAGTAGGAGGTACGTCCTGTGTAGCGAGTGCCTTTGCTCATCGCTACACAGAGCTATCCATTTATTTTTAGGTGTTGTTTCAAACCGACGTGCATCACATGGATTGTAATGGGCTGACTTGACGCGCTAGCGTTGGTTATCACCTCAAGAGCGAACTGTTTTCCAATGCCACTACACGAATGCCCGCACACATTTGAAGAGTTAGCCATCACGGTTCTGCCCTCCCACATGAGCAGAATGAAAAGCGCTCTCGCTGATCCACGAGAGATGAAGGCATTTTCAGTTCCGGGGGTTGGCACTAAATCGTTGCTGAAGCAGTTCGATCTGGCACATGACTTTTCGGGATGCTATGTGCTGATCGACAACGGAGTGCCGATCTACGTGGGGATTTCCAGAAGCGTGGTCAGTCGGCTTCGTCAGCACGTCTTCGGTAAAACGCATTTCGACGCTAGCCTGGCTTTTCGCATAGCGATGGCTAAGCATCCAGATCGAACGATTTCCAAACTTACGCGCGCGAAGGCGATGGATGACGCTCTATTCGGTACATCATTCGCAGAGGCCCAATCCTATTTAAAGACACTTCAGGTGGCAGCAATTGCCATCGAGAATGCGCTTGAGCTTTACGTTTTCGAACCCTACTGCGCGCTGGCTCTTGATACGCATCAGTGGAATTCTTTTGAGACGCATTGAATCTCAATGCTCATTACCTCGACTGGCCTATAAACAGGGCGCGGCGTGTTTGTTTAATAGGTGTCTCTCGTTGCTGGTCATGCCCTACAACGTCTTGCGCCATCGGCTACGACTACGCCAGAATCCGCCGGCTTGTGCGTCTAGGTCGCGGGTTCTATCGTTTGTCGGTCACTGAAAAACAGTGATCGGGTTTGGTAGCCCGGTGTTAGATGTACAGCTCCACCATCGCCGAGATTTCTCCGATTCGGACTTATGGTGGTCATGTACAGGGCGTCCTAGGGCGCGCCGGATCCTAACACCCGGTCTACCAACCTGTGCATGGCCGCCACCCTTCGTTTGGTAGCGAAAGGGTGAAGCCTCCTCTAAATGTGTTAGGAGCTTCATCTATGTTCAAAGTAACGCCAAACCCGCCAGTCACCGACCCCGCATCCCCCTACCAATCCCCGGATTCCAAGAAATTTCACGAAGCCGCCGAGCGCGCCCTCGACCACTACCTCAAACCCGCCGACCACATCATGGCCAGCACCAACGAACCCGAGCGCATGTACCTCGCCAACCCGAAGTACGACACTGAATCCCTCCTGGCCAACGCCAGCGAAACCCTCGGCTCTGCCAGCGAAATGCTCAACAACTTCGCCGCCATACTCGATACCTCCCACCGCAAAAACGCGCTAGGCATCGCGCAAGTCGTAATGCTTGCCGAATTGGCCGTCAACCAAGCGCTGGACAACGTCGAAATCCCCAAATAACCCAACCGCCACGACGAGGGGAAACCCTCGTCAAACCACGCTGTCTCAACCGGGCTGGCACACGGCCACGCCTTGCGCCCCCAAGCCTCGGCTGTCACCCTTCGGGCCGTTCTCAAGGATCAGAACAAGGAATCAAGGATGAGCGGCTACGTCCCCAACCCCCCGAAAAACCACCGCTACGAAGAAGCCAAACCCGTTGATATCCATGCCCAGCGCTGGGCGGAATATGAGAAACACGGGAAAGAACCTGCGCCCGAGCCTGAGAAGATTGGGATCGCGTTACGGATTGGGGTTTTCTTTGATGGCACTGGGAATAATGCGAATAACACGGCCGCTGGGTTGTTGTGTGGTGCGCAGCATCCGATTGCGCCAGAGGATATTCCTGCGAGTTGCAAGCCATACATGAGTGACCCGGATAGCAGCTATGGCGCCGGCCCAACCAACGTTAAAAAATTACATTCTTTATATAAAAACACTCAAAAAGCTGAAAGCGATGGCGCTTTCAAGTACATATCGCGTCCAATCTATGTCGATGGAATAGGCACTGAAACCAATCAGAAAGACAGTGTTCTGGGG
>NZ_JACSZV010000038.1 GCF_014472415.1 Pseudomonas sp. N40(2020)
ATGGTGCAAGAGGCGGTCACGATCTACAACCAGGAGCGGCCGCACCTGTCTTTAAAATACAAAACGCCCGATGCGGTGCATCGAGCGTTAGGGTGAAATAGGTGTAAACCTATTTCAGGACTAGACACGCTGTTTTTCAGCCTGCTCCGGCTAGCGATCCGGGGTGTGGGGATCGAGTACTCGAGCGATGTCTCGCGCGCTATGCAGAACCCTCTCTATCTGAACATCTCTCTCAACAAGTGAGTAAAAAATCAGGTAGCGACCGTGGGCGATCATTTTCAGCCCCCTGGCACACTCCTCTCGGGAAATTCCTTGATTCGGTTGGCTGGTCAACTGATCACAGCGCACACGCAACTCACCAACGAAGGTCCGAGCACGTCCAAGGTTGTCACGAGCGATAAAGCGGGCGATCTGTTGCAGATCCTCTCGAGCCATTGCGGAAAATAACAACCGCGTCATAAGCGATTTTGCTCAGCTTCGATGTCATCTATAAGCGCATCAATCTCAGCAAAAACGGTGTCGGCTGCGACCGCCGGACGAGGATCGTTACGACTTGCAGCGATTGCCTCGCGCAATTCAGCCGCTCGCAAGCGATCCAGCAACTCCTGATAAGTCGCATGGGCCAAGAGATAGGCAGCTGGGCGATTATGGTTGAGAACGGCGATGGGCTCCGAACCGGCAAGCTCGATCACAGTACTGGGGCTGCGTTTCAATTCAGTAATGCTTACTGAACGACTAGCCAGCAGGTGCTCCATGACGCCTCCAAAAGTACGAAAAATAGTACCTTATAGTGCCCTTTTCAGCACGGAGGGTCAACGAACAGATAAATGGACAATGGCAGCTGAAAACTCAGGGGGAGGAAATGATTTTTTAAAGGGAATTCCTCAAATAGCTTCACTCCGTCGTCCAATCAAACTCGTCGTAATCCTCATCCTCGTCGTATTCCCCCTCAACCTCCTCTTCAAAGACGCCGTCTTCCTCAAGCACATCCTCTTCCTGCTGGCTCAGCAGAAATTCCTTACGCGCTTCAGTAATCGCGCGGCGCATCTCTTCGCCCTTTTGCGGGCAATTGAGGAGTTGGGCGATGCGGTCGATTTTTGGTGCCACGGTGTTCTCCAGCGATTCAGCTATGGCCCGATAGTGCGCGTTTTTGCGGGGCAATGCCAAATGGCTGGGCGAACAGGCGGTCAGTTCTGCTGGATTTTTTCCAGTCGGGCGTCGAGGTCGGCGTTGGGGTAGCGTTTGTGCAGGTTGTTGAACAGGGTGTCGGCCGCTTTTGATTGGCCGGATTCGCGCAGACGCAGGACTTCGCGCAGTTGTTCGTCGAGGCCGTTGGCCGGGGCGGCGGCGCGTTTGCTGGTTTTGGCTTCGTCGGCACTGAACGCTTCGCTTTGCATCGGCGCAGCCATTTCTTCCATCGGCGCGGGAGCGGACAATGCTTCGGGCGCTTGTTTGCGAGCCATCGGCGCAGCGGGTTTGGCAGCCGGGGCGAAGTCGAATTGGGGCTGCGGTTCGGGGGCGCGTTGTACCAGCGAGAGCATCAGGGCGACGCCGACGAGGCTGGCGAAGGCGACTTGCCAGCGCGGTTTGCGGCAGGCGTCGAGCCAGCGTTGCCACAGGCCTGGCTTCGGTGCCGGGGCTTCGCGGTGGGCAGCGTTGAGGATGAACGCGTCGAGGTGCGCGGGCGGTTCAGCGTTGTGCTGTTCGCGAACATGTTTGATCACAGGATCTTCGGGTGTCTGGCGGGCGTCAGTCATGTCAGTACCTCCTCGGCCAGCAGCCGACGCAGTTTTTGCTGGGCATAGCGCAAGCGGCTTTTGACGGTTTCCAGCGGTGTTTCGGTGAGGCTGGCGATTTGTGCCAGGTCGAGGTCGCCGTGGGCGCGAAGCAGGAACACTTCGCGCTGGTCGGCGGGCAGGGTTTGCAGTGCGTTTTCCAGGCGCTGGCTGTCGCGGCTGAGGCTCAGCAGTTGTTCGGGATCACTCGCCTCATCGCTGACCGCGTGCGCCTGTTCGTCATAGCTGTCGTGCAACGGTTGATGGGCGCCGTGCTTGCGCCAGTGGTCGATCAGGCGATTGCGGGCAATCTGGAACAACCAGGTACGAAAGGTCGCTCGTCCTTGTGGCTGACTGGTGCTGCGGATCAGGCTCAGCCAGGTTTCCTGAAAGACTTCGTCGACCAGTTCCGGTTTGCCGCTCAAACCGAGCAGAAATCGATAAAGGCCCTGACGATGACGGGCGTACAAGATCTCGAACGCCGCGCCGTCGCCCTCGCGATAACGCGCCAGCAGCGTTTCATCGCTGCTGGCGGCCGGGCTGTCTGGCGAAGCAAACAGCTGACTGATGAAGCCTTTCAGACGACTCACTATTCAATCCGTCGCTCAGTGGCCAGCGCATTCGATGCGGTTGAGGTGCGCAGGCTCTGCGCCAGTTCGACCAATTGCACAAACTCGCTACGCAGGCCGAAGCGGTCATCGCCCCGCGCGCCACGGGCCAGCGCTTCGGTGTCTTTCAAGCTGAAGTCGCCGGTGTAGCGAGCGTCCTTGAGTTGCTGGGAAAACGCAGCGACGGCGGCGGCAAAGCGCAAATCCTCGCTGGCCGGTGCGACTTGATTGGCAATCGGCCGCTCGATCAGCAGACTTTTCCCACCTTCGGGCTGTTGATATCGCACACGCAGCATCGCCAATTCCCCGTTCTTCTCGGCAATAGCCACACTCGATTTGCCGTAGCGCAGCGGTTCCAGCCAGCCCTTCTCGCCTGTCGGAACAATTTCATACAGCGCGGTCACCGTGTGTCCTGCACCGATTTCACCGGCATCGACTTTGTCATTGCTGAAGTCCTCACGCTTGAGCGCACGGTTTTCGTAGCCGAGCAGGCGGTATTCGCTGACCTGCGCCGGGTTGAATTCCACCTGCAGTTTGACGTTTTTCGCCACCACGGCAAGGGTCGAACCGAGTTGATCGACCAGCACTTTGCGCGCCTCGCGCAGGTTGTCGATGTAGGCGTAGTTGCCATCGCCTGCATCGGCCAGTTGTTCCATCAAGTGTTCATTGTAGTTATCCACACCAAAACCCAGGGTGGTCAGGGAAATACCGGTTTTACGTTTATCCACAGCCATTTGTTTAAGGCTGTCAAAGTTGCTGACGCCGACGTTGAAGTCGCCGTCGGTGGCCAGCAGGATACGGTTGATGCCTTTGGGAATGAACGATTGTTGCGCCATTTGATAGGCCAGTTCGATGCCCGAGGCGCCAGCGGTCGAGCCACCCGCCGTTAACTGCTCGATGGCGGTACGAATCTTGGCTTTTTCCCGTCCGGAAGTCGGCTCCAGCACAACGCGGGATTCACCGGCATACACCACCAGCGACACACGATCCTGCTCGCGCAATTGATCGACCAGCAGTTTCAGCGTGCTTTTGACCATCGGCAGACCTTCGCGGCGATCCATCGAGCCGGACACGTCCACCAGAAACACCAGATTGGCCGGGGCCAGTTCTGCCACGGCGCGGTCGGAGGCCTTGATACCGATGCGCAGCAATCGGGTGTGTGGATTCCACGGTGACGCGGCCAGTTCGGTGGTCACGCCAAACGGCGAGCCATCGCTGGGCAATGCGTAGTCGTAGGGAAAGTAATTGACCATTTCCTCAAGTCGCACCGCGCCTTCCGGCGGCAGGCGTCCCTGATTGAGCAGGCGACGGACGTTGGCGTAGGCGCCGGTGTCGACGTCGGCGCTGAAGGTCGAGACCGGGCTTTCGGCGACGCTGTGGATAGGGTTATCCGCCAGCTTCTGATACTGCTCACGCTGCTCGTCGCGATAGCCTTGTGGATAACTTTCCCGCGCGGGCATCGCAGCGAAACTGGCGATCGGTGCCGGGCGAACACTGCGCTTGGCCATCGCACTGTCGGCCAGCACAGCTTCATGCTGCACCATCGTTTCAGGCTGAGCCGGCGCGGCAACGGATTCCGGGTTGGACGAAACACCACAACCGGCGATGGCCAACAGCACGCCGACCGCAACAGGTCGCAGAAAAGGCAGGGAACGGGACATGGGGGCTGACCTCGGGATGAAATTGATCATTCATCCACTGAGACGGGCAGCCCTTTCAGTTCGGGTTAAACGCGACTGAAAAAATTTTCAGCGGTGATAACGCCGCACCGCACTGCTGTTGCGCAGCACATGGCCTTTGATTTTTTCCATCAGCTCGGCGCGGGTCAGACCGGCCGGCAGTGCGTCCGGGGCCAGGTCGAGGGCGTAGATCTGGATGATGTAGTGGTGCGCGCTGTCACCCACCGGTGGGCATGGCCCCATATAGTGAGTGTTGCCTTTGCTGTTGGTGCCGCCGACGCCTTCGAACGCGGATTTGGCACCGACGCCAGCGGCGATCTGGCGAGTGGTGGCTTTGATGCCGTAGTGAATCCAGTGATCGACGCCCAGGCCTTTCTGACCGTCCGGGTCGTGCATGACGATCGCGTAGCTTTGTGTACCGGCAGGGCCGGCGTTCCAGCTCAGCGCCGGCGACTGGTTCTTGCCGCCGCAACCGGCTGCATCGCTGGCCGCTGCCGAGGTGAACAGACGGTTATCGGACACACCAGGGATGCTGAGGGTGAAGCGCTCCTGGGCGGCCTGCGCCGGAAACTGCACGCAAAGGGCGACGGCAACGGCCGCCAGCCAAGGGTTGAGAGAGGTCAATCGGGTCATTCCGGGAGCACCTTGTGCAGTGGGGCCGTCGTCGGCCTGCAAACTATAGCTGTACCGTTCGTGCCGTGGCAGTGGCAAATGGCTGAACCTCGCACTGTTGCGCAAACTCGTAAGAGAAATGCCCGCGAGGAAGTCGAACATGTCCCTGCACCGTGTCGCCCGTTTCGCCGATGTCCCGCAAGACCGTGGCCTGGAAGTCAAAATCGGTGATTTGAAGATCGTTGTGCTGCGCGCCGCCGGCCAATTACGTGCGTTTCAGGGCGAATGCCCACATGCCGGCGCGCCATTGGCGGACGGCGCGTTGTGTCATGGTCGGCTGATCTGCCCATGGCACAAGGCTGCTTTCCGTATTGAAGACGGCGCCTTATGCGAACCGCCTGCCCTCGACAGCCTCAAGCGTTATCCGTTGGAGCTACGCGGCGAAGAGGTTTGGGTCGATGACCAGCCGATCGCCGATCCGCACACGCCACCGGCAGACGATTCACGCACGTTCGTGATTGTCGGCGCCGGTGCGGCGGGCACTGCATGCGCGGCGGCGCTGCGGGAAAAGGGATTTGGCGGGCGCATAAAAATGATCGACCGCGAAGCAGACGCCGGTTACGACCGCACCGTGCTGAGCAAATTTGTCCTCGCAGGCGAAATGTCGCCGGAAGAAACCCCGCCGCTGCGCGATGAAGATTTTTATAAAGAGCAGCGTATCGAGCGCATTCAAGGCGAAATCACTTCGCTCGACGCCCCAGCGAAAACCCTTCACCTGAACGATGGCCAAACCGTGAATTACAACGCCGCCGTGCTGGCCACCGGCGGCGAACCCAACCCCTTGGAGTTACCCGGCGCGGATCTGCCGCAGGTGTTCCTCCTGCGCTCAAAAGCCCAGGCCGAACAGATTATGCACGCTGCCCAAACCGATCAACGCGCGGTGATCATCGGCGACAGTTTCATCGCCCTCGAATGCGCCTCGGCGCTGCGCCAGCAGGGTCTCGATGTCACGGTACTCGCCCGCCACGCGATTCCTTTCGCCGCCCAGTTTGGCGAAGCCGTGGGCAAAGCCATCCGCGCGCTGCACGAAAAAAACGGGGTGAAGTTCATCACAGAGCATGAGGCCGTGGAGATCACCGGTCACGACAAAGTCGAGGCGGTTTTGCTCGACAACGGCTTGCGGATTGCAGCGGATCTGGTGCTGGCCGGCGTCGGCGTGCACCCGGCCACCGAGGCTTTCACGGTATTACCACGGGAGAAAGACCATTCACTGCGGGTCGACGGCGGCATGCGCGTATCGGAAGGTCTGTGGGCGATTGGCGATATCGCTACGTTCCCGCTCAACGGCCAGCCACAGCGCATCGAACATTGGCGCCTAGCCCAGCAACACGCGCGAATCGCCGCTGCCAACATGCTTGGCGGCGACGAGCACTATCTGGATGTGCCGTTTTTCTGGACGTGGCACTTCGGCAAGAACTACGACTACCTCGGCCACGCCGAGCATTGGGATGAAGTCGAGTTCATGGGCAAGCCCGAACAGCCGCCCTTCCTCGGGCTGTTCGGTCAAAACGGTGTTGTGGTGGCCGCTGTGGCTTGCGAAGAGGAGCGCGCCATGGCGCTGCTGGCCGAGCGAATGAAACAGCCGCTGCCGATCACAGAGGCCTGGCAGTTGATTCGCGAAGTCAGGTCATCCGGTTGACCGGCTCACGATTGTCGTCGTCTTCGGCATGCAAAAAGATCACTCGCGGGTGTTCAAGCGGTGCCAGCGGCGGCGGCAATTCGGCCTGCTGCACCGGCCAGAAATGCGTCACCACATGGCTGATGTCGCCTTCCTGATCGTTGTGAATGGTCATCACCCCCGGGGTGCGCAGCTTTTGCAAGCGGTCGTCGCACAGCTTGAAACTCTTGCTCAGCCCCTCATCGTCGACCACCGGCGCCGGCAGTCGGCGCTGGGCGAAGCTGCGGCTTTTGCGGTGCTGATAACGCGCCCAAGTAATGAGGATCACCGCGTTCACCACCGCCACCCACAGATAAATCTGCAAGGTGCCGAGCGCATCAAACGCCGAGCTATCAATGCGCGGCCCACCTTCGTGGGTTTCGACCAATGGCCACAGGCCTTGCACCAATAGATACAGCAGGCCAACCCAAGCGATAACGGTGAAGATCACATCGATCACGACCAGAAACGGCCGTTGGCGAGTCCGGATGATTTTCATTTGATGACCTCCTCTTCGTCGTCCCCGATCGGCTTGATGCCACGGTCAGGGCTGACCCAGCGCGCACGCTTCTGATGTTGGCCAAACAGCACCTTGGGAAAACTGACCAGCGTGGTCAGCAGGCTGACAAACCAGAACGCAATCGGATACCAGACCACCCAGAACATGGTCTTGCCCAACCCCGGCTCGTAGCGCCGGTCAATGATGATGCTGACGGCAAACTGCACTAGGCAGACAAACGCCAGCAACAACCCGGTAAACGCCGGCGGCATCAGGTGATCCACCGCAATGGCTTCGGGCATGACCACAAACTTGCCGACGCCCCAGAAGATCACCGACAACAGGAAAGTGAACGCCCAACCGGTGGACAGGCAGTATTCGAACAGCAACGGCCACAGGTAACGATGGCGGTACTGCCAGATGCCACGAATGTTCTTGAACAACACCTCGGCGCCGCCCTGAGCCCAACGCAAGCGCTGCTTCCACAGACCGCCGAGGGTTTCCGGCATCAGAATCCAGCACAGCGCGCGTGGCTCGTAGAAGATGCTCCAGTGATCGAGTTGCAGCTTCCAGCTGATGTCGATGTCTTCAGTGATCATGTCCGGGCTCCAGTAGCCGACCCGGTGCAGGGCCGTGCGACGGAACGCGACGATCACGCCCGACACCGTAAAGATCCGCCCGAACACTCGTTGTGTGCGTTTGATCAAACCGATGATCGACGAGAACTCCCCGACCTGCACCCGCCCGACCAGCGTGGAGCGTGTGCGAATCCGTGGATTGCCGGTCACTGCGCCCAACCGCGCGTTATCCAGCATCGGCGCGACCAGATAGGCTGCGGTGTTCGGCGCCAGCAGCGCGTCACCATCGATGCACACCAGATACTCACTGCGCGCCGCGATCGCACCCATGCGCAGGGCGACGGCCTTGCCCTGGTTTTCCGCCAGGTGCAGCACCCGCAGCCGTGGGTCTTCCTTGGCGATCCTGTCCAGCACTTCGGCGGTGTTGTCCTTGGAGCCGTCGTTGATCGCGATGACTTCGATGTTCGGGTAGTGCTGGGCCAGCGCCGCGTGAATCGTGTCGGCAGCGTTGTCGCCTTCGTTGTAGCAAGGGATCAGGATCGAGATCAGCGGTTCGCCCGCCAGCGGCGGCGGCAGGGTGTCGTCCTTCCACGGCCAGTGGCGTTCCCAGTGCAGCCAGAAATACAGGCCACCGGCAATCCACAACCCCGACATGAACAACGGGTAGAAGAACACGAAGTCCATCAGGAACTGGCCCGTCACGAGGAAAATCAGTCCCAGCGGCACGCCGAGGACGAGCGCCAGAACAAGCAGGGCTAACAGTCTATCCAGCATGTTATGGGTTCCATTTATTGGAGAGCGCAGGCCGGACGGTTTTCAGGTCCGGCAAGTTGTCGAGGAAGTTGTCCGGGTAGTAACCGAAACTGGTCGCACCCTGGCGCTTGAGACGGCCCATCCAGTCGGCCAGTTGTTTGCCATCGATGTCGGCCTGTTCTTTTTTGGTCCAGTCGCGCGCCTGCAATTCGAACACGGTGCGATTCAGCGCTCCGGGACGCTTTCTGACGGTTTCCACCAACGACTCCAGCCACGGGCCGGACTCTGCCTGGGTCTGTTTTTCCATCAGCGGCATCGCCATCGGCGCCGTCCAGTCGTAGGTCGCGAGGAAGTCGTCGAGGTTCTGTGCGTACCATTCTTCGCTGTGTGGATTGAGCATCGGCTCGGCGAAGATGTTGCGCGCGGTCAGCACCTGCGGGCCGCGAATGGCGCGAACCTTGGCCGTCAACTCGTTGGTGAAGTCGATCAGGTAGCGGCTCTTGAATCGGGTCCAGCGCTGCATCGCTGCCGGGTCATCGCGCAGTGCCGCGATCGAACCCGGCAAGCCGCTGGCCGCATAGGCTTTGAGCGCCGCCGGGCTGGCATCTTCGAAGTCCGAGAGCAACGCATCGTCGTGGTAGAGAATGCCGTTGACCGAGGTCAGGCGCGCCACGTCTTCGTAGATCTCACCGATGATCCGTCGCACTTCTGGATCGAACGGCGACAAGCGTTGGTACTGATCCGGATCCACCGACGTGGTGCCGGTCTTCGGGTCCCAACGGGTCACGCGCGGCAGTTTCGAGTCGAGACCAAAACTCAGCACCGGCATCCACGCGAAGACCTTCACGTTAGCGCGGGTACGTAGTTGCCAGGCGACGCGGTTAAAAATATCCGCACGCACCGGCAAGTGGCGGTTGGGGAAGTACAGCGAATGCACCAGGCCATCGCCCTTGGGATCGGCGAAGGCTTGCAGGAACACCGTGTTGGCGCCCAAGTCAGCGATGCGCTGCACCAGTTTGCCGAGGTTGATGTCCTGTTGCGCCGGGTCCGGGTCGTAGACATTGTCCAGATCGACATGCACCACGCGCATGACGAAATCCGACTGCACGTCGACGATACTGTTGGCGAAACGCGCGCCGTCAGGATCCGAGGCGACGAGAAAGCGCGGGCTGCTCATCAGGTTGTCGAGGGCGTCGAGACCGTCTTCGAGGGTCAGGGCCATTTCGTAGCCTTCCTCGCCCACCACGGTCAGCGAAGTACCATCCGCCGCGCCGTATGGCCAGACCCACACGCGCGGTTTCTTACCGGTGACTTTGCGAATTTTTTCCGAGATGTTGTTCACGTCGGTACGGATCCGCGCCTGGAAATCGGCCTCGGATTCATAGCGTTTGGTCACTGGGTCATAACGCCGGGTGGCCGCTGCAGGCTGCAGGTTGCCCTGCGGGTTGGCCAAAATACCTTTGTGGTTGGCGTCGGTGTGGGCAGCGATTTCCACCAGCCCGGAGCGTGAGATTTCGCGAATCTGATCCCAGGTCAGAAAGTCGGAACGCGGGCGCGGAGCACCGGCGAAATCCACTGGCTGGTTCAGCGGCGTGTCGATCCAGCTGCCGACCGGCGCCAGCAGCGCGTGCCAGTTGTAGGCGCGCAACACCGGCAGCACGCGGGTGTAGAAGCTTGAGTAACCGTCGTCAAAGCTGAGCAGGATCGCCTTCGCTGGCAGTTCCGGCCCGCCCTTGCGTGCGACCATGATCTGATCGACCGTCACCGGTTTGTAGCCGTTTTCCCGCAGCCACGCGAGTTGCTCGATCAGGCGCTCGGTACGCACCGCCACCACAGCCTGATCGGGGTCGCGATCTTCGACATCGTGATAGGCGATGCCCAACACATGATTTTTCGGCCACGGTTTTTCACTGGCCGCCACCGGGCGCTCCGATGGCGGGGCGAAGGCCGGGGCTTGCTGGGCGCAAGCGCTGGCCAGCAGCACCCCCAGCAAAAGGATGAATCGCGAAATCAAAGGCATCTTCAAACTCTTCTAGAAGCGGAAAGTGAGGTCGACGAGCAGACGCAGATCGGTCTCCCGATCACCGTCGTAGGGCCGGTTGATCACACTGAACAAACCGCCCACCTCGAACACGTCGTTCCAGGCATAACGTTGGCCGTAACCGAGCAACGCCATGCCGCCAGTGCCGTGATCACGCTGACTGTACGTCCCCGCGCCGGCCTGGAACTGCTGGCTCCAAGAGGTTTCGTAGCGGTGATAGAGCACGTGATTGACGTTGACCAGTGGCATGACGCTGAAGTCCGACTTCGGATTGAAGTACGGCACATCATCGGATTTGGAGTTGTGGCTGGTGCCGACTTCCAGTCCCGCATCGACCTGCACGTTCGGCGCGCTGTAGACGCCCTCGCGTCCGGTGAGCAAGGCTTCGACCCGGTTGTTGCCGTCGCTGAAGTGCGACGGGCTCACCGACAGCCGCCACTCGCGGCTTTCGTTGGCGCGCCAGCGAATGAAACCGCTGCCGCCATTGGCCTTGATGTCGCTGTTGAGCGCGCGCAACGGCGTCTCGGCCGACAGGTATTCGAGACTGCCGCCGTACTGCCAGTGGTCGTTGATATCGCGGGCGATCGCCAGACGTGCGCCCTGTTTGTCGCCGAAGCCGTAGGAATGGTTGGAGACTTCGGCTTCAAGCGTCATGTCGCGGGTGCGACGTTCCAGACCGACGCGCTGGAAACGGTGGTGGCCGGTGCCTTCGGCGAAGTCGCCAGTGACATAACCGGCGCCGGCGAACACGCGCCAGTCTTCATCGATGGGCGGACTGTACAGGGTGGTCTGAATACCGAAATCGCGACTCCCGCTGACCGCTCCGGCGTCGCCACTGCCACCGCCGTTGGCCTTGCCGCCGTAGGCTTCGACGCGCAGTTCGGACATGTCGTGGACTTCACGCTCGCGCGCCGCGCGCTGAACCTGACGGTTGTCCGGATATCGCGCCACCACGTCGTCGGTGAGTGCATCCATCTGCCGCCATTCCTGCAACGTCATGGCTGTGCGCGCTTGAGCGACTTCCAGGCCCATGTCGCGCGGCACCATGCTCTCGGTTTCCTTGAGCTGATTCTCGGCGCGGCGCGGCCAGTTGCGAGCCAGGTACAGATCGGCCTGTGCCAGACGCAGGCCGGTGTTGCCCGGCGCCTGTTCGACCAGCGTCTGTAAACGCTCCTCCCCGTGTGGCAGGTCGGAACCGTAGGTGCCGGCCTGTGCCGCGAGTTGTTGGGCGTCCATCCACTCATCGTTGGGATTGCCGATGGGGAGGCCTTTGAGTTCGGTGCGCGGGCGCTGGGACTTGGCTGCATCCTCGGCGACTTTGCGCGCTTCGTCGGCGCGGTCGCTTTCAAGCAGCGAGTAATACAGCGCTGTTGTGTCTTCCAGACGATCGCTGGCATCGGCGTCCGGAGCTGCCAGCACCTGACGGTAGAGGTCGGTGGCGAGTTCCGGCTGACGTTGATCGAGATAAGACGCCGCCACCCAACGCAGGGCGTAGGTCGGGATCTTCACGCCTTCGCCTTGCAGCTTCTGATATTCGCTGATGACATCGCCGGTGCGCGCGCGGGCCTTGAGTGCGCCCATGCGGTCGATGCGCCAGCGGATCACGTCATCGTGAGCGGTGGCGTCCGGGGTCCAGGTGGCGAGCAATTTGTCGTAATCGGCCAACGCGCGGTCGGCGATCACATAGCGTTCTTGTTCGCTGCGGGTAGCGAGTTCAGCGAGACGCACGCGCTCGGCAGCCAGATCGCCTTCGAGGCGGCGCAGGGTGACCGGATCGATCAGGCCCGGACGCTGATTGGCCAGACGCAGCGCCGGTTCCGGCAGACGCGCCTTTTGCAGCGCGACCACGTATTCGCGGGCGACTTCAGGTTTGCTGCCCGCGCGGATAAAGGCCTGATCGTATTCGAACAGGGCGTCGTACTGCTTGCCGGCACGGCTCAGCGCGTAGCCGAGCGCCAAACGACGGGAAGGGTCATCGGGTTTGGCCGCCACCAGCGCTTTGGCGCGGGTGACCGCTTCGTCGGGTTTGCCGGCGTCAGCCTGCGTCAGAGCCAGTCCCAGTTGCAGGTCTGCGTTATCCGGCTCCAGCGCCAGCGCCTTGTTGTAAACCTGAGTCGCCTGATCCCAACGTTTGAGGTTGCGATAGGCACGAGCGGTGGCGGTCAGCGCCTGAACCGGCAGCACACGGTCACGGCCCTGGGTTTCATAAACCTTGACCACTTCGGCGTCGAGTCCGGCCCAACTGGCGATTTGCAGGTGATCGCTGATCTGCCCGGTGGTCGCCTGACCCGGCGGCACCTGGCGCAGCACATTCAGCGCAGGCGTGGTTTGCCCGGCACGGGCATCCCGCACCATCTGATCGTAGGGTGTGTCGGCAAACGCCAAGGCCGGCCAGAGCAATTGGCTGCACAGCGCGACTCGAAACAAAGGGCGTAAACCACGATGTAATACAGGACCATCAATACGCGGCATTCGTCAGCATCCTTACATGGCTAGCCGGGTCGTAATGCCCTCCTTGCCCATTCGTAACGGGGCCGAGCCAGGAACGCTCAGCCAAGCTTAGTCAGGCAGTTTGCATGCAAGCGAGGACCGAAATTCAGAACACAATAATTGTTCAGAATCGGCCGGCGGCTCGGCCGCGACACCGAAAAGCCGAACGCCAGACAGCAAAACGCCCGGCGTCTGTGGGTACAGAGGCCGGGCGTTTCTATTAAGAGCGCAGTATTACTGCACTTGCGTGACGCCCGCGAACTTGCTCATCAGGAAGCCGACGAACTGCTCGACGGTCATCTTCTGGCCGTTGAATTCCACCTGATTGGCGGCGTAATGCAGCTTGGTCACGACGTTGGTGCCTTCCACGATCGCCAACTGCGAGCCGACGGCCATCCCGGAGAACATGTCAGCCGCGCCGGTAGCGCCATCGACGATGGCTTTGGCATCAGTCTGACCATCGAGTTGCGCCTGCACGCTGAGCAGATCAATCAGCATCGGCTTGGACACGGTGATATTGAGATCAAGCAACGCGATCAGCTGTTTGCCCAGTTGATCCGGCGGCAGATCCATCGATTGCGGCTTGGTCAGGTCGATCACCAGATTCGCGCGGCTCTCACCGTTGGCGGTTTTCAGCGACAGATTCTCCAGCGCCACTTGCGGGCCGGCGGCCAGCAGTTTCTGCAGGTCAGCCTTGACCTGCGCCGACTCGGCTTCGGTCAGGTTCAGCTCCGGTGCCGGCAGTCCGGCTGCCGTGGCTTCTGCGGCGGCTTTTTCGTATGGCTGCAGTTTGGTCTGGTAGATCTGCATCAGCGACATCGTCGACGGGATGTCGAGGTTTTTCAGGCTCATGGCCATGCTGGCCGAGCCGATTTTCTTGTCGTTGAGCGTTACTTCACCCACCGTGTAGTCAGCACGGCCGGACGCATTGCTGCCGTTTTCTTCGGTGAGGTTCTTCATTTCGAAGTTCTTCACGCCGAGCACCGATTGCTTGGTGCCGAAGGTGGTTTTGCTGTTGGACAGCTCCAGGGTGTTGTTGCCGGTGTAGTAGCCGTAGCTGCTCTTGGTGAGGTTGCTCGCCAGGGTCAGACCGTTGAGTTCGATCTGCACCGGCGCCTGATCTTCAGCCACAGTCACCAGTTTCAGGCTGTCCATGTAGCCGTCAGCCTTGACCTTCTGTGCCTGGGCGCTGGCGGAGATGTTCAGGGTCAGGCCGGAAAACTTCAGGCTCGACTGCTCATCCAGCGCGGTTTCCAGTGGCAGCAGGTCGACGGTGCTGGTGGTGGACTCGTCGTAGCCGATGTTGGTTACGCCTTTGAGCGGGGCAGCGCCCTTGGTGGCGGCGAACCATTTTTCGGTGGCCGGATTCTTTTCCAGCTGGTAGTTGCTGGTGGCCATGACCGGCAGCCATTTCAGCGACACCAGACGCGAGAACGGCAGCGGGCCGTGCTCGATGTGGTCGACGAACAGCAGCTCGACCGGCGCATCGCCAAACATCTCGCCTTCACCCTTGAGGCGATAGTGCGCGGTGCTGGTGAAGGTGTGGCGCTCCAGCGACACCAGTTCCAGCGACGCGGTGCCGTTGGAACCGGCCATGGCGGTTTGCAGTTCTTTGTTGGCGTTAGAGACGGCGTTGTTCAATACGCCTTCGATCTTGGTCCCGGTGTACCAGGCCCCGCCTGCGCTGATCGCGCCGATGGCAACAACAATTCCGAGTAGCACGCCTGCTGATTTATTCATGAATGACCTGATCGATTTCCGTGGCTGAAAGTGTGGTCGTCTTCCCTGAACCCGTGACCGGGTTGCGGCTCGACTCCGCTGAATTTAGCGGTGGAGATTAGCACTGGGCGCGGGAGACGGCTCAATGTTTAAAGGTGAAAGAGTGTCTATGGGGAGTGTGGACAGTCGACAGACTGGAAGAGTTTCAGTGTTTTTGAGGGTGCTATCGCGAGCAGGCTCACTCCTACAGGGGAAACGCATTCCAAATGTAGGAGTGAGCCTGCTCGCGATGAGGCCAGTCGATTCAGCGGAAATCAGGAGTACTGAACCTCGATCTCATCGAGTTGATGATCAAAGCTCTTCAGCCGCGCCGTCCAGGTATACACCAGCACCTCGAAATCCCGATCGATCACCGCCCCGCCCGGCCCATCGGCGCGTGGGTCGCAGAAATCCAGTTGATAGCGTTCGCGGGCCATGGCCGTGGCGACGTCGGACAATTCCCGGGCATTGTTCAGCCAGTGCCAACCTTCGCTGTCGATCTGCTTGTCGAGCTCCAGACACTGCTTCTTCAGCGCTTCGAGGCTTTTTTCCAGCGGCGTGCCAGTGAGTTCGCCCATGACTTCGGCGAAAGTCCGGCCGGGCTGCCAGTAGCTGCCCCAGAAATATCGGTCGAACACGGTTTCGACCTTGCGCAGGGCAACTTTGGTGTCCCAGATCAGCACCAGGGTCTTGCCCTGTTCAAGTTGTCGCTTCTTCACCCGCTGAACCTGGAGCGATGCCCAAGCCACCACCACGATTGCCATGACCGCAATCAGCGCGACGGCGCTGTCGAGGAAAACCATGGCCTTGTCGATCTGGTGGGCCAGCATGATGCCGTAAAAATAGGTGGCCGAGAGCAGCACCAACGCTACGAGGGCGCACCAGAAGCCGAGAGCGTAAGGGTTTTTCATTATTGGTTTCCCCTAGACCAGCGCTAGCAATGTGCGCTGAAGGGGCGCTTTGCACGGGGCGCCCCTTCAACACTTCAAAGCATAGCTATGGCCTCAGGGTTTGCTCGGGCTTGAAGCTTGCGTTCGTCCGCTTTCCCAGCCGCCGCCCAAAGCGAGGAACAAATCGATCTGGCTCATGGCGACTTGCGTGTTGGCGGCGGCCAGCTGCGCCGTGACATCGGTGTAGGTGCGGGTTGCTTGCAGGTCGGCGAGGAACGACTCGCGCCCGGCCTGGAAGAAGCGGTGCGTCTGGTCTGCGGCGAGTTTCGCCGACTGCTCGGCGTCGGCCAGGGCATCGCGGCGTTGCAGTAACGCGCTGTACTGGGCCAGACCGGTCTGTGTTTCGCGAATGGCGTTGAGCACCACGCCGTCGAAATGCGCCAGTGCGCCTTGGGTCGACGCTTCAGCTTCGCGGATTCGCGCGCGGGCGCCGTTGGTCGGGACTTTCCAGCTCAGCGAGGGGCCGAAACCCCAGCGGTTGGTCGATGGATCACCCAAGTCGTCAATAAGACCGACGGTGCCGATGGTCGCGCCGATGCTGATGTCTGGATACAACTCGCCGGTGGCGACGCCGATGCCCGCAGTCGAAGCGGCCAGTCGACGTTCGGCCTGGCGAATATCCGGGCGACGCTTGAGCAACGCGGCGCCGTCACCGACCGGCACCAGTTGGGCGATTTTCGGCAACTCGGCGCAGGTCGCCGTGCCGGCAGGCAACTGATCGACCGGTTTGGCCAGCAGCATCGACAGGCGAAACAGCCCGGCCTGACGCGCCGCTTCATAGCGCGGCAGCTCGGCGCGCAGGGATTTGAATTGGGTTTGCGAGCGAGTGACCTGGGTTTCATCACCACGCCCGGCGTCACGCAAGCGCTGAGTCAGCGTGGTGCTTTGCGATTGCAGGTCGAGGGAGTGTTGGGCAATTTCCCGTTCTTCATTAGCCGCGCAAACCTGGGTGTAGGCGCGAACTACGTCGGCCACCAAGGTGATGCGTGCAGTGTCAGCCGCCGCTTGAGTCGCATCGGCGTTAGCCTTAGCGCCTTCGATACCGCGTTGCAGAGTGCCCCACAGATCGAACTGATAAGAAGCGCTGATGCCAATATCGCCGACGTTGTCGACCGGGACTTTTTCCGGCAGCAAAAACGCCTGACCGGATTCCTGCAAACGCTGGGCGCCCATCTTCACGCCGGCGCTCCAGCCACCGGCCGCCTCGGCCTCATCGACTTGCGCGCGAGCCCGCGCAAGGTTCGCTGCCGCCACGCGCAGATCAGTGTTGGAGGCCATGGCCTGCTGCACCAGTTGATCCAGTCGCGGATCCTTGTACAACCGCCACCAGTCCGCCGGAACCGGCGCCGACACCACCGGTTTGCCCGAAACGGCCAGTTCGCCCTGAAAGTCCTTGCGCTGAATCGCCGCGTCATCGGGCACCTGATAGTCCGGCCCGACCATCTGACAGGCCGAGAGCATCACACCCAACCCGGCGATCATCAGGGCCCTGTTCATTGCGCGGGCTCCTGCTTTTGATCGTCGATGATCGAGACGGTGGCGGTACGCCCGGCAATCATGCGGAAGTCCGCCGGCACATCATCAAAGGCAATGCGCACCGGAATCCGCTGCGCCAGCCGCACCCAACTGAACGCCGGGTTGACGTTGGGCAACAGGTTACTGCCGCTGGTGCGGTCGCGGTCCTCGATGCCGGCGACGATGCTTTCGACATGCCCGCGCAGCTTGGCGCGATCGCCGACCACGCGGATATCCACCGACTGGCCGACATGAATGCCGTCGAGTTTGGTTTCTTCAAAATAGCCGTCGATGTGGAAGGAATTGCTGTCGACCACCGACAACACCGGGCGCCCGGCGGTGACGAACTCCTGCGTACGCGGCGCGCGGTCGTTGACGTAACCGTCCACCGGGCTGCGGATCACCGAGCGATCAAGGTTGAGTTGGGCGCTGTCCACCGTGACCATGGCTTCGGCCAATGCCGATTGCGCGCGGGCCACGCGGGACTGGCTTTCTTCCAGTTGCTCGGCCGGCACCAGATTGCCGAGGCCACGGTTACGCTTGGCTTCACGTTGCGCCTGCGCCAGGGTTTCTTCGCGATCGGCAACGGCGGCTTTGGCCTGACGCAGGGCCAGTTTGAAACGGTCCTGGTCGATGCTGAACAGCACCTGGCCGCGCTTGATCAACTGGTTGTCCTTCACCTCGACCTGCTGGATCAGCCCGGACACGTCCGGCGCGATCTGGATGATGTCGGCACGGATATGGCCGTCACGGGTCCAGGGGGCGAACATGTAATACATCACCATGCGCCAGACGAGGACAACGGCAAAAGTCACGATCAGCAGGGTGAGTACCACGCGACCGATAGTCAAAAACGGTTTTTTCATGTCATCAGGTATCGACTGAGTGAGTCCACGCCGTACAGCAGCACGGCGTAGAGCGCCACGTTGAACAATGCCCGGTGCCAGACCAGACGGTAAAAGTGCAGCCGCGTGAGCACGCTGTGCACCAGCAGAAACAGCACATAAGTGATGCCCATCAACACCAGCAGGGTCGGCAGGAAAATGCCGCTGATGTCCAGATCACCGATCATAGGGGCGCTCCATCGGGCAGCGGTTCTTCGGGCTCGGCGCTGGAAACGAATTCGACGCCGGGCAGCAACGCCAGACGCAAACCGCTCAAGGCGTGCAACAGATGTAGTCGGGTTTCTTCGTCACCATGGCCATTGAGCGCGCGGCGGGTGCGGTCCATGGTCATCAGCAAGGCGCTCGGCGCCGGCAGGCGTTCGCCAGCCTTGAGGCAGGCGCGGAAATACTCGCCGACTTCGGCGACCACTTGCTGCAACAGCGTCTTCGGCACGCCGTTCACGCGTGGGGTATAGGCGAGCAAATCAAGCAGGTTCAGGCCCACGCGCACTTCGCGCATGGCGATGCCGGTGTCCTGGCCGGTCAGGGCCAGACGCGGAAGATGCTGCATCAGGCGATCGAGCAGTTGCACGCCCAATTGCCGGTGTTCGGCTAGATTCGCCGGTTCGGTCATGTCGACGATGTCTTTCCAACTGAACCGGGTCAGGCGCTTGGCCGCCAGCTCGGCGCCGAACGGACGCGCCACCAGCGTCCAGATAAACGCGAACAACAGACCCATCGGCCCCGCCAGGTTGGAGTTCACGAAGGCGAAGAAGTCCGCGTCATACGCGCCCTGAATACTGATGAACGACGAGGTGTTGACCAGCGTCAGGAGCATGCCAAGGTAGAAACGCGGCTGCACCGTCAGGGTGCCGACGCAGATGAACGGGATGGCAAACGCCAGAACCAGCATCGGGAAGTCATGCAGGTTCGGCAGAATCAGAAACAGATAGAGACTGGCGAACAGCACCGACATGCCCGTCCAGAAAAAGAACCGGTAAATCTGCGGCGCCGGGTCGTCCATCGAGGCGAAGAAGCTGCACGCGACCGCCGCCAGAATCACCGCACTGCCGCCGTCCGGCCAGCCGAGCAGAATCCACAGCACCGAGGCGACGATGATCGCCAGAATGGTCGAGGCCACCGAGTACATCATCAACCCACGGTCGAGAAACGGCGTCAGCCGACCAAGACGCCAGTGGCGATACACCGCGCGCCAGCTGTCCTGCCGCTCGCAGAGAATCGCGTCCTGCAAACTGCGGCAGTCCTGCCACAGATCGATGAATTCGCCGAGGCGGTACAAAGCGTTGGAGAACAACAATTGCTTGCGATCTTCCAGCGCTTGCGCGCTCGGTTGCAGGGCTTCGAGTTGGTCTTTCAGCGCTTGCCAGCGGTCGAGATCGGCATCCTGATGGCTGAGCCATTCACGGGTCGCGGCCAGCAGCGGCGCGAATTTTGCCACCAGTTCCGGCGTGCGCCGTTCGAGGGCGTAGAGCGAATCTTCCAGCGCATCGATCACTGGCAGCAGATGAATCATCCGTCCGCGCAACTCCTTGGTGTTACGCACGGTTTGCGGCCGAGAGCCTTCGTGGGGCAATTGGCCGATCATCAATTCGAGGCTGTTGAAACTGGCGACCATGGCCATGCGCAGGGCGGTGACTTCTTCGGGCTGCACGTCACGGCTGAGAAACTTCAGGCTGTAAGTCGAAGCATCGGTGAACCACTTGCTCACGGCATCGTTGAACACCGGCGCCAGGCGACGCGGCCAGAACATCGCACCGACCACGGCGGCGACGGCGATGCCGAGGAAAATCTCTTCGGTGCGCGCTTCTGCGACGTCCCACACCGCCAGCGGGTTATCCACCACCGGTAAGGCGATCAGCGGCAAGGTATATCCTGCGAGCATCAACGCGTAACTGTTGGCCGTGCGCAGATGCAGGGACAGGAACAGCAGAATCCCCGTCCACAACGCGATCACCACCACCAGCACATAAGGGCTCTGCACAAACATCGGCACGAAAAAAACCGCCGCTGCGGCACCGAGAAAAGTGCCGACGGCGCGGTACAACGCCTTGGAACTGGTCGGCCCGAGAAACGGGCTGGAGACGATGTACACCGTGGCCATCGCCCAATACGGACGTGGCATTTGCATAAGCATGGCGATGTACAACGCGATCATCGACGCTGCAAAAGTACGAACCCCGTAGAACCAGTCCCGGGCCGGCGGAATGCCAGTGAAAAAATCGTTCAAGAATTAACCACCAACGGCGGATTGGCCGCCTCAAAAGCTCTGAGTACCCGAAGCGTAGCCTCCAGATCGCTCTGATCGATCCCTTCGAGCACTTCGTGACGCAAGCGCACCAGTTCGATTTCCACCGCCTGCACCAGTTCACGGCCGGTATCGGTCAGGCTCAGACATTTGGCGCGCCGATCCTGCGCATCTTCAGTGCGGCAGACATACCCGGCATGGCACAACTGATCGAGCAAACGCACCAGCGACGGACTCTCCATCCCGGCCGCCTGCGCCACCTGCACCTGACGCACGCCCTCACCCAACCGGCCGATCATCAACAACGGCACGGCGCAGGCTTCGGAGATTCCGTAATTGACCAGCGTGGTCTGGCAGATCTTCCGCCAATGCCTGGCGGCCACCACCATGGCACTGCTGATGTTCATCTGGAGAGCGTCGAGGGTATCGGGCACGAGAAAATGCACACTGTTAGTTTGCTAACTATCAATATCGCATCGGAGGGGAAATTCAGTCAAGTTTTGAAACAAATTGATTGTCGGCCGAAGAGAAGCGACAAGGATGGGACGAAATCAACTTTTTTTGGCGTTCTCGTAAACACTGCTGCGCTCGCGTTTACCTACCGCGACAACAGAGACCACGACTCGCTCATCGATTACCTGATAAACCAAACGGTAACCGGAAGCCTTGAGTTTGATTTTGTAACAGTCGGGCATCCCGTGGAGCGCGTCCGCTGCGATTCTCGGCAGCGTCATTCTTTCGGCGAGCTTCTTTTTGAATTGATCTCGGAGTGTGTGTCCCAGCTTGTTCCACTCTTTAAGTGCCGACGGCAAAAACTCGAGCTTATAGGTCATCCAGGCTTACCGAAATAGGCGTTTCATGGCTGCGCGAACGCACGATTTCAGCCAGCTCCAAATCATCAAGCCGCTCCATCATTGCCTCGTAAACATCGGCTGGCACCATGTAGCCCATGACGCGGTTGTGGTTCAGAACGGCCACAGCCCCACCCTGTGCGCCGCTTAAAACAGCAGATGGGTTTTTCTTCAACTCGGAAACACTGACAGCCATATCGGCCAGAACATTTTGCATAATAAAAGACCTCAATTGAGGTCGTGATATTGGTCCATTTTTTGATCATAGACAACCGCAAAACGATCCGGCTAAAAGTGCTCGCCATTCAGTTAGTCCTACCGCCCCTTACGCAATAACACATCCAACTGATCCACCACCTCCGCCCAATCGGCATCACCCAGAATCTCGTCGCGCAAAAAACCTGCCTGACTCTTGCTTCAGAAAAACGCATCCGCCAGGTGCAGTTCGGGTTTGAGTGGGGAGTGTGTGGCGATGAATTGGTCGATGCTGGTGGGGTCGTTGTTCAGGCCGAGTTGTTTGAACAGGGATGGCAGACTGTGGGTCGGGCTTTCCATTAAGCAACTCCTTCAAAAATGTGGTGTGTGGAAGATTCATCGCGAGCAGGCTCACTCCTACAGGTTGAACGCGTTCCCATTGTAGGAGTGAGCCTGCTCGCGATGGCGTCAGCAAACCCGCTACAAAAATTAATGACTCAACTCTCGCACCTCGGCATGCGGCACCATTTTCAAAAACTCGGGCATGCTCATGTGCAGGAGGTAGTTGTGGTTGCCAGCCTCCAGATAGATATCTTTCTGCCGAGTCAGCAGCGGGTCGATGACCATGTCCAACCCGTAGGAATCCCCCAGCGGCGGCACCGCGCCGCGCTCGCAGTCGTCGAAGATGTGCGCCAGGTTGCTTTCGCGAGTCAGTTGCCATTCGCCGCTGTTGCGGACCTTGCTCAAGTCCAGGTGATGACTGGCCGGCAGCACCGCCATCAGGTAATGCCCGTGGTGGTCGTCGAGGATCACCGATTTCGCCACGCGCTCGGCGGGCACCCCGGAAACCCTTGCGGTTTCGAGGCTGCTGGACGAGTGCCGGTGGGCGACGATGTCATATTCGCAATGCGCCCGGGTCAGGCTGCTTTGCACCTTTTTGGCCATACGCATGATGCACCTCGGTGTTGCGCTGAACGCTGTTGCCGTGTCTTTGAGTCTAGTTCGGCACACCGCTGGCGCAGGGAAATCCGCCCACTGGACACCTGCGCACATTACTCAAATTTCAGGCCGATCGAGTTACTCAAGGGAATGACGGATTTGTCGGGTAAATCCTGAAGGCCTCAACCACGCGGCGATTACTTCACGACATCCGGTAACGTTGCGGCCATTTCTGCTGCCGGATACACCGACTCCCATCCCCCACCCAACGCCCGGTACAACCCGACCATCGCCAGCGAAACCCCGGTGGAGCTTTCCACCCACTGCTCCTGAGTCGCGAGCAACGCGCTCTGCACGGTGAGTACGTTGACGAAATCGACCACGCCTTCGACGTATTGCTGTTGCGCGGTGCGCAGGGCGATCTGATTCTGGCGCACGGCTTCGGCGAGGCTGTCGCGGCGACGCTGGCTGGCGTTGTAGGCGGTCAGTTGATCGTCGATCTCGTGCCAGGCGCGCAGTACGGTTTGCTGGTAGCCGATGGCCGCTTCCTGTTGCTGGGCTTCGCGCAGGTGCAACATGCCGCGCAGGCGGCCGCCGTCGAACAGCGGCAGGCTGAATTGCGGGCCGATGCCGAACGCGCGCGAGCCCCACGAACCGAAGTCACTCAACTGCATCGCTTGCGAGCCGAGGTTGCCGGACAGGGTGATGCGCGGATAGAAATCGCCCTTGGCCACGCCGATGTTGGCGGTGGCCGCATGCAGCCGCGCTTCGGCCTGACGGATGTCCGGACGGCGCTCGGCCAGTTGCGACGGCAAGCCGATGGCGACCGTGAGCGGCGACTGCGGCACCGCCGCGTCTGTGGATAACGCCTTGGCCAGGGCTTGCGGCGGCTCGCCCATCAATAAGCTGATGGCGTTGATCAGTTGCGATTGACGCTGTTCCAGCGCCGGCAGGCGCGATTCGATGGCCGCAACTTGCGCGGCGGCTTCGGCGACGTCCAGATCCGTCGCCACGCCATCATTCAGACGCAGCTGTGAGAGCTTCAGACTGTGGCGGGCAACGTCGAGATTTTGCTCGGTGACGGCGCGGGTGTTCTGCACGCCGCGCAACTGAATGTAGTTCTGCGCAGTGTCGGCGAGGACGGCGAGCAGCACTCCGCGACGGTCGTTTTCGGCAACTTCGAGGTTGGCATCGGCAGCTTCGGTTTCGCGGCGCACGCGGCCCCAGAAATCCAGCTCCCACGAGGCCGAGAAACCGGCGTCCCACAGATTGAACGCGGAATCGCCGTTTTGCCCGGACGGATCGTTCAAGCCCTCGCCACTGTTGCGCTTGCGTGCGTAACTGCCGGTGGCGGCGGTGTTGGGGTAGCGATCAGCGGTGATTACCTGACGCGCGGCGCGGCTTTGTTGCAGGCGGCTGCTGGCCAGTTGCAGGTCGAGGTTACTGCGCACGGCACGTTGAGTCAGGGCCGAGAGTTGTGGGTCGTTGAAGACTTCCCACCAGCGTTCGTTCAGCGGTTCGCTGACGGCTCGGCTGGGGGCGGATTTGGCGGGTTTTGCCCAGTCGGCGATTTGCGTGGCTTCGGGTTTCTGGAAGTCAGGCCCCACTGTGCAGGCGCTGAGACTTACCGCGAGCAGGGCACCCAAAGCGAGTTGCTGCCAGCGGCCTCTTCGCGAGCAGGCCCGCTCCCACATTTTGGAATGCGTTTCTCCTGTGGGAGCGAGCCTGCTCGCGAAGGCGTCAGTTCGTTCAAAGAAGCTCATCGCTGAGTCACCTCGCGCACCGATTTCGCCGAGCTACGCGTATCGATACTCGCCTCGACCGACATCCCCACACGCAACCGCTCGGCCAGTGGCTGCCCAGGCTCCAGCACAATCTTCACCGGAATCCGCTGCACCACTTTGGTGAAGTTGCCGGTGGCGTTATCCGGTTTCACCGCCGCGAAGGTCACGCCGGTCGCTGGCGCAATACTCTCGACGCGGCCGCTCAGTGCCTCGCCACCAAGGCTATCGACGCGCACTTGCACTTGCTGGCCCGGTTGCACGTCCGTCAATTGCGTCTCCTGAAAGTTGGCAACCACATAGGCCTGCTGCAACGGCACCACCGCCAGCAGCTTGCTGCCCGGCGTCACATAGGCGCCAACGCGCACGGCACGCTCGCCGACCATGCCGTCCTGCGGCGCGGTGATGCGCGTGTAGGAGAGTTCGAAACTGGCGATTTCCAGCGCCGCCTGTGCATGTTTCAACGTACCTTCAGCAGCATTACGCTGGGCGGTGAGGATTTCCACCTGCTTGCGCTCGGCCGCCAGTTTCGCGCTCGCCGTGTCCAGCCGCGCGGAGGCCTGATCGATACGCGTACGGGCCTGCTGCGCGTTCTGTACCGTACCGGCACCCACGCCGGCGAGGTGGTTGTAGCGATTCAATTCCTGCTGGGCAAACGCCATTTCAGCCTTGGCCGAGACCACCGAGGCCTGCGCCTGAGCGATCACCGAGGTCTGGCGTTCGAGCGTGGCCTTGGCGTTCTGCAACTGCGCGCGCGCGACCAGGGTTTGCGCATCCGCGGCCTCAGCGGCGGCACGCAAATCACGATCATCGATCAACGCCAGCAACTGCCCGGCCTGTACCCGTTGGTTGTCTTCTACCAACACTTCCTTGATGAAACCGGCCACGCGCGGCACCACTAAAGTGAAATCAGCGGAGACGAAAGCGTCGTTGGTATTTTGCTGGGTACGTTTGCCAAAAAGGCCGGGCACCGCCATATACAACAGCACGCCCACCGCCAGCGCAGCAGCGACGGCCACCGCGAGTTTTTGCTTTGCTTGAGTCGTCATAAAAACCTTCATTTTCAGTACAGCAATCAAGTCGGTGCGCGTGGCGGGAAGATCCGCGTCGGCAGCCAGAAAATCAGCAGGATCAGCGCCACTGCAACGCCGGCCATGCACACATAGAGATCAGAAGAAGTCAGCACCACGGCCTGTTCATGCAGGCGATGGGCAAGGCCCGGATCGCTGCGGTCGGCCAACGGTGAGTTGCCGAGGCTGTCGACCAGCATGGTCGAGTGAAAATGCAGACGCGCCGTGGTCAGCGCCTCGAGCACCCCGGTGGCGATCACTGCCGCCAGACCTTTCACGGTGTTGAACCAGGCCGAGGCAAACGGCCCGTCCGTTGGCTGGATGCTGCCGGTGGAGAGCATCAACAGCGGCAGTACCGACATCGGCTGACCGAAGATCTGCAGCCATTGCAGGACGTAGAAATTGTCGCGAATCCATTCCGAGGTCAGCAGCGAGCCGCCCAAACAGGATGCCGTCAGCATGCTTAAACCGATGCCAAGCACCCAGCGGCAATCGACCCAGCGCAGGTTGCACATCGCCGCCACCAGCGGCAGCGCGATCAACTGCGGCAACGCCGCGATCAGCATGATCGGCGCGGTCTGCACCGGGCGATAACCCTGCACTTGCGCCAGATAGCTCGACGGAATCAACACCACCGCTTGCAGCACCACCAACACGCCGGCCAGGGTCATCAGCGCGAACGCCAGGTTACGGATGCCGAGCATCTGCAACTTGAAAAACGGAATCGGCTGCGACCACTCGTTGATCAGGAACGCCACCAGCAGCAGCGACCCCGAGCCGAGCAGTGCGCAGATCAGATCCGACTCGAACCAGTCCAGCCGATTGCCCTGCAACAGGCCGATCACCAGCATGCAGATCGCCGGAAAACCCAGCAGCAGGCCTTTCCAGTTGAACGTCTTGAGGCGCTCCAGCCGCAGCGGGTCCTGCGGGATACCGTAACCGACCATGACCATGGCGATCAGGCACGGCACGATGATTTGCCAGAACGTCCATTGCCAGCCGACGTATTCGGTCCACAACCCCGCCAGCGGCGTGCCAAGGCCGGGGCCGAAGGTGGCCGTCAGCGCGTAACCGGCCAGGCCATAAAGTTTGAAGTTCGGCGGCAGGAAGCGCAGGGCGACGGTCATCAGCATCGGCGGCAACGCGCCGCCAGCCAGACCTTGCAGGGTGCGCATCAGCAGCAGGCTTTCGTAGTTCGGGGCAAAGGGGCACAGCACGCCGAGCAAGGTGAACAGGCTGATCGCGCAGAGGGTGAAGCGGCGCAGCGAGAACGTCACCGAGCACCACGGCGCGAACGCCATGGCCGCGACCGAGGTGGCGGTGTAACTGGCGACGAGCCAGGTGCCTTCGTCGTAACCAATGTTCAGCGCGCCGCGAATGTCGGCCAGGGCGACCTTGGTCACCATCTCGTTGAGGCCCGACACCAGCACCGCGACCAGCACGCCGACCAGGCCGATGATGATCCGCGCCCCGAATGCCGGTGGCGCGGCCGCCGTCGCCGGGCTGGTCGCGGCCATTGGCGCCGGGACCGTCAGGGATGTCATGAATGCAAACTCCGGAGGGAAAAATACCGGAGCATCTTAGTCGGGCTTAGTGCTGACGAAAATTGACTTATTGGCAGGATATAAGTGTGTCAAACACAACGATTAACCCTGTAGGAGTGAGCCTGCTGGCGATGGCATCGTTTCAGTCGATATCTACGTTGACTGATACACCGCTATCGCGAGCAGGCTCACTCCTACAGGGGTTTGTGTCGATTGTGGGATTAGGGTTGCGCGGCGAGCCAGGTCTCATCGCAGCAAGTCTTGAGGGTTTCACGCAACCAACGGTGCGCCGGGTCCTTGTCGAAGCGCGGATGCCAGGCCTGGGTCAGCATCAGGGTCGGCAACGGAATCGGCAGGTTGAAGGAGCGCAGCTTCAAGCCCAACCGCCGCACGCTCAACAGCGCTTCCTTGGGCACCGGCAGGATCAGGTCGGAATCCGGCAGAGCAAACATCGCCGCATGAAAACTCGGCGCAATCACTGCCACTCGCCGCTCCAGCCCAAGCGCATTCAGAGCCGTATCGATCGGCCCACGCGCAATGCCACGCCGCGACATGCTGATGTGGGAAAAACCGGCATAACGCTCGGCAGTGATTTCGCCGTCGAGCAGCGGATGATCCTCGCGCACCAGGCCGACGAAATGCGTGGAAAACAGGTTCTGCACTTTTACTTCCGGGGTCACCGGGCGGGTGTTGCTGACGCTCAGGTCGATCCGGCCTTCTCGCAGCGCTTCATCGTCGCCATCGCCTTCCGGGACGAAGCGCAGTTCACAGTGCGGCGCCTGCTGGTCGAGGGTGTCGAACAGTTTGCCGCCGTACACGCCGATGAAAAAGTCATTGGCGCGAATGCTGAAGCGCCGACGCAAACTGCCCAGTTCCACAGTGTCCGCCGAACGGAACAACAGCGCGGCCTGCTCGACCACATCACGCACCTGTTCACGCAACTCCAATGCTTTGGGTGTCGGCACCAGGCCCCGGCCGGCGCGCACCAGAATCGGATCGCCGATGGCTTCGCGAATGCGCGTCAGGGTTCGGCTCATGGCTGCCGGGCTGAGGTTCATCCGTCTGGCGGCGCCAACCACGCTGCCCTCGTCGAGCAAGGCGTCGAGGGCGACCAGAAGGTTCATGTCCGGGAGTTGCATGCTGAGCACTCATGGCTGATCTGGATTGATCTGTGCGCAATGCTAGCAAACATTCAGCTAATGAGGCGGTGGCCGGACCGACGCTTTCGCGAGCAGGCTCGCTCCCACATGGGAATGCATTTCAAATGTGGGAGCGAGCCTGCTCGCGAAGGGGCCGGTCGGAGCGCGACAAATTACCGCTGCATCCCCCACCGCTTGACGGTCACCCGTTCCAGCGTGTCGAACACCAGATTCTCCACCAGCAACCCGATCAGGATCACCACCGCCAACCCGGCAAACACTTTGTCGGTATACAGCTCATTGCGATTCTGAAAGATGTACCAGCCCAGGCCGCCCTTGCCGCTGGTCGCACCGAACACCAACTCAGCGGCGATCAACGTACGCCAGGCAAACGCCCAGCCAATCTTCAGCCCGGCGAGAATCGACGGCAGCGCCGCCGGGATCAGGATAAACAGCACAAAACGCATGCCCTTCAAACCGTAATTTCGCCCGGCCATGCGCAGGGTTTCCGAGACGCCGAGAAACCCTGCATAGGTATTCAACGCCAGCGCCCACAACACCGAATGCACCAGCACAAAAATCAGGCTGTTCTGCCCCAGCCCAAACCACAGCAAGGCCAGCGGCAGCAGGGCAATCGCCGGCAGCGGATTGAACATCGAGGTCAACGTGCTCAACAGATCGCGACCAAACTGCGTCGACACCGCCAACGTGGTCAGGGCAAACGCCAAGACAATGCCAATCAGATACCCCTTGAGCAGCACCACCAGCGATATCCACACCTTGCCCAGCAATTCGCCGCTGAGCAGACC
Organism: Pseudomonas sp. N40(2020); assembly: GCF_014472415.1. Taxonomy (GTDB): domain Bacteria; phylum Pseudomonadota; class Gammaproteobacteria; order Pseudomonadales; family Pseudomonadaceae; genus Aquipseudomonas. The sequence goes on from NZ_JACSZV010000038.1 coordinate 28,454, forward strand.
GTCGTAAAGCGCATGACTGGTCTGCACAAAACTGGGCAGCAGCAGATCGTTGTTCTGCACCCGGGCGACGATTTCCCACAGCACCGCGAGCAAAATCAGGATCAGGCTTTTACGCAGCCAGCCCTGTTGCCATAAGCGTTGACCGATAGGTAATTCGCGCTCGACCGGTACGCTGGTCAGCGGCTGCAGCACGGTTTCGAATTCATGTCTTACAGATGATGATTGGCTCATCGGGCAATCCTCCAGGCCGCTCAATAAGCGATGCGAATGTCGTTGAAGTCATGGTCGAGCTCGGTTTCCGGCGACTGGCCTTCATCGAACAACAGCCGATGAATGCGCCGTGCCGACTCCTGAAACGCCACACCGCCAAGGCTTTGCAGGTTGTATTGATGGCTATGGACTTCCGCCCTCACCCGCCCCGGATGCGGCGACAGCAACAGGATGCGATTGCCGACCACCAGCGCCTCTTCAATCGAGTGGGTGACGAACAACAGGGTGAAGCGCACTTCCTCCCAGAGCAGCAGCAACTCCTCCTGCATCTTGCGTCGGGTCAGTGCATCGAGTGCGGCGAACGGCTCGTCCATCAGCAGGATTTTTGGCTGCATCGCCAGCGCCCGGGCAATCGCCACCCGCGCTTTCATACCGCCGGACAAGGTATGCGGATAGGCATCGGCAAACGCCGCCAGACCGACTTTTTCCAGATAGTGCAGTGCACGTTCTTCGGCTTGTTTTTTCTTCAGCGTGCGCGAAGCGAGCAGTGGAAACATCACATTCTGTTTGACGGTTTTCCACGGCGGCAGTTGATCGAATTCCTGAAAAACTACTATCCGGTCAGGCCCCGGCGCATCAACGCGCTGGCCTTGCAGGCGGATCTCGCCTTCGCAAGGCTGGATGAACCCCGCGACGGCTTTGAGCAAGGTGGATTTACCGCAGCCGGATGGGCCGAGCAGCACGAAGCGATCCTGTTGATCGACTTCAAAACTGACCTGGTGAGTCGCTCGGACGACGCGTTGCGGCGTGCGGTATTCCAGGCTGACCTGGTCGACCGCCAACAGCGCTTGCGCCGTGGCGACCGGGTTGCTGGCCGCGTGGCCTTGCAAAGGGGCATTCATCTTGGTCAGCTCCCTTGCAGCGGTTTGGCGTCCTGGAAGAAGTAGTCCTTCCACGATTCAGGCTTGTTCTTGATGGCGCCGACGCGGTAGAGGAATTCGGCCAGTGGGTAGGTATTTTTCGGCGTGACGCTGAATTCGAACTGCGGGTTTTCGATGATTTTCAGCAAGGCGGCGCGGTCGATTTTGGCTTTGGTCACGCGGATGTAAGTGTCGGCCGCCGCGCCTTTATCGTTCTGGGCGAACTGCGCAGCTTCGGTCAGCGCTTCGACGAAGGCTTTGTAAGTCTTCGGGTTCTCGTTGCGGAATTTCTCGGTGGCGAACAGCACCGTAGGCGAGTTCGGACCGAGCACGTCGTAGGAATTGAGCACGACATGCACGTTGGGGTTTTCCAGCGCCTGATCCTGGAACGGCGGGTTGGAGAAATGCCCGGTCAGCTCGGTGCCGCCGGCAATCAGTGCAGCGGTGGCGTCCGGGTGCGGAACGGCGATGGTGTATTTGTCGAGACGATTGAATTCCTTGTCGCCCCACTGCTTGGCGGCCGCGTATTGCAGGAAGCGCGACTGCACGGAGACGCCCACCGCCGGGACCGCAATGCGATCTTTCTCGGTGAAATCAGCAATGGTCTTGACCTTGGGATTGTTGCTCACCAAGTAGTACGGAAAGTTGCCCAGCGAGGCCACGGCTTTGACGTTCTGCTTGCCGTGGGTGCGATCCCAGATGGTCAGCAGCGGGCCGACGCCAGCGCCGGCAATGTCGATGGAGCCGGAGAGCAGCGCATCGTTGACCGCCGCGCCACCGGACAACTGCGTCCAGTCGACCTTGATGTCGAGGCCTTCCTGCTTGCCGTACTTCTCGATCAGGCCCTGATCGCGCACCACGTTGAGCAATAAATAGACGATGCCGAACTGCTCGGCGATGCGGATTTCACCTTCGGCGTGAGCCACGGTCGGCGCCACCAGGCTGCCGGCAATCAGACTGAAACCCAGGCCGATGGCCGCGGCCAGCGGCGCAAATGGAAGACGTTTGGACATGATCGAATCTCCGGCAAATCAGAAAGGCGCGTCGCCCTGAATGGTCGTGCGATACAGCTTGCGGCGCAGGTGCGCAGGGCAACCGGCGGCGAGATGGATCAGGGAACGGTTGTCCCAGAACACCATGTCGTGGGGCTGCCATTGGTGGCGGTAGATGTTGTGCGGCAGCACGCTGTGGGCGTAGAGCTCGGCGAGCAGTTGTTTGCTCTCGTCGTGCGGCAGGCCAACGATGCGTGTGGTGAAGCCTTCACTGACGAACAGCGACTTACGACCATTTTCCGGATGGGTGCGGGCAATCGGGTGCACCACTTCGGCGACTTGGGCGAGTTGCTCGGGAGTCAGGGTCGGGCGCCAATTGCCTTCGAATTTGGTCTCGCTGTAACGCGCGGTGTAGGAGTGCGCAGCCGAGCGGCCCTCCACCGCTTTGCGCAGCGCCTCGGGCAGGCTGTCCCAGGCTTTGTGCATGTCGGCAAACAAAGTGTCGCCACCCTCCGACGGCAACTCCTGCGCATGCAGCATCGAGCCGAGGCTCGGCAGCTCTTTATAGGAAAGGTCGGAGTGCCAGAACTTGCCGGCATCGCCCAGACCGATGTTCTGGCCGTTCTCGACGATGTTGGAAACGATGAGGATTTCCGGGTGGTTGGCCAGCAGGAACTGCTTGAGCACGTGGATCTGCAACACGCCGAAGCGGCGGCTGAAGTCGATCTGCTGTTGTGGGGTGATGCGCTGTTCGCGGAACACCACGACGTGGTGATCGAGGTGCGCGCGGTGAATGCGCGAGAAGTCCTGGTCGTTGACCGGACGGGTCAGGTCGAGGCAGATGATCTCGGCGCCGACGGCACCGCTGAACGGGCGAATTTCGAAGGTTTGCGGCGCGGCGGTCGCGGCGCTTGGAGTGGCAGTAGCTGCGGACATCTTTCAATCTCCCACGCACGGCGCGCTCATGGGCGCGCGCGTCGATCAGAAACTCACGCTGGATTGCGTGTTGGTTCAGGTCGTGCGGCGCGCCGATTGGTCGGCAGGTACGCAGGGGAGTGACTTTATAGCTATAAGAATTGGAAATTAAATACCGTTAGCGAATAACGATATGGCTAATGGTGAGGAATGGACGGGATGGTGAGTGACGGTTTTTGTCACTTACTGACAGGGATGTGGAGTCAGGACTGCCGCCATCGCTGGCAAGCCAGCTCCCACAGGGTTCTCAGCTGGACACAAATATGGGCCCGATACAAAAACCTCTGGGAGCTGGCTTGCCAGCGATGAGGCCAGTTGCCAATGAAGATCTACCGCTCGTGCAACGCCTCGGCACGCGCCCGAATGATCGGCTTGAGCAGATAACTCAACACCGACTTCTTGCCGGTGATGATGTCCACTGACGCGACCATCCCCGGGATGATCAACAACGGCTTCTCATCGGTGCCCAGGTGGCTGCGCTCGGTGCGCACCTTGATGATGTAGTAAGTGGTTTTCTTGTCTTCGTCGGTGATGGTGTCGGCGCCGATCTGCTCCAACTGGGCTTTCAGCCCGCCGTAGATGGTGTAGTCATACGCGGTGAATTTCACGATCGCTTCCTGCCCCGGATGCAGGAACGCGATGTCCTGCGGGCGGATCTTGGCTTCGACCAGCAAGGTGTCGTCCAGCGGCACGATTTCTACCATGTCGCTGCCCGGCTGGATCACGCCGCCGATGGTATTGACCAGCAACTTGTTGACGATGCCGCGTACCGGCGAGGTGACCAGCGTACGGCTGACCCGGTCTTCCAGCGCTTTGCCGGTGGCCTGGGCCTTGTTCAGGTCGGTGCGGGCTTCGTTGAGCTGGGTCAGCGCTTCGCTGCGGAATTTGCCGCGAGTCTCGTCAATCTTGCGCTGCACTTCCTTGATCGCCGATTCAGCGCGGGGAATAGCCAGAGTCGTGGCGTCGAGCTGACCACGGGTTTCCACTTCGGCACGCTTGAGACGCAGCACTTCTACTGGGGATACCGCGCCCTGCGCCACCAGTGGCTCGGACATGTTGATTTCCTGCCGTTGCAGGCCGAGTTGCTGGCGATATTGCGCCTGCTTGGAGCTGAATTCGCGCAGCTCTTGCTGGCGCTGGATCAACTGCTCCTGCAACCCGCCGATCTCGTCGTGCAATTGCTGGCGGCGGCTGATGTAAAGGGATTCTTCGCTCTTGGCCTGACCCGGCACCGCTTTGACCACGTCTTCCGGGAAGTTCAACGGACGGTCATCGACTTCGGCGCTAAGGCGCTCCACGCGCAGCAACATCGACTGCCGATCGGCTTCGGTTTCGCCGACGTTGGAGGCAAATCGTGTGTCGTCCAGACGAATCAGCGGCGCGCCGGCCTCGACGATCTGGCCTTCCTTGACGAACAGTTCGGCGACGATCCCGCCCTCAAGGTTCTGGATTTTCTGGATCTTCGACGAAGGAATGGCCTTGCCGTCGCCCTTGGTCACTTCGTCGATCACGGCGAAATTGGCCCAGAGCATCAGAAAGACGAAGAAGCCGATGATCGCCCAGATGGTCAGGCGAACGACGCGCGGGGCGTCTTCTATCAGCGCCTTGTTGACCTCCGGCAGTGGCTGACCCTGCAGCGATGCGGAGCCTTTGAAGTAACGACGGATCGAATCCTTGACACCCGACTTAAGCAACACTGATCTGCCCCTTCTTCAACGCTTCCATCACGGCGGCTTTCGGGCCATCGGCGAGAATCTGTCCACGGTCGATCACCAGCAGGCGATCCACCAGCGACAGCAGTGATGCCCGGTGTGTCACCAGCACCACGGTCTTGTTTTCAATCACCGCCGCGAGGCGTTGCTTGAGGCGTTCTTCACCGGTGTTGTCCATGGCGCTGGTCGGCTCGTCCATCAACAGAATCGGCGGATTGAGCAACAATGCCCGGGCCAGGGCGACGTTCTGGCGTTGGCCACCCGACAGGTTCTGCCCGCGCTCGCCGACTTGCAGTTCATACCCTTGCGGATGCAGACGGGCGAATTCGTGAACGCCGGCCAGTTCAGCGGCTTGCAGTACCAGCTCGTCTTCTACATAGCGCGCGCCGGAGACAAGGTTGTCGCGCAGGGTGCCGGCGAGCAACTGGATGTCCTGCGGCACGTAGCCGATGTTGTAGCGCAGTTCGCTGACGTCGATCTGGCGAATATCCACGCCGTCGACCAGCAACGCGCCGTCGTCCGGCTGATACAGGCCCACCAGCAGTTTCGCCAGCGAGCTCTTGCCTGAACCGCTGCGACCGATGATGCCGATCTTCTCGCCGGGACGGATCACCAGGTTGATGTTCTTCAACGCCGGGTTCTGTTGTTCCGGGTAGGTGAAGTTGAGTTGACGGCATTCGATGGCGCCTTGCAGAACCTTGCGGCTCAGTGGGCGCTCTTCGAAGTTGCGTTCTTGCGGCAGCTCCATCATCTGGTCGACCGAGGTCATGGTCACCCGAGCTTGTTGATATCGGGTCAGCAGACCGGATAGCGAGGCCAGCGGGCTCAGTGCGCGGCCGCTGAGCATGTAGCAGGCAATCAGGCCGCCCATGCTCAGATGACCGTCGATGATCTGATAGACGCCGAAGACAATCATGATCACCCCGGCCAGTTGCTGGATCAGCAGGGTGATGTTCATCGCCAGACCGGACAGCATTTTCACCCGCAGCTCCAAGCGGCTGAGGGTGCCGATGGTTTGTTCCCACTGGTATTGGCGTTCGCTTTCGGCGTTGTTGACCTTCACCGCGTCGAGGCCGGCGAGGGTTTCGATCAGGCTCGATTGACGCTCGGCGCCGAGGGCCATGGTTCGCTCCATGGTCGCCACCAACGGCTTCTGCAGGGCATAGCCGATCAGCAGAGCGATCGGGAACGCCAGCACCGGAATCCACACCAGATGCCCGCCAAGAATGGCGATGACGATGAAGATCAGGATGGTGAACGGCAAATCGATCAGGCTGGTCAGGGTCAGCGAAGCGAGGAAGTCACGCAGGCTCTGAAACTCGTGGATGTTCTGGGCGAAGCTGCCGACCCGCGCCGGGCGGTATTTCATGGCCATGCCGACGATGCGTTCGAACAGCGTCGCAGAGATGATCAGGTCGGTTTTCTTGCCGGCCAGATCCAGGCACAGGCTGCGCAGGCTTTTGAGGATCAGGTCGAAGATATAGGCGCCGGTGATGCCCAGCGCCAGCACCCACAGGGTCGCTTCGGCCTGGTTTGGCACTACGCGGTCGTAGACGTTCATCACGAACAGCGGCGCGGCCATGGCAATGATGTTGATCAGGAAACTGGCGGCGATGGCGTCGGCGTACAGCCAGCGCGAACGCTTGAGGGTGTCGCGGAACCACGAGCGGGCGCGTGGAATCAGCGTGCCGTGGTTGACGTCGAATTTGTGTTGCGGCTGGGCGAAGAAGACTTTGCCGGTGTAGTCATCGGCAAGCAGTTCGCGGCTGACCACCGATTCGCCGCCATCGCTTTCGCTGAGCAGCACCCGGGCCTGGTTTTCATCCTGCCAGCCAAGCAGCACAGCACTGCGGCCGTCCTTGAGCAGCAACAACGCCGGCATGGCGATCGCCGGAATTTCTTCCAGCTTGCGTTGCAGCACCCGACCTTGCAGGCCGGCGCGAGCCGCCGCGCGGGGCAGCAACTCGACACTCAGACGTTGTTTGGGCAGCGGCAGGCCGGTGGTCAGCATCGCCGCGCTGGCGGGTTTCTGGTGCAGCATGCAAAGGGCTAGCAGACCGTCCAGTAACGGATCGTCGTGCAACGCGCGTGGATCATGACTGAGATGAACTCGACTGACTTCTGATTCCACGCTCGACACTCTTTGGCAATTGAAAAGGGATAACTCAATTCATCCCAGGCAACTGGACCTTGGGCTTCACGTCGTTCTGCACAACGGATGCCAACGGTGCGACCACTCCCTGGCTTCTGAGCAACTCGCCCATGGTCGCCTTGATTCGGTATTGAGTAAATAACTGAATGTTTTTGATTTCAGCCAGACGCCGCGAAGCGGTGAACAACTCGTTTTCGCTGTCGAGCAAGTCGAGCAAGGTACGTTCGCCGAGGCTGAACTGACGCTGGTAGGCGGTACGCACCGAGGTGCTGTGATCGACGTATTGCTGAGCGATTGGCACCTGGGCGTTAGCGTTGTTCAGGGCGTTCCAGGCCAGGCCCAGCTCTTCATTCAACTGACGCAGGGCGTTGTTGCGGATGTCCAGCGCCTGGTTTGACAGGTACGACTTGGATTCCAGATCAGCTTTGTTGCTACCGCCCGAATACAGGTTGAAGCGCATGCGCAACATGGCCTGCCATTCGTTGCTGTGGCCGTTCTGGCCGTCGAGATCGTTGTCGGCGGTGCGGCCCAGCTCGGCGTCGAAGCGTGGGTAGAACGTCGACTTGGCGGTTTGGTATTGCTTCTCTGCAGCAGCGATGTCGGACTCGGCCGAGCGCAGGATCGGGCTGTTTTCCAGCATTTGCGCGCGCGCTTCGTTGAGGTTGGCCGGCATCATCGCCATGAACGGCGCCGGACGCTCCAATTGATCAGGCATCTGGCCGACGGCGCTGAGGAAGTTGGTCTCGGAGTCGGCGAGGTTGGTCTGCTCGGTGATCAGGTTGTTGCGGGCCTGAGCCATCCGCGCTTCGGCCTGATCGAGGTCGGCGCCACTGCCCACGCCACGCTGGGTACGCAGCTGAATCTGGTCATAAATGCGCTGGTGGCTCTTGAGGTTTTCTTCAGCCAGTCGCACGAATTCGCGGCGGGTCAGCACATCCAGATAAACCTGGGCCACGGTTAACGCAGTGCGCTCCGAGGTGCCCAGCAGCGAGTAAGCGCGGGAGTTAACGTTGGCTTGTTGACGCCCGACTTCACTGGAGGTCGCAAAACCGTCAAAGACCATTTGCGAAAGACGTAAACTTGACTCGCTGCGGTTCAGGGTTTCCCAATGATTGCCGCCACCGTTGGCGCGGGTGGTTACGCTGTCGGTGCCTTCACGGCCATAACCGCCCAGCAGATCGACCTTGGGCAGGTATCCCCCCTTCGCTGCCTTTAATTGATAATCCGCAGCTAAACGACTGTTGACCCCTGCCTGGATTTCCGGATGGACATCCAATGCCTGTTGCATGGCTTCTGGTAAGGATTGTGCTTGTGCGAAAGACGCGGCGAGAGCGAAGGGTAGAGCCTTGAACAAATGCGAACGCATGGTAACGATTTCCCAGAACTACTTGTCTTGAATCACAGCTAAACGTGCTGCTGCGTCGGATGATTGGCAACCGGATTGACCGTATGTCGGAAAGTTCGAAACAGGAACTGGATCACACGCAAAAGGACAGGTCGCCGCGGAAATATCAATGTGACATTAGTGGGGCGATTGTTTAGGATGGCACCCATAAGGTCAATAGTTTGGCATAAAGTTAATCGCGAAAGAATATAGCCAAATTATTGACGAACGCATGCGTCAAAACTTGTTTAGCAAATTTTTAAAGTACGTCCAGACTGAATCGGCATCCATGCCATCAGGTCCATGGAAGTCAACTGAACGTGACACCCCGGAGAGTCTTCAATGAGCAGTGTTGTTGCCATCGTCAAAAGCATTGTCGGTCAGGTATTCGTGGTGTCCCCAGAGGGCGTACGTCGCGTACTCGTTGAAGGCGACCGACTGTTTGTCGGCGATCAGATCGACACCGGTCTGTCGGGCGCCGTATCGCTGGAACTGGCTGATGGCCGCACCCTGGATCTGGGCCGTGAAACCCAGTGGAGCGCCAACGCGCCCGACTCCAGCACTGACCTGGCCGAAGCCACCGCGCAGGCGGCGCCGTCGGTAGAAGAACTGCAGCAAGCCATCGCTGCGGGCGTCGACCCGACTACCGCACTTGAAGCCACCGCTGCCGGCGCAACCGCCGCAGGTACGGGCGGCGCGGCGGGTGGCGGTCACAGCTTCGTGATGCTCGATGCCACGGCGGGCCGCGTTGATCCGACCATTGGTTTCCCTACGGCGGGCATCAACGCTGCGGGCCAAATTGCGCAAGACATCACTGGCGGCCAGACCACCGACACCACCACCAACGCCCTGCGTGAGTCGACCCTGAGCCTCAGCGCCACGCCGACCATCACCGAAGCCGGCGGCGTGCTGGTGTACACCGCGACCCTGACCCAGGCGCCGCTGACCGACCTGACCATCACCCTGTCCAACGGCGCGGTGATCGTGATCCCGGCCGGTTCCACCACCGGCACCGTCAACGTGCCATTGGCGCCGAACGACACCGTTTATAACGACCCGACCCAGATCGACGTGACCGTCACCGGCACCACTGGCGGCAACGGCATCACTGTGACCCCGCCAACCACCCCGGCCACGACTCAGGTCACCGACACCCTCGACACCACCACCGTCACCCTGACGGCCGGCCCGAGCGTTACCGAAGGCGGGCAGATCACCTACACCGCGACCCTGACCAACCCGGCGCAAACCCCGGTGACCGTCACCCTGTCGAACGGTTCGACCATTACCATCGGCGCCGGCCAGACCACCGGCACCGTCAACGTGCCGACCCCGGCCAACGACGTCTATAACAACGGCAGCACCGTCACCACCACTATCACTGGTGCCACGGGCGGCAACTTCGAAAACCTGGTGCCGAACCCGACACCGGCGGTGACCACCATCACCGATTCGATCGATAACACCGGCCTGACCCTGACCGCCACCGGCAGCGTCGTCGAGGGCGGCCAGATCACCTACACCGCGACCCTGACCAACCCGGCGCAAACCCCGGTCACCGTCACCCTGTCGAACGGTTCGACCATCACCATTGGCGCGGGCCAGACTACCGGCACCGTCAACGTGCCGACCGCGCCAAACGACGTCTACAACAATGGCGGCACCGTCAGCACGACGATTACCGGCGCCACAGGTGGCAACTTCGAAAACCTGGTGCCGAACACCACGCCAGCGACCACCACCGTTACCGATTCGATCGACACCACCAGCGTCAGCCTCACCGCGACCGGCACCGTCGTCGAAGGTGGCCAGATCACCTACACCGCGACCCTGAGCAACGCTGCGCAAACGCCGGTCACCATTACTCTGTCGAACGGCTCGACCATCACCATTGAAGCCGGCAAAACCAGCGGCAGCGTCAACGTGCCGACTGCGGCCAACGACGTCTACAACAATGGCAGCACCGTCAGCACCACCATCACCGGCGCTACCGGTGGCAACTTTGAAAATCTGGTGCCGAACCCGACGCCAGCGACCACCACCATTACCGACTCCGTCGACACCACTAATCTGTCGCTGAGCGCGACCGGTTCTGTGGCTGAAGGCGGTTCGATCGTTTACACCGCGACCCTGACCAACGCCGCGCAAACCCCGGTGACCGTGACCCTGAGCAATGGCTCGGTGATCACCATTGAAGCGGGCAAGACCACCGGCACCGTGACCGTTCCGGCGCCAGCCGATGACGTCTATAAAGACGCCGGCAAAGTTGAAGTGACGATCAAGGACGCCACCGGCGGCAACTTCGAGAACCTCGTTCCGAGCACCATCCCAGCCGTAACCGAAGTGACCGATACCATCGACACTTCGACCGTCAAACTGAGCGCCGATACGTCGGTGGCTGAAGGCGGCACCGTCACTTACACGGCCACCGTTGGCGCGCCAGTGACCGGTTCGCCGGTCGTGGTGACGCTGGCCAATGGTCAAAGCATCACCATCGAAGTCGGTAAAACCACCGGCACCGTGACCTTCACCGCGCCAAACGATGCGTTGACCGGTAATGCACCGCTGAGCAACTCGATCACTGGCGTGTCTGGCGGCAACTACGAAGATCTCGTGGCCGACAAGACCCCGGTTTCGACCACCGTCACCGATACCGTCGACACCACCAATCTGTCCCTGAGCGCGACTGGTTCCGTGGCTGAAGGCGGTTCGATCGTTTACACCGCGACGCTCACCAACGCTGCCGGTTCGCCGGTTACCGTGACGCTGAGCAACGGCTCGGTGATCACCATCGAAGCGGGCAAAACCACGGGCACCGTGACCGTTCCGGCGCCTGCCGATGACGTCTATAAAGACGCCGGCAAAGTAGAAGTGACCATCGACAAGGCCACTGGCGGCAACTTCGAGAACCTGGTTCCGAGCACCACGCCTGCCGTGACCGAAGTGACCGATACCATCGACACTTCGACCGTCAAACTGACTGCAGACACCTCGGTTGCTGAAGGCGGCACCGTCACCTACACCGCCACCGTTGGCGCGCCGGTTACCGGTTCACCGGTTGTGGTGACCTTGGCCAACGGCCAGAACATCATCATCGAAGTGGGTAAAACCACCGGCACCGTGACCTTCACTGCGCCGAATGATGCGCTGGTTGGACAGGCCCCGGTGACCAATGCAATCACCAACGTGACGGGCGGCAATTACGAGAATCTCGTTGCCGACAAGACGCCAGTCAGCACCACGGTGACTGACACCACCGACACCACCAATCTGTCGCTGAGCGCTACCGGCTCCGTGGCTGAAGGTGGCCAGATTACTTACACCGCGACCTTGACCAACGCCGCTGGTTCGCCAGTCACCGTGACCCTGAGCAACGGCTCAGTCATCACCATCGAGGCGGGCAAAACCACCGGCACCGTGACCGTTCCGGCACCTGCCGATGACGTCTATAAAGACGCCGGCAAAGTCGAAGTGACCATCAAGGACGCCACTGGCGGCAACTTCGAGAATCTGGTGCCAAGCACCGTTCCGGCCGTCACCGACGTCACAGACACCATCGACACCTCGACGGTAAAACTGAGCGCTACCGAAACTGCCGCTGAAGGTGGCACCGTCACCTATACCGCCACTGTGGGCGCGCCAGTGACCGGTTCGCCAGTGACTGTCACCCTGGCCAACGGTCAGAACATCACCATCGAAGTCGGCAAAACCACAGGCACCGTCACCACCACCGCACCGAACGATGCGTTGACTGGCCAAGCCCCACTGACCAACTCGATCACCAACGTCAGCGGCGGCAACTACGAAAACCTCGTGGCCGACAAGACGCCGGTTTCGACCAACGTCACCGACACCGTCGACACCACCAATCTGTCCCTCAGCGCCACCGGTTCCGTGGCCGAGGGCGGTTCGATTGTTTACACCGCGACGCTGACCAACGCCGCCGGCTCGCCGGTGACCGTGACCTTGAGCAACGGCTCGGTCATCACCATCGAAGCGGGCAAAACCACTGGCACCGTGACCGTTCCGGCGCCTGCCGATGACGTCTACAAAGACGCCGGTAAAGTTGAAGTGACCATCAAGGACGCCACGGGCGGCAACTTCGAGAATCTGGTGCCAAGCACCGTTCCAGCCGTCACCGACGTCACAGACACCATCGACACCTCGACGGTAAAACTGAGCGCTACCGAAACTGCCGCTGAAGGTGGCACCGTCACCTACACCGCGACTGTTGGCGCGCCGGTGACCGGTTCGCCCGTCGTGGTGACCCTGGCCAACGGCCAGAACATCACCATCGAAGTCGGCAAGACCTCCGGCACCGTCACCACCACTGCACCGAACGACGTATTGGCCGGTCATGCACCGCTGACCAACTCGATCACCAACGTCAGCGGCGGCAACTACGAAAACCTCGTGGCCGACAAAACCCCGGTCAGCACCACCGTCACCGACACCGTCGACACCACCACTGTTTCGCTGACCGCCACCGGCAACGTCAACGAAGGCGGGCAGATCGTCTACACCGCTACGCTGACCAACCCGGCCGGCACCCCGGTGACCGTGACCCTGAGCAACGGCTCGACCATCACCATCGAAGCTGGCAAGACCACCGGCACCGTAACCGTTCCGGCGCCAGCCGATGACGTCTACAAAGATGCCGGCAAAGTCGAAGTGACGATCAAAGAGACCACGGGCGGCAATTTCGAAAACCTGGTGGCCAATCCGACGCCAGCGGTGACCAACGTCGCCGACACCGTCAACACCACGCACCTCACCCTCAGCGCTGAAAGCTATGTGCTCGAAGGCACATCGATCACCTACACCGCGACCCTGACCAACGCCGCGCAAACCCCGGTGACCGTCAACCTGAGCAATGGCCAGACCATCACCATCGAGGCTGGTAAAATCAGCGGTTCGGTGACCATCGCGGCGCCGAGCGATGACGTCTACAAAGACGTCAGCAAGCTCACCGTGACCATGACCGATGCCACTGGCGGCAACTTCGAGAAGCTCGACGTCAGCAAGACCCCGGTCAGCACCACCGTCAATGACACCGTCGACAAGACCACATTGACCCTGAGCGCCAGCGACACCGTCAGCGAAGGTGGCCAGATCACCTACACCGCGACCCTGAGCAATCCGGCCGGCACCGCCATGACCGTGACCCTGGCCAACGGCGCGGTGATCAACATCGCTGCCGGCGCCACTAGCGGCTCGGTGAACTTCGCAGCGCCGGCGAACACCCCGTACATCGACGGCGGCAAGGTGCAGACCGCGATTGCCAGCCACAGCGGCGGCAACTTCGAGCAGGTCGATGCCAACCGCTCGGCGGTGGTTACCACCGTCACCGACACGGTCGACACCACCAATATCAGCCTGAGCGCCACCGGTTCGGTCGCCGAGGGCGGTTCGATTATCTACACCGCGACCCTGACCAATGCCGCCGGCACGGCCATGACCGTGACCCTGAGCAACGGCGCGGTGATCAACATCGCCAAAGGCGCGACTACCGGCACCGCCACCGTCGCGGCCCCGGCCGATGACGTGTACAAGGACGCCGGCAAAGTCGACGCCAGCATCACCAAGACTACCGGTGGCAACTTCGAAAACCTGGTCGTCGACAAGACACCAGCGGTGACCAACGTCACCGACACCATCGACAACAGCACCGTCTCGCTGACCGCCACCGCCGGCACCGTTGAAGGTGGCGTGGTGGTTTACACCGCATCCGTGACTGCTCCGGTGACCGGTTCGCCGGTTGTCGTGACCCTGTCCAACGGCCAGACCATCACTATCCCGGTCGGCGCCAGCAGCGGCAGCGTCAACTTCACTGCGCCGAACGATGCACTGGCCGGCGGCAACACGCTGAGCGTGAAGATCGACAACGCCAGCGGCGGCAATTACGAGAATCTGGTTGCCGACAAGACCCCGGCCGTGACCTCGGTGACCGACACCGTCGACACCACTAACCTGTCGCTGAGTGCGACCGGCTCCGTGGCCGAGGGCGGTTCGATTGTTTACACCGCGACACTGACCAACCCGGCCGGCACGCCGGTAACCGTGACGCTTTCGAACGGCTCGGTGATCACCATCGAGGCGGGTAAAACCACTGGCACCGTGACTGTTCCTGCGCCTGCCGATGACGTCTATAAAGACGCCGGCAAAGTCGAAGTCACCATCAAAGAAGCTACTGGCGGCAACTTCGAGAATCTGGTTCCAAGCACCACGCCAGCCGTGACCAACGTCACTGACACCATCGACACCTCGACCGTCAAACTGACCGCTACCGAGTCTGCGGCGGAAGGTGGCACCGTCACTTACACCGCGACTGTCGGCGCGCCAGTCACCGGTTCGCCGGTTGTCGTGACCCTGGCCAACGGTCAGAACATCACCATCGAAGTCGGCAAAACCACGGGCACCGTGACCTTCACGGCGCCGAACGATGCATTGACCGGCAATGCGCCGCTGACCAACGCGATCACCGGCGTGACTGGTGGCAACTACGAAAACCTCGTGGCCGACAAAACCCCGGTCAGCACCACCGTGACCGACACCACCGACACCACTAACCTGTCGCTCAGCGCTACCGGTTCGGTGAATGAAGGCGGCCAGATCACCTACACCGCGACCCTCACCAACGCTGCCGGCACGCCAGTGACCGTGACGCTGAGCAACGGCGCCGTGATCACCATCGAGGCCGGTAAAACTACCGGCACCGTGACTGTTGCTGCGCCAGCCGATGACGTCTACAAAGATGCCGGTAAAGTCGAAGCGACTATTTCCACTGCTACCGGCGGCAACTTCGAGAATCTGGTGCCGAGCACTGTGCCGGCGGTGACCACCGTCAACGACACCATCGACACCTCCACCGTATCGCTGACCGCCACCACGAACGTCGCCGAAGGCGAAACCGTGGTCTACACCGCGACCGTGACCGCGCCAGTGACCGGCTCGCCAGTCGTGGTGACGCTGTCCAACGGCCAGACCATCACCATCGCGGTCGGCGAAACCAGTGGCACCGTGAACTTCGTCGCGCCGAACAGCCCACTGGCGGGCGGCAGCTCCCTGAGCGTGACCATCGACGGCGCCACTGGCGGCAACTACGAAAAACTGGCGGTCGACGGCAAGTCCGCCGACACCACCGTGTCGGACACCACCGACACCACCAACCTGAACCTGACCGCGACCGACTCGGTGGCTGAAGGCGGTTCGATCGTTTACACCGCAACGCTGACCAACCCGGCAGGCACGCCGGTAACCGTGACGCTTTCCAATGGCGCCGTGATCACCATCGAGGCCGGTAAAACCACTGGCACCGTGACAGTTCCTGCGCCAACCGATGACGTCTACAAAGACGCCGGCAAGGTCGAGGCGACCATTTCCACGGCAACCGGTGGCAACTTCGAGAACCTGGTGCCGAGCACTGTTCCAGCTGTCACCAACGTCACCGACACCATCGACACCACCACCGTCAAACTGACTGCGACCGAGTCGGCGGCTGAGGGTGGCAGCGTTACTTACACCGCGACCGTGGGTGCGCCAGTCACCGGTTCTCCGGTCACTGTGACCCTGGCTAACGGTCAGAACATCACCATCGAAGTCGGAAAAACCACCGGCACCGTGACCTACACTGCGCCGAACGATGCGTTGACGGGTCAGGCTCCACTCAGCAACTCGATCACTGGCGTGACTGGCGGCAACTACGAAAACCTCGTTGCCGACAAAACCCCTGTTTCGACCACTGTTACCGACACTGTAGACACCACCAATCTGTCGCTCAGCGCTACAGGCTCCGTGGCCGAGGGCGGCTCGATCGTTTACACCGCCACGCTGACCAACGCTGCTGGTTCGCCAGTGACGGTGACCCTGAGCAACGGCTCGGTCATCACCATCGAGGCAGGCAAAACAACCGGCACCGTGACCGTTCCTGCGCCTGCCGATGACGTCTACAAAGACGCCGGTACCGTACAGGCAACCATCACCAACGCCACAGGCGGCAACTTCGAGAACCTGGTGCCGAGCACTGTTCCAGCCGTCACCAACGTCACCGACACCATCGATACGTCGACGGTCAAACTGACGGCCGATACGTCAGTGGCTGAAGGCGGTACTGTCACTTACACCGCGACGGTTGGCGCGCCAGTCACCGGTTCTCCGGTCACTGTTACCCTGGCTAACGGCCAGAACATCACCATCGAAGTCGGAAAAACCACCGGCACCGTGACCACCACTGCACCGAACGATGCACTGACCGGTCAGGCGCCGCTGACCAACTCGATCACCGGTGTAACCGGCGGCAATTACGAGAATCTGGTGGCCGACAAGACCCCGATTTCGACCACGGTCACCGATACCGTCGAAACCACCAACCTGTCGCTCAGCGCAACTGGTACCGTGGCCGAGGGTGGTTCGATTGTTTACACCGCAACCCTGACCAACGCGGCCGGCTCGCCAGTCACCGTGACCCTGTCCAACGGCGCCGTGATCACCATTGAGGCCGGTAAAACCACCGGCACGGTGACTGTTCCTGCGCCAGCCGACGACGTTTACAAAGACGCCGGCAAAGTCGAAGCAACCATTTCGACCGCGACCGGTGGCAACTTCGAAAACCTGGTGCCGAGTACCGTACCGGCAGTGACCAACGTCACCGACACCATCGACACCACCACCGTCAAACTGACAGCGACAGAGTCGACTGCTGAGGGTGGCAACGTCACCTACACCGCGGCTGTCGGCGCGCCAGTCACTGGCTCGCCGGTCGTCGTAACCCTGGCAAACGGTCAGACGATCACCATTGGCGTTGGCCAGACCACCGGTACTGCGACCACCACGTCTTCAAACGACGCATTGACTGGCCACGCTCCGCTGACCAACTCGATCACTGACGTAACAGGTGGCAACTTCGAGAACCTGGTGGCCGACAAGACCCCGGTTTCGACCAATGTCACCGACACTGTCGACACCACCAATCTCTCGCTGAGCGCGACCGGTACCGTAGCCGAGGGCGGTTCGATTGTTTACACCGCAACCTTGACCAACGCCGCTGGCTCGCCAGTCACCGTGACCCTGTCCAACGGCGCTGTGATTACCATCGACGCCGGTAAAACCACTGGCACCGTGACTGTTCCTGCTCCATCGGATGACGTCTACAAAGACGCCGGTACCGTACAGGCGACGATCAGCAACGCCACCGGTGGCAACTTCGAAAACCTCGTGCCAAGCACGACGCCAGCCGTGACCAGCGTTACCGATACCATCGACACCACCACCGTGAAACTGACGGCAACGGCTACTGCGGCAGAGGGCGGCAACGTCGTCTACACCGCCACGGTCGGTGCTCCAGTGACTGGCTCGCCAGTTGTGGTAACGCTGGCCAACGGTCAGACCATCACCATTGGTGTCGGCCAGACCACTGGCACCGCGACCACCACCGCACCAAACGATGCGTTGACCGGTCATGCTCCACTGACCAACGCGATCACCAACGTGACTGGCGGCAACTACGAAAACCTCGTGGCCGACAAAACGCCGGTTTCGACCACCGTCACCGACACCGTCGACACCACCAACCTGTCTCTGAGTGCTACAAACTCGGTTGCAGAGGGTGGCCAGATCACCTACACCGCGACTCTGACCAACGCCGCTGGCTCGCCAGTGACCGTGACCCTGAGCAACGGCTCGGTGATCACTATCGAAGCGGGTAAAACCACCGGCACCGTGACCGTTCCAGCGCCAACCGACGACGTCTACAAAGACGCTGGCACCGTTCAGGCCACGATCACCACCGCCACGGGTGGCAACTTCGAAAACCTGGTGCCGAGCACGACGCCGGCGGTGACCAGCGTTACCGATACCATCGACACCACCACCGTGAAACTGACGGCGACGGCTACTGCGGCAGAGGGCGGCAACGTCGTCTACACCGCAACCGTCGGTGCGCCAGTAACAGGTTCGCCTGTCGTCGTGACTCTGGCCAATGGTCAGAACATCACCATCGAAGTGGGCAAAACCACTGGCACCATCACCACGACTGCACCGAACGATGCGTTGACTGGCCACACTCCACTGACCAACTCGATCACCAACGTGACCGGCGGCAATTACGAGAATCTCGTCGCCGACAAGACTCCGGTCAGCACCACCGTGACTGACACCGTCGACACCACCAATCTGTCGCTCAGCGCTACAGGCTCCGTGGCCGAGGGTGGCTCGATTGTCTACACCGCGACCCTGACCAACGCTGCTGGTTCGCCAGTGACCGTGACGCTGTCCAATGGCGCCGTCATCACGATTGATGCAGGCAAAACCACTGGCACTGTGACCGTTCCGGCACCAGCCGACGACGTCTACAAAGACGCTGGCAAGGTCGAAGCAACCATTTCCACGGCAACCGGTGGCAACTTCGAAAACCTGGTGCCGAGCACTGTTCCAGCTGTGACCAATGTCTCCGACACCATCGACACCACCACCGTCAAACTGTCGGCGACCGGTACAGCGGCTGAGGGCGGCAATGTCGTCTACACCGCCACCGTTGGCGCGCCAGTAACCGGCTCGCCTGTCGTCGTGACATTGGCCAATGGTCAGCAGATCACTATCGACATCGGCAAGACCACTGGCACCGTGACCACCACCGCACCGAACGATGTGTTGACCGGCCACACTCCACTGACCAACTCGATCACCAATGTCAGCGGCGGCAATTACGAGAATCTTGTTGCCGACAAGACTCCGGTTTCGACTACCGTCACCGACACAGTCGACACCACCAACCTGTCGCTCAGCGCGACCGGCTCCGTGGCCGAGGGTGGCTCGATTGTCTACACCGCGACGCTGACCAACGCCGCTGGTTCCCCAGTGACCGTGACGCTGTCGAACGGCGCCGTGATCACTATCGACGCGGGCAAAACCACTGGCACCGTGACCGTTCCAGCACCAACTGACGACGTTTACAAAGACGCCGGCACCGTGCAGGCCACGATCAGCACCGCCACGGGTGGCAACTTCGAAAACCTCGTGCCGAGCACGACGCCAGCCGTGACCAGCGTCACCGATACCATCGACACCACCACCGTCAGACTGACCGCAACCGGTACAACGGCCGAGGGTGGCACTGTCACTTACACCGCCACTGTGGGCGCTCCAGTCACCGGCTCGCCAGTCACCGTGACCCTGGCCAACGGTCAGAACATCACTATCGAAGTCGGCAAAACCACTGGCACCGTAACCACCACCGCACCGAACGATGCGCTGACCGGCCACGCGCCGCTGACCAACTCGATCACCAACGTGACTGGCGGTAACTACGAGAATCTCGTCGCCGACAAGACTCCGGTCAGCACCACCGTGACCGATACCGTCGACACCACCAACCTGACGCTGAGCGCCACGGGCACCGTGGCCGAAGGTGGACAGATCACCTACACCGCGACCCTGACCAACGCTGCTGGTTCGCCAGTGACCGTGACGCTGTCGAACGGCTCGGTGATCACCATCGAAGCGGGCAAAACCACGGGCACCGTGACCGTGCCGGCTCCGGCTGACGACGTCTACAAAGACGCCGGCACCGTGCAGGCGAGCATCACCGGCACCAGCGGCGGCGGCTTTGAAAACCTGGTAACCAGCAACACACCAGCCGTGACCAGCGTCACCGATACCGTCGACACCACCACGGTCAGCATCACCGGCAGCACTTCGGTGACCGAAGGCCAGACCGCCAGCTACACCGTCAGCCTGAACCATCCGGCGCAAACCGAAGTGACCCTGAAAATCGTCTACAGCGGTACCGCTGCCGACGGTTCGGACTTCACTGGCGTGTACACCGTGAAAATCCCGGCAGGCGCCAGCAGCGCGCAGTTCAACGTCGCGACCATCAATGACAAGATCACCGAAGGTACCGAGAACTTCGTGGTCAAGATCGACTCGGCCACCGGTGGCAACTTCGAGAACCTCGCAGTCAGCGGCACCAATGGCAGCGTCAGCACCTCGATCATCGACAACGATGCGCCACCGGTCATTGATCTGGACGCCAACAACTCCAGCGGTGCAACCGGTGCCGACTACAAGGTGACCTTCACCGAAAACACTCCGGGCGCGGGTGTGTCGATTGCCGACACCGATATCAGAATCACCGACCCGGACAGCACCATGCTGACTGGCGCGACTGTGGTGCTGACCAACCGTCAGGACGGCGATGCGCTGAACCTGGGCAACAGCGTCAATGGCATCACCATCAATGCCAACAGCACCAACGGCACGGTGACCCTGACCCTGTCGGGCAACGCGACACTGGCCGACTACATGCAGGCCATCAAGAACATCAGCTTCACCAACAGCAGTGAAGACCCGAGCACTGTGCCGCGGATCATCACCGTGACCGTGACTGACGGTGGTAACTACTCCAACACCGCGACCACCACGGTCAACGTGGTGGCAGTCAACGACGCGCCAGTCGCAGCGCCAGTCAACGTCACCGGCACCGAAGACACCCCGCTGATCCTCGGCTGGTCGACCTTTGGTGTGACCGACGTCGACAGCCCGGCGAGCAGCCTCGGGGTGAAAATCACCCAGCTGCCGGGCGAAGGCAAACTGCAGTACCTGGACGGTTCGACCTGGAAAGACGTCGCCAACAACCAGACCTTCAGCAAGGCTGACATCGACGCCGGCAAACTGCGCTTCATGCCGGATGCCAACGAGTCGGGCGTGAACGGTTACGGCGGCACCGGCCTGGGCAACAACCAGGCTGACTACGCGCAGATCAAGTTCCAGCCAACCGACGGCCAACTGCTGGGCAACACCGGCACCGTGAAGATCGACATCACGCCAGTGGCGGATGCCCCGACCGTGAGCGTGGCCGACAACAGCGTGAAGTCCACCGGGCTGATCAAGGAAGTCTGGACCGGTCTGTCGGGTCTGGGCACCAACGGCAACGGCGCGGATTCGACCACGCTGAAAAACGTGATCGACGGCGCCGGCACACCGAACTCCAGCGGCACCGTGAACAACGTGCAGTCGGACGGCAGCGTGACCGCCGGTACCGCCTCGAAAACGTCGGGCCTGATCTATCTGGAAGCCGGCAAGACCTACACCTTCAGCGGTGTCGGCGATGACAGCTTGCTGGTCACCATCGGCGGCAAGAACGTGGCCTCGATCACGTGGGGCGCGGGCGGCAACCTCAATGGTTCGTTCACTCCGACCACCAGCGGCTACTACACCCTGGACATCTACCACCACAACCAGAGCGGCCCGGGCAGCTACGACGTCAACCTGTCGATCAACGGCGGCGCAGCAGTCGACCTGAGCAGCGCCGGCGTGCCGATCTACACCGGCGTGAAGGATCTGGTGAATGCCGGTGTGACTGTCTCCGATCTGCACGGCACTAACGGCGAAGGCTATTACGACGGCTACAAGCTCAACACTGGCGCCGAAGGCACCACGGTGAAACTGTCGGCAGTCTCCACCGCGCTGACCGACACCGACGGCTCGGAAACCCTGAGCGTGAAGATCAGCGGCGCGCCGGTCGGCTCGGTGCTGAGCGACGGCGCAGGCCACAGCTTCACCGTCACCGCGAGCAATGGCGAAGCCAACGTCACCGGCTGGAACCTCAGCAGCCTGACCGTGACCCCGCCGACCTACTACAACGGCCAGTTCAATCTGACCGTCACCTCGACTTCCACCGAAGCGGTGGGCGGTTCGGCGAGCAGCACAGCGACCATTCCGGTCACCGTGGTGCCGGCGGTCTACAACGCCGTGACCGCGACTTCAGGTGACGACACCGTCACCGGGACTGACGGCAACGACATCGTCGTGGCTGACATCGGCGGTCTGACCGTGGTGCCTGGCACCAACTACAACATCGCGTTCATGGTCGACAGCTCGGGCAGCATGAGCACTTCGTCGCTCAACGCCGCGAAGGACTCGCTGACTTCGGTGTTCAACACCCTCAAGCAAAGCCTGGGCGGCAGCAACTCGGGCACGGTGAACATCTTCCTGGTGGACTTCGATACCCAGGTCAAACAGTCGGTGTCGGTGAACCTCAACGACCCCAACGCCCTGACCAAACTCAAGGCAGTGCTGGACTCGATGACGTCCGGCGGTGGCACAAACTACGAGGACGTGTTCAAGACCACGGCCAACTTCTTCCAGAGCGCTGAAGCGGTGGCCAACACCGGTGCGAAGAACCTCACGTACTTCATTACCGATGGTCAGCCGACCTACTACCAGAGCAGCGAGTCGACCAACCCGTACCTGTACGGCAACAAAACCCTCGACAGCCTGATCACCACCAGCAACTACAAGTTGGGCACAGCCGTCAGCCTGTATCCAGACAGCACGCACCAGATCGATATCAGTGCGACGGGGTCCGTGACGGTCTGGAGCAAATCGGGCAACAACTGGTCGTACCAGACCTTCGGCACGCTACACGCTCAGGGCGACGGCACCTATGAGTTCTCCAACCTCTCGGGTACCGGCAGCAGCACCACAACGGCCACCACCGACAACTCGACGAGCAGCTTCGCATTGCTCAGCGGTCTGTCGAACGTTGAAGCCATCGGCCTCAACAGCGGCGTCAGCCTCAACGACCTGAAACCGTACGATTCGGACAAGACGCCGCAGACCAACATCGATCCGAAGGATCTGGCCAACTCGATCATCGGCCACACCGAAGCGACGATGCCGGGCAACGACACCGTCAGCGGTGGCAACGGCAACGACATCCTGTTCGGCGATCTGGTGAGCTTCAACGGCATTGCCGGTGAGGGTTATCAGGCGATGCAGGCGTTCGTGGCCAAGGAAACCGGCGTCGACGTCAGCAAAGTCACCACCAGCAACGTGCACCAGTACGTCACCGAGCACTATCAGGCGTTCGATGTGTCCGGTGCGCATGACGGCAACGACACCCTGCTGGGCGGCGCGGGCAATGACATCCTGTTCGGCTCGGGCGGCAACGACCTGCTCGACGGCGGCAAAGGCAATGACATCCTGCTCGGCGGCACCGGCAACGACACATTGATCGGCGGCCAGGGCAACGACATCCTGATCGGTGGTTCGGGTGGTGACACCTTTGTCTGGAAATCGGGCGACACCGGCACTGATGTGATCAAGGACTTCAAGGCTGCCGAAGGTGACCGTATCGACCTGCGTGATCTGTTGCAGGGCGAAACCGGCAGCACCATCGACAACTTCCTGAAGATCACCACGGTCGATGGCGTGTCGTCGCTGCAAGTCAGCTCGGGCGGCAAGTTCAACTCGGCCGACGCCGCTGCTGCAACACCGGACGTGACGATCAAACTGGAAGGCAACAACTGGTCGAGCGCCAACATTCACAACCTGATTGCCGGCAGCGACCCGACCATCAAGGTCGACCACAACAACAGCTGATCCGTGAACAACGGCCGCCCTTATGGGGCGGCCGTCACGTTTGCGCCCGGCGAAGCGGTGACGATTTCATCGCCGCACCGCATACTTGCGCGCAGTTGGCTATGCTGCTGACAGCATGACGCTGGTTCATTTCCGAGGGATGCTCAATGTTTTACGTGCAACGCGATGCGCAAGGCCAGTTGATTCGCGTGGAAGCCGCAGCGTACGCCGAGGCCACGGAAACGCTGCCGGCCGATCACCATGAAATCCAGGCGTGGTACGCCAACGAAGCCGTGGAAAACAGCCTCAAACAGCTCAAGCAGAGCGACTTTGAAATGATTCGGGTACTCGACGACCTGATTCAGGTGCTGACCCAGAAAGGCGTGATCCGCGTCACCGACCTGCCACCAGCGGCGCAGGCCAAATTGATGGATCGGACCCAGGCGCGGGAAGCGTTGGGTGGGTTGAGCCAGCTCATTGATGAAGATGAAAGCGGCTTGATCTGACCCGGGACCTTGGGTGACTGGACTGACCCTTTCGCGAGCAGGCTCGCTCCCACATTGGAATGCATTTCAAATGTGGGAGCGAGCCTGCTCGCGAAGGCGGCATCACTGACACCACCGCACTAAAAGATTACTTCCAGGGCTTGGGCTCACCGAACAACTGTCCCTGAACCCCATACAGGCCCATCTCGCGAATCACCGACAACTCCCCTTCCGTTTCGACCCGTTCGGCAATCAACGGCAGATCAATGCTGTGCGCCGCACGCTGGATCGCTTCGATGAACAGACGCTTGTCGCTCTCCTGATCAATCGCACGAATGTAGCTGCCATCGATCTTCAAGTACGCCAGCCCCAGCCGCGCCAGGTTGCCGATCATGCTGAAGCGCCCGCCGAAGCGCTGCAGGCTCAGCGAGAAACCAAGTTCACGCAGACGCCGGGTCAACTGCTCCAGCACCGCTTGTTCCGGCAATTGCTCTTCGCCGATTTCCAGGGTCAGGCGTTCGCCGAGATTGGAATGCGCACGCAGGATCTCGAACACTTTGTTCAGTGCCTGCGGATCGGCCAGGGTTGCCGAGGACAGGTTCAGCGCCAGCGAATCTTCATGCTCTTTCATCTGCTCCAGCACGCGTTCGAGCATCAAGCGATCCAGTCGCGCGGTCCAGCCAAAGCGTTCCAGCCACGGCAGGAAACGCCCGGCGGGAATGGTCTGGCCCTGATCATCGAGCAAGCGCGACAACACCTTGTAATGCAGCACCAGTTGCGTGTCCTGAGCGGCCACCACCGGCTGGAAATACAGTTCAAAACGCTGCTGACTCAACGCCTGATCGAGCAAGCGATGCCAGGCGTGGTGATCGTCGCCGACATCCGCCGTGAGGCTTTGATCAATGCACGCCCAATTCTGCTCGCCCTGCCCTTCAGCTTGCGCCAGCGCCTGATCGCCGAGCGTCAGCACCGCTTGCGGCGAGTCGCCGTGAACGAATGGCGCCAGGCCGATAGAGGCCACCGCCGGCACATCTGTCGCGCCCGTGGCGTGCAGACTGCTCAGGGCACTGTCGAGGTTCTGCGCCAGTTGCAGCGCTTCCTCGCGCACCAGCCCGGGCGCCAGCACGGCGAATTCACCGCCGCGAATACGGGTGACGAGGTTCTGGGTTTCCGGGTACTTCGCGCACTCGCGGGACAGTTGCTCGCCGACCGCTTTCAGCAGTTCGTCGGTGCGCTGACCGCCAAGCCGCTGGTTGAGCCCGGCCAGATCCTTGACCCGCAACAGCAGCAGGTAACCGGAACTGGCCTGCTCCGGATTGCTCACCCGATTGTTCAGCTGCATTTCGAAATAGCGCCGGTTGGCCAAACCGGTGAGGTTGTCCTGATAGGATTCGGCGCGCAGTTTTTCACTGCGCTCGGCCTGCTCCTGAAACAGCGCCTTGAGCTTCTCGACCATCTGATTCATGGCCAGCACCACACGCCGCAACTCCGGCGTGCGCGGCAGCTCCGGCAGGCTGAGGAATTCGCGACGGGCGATGGCGTGGGACTGCTTGACCATGTAATCCAGCGGCTTCAACTGCCGGCGCAGCAGCAACGCACCGAGTACGGCACTCAGCGCGCCGCAGATCAGCAACCAGCCAAGGCTGCCCAGCGCGCTCTGCCACAGCTTGGCCACGGCAAACATCGGATGGCTGACCACCTCGACCCGCGCCGCCTGTTCCCAGCCACGGCTGACCAGCGCATCGCCACCAGCCGGTTCCAGACCGATCAGGTTGACGAACCAGTCCGGCACATTAGTGACCGCCGGAATGCCATTGCGCTCGACGATGGTCTGGTCGGTCTTCAGATCGACCACGCGGATGCTCGCGTAATAACCACTGTCAAAAATCGAACTGACCAGCAGCTCGACCATCGCCGGGTCGTCGATATTCGGCGTCAGCGACAACGCCAGCGCCGTGGCAGCGTCCTGGGCGTGGGAGCGCAACTGATTGACGTACTGGGTGCGCGAGCTCTCCAGACTGACCATGAAGCTGCCGGTGAAGGCGACCACCAGGAACAGACAGATAGCGATCAACAGCTGTTTGAACAAAGACATCTGAGCGCGTGCTCCTAGTTAATCGACTCGACCGGAAAACCTTCGGCCTGCATTTTTTTCAACACATCCTGCCAGCGCGACAGGCGTTTAGTGTCTCCGACCTTTTTGTTGCCTTTGGCACCCGGCAGATACAGACCTTCTGCATTGAAAGAGTAGACCGGCAGCAAATCGGTTCGCTGGGCCGCCGGCTGGATCGGATCGATCAGACTGTCGAGCACCAATGGCATGGCATCGGGAGTGGCATAGTACGTCAGCACCATGTGCGCGCGGTTCTGGCGCAGGGCCTTGACGTAGGTGATGCGCAGTTTGTCACTGGATACCCCGAGATGGCGCAGGCTGAAATACTTGGCGATCGCATAGTCTTCGCAGTCGCCGGCACCTTTCCACAAGGCTTCGATAGGGGTTTCCCAATAGTCGACCTCGTGCCACAGGTCGATATCCTCGACGTAACGCACCTGCTTGTTGAAAAACAGGTTAACCACTTTGAGCTTTTCCATCTCGCCGACCTGTTTCTGCGTGGCCAGCAGATTTTGCCACGCATCGATTCGCTGCTGCCCGGCGCCCAGTGGTCCATAAAGTGCTGTAGCTTTGCGACTGATCGCGGAAAAATCCCAATCGGCATGCAGACCGCCCAGCATGACGCCGGCCAGCAACAGTGCGCAGCCTAGCCAGCGCAGAGTCCGGGGGATCGCGAAACATACCGCCACAGCAGGTTTCCAGAAGGCAGGAAGGAAAGCGTTTGATGGTGAAGCTTAGCCCGGTAAAAAACAATGGCACCATGAGATCATCGCGACCGCGCTAAACTGATGAAGGCACTGAACCGTTACACGGTTTGACAACCTGTAGAGCAATCACTAGTGTCCTTTGGATCCAAATCAAGCCGACATACAGGGTGCGTAGTCGTGACACAGAAGCCCAAACCGCTGCACAGCATCAAAGTCGACGGGCCGATTCCCGCACACTTGGCTCGGTCCGTCATCGAAGAAACCTTGCGCGCCGCCATCCTTGATGGGCGTTTGCCATGCGGCACAGCGTTGCGCCAGCAGGATCTGGCCGATCTGTTCGGGGTCAGCCGCATGCCCGTACGCGAAGCCTTGCGTCAGCTCGAAGCGCAGGAATTATTGAGCGTCACCACGCACAAAGGCGCCGTGGTTGCGCCGCTGATCCAGGGCGATGCCACGGAAACCTACGAGTTGCGGATCCTGCTCGAGTCCGAAGCCATGCGTCAGTCCATTCCGCGACTGACCGCTGCCGATCACGCACAAGCAGCGAGTTATATCGAAGAGCTCGAGGCCCAACACGATTACACGGAAATCGGCCGGCTAAACCGCTTGTTCCACATGGCGCTGTACAAAAAGGCACCCAACCAGCGTCTGCTGCGGCTGGTCGAAGAGGGTCTCAACGAGGAGGAGCGTTTCCTGCGCTTCAACCTCGAAGCCATGGGCCTGGGCAGGCTGTCCCAAGAGGACCACCGCGCGATGCTGCAAGCGGTCATCGAGCGTGATGTCGAACACTCGATCACATTGCTCGAACAACACCTCAACCGCGGCGTTGAGGTCATCACCCGCTATCTCGCCAGCCCTGCCGCCCAAAGCCGCAAAGCCGCGCGCTGAAACTTC
Source organism: Pseudomonas sp. N40(2020) (assembly GCF_014472415.1). Taxonomy (GTDB): domain Bacteria; phylum Pseudomonadota; class Gammaproteobacteria; order Pseudomonadales; family Pseudomonadaceae; genus Aquipseudomonas. The sequence continues at coordinate 56,355 of NZ_JACSZV010000038.1, forward strand.
CACGCCGGGATCAGACCACTGCGTCCTCCCGGCGAATAACCCACTTACAAATCCCCCGTTCCCCGGCCACGAATCCACTGGCATATCCACATCTTCGCTCTAACCTCCCTGCGCCAATCAGCCCGATATTTGCACCCTTCTCGGTGATGAATCGGTAATAGCCGTGGCGGCCATTTACCCTCACTCTTGAACGGCCAAACCAATAAAGAACGGGCGACGCACCGCACCGTCGGCGCAGTCCCCGCAACAGGAACCTACGGAAGGAGCCTTGTCACGGGAAAAGGAAAGAATCGGCGTCGTTCCGGGCCAACTTTCATCCCCTCAAATAACTTCATTCTCTTTATTAAAAAGCTGCTTCGAGTGAGGCATTCACTCTGTTTATTCGATTTTGGTCTTTATTGACTGAAAGGAGCAACTTCGCCCCAATAAAACTTATTCAAATAGTTTTATCGGTGACTCTCATACTTGAAAAACACACAACTAAAAATAATTGAAAATATACTTGTTAAGTTGTTTTGCGATGTATTAGCTTTTCTCCGACCCGGCGTACCACGCCTGGTTCATCAAGACACTCGATCAAGGCCATACCGGCCAAGGCATCAAGCCAACAGCACTTTCACGGCACTAATAGCAAAATTTTCATCGACTCGAATGAGGCTTTAGCTCGACCAAAAAACATACACGCCGTTGTTATCCGTTATTGCGCAATTGAATGAGCGACTCCCACTATTCCAACAACTGTGAGGCCAACCAAGATGCCAACTAAAGAACAACTCGCCCTGAAAAAATCCGAACTCAGCATTCACCCGATCTTCGCTGAAATCGATTCCTTGGCGGTTTTGCGCCGTTTCATGGAAACCCATGTGTTTGCCGTCTGGGATTTCATGTCGCTGACCAAACGCTTGCAACAGGAACTGACCTGTACTCGTCTGCCCTGGTTGCCGCCGCGTGATCCGCATGCCGCCCGCCTGATCAACGAGATTGTCCTCGGTGAGGAATCCGACAACCGTTTGAGCCACGGTCATTACAGCCATTTCGAGCTGTACCTGGATGCGATGCGCGAAGTCGGTGCGAGCACCTCGGCCGTGGAACGCTTCGTCGCGCTGCAACAGGAAGGCGTGAGCTATGACGTGGCACTGCAAAGCGTCGAGGTCGATCCTGCCGCCGCGCAGTTTGTCCGCGCCACTCTGCGCATTGCCCTGCATGCACCGGGGCACAGCGTTGCCGCCGCGTTTCTGCATGGCCGCGAAAGTGTGATCCCGACCATGTTCCAGCGAATTCTGGACGACTGGGGCATCGGCATCGAACAGGCGCCGACCTTTCGCTACTACCTGGAGCGGCACATCGAGGTCGACTCCGAGGATCACGGCCCGGCGGCTGAACACTTGCTTGAGCGTCTGGTCGATGGCGACCCGCAGCGCGAAGCCGAGGTCTACGCCAGCGCCATCGCCGCCGTCGAAAGCCGCATCGCCCTGTGGGACGGCCTGCGCGTGAGCATGCGCGAGCCCTTGGCGGAGGTGGCCCAATGAACGCCGCCGACTATCAATCGTTCGCCGATGCCTGGGAAAGCCGCGCGACTATCCGCACTCGCCCGCGCCGCGTGCTGGAAAACGACGAGCGCCTGATCTATCCGCTCAGTCGACAACCGCTGGTGCTCAGCGAAACCTTTCTGCGCGAGTGCCCCGAGCAGCGTGATTTCGCGCTGGTGCAGACGCTGTACAAGTTCATCAACGATGTGGTGATTTTCGAGACCGAAATCGTCGACAAAACCGCGCGCAGCATCGCCAAGAACCGCTTCGCCGTCGCGTTTCCTTTCGCTTGCCGTTATGACGCGATGACCGTCGTGGTCGATGAGGATTACCACGCCCTGGTGGCGATGGATTTCATGCAGCAAACGGTGGCCATGACCGGCATCGCGCCGATCGAATTGCCCGATGAAATCGAGTTGAGCCGGGCGATCCCCGCCGCCGTGGCGCTGGCGCCGGAGCACCTGCGCAGCGCGGTGGAGCTGATCTGCGTGGCCATCGCCGAGAACACCGTGACCGGCGACGTCGCAGCGTTCGCCCGGGACGATACGGTCAAGCCATCGATCAAGGGCCTGATGGCCGACCACCTGCTCGACGAGGGCCGCCACTCCAGTTTCTGGGCGCGGATGGTGCGCATCTATTGGCACACCGCCAGCGACGCAGATCGCGCCACCATCGCGCAGATCCTGCCGGTGTTCATCGGCCATTACCTGACCAACGACATCCAGAAAGCCTTCGACCTGCGACTGATCGATGCCCTCCCGGTCAACGAGGCCACACGGCGTTCGCTCCGGGACGAAATCGCCGGCCTGGCCTTCCCGATCAATCGCCATCACCCGTTGGTGGGCAACATCGTCAAGTTCTTCCACAACAGCTCGCTGCTCGACACGCCATGCGTGCAGCACGCCCTGCGCGACTACCTGGTTTGAGGAGGCCGACATGAAACGTCTCGACATTTTGCTGATGGGCGCCAGCCAGGCCATGACCGACCTGGCGCAGGAACTTGAACAACACGGGCATACATTGACGCGCAGTGGCGCGGCGAAATCGACGATGGATTTGATCATCGACGATGGCTTCATTGCCGCCGGCGATTTCTGCGCAATCCCACACCTGCATCTGCGTTTAGGTATCGGTGCGCAGAGCGTTGCAGGTTTGCCGACACTCGATCTGCTGTGTTTCCTCGGCTCGTCGCTGATCAGCCGAGTGCCCATTGGCGATGAGCCGTCCGGCAACGGTCAGGCACTGCGACAAAGGGTGCTGACGCAGCTGGTGGACGAGGTTTCATTGCTGGTCAGCCGCTACTCCCGCGACACGGACTACTTCCAACAGGCCGCTACGGTGACTGCGCCGGATTTCGAACGGATGGAAAACCTGCTGTTCCTCGACAGCCTGGCCTACGTCCATCGCCTCAACGCCACGGCGAATCCGGCGCTGCTGCAACAGGCACAAATCCCGCTGATCGAGCGCTTGCAACAGAGCCTGATCAATCACCCCGAGCGACCAGCGCTGCACCTCGCCGAACAGACGATCAGCTATCGCCAGTTACACGCCCATAGCCGGGCGATTCAACAGCGTTTGCAGCCCATGCTCGACCAGCATCCACAACCGTGGGTGGTCGGCATCTGCCTGCCGAAAAGCCCGGCGCTGTTCGCCTCGATTCTGGCAATTCTCGGCAGCGGCGCGGTGTACTTGCCACTGGAGCCGAGCCATCCCTTGCAGCGCCAGCAATACATCCTGGAGAACGCCGGCGCCTTGCTGTTGCTGCATGACGGTGAGCATCCGCTGAGCGAGAGGATGCCGGGGCTGAATGTCAGCCGTATCGACAGCCTCCACGCCGACCTTTCGCAAACGTTGATGCGCCAGCGCCCCAAACTCGATGCGCCGTGCATGGCGCTCTACACCTCGGGCACCACCGGACACCCGAAGGGTGTGCTGCTCAGTCAAGCGAACCTCGCGCACTTCACTGCGTGGTACGCCGACTACACGCAAATGCAGGCCGAGAGTCGCGTGTTGCAGTTCTCTTCGCTGAGTTTCGACTCGTCGCTGATCGACATCTTCCCGACCCTGCTCATGGGCGCCGAACTGGTGGTGCCCGATGACACGCAACGGCGCGATCCGCTGCAACTGGTCGCACTGATCCGCCGCCGACAATTGACCCACGCCTTCCTGCCGCCAGCACTGTTGAGCATCCTGCCGCTGGAGCAACTGCAAGGCGTGCAACAGGTGATGACCGGCGGCGATGTCTGCGAGCCGTTCGTCATCGAGCAACTGACGCGTCAGAGCAAACTGCACAACCTCTACGGCCCCACCGAAGCCACGGTGCTGATCACCGCCCGGCAACTCAAACCCGGCGACAGCAACCGCACCCTCGGCGCGCCGATCGCCAACAGCCAGGTGCTGATTCTCGATGATGATCTGCAACCGGTGATCGAACAGACCGTGGGCGAACTTTTCATCGTCGGCCCCGGTGTCTGCCTCGGTTACCTGAACAATCCGCAGCAGACCGCCGAGCGCTATGTGACCTTGGAGCTACCGGACGGCCAGCAGTTGCGCGCTTATCGCAGCGGCGACATGGCCAAGTGGGGCGAGCACGGCATCGAGCTGTGCGGCCGGCGCGACAATCAGGTGAAGATCCGCGGTTTCCGGGTCGAGCCGGAAGAGATCGAGCGCTGTCTGCGCGAGAGCCAGTTGTACCGACAAATCGCTGTGGTGATCGACAGTCAACGGCGGATTCTGGCGTTCCTCGCCCAGCCTCAATCAGACGACGCTCGCGATGCCCTGAAGGCCCACGCGCAGCAATTTCTGCCGGACTACATGCAGCCGGTGGCGTGGACCGAACTGCCGAACATGCCGTTCGCCAGCAATGGCAAGGTCGACCGCAAAGCGCTGCTGGAACTGCAGGTGAACGTGCAGGACAGCGGCCCGAAATGCCTGCCGGCCAATGAAGACGAAGCACTGCTGCTGGAGATCTGGGCCGAGTTGCTGGAATTGCCGACCAGCGACATTTCCACCGACGAGAGTTTCTTCAATCTCGGTGGCCATTCGATTCTGTTGTCGCGGATGTTGCTGCGCTTGCGTGAAGAATTCGGCCGCAGCATCTCGATCAACCGCTTCATCGAACTGCCGACTCTCATCAAACTCGCCACGCTGGTGCGCGGCACCGATGACAGCGCCGTGCTCAGCGCCCAGGCCATGGCCGATGCTGAGCGGGCGCTGGATATCGAACCGCTGCCGATCAGCCGCATGGGCGATGTGCACAAGGTGATCGTCACCGGTGCCAACAGCTTTGTCGGTGTGCATATCGTCGAGGCGCTGCTCGGTTGGGGCGCCAGCGAAGTGGCCTGCCTGGTGCGCGACGGTGCCGAGCAAACGGCGGCGCAGCGCTTTGCTCAGGCACTGCGCGAGAACCGCCTCGAGCATCTGGACCTGAGTCGGGTGCGGGTTTACGCGGCGGATATTGCTCGTCCGCAATTGGGCCTGAGCGACGTGGATTATCAGCGGCTGGATCAACAGTTCGGCGCACTGGTGCACAACGCTGCCAACGTCAATCACGTGCTCGATTACGAGTCACTGGCGGCGGACAACGTCGAGCCGATTTTCGAACTGCTGCGCCTCTGCGAAGGGAGCAGCAAAAAGGTCTTCAATTTCGTCTCGACGCTATCGGCTTCAAGCACGGTCGATGACGCGGGCCGGGTGCTGGAACTGCCCGCCGCGCCTACGCCGCCGATCTACATTCGCAACGGCTACAACCTGTCGAAATGGGTCGGTGAACGCATCCTTGAACGGGCGCGAACGCTTGGGGTACGAGTCAATCTGTACCGCCCCGGCAACATCAGTTTCAACAGCCTCAGCGGTGTCTGCCAGCCGCACAAAAACCGCTTGATGCTGATGCTCAAAGGCTCGATCCAGCTTGGTCAGGTACCGGCCTTCGCGCTGAACTTCGACCTGATGCCGGTGGACTTTCTCGCCCGCTTCATAGCCTTCCACGCCAGCCGTTATTCGGCGCAACGCGCAGTGTTCAACCTGCACAACCCCGAGCCGTTGAGCTGGGACGCCTACGTCGCCTCGTTTCGCGATACCGGCAGCGAGTTCTCGCTGGTCAGCGTCGCCGACTGGCAGCAGCAACTGGGGCGAGTCGATGCCGACAACGCGCTGTTCGGCGTGCTCGGCTTCTACCTCAACGGCTTCGAGGAAGACATCGGCGACATCTCCTTGATCGGCCACGCCAACGCCGAGGCCGGCGTCCAGCAGATGGGCGCGCACTACCCGGAAAAATCCCCGGCGCTGCTGCGTCGTGGCTGCGATTACCTGAAAGAAATCAACTTCATCTAGTTCATCTAGTTCATCTAGTTCATCAAAAAGGAGCAACACCATGAGCACTCTGCAACCCGACACCCTGATCAAGAACCCTCACGGCTGCCACGTTGTGTCTTCGGTAGAAGTGCCGACAGACGCCGCGCAAGTCTGGGCAGTGGTCGGCAACTTCGGCGGTTTCGATCAATTCATCCCGGCGCTGTCGCACATTGAATTGACCGGCGAGGGCGTGTCCTCGCTGCGCAAGAAATTCTTCAAGGACGGCAACGTGGTGGTCGAGCAACTCAACTCCCGCGATGAGCAGGCGCGGAGCATGACCTGGACAACGATCTACAACACCCTGGGCGTGGCCAATCTGTGGGCCGCGATGAATGTGGAGTCGTTGGGTGCAGGGACGTCGCGGGCGACCTGGACGATCATTGCCGAGCCTGCCAGCGGTGGGGCCGAGGCGCTGCCGGGGTTCAAGGATTTTGTGCAGGGGTTTGCGGATGATGCGATGGGGAATGTTTTGAAGCTGTTTGTTTAAGGCTTTGGTTTGGCGGTGACTGAGCTACCGCTATCGCTGGCAAGCCAGCTCCCACAGAGTCCAAGTCGTTCACACATTTCGTGTTCGCCAAGAATCCTGTGGGAGCGGGCTTGCCCGCGATGAACGATAACGCGGTCTGACTTAAGGTCAGATTTTGAAACTGTCGACCAACTGCTTCAGGCGGTTGGCCTGCTGCGACAACGCATCACAATCCTTCAACGTTTCGTTGAGGTTGGCCACGCTCTGCTGGTTCAACAGGTTGATCTGGTTAACGTCGACGTTGAGGGTTTCCACCACCGCGGTCTGCTCTTCAGTGGCGGCCGCTACCGACTGGTTCATACCGTCGATTTCGCCGATGCGCTGGGTCACGCTGACCAGACGCAAACCGGCCTGGTTGGCCACTTCAACGCTCTGCTCGCTGGATGCCTGACTGGCGTTCATGGTGGTCACCGCTTCACGCGAACCGACCTGCAGCGAAGTGATCATCTTGTGGATCTCTTCCGCCGATTCCTGGGTGCGATGGGCAAGGTTACGCACCTCATCCGCCACCACCGCAAAACCACGCCCGGCTTCACCGGCACGTGCCGCTTCGATGGCGGCGTTGAGCGCCAACAGGTTTGTCTGCTGCGAGATGCCTTTGATCACATCGAGGATGTGTCCGATGTTGTCGGTGCTGGCATTCAGGGTTTCGATCTGGGTGCACGACAGGCTGATCTTCTGCGACAACTCGGTCATTGCCAGAATGGTTTGCTCAACCACTTGGCGACCATCATCGGCCTGCTCGCTCGCGCCGCTGGCGTGCTGCGAAGCATCGGCGGCGTTGCGGGCGATTTCCTGAGTGGCGGCGCCCAGTTCGTTGATCGCCGCGGCCACGCTGTTGGTGCGTGCGCTCTGTTCGTCCGAACCGACGATGGAAGCGTTGGACGACGCCATCACCCGTTGCGACAGGTCATGGACCTGACGGGTTGCCGAAGACACTTCAGAAATCGACGCGTGAATCCGTTCAACGAATTGGTTGAACGAGCTGCCCAGTTCGCCGAATTCGTCTTTGCTTTCTACGACCAGACGACGAGTCAGATCGCCCTCGCCCTGAGCGATGTCCTGCATCGCGCGGCCCATGGTGGTCAGCGGACGCATCAACACGTTGATCAACAGGCTCAACAGCAGCGCAATTGCGCCCACCGCAACGAACATGGCAATCAGCGCCGAAGTACGGAACTGGCTGAGTGCGGCGTAGGCTTTATCGCGATCGATCGACAGACCGATGTACCACTGAGCATTCGGCAAATCGCTGACCGGGGTGAACGACAGGATCCGTTCCTGGCCGTTGAGCAGCACGTTCTGGTTGCCCTTCTCGATGCGTACGCTGGAGTTCGGATAGATGTCCTTCAGGTTCTTCATCACCTGATCTTTGTCCGGGCTGACGATCACCTGACCATCGGCACTAACCAGGAACGCATGGCCGAGGCCACCGAAGTCCACCGAGTTGATGATCTTTACCAGGGTTTCCAGGCTCAGGTCACCACCGACCACACCGAGCAGTTCGCCGTTCTTCTTCACCGGCATGGCGATGGTCACCACCAGGCCACCGACCGCCGCCATGTACGGCGGCGTCAGCATGGTTTTGTCGGCGACGACCGCTTGCTTGTACCACGGGCGCTGACGCGGATCGTAACCGTCCGGCATCTTCGCGTCAGGGCGCTGGGTGAATACACCGTTGGCCTGGCCGACGTAGGTGAACTGGAAGTTCGAGGTGAAGGCCGGTTGATCAACCAGGCCCGGGAAATCGGCGTCCTTGCCCTGATGGGCAACGTTCTGCGCGAGGTTTTCCAGCACCAGAATCCGCCCGCTCATCCAGTTCTGCACGCTGCTGGCGGTCAGATCACCGGCCTGCTGCACGGAGGATTGGAGGTTCTGGCGAATGGTGTTTCGCTGCAGATAGTCGTTGTAGAGAGTGAATAAAGCGAAAGCCAGGACCACGACGCCCGAGGCGGCCAACAGGATTTTATGGCTGAACTTGAGATTCATTTCATGGGACTTCTTATGCAAAAGTGGGGATGCGTTCCGGGATGCAACATTCCATGTACAGCGCAGGCAGCGTTCTTCTGGCTGCTCTGATTTGGTGCACGCATGTCTCACCAGTCTGTCGGCACGAGTCGGAGAAATCTTAGGGCTGTGCGGAAAATGGATGGTATTTGCGGAAGATTCCCGCCGAACGGCGTGCTAGAGCGTTCGCTGCGTGGTGTTTTTGACTGATGCCTGGGCGCCAGTTGCACATTCTGTAAGCTTTAATGGCAGTCTGACCATCGAGTCCTGAGTGGCGCCCTACGCGAGTCTGAATTTTTGCTACATGCGCGAAGCGCAACGTCGCAGCAACAGCCTGCTATCAGTTCCAAGCGAATGCGTTGTGCATAAAAAAGCCAGCCCTTGAAGTTCAGGGGCTGGCTTTGTCATATCTGGGAGCAGATTTTCATGCTCGTATTCGATCATTGGTATCAGCGGACAAGTGATGATCGCAAACTTGGATGTTTTGATTGAGGACTATCAGGGATTGGCATCTACATCTGGTGTGCCGTATCAGCAAGGCTCGCAAAGCTGGTTTGATCGTCTATTTTTTGCAAGCCTGTAAACGAGAAAACCCCTGTCTGCGTTAGCAGACAGGGGTCTCGGAATTCAATCTTGACGATGACCTACTCTCACATGGGGAAACCCCACACTACCATCGGCGATGCATCGTTTCACTGCTGAGTTCGGGATGGGATCAGGTGGTTCCAACGCTCTATGGTCGTCAAGAAATTCTGTATCTGGCGCGTCAACACGGTAACGAGCCAGCAAAAATCGGTACTTCTACTAAAACAAAACCCCAACTGCTTTCGCAATTGGGGTTTCGGAATTTAATCTTGACGATGACCTACTCTCACATGGGGAGACCCCACACTACCATCGGCGATGCATCGTTTCACTGCTGAGTTCGGGATGGGATCAGGTGGTTCCAATGCTCTATGGTCGTCAAGAAATTCGGGTACTGAGTCGCGGCCAGCTGGCCTCGCTTCAGCAAATTGGGTATGTGATAGCTTTCGGTGTTTTGTGAAGATCGAACTTTCGGTTCATTTCGTCTTCACACACCGCAACTTGGCCTTTCGACGCAAATTGCTTGGGTGTTATATGGTCAAGCCTC
>NZ_JACSZV010000039.1 GCF_014472415.1 Pseudomonas sp. N40(2020)
TCGACCTGATCGACGACCGACAATTTAAAGGTCAGCGTGTAATCACGCTGACTGCGCCTTTCTCCCGTATTCATTACTCCCTCCTGAGAATGGGTCAGAAGGTGTAAACCTTATTCAGGACGGGACAGACTGCAGAAAGGGGACTCAACGTCCCCTTTTTTCCATCCCCAAATCCCGTTACGGCTTGGCCCTCACACTCCGCACTTCAATGTGATCGAGCATCCCTTCGACCATCAACCGCACCCCATCCGCCATTCTGCTCAGTGCCAGTGCAACCGAGCGGCGGGAGCCGTGGAGGTCGTCGGCCAGGTCGCAGGCGATGACGCTGATGGACAGCAGGTCTTCCGAGGCGTTGGCCATGAGGGCTTCGGCGTCGGTGCCGGGGGAGAGGCTGAAGAGGCCGGTTTCGCGTTTGGCGCGTGGTTCGAGGGGCGGTTTGAAATGGTGGTCGAGGGCGCGCTCGGCGGCTTCGTGGAATTTCTTCGAATTGGGGGATTCGTAGGGCGAGGTTGCTTCAGTGCTGAATGTTTCATCGGTCATCGGTGTAAATCCTGAGCAGTTAATTGATTTCCCCGAGTTCGGACTTGCACATCCGGCCACCGATTTTGCGGCGACCCACAGAGCCTATCCACATCGCACCAACTCGCCTAGTTCATGGACAGCCCGGCACTTTGCAGGAAATTTCCCATGGATTTGCAGGGCGGAAGATCAAAAGATCGCAGGCTTCGCCAGCTCCTACAGGGATGTGTTTCAGCAGGTGTAGGAAAGGTGAGTGGTGAGACGCGGAGCGTCTCGGGATGCATTCCCACGCGGAGCATGGGAACGATCAGCGGCTGAACGCTGAATCGTGATTTGGTAGTCATCTTGCGTGAAATGGTCTGCATCCTCTTCCAATAGAGGCAGATAGTGGCGTTATCGTTCGAATCCCTTACACTGCGCCGGCCGTTCATTTTCCTTTTGAGGCTGTGCGCATGAAATTTCGTTTTCTCCTGTGGATGCTAGGTCTGTTGATGGGTAAGGCCAGTCGGACAAATCCTGCGTTCCAGCAGCAGTTGGGTGACAAGGATCTGGTGTTTCAGATGCAGACGCTGGACGGGAAGGTGGCGCGGCATTTCGTAGTGAAGAATCAGCGGATTACCAGCAAGTCTGGCGTAGTGGCAGAGCCGGCGCTTGCGATTGCCTTTAAAGATGCGGGTTATGGCTTTGCCACGATGCAGGCGAAGAACAAGCAGTTGGCGTTTATGCAGGGCATTCAGGACAAGTCGATCCAGATCAAGGGCAATCCGGCGCTGGTGATGTGGTTTCAGGGATTGATGAAGTATTTGAAGCCGAGGAAGGCCAAGCCTAAGGCTTGAGCCTTTGGTGACGCGAAGCGTCACGGGATGCATTCCCACGCGGAGCGTGTGAACGATCAGGGGCGGGCAGTTGGACCGAGGTGGATTCATCGCGAGCAGGCTCGCTCCTACAGGGATTTTGGTAATCCTGGGGGGAGCGGGCCTGTTTGCGTTTAGGCCTGGCTGAACTGCGAGGCCAGTTCGCGCAGCAGGACTTCAGCCTCAAGGACTTTGCTGACGACGTCGTTGGCTTTGTCTCGGGTCAGGCCGACACGTTCGAGCAGGGCGTCGGGGATGTCTTCATCCGGGCCGGAGCCGATGCCACGGCTGCGCAGCAGGCGCACGGCCAGGCAGACGAGGTTCGGGTATTCGGCGTAGGCGCCGTCGTAGCTTGGGTCGTGCTGGAAGCGCAGGGCGGTGGCCAGTTCGTCCGGCATGTCCCAGTAGCGCATCAGCCACGAGCCGATCTGTTCGCGGCTGATACCCAGCAGGTGCTGCTCCACAAAGCTGTGGCACAGGTGCGGGTTGACCTCCAGGTGACGACAGATCAGCGAGAAATGCGGCGGGAAGACGTGCGCCAGCAGCAGGTAACCGAAGTTGTGCAGCAGGCCGGCCAGATACGTCAGGCCGGCTTCCGGGCGCTGGGCGCGTGGCATGGCACGGGTCAGGCCTTCGATGACGGCGGCGGTGTAGATCGACTGCTGCCAGTATGGTGTGGTTTGTTGTGGATGATCCTTCGGCAGGCTTAGGGTCTTGCCGAGGGCCAGACCCAGCGCGAGGTTGATCACCAGATCGAAACCGAGCACACGGACGATCGCGTCTTCCACCGAACGAATCTTGCCCGGCGAAGCGTAGTACGGCGACGCCGCCCAGCTCACCACTTGTGCTGCCAGTGCCGGGTCGGTTTCGACCACACCGGTGATGTCGTCGATGGTCGCGTTAGGGTCGACGCGCAGTTTGATGATTTTTTGCGCGGTTTCGGCCAGCGGCGGAATCTCGATGGTCGCTTCCAGGCGTTGCTGAATGCGGCGCGCGGTGAACGCTTGCACGGCCTGGGTGATTTCCTCGCGGTCATCGTCCGGGCGATCAAGGTTAGGACGGATGCTGCTCAGGGCTTCGCCGAAGTTGGCGGCGCTGGCCTTGGTCAGCATGGTCTTGAAGGCTTCGCTGGCAATTTCCAGCAGCACGCCCGGCTCGCCGGAGTTGATCAGCAGCTTCGGCTCACGTAGCAGGCTTTCTTCGTAGAGGCACGGCGAACTGGTCAGTGCCGGCAGACCCGGCAGCAGGCTCAGGCTGTGTTTGCCGAGCATCTTTTCCAGGCGCTCGGTGGAGACGGCGGTCAGGCGACGGCCCGTCAGTTCGGCGAGGCGGTTGAGATCCAGCAACTGGCTCTGGGGAAACAGCACCATCAGCGCACCGACCGCGTCGTCCAGCAACACGGCTTGCACTTTGCGCGAAGCATTAAGGCCGTGGTGGTCGAGCACTTCTTCGTAGGCAATGCCCAGCTTGTTGAGCAGCAGCCGAATAACAGACGGAGCGTGCGGAGATTCGGGGGCGAGAGCAGCTTCGGTCATGGTCTGTATCCGTTTTTGAAACAATTGCACGAGTATAACCAGCTTGGTTGGAACGAGGGTTCAGAAACTGCGACGGTGCTCACACTTGGCCGTATTGCTGCCCATGGCGCAGCCAGCGGTCGAGCAAGGGGCTGACGTGCGTCGGCCAGCGTTCCAGCAAAGCTTGCGCTGCATCGCGCACGGCGGGCAGAAGGTCGGCGTCGCGCATCAGGTCGGCGACCTTGAATTGCAGCAGGCCGGTCTGGCGGGTGCCGAGCATTTCGCCGGGGCCGCGCAGTTCGAGGTCTTTTTCGGCGATGACGAAACCGTCGTTGGTCTCGCGCATGATGCCCAGGCGCTGGCGACCGATCTGTGACAGCGGCGGGTGGTAGAGCAGCACGCAATGGCTGGCGGCGCTGCCTCGACCCACGCGGCCGCGCAATTGGTGCAACTGCGCGAGGCCGAGGCGTTCGGGGTTTTCGATGATCATCAGGCTGGCGTTGGGCACGTCGACACCGACTTCGATCACCGTGGTGGCGACCAGCAGTTGCAAGTTGCCGGCCTTGAACTCGGCCATCACCGCGGCTTTTTCGACGGGTTTCATGCGACCGTGGATCAGCCCGACTTTCAGCTCGCCGAGTGCGGCGGTGAGGTCTTCGAACGTGGTCTCGGCGGCCTGACAGGTCAGCTCTTCCGACTCTTCAATCAGCGTGCACACCCAATAGGCCTGACGCCCTTCGGCGCAAGCACCGCGCACCCGTTCGATGACTTCGACGCGGCGGGTATCGGTGACCAGTACGGTGTTGACCGGGGTTCGACCGGGCGGCAGTTCGTCGAGGATCGAGGTGTCGAGGTCGGCGTAGGCGCTCATCGCCAGCGTCCGGGGAATCGGTGTGGCAGTCATGATCAGTTGATGCGGGCACATGCGCCCGCCGACGCCTTTCTGGCGCAGCGCCAGACGTTGCTGTACGCCGAATCGGTGCTGTTCGTCGATGATCACCAGCGCGAGATTCTTGAACTGCACTTCGTCCTGGAACAGCGCGTGGGTACCGACCACCATCGGCGCGCCGCTGGCGATCTGTTCCAGCGCGGCGACGCGATTCTTGCCCTTGAGCTTGCCGGCCAGCCACGCGACTTCAATGCCCAGCGGTTCGAGCCAGCGCTTGAAGGTGATGAAGTGTTGTTCGGCGAGGATCTCGGTCGGCGCCATCAGTGCAACTTGATAGCCGGCCTCCAGCGCTTGCAGCGCAGCGAGGGCGGCGACCACGGTTTTACCCGCGCCAACGTCGCCCTGAATCAGCCGCAGCATCGGTTCGTGCTGGCTCAGGTCGTAGGCGATTTCGTTGCCGACGCGTTGTTGCGCGCCAGTCGGGTTGAAGCCAAGGTTGGCCAGATATTTCGGTGGCAGCTTTTTCGCTTTCGGCATCGCTGGCGCGCGTAGCGAGCGCATGCTTTCGCGCAGACGTTGCTGAGACAGTTGATGTGTCAGCAGTTCTTCAAAGGCAAGGCGGTGCTGCGCCCAGTGGTGGCCGAGGGCGAGCTCGTCGACGTCAGCGTCGGCGGGCGGGTTGTGCAGGTAGCGGATCGCATCGGCCAGTGGCGCCAGTTGATAGTCGCGAGCCAGTTCGGTCGGCAGCCAGTCGGGCAGGGTGTCAGGCTTGAGCATCGTTAGCGTTTGCATGCACAGCTGGCGCAGACGCGCCTGGGTCAGGCCTTCGGTGAGCGGGTAGACCGGAGTCAGGGTTTCATCCACTGGCGGCGGCTCGTCGCCGGTGATGGCGCGGTATTCCGGGTGGTAGATTTCCAGTCCAGACGCGCCGGGCCTGGCTTCGCCGTAGCAGCGAATCCGCGTGCCGCGCTTGAGGCCTTCTTTCTGTGCGTTGCTGAAATGGTAGAAGCGCAGACTCAGGCCGCCGGTGCCGTCCTGCAGGCGCACGACGAGGCTGCGACGTCGGCCCATGACCACGTCGGCGCCGCTGACGGTGCCTTCGACCACGGCGTCCTGTCCCGGTCGCAAGTGGCCGATAGGCACCACGCGGGTGCGATCCTGGTAGCGCAGCGGAAGGTGGAACAGCACGTCCTGGAGATTCTCCAGACCGACCTTGGCCAATTTCTCGGCCATGGCTTCGCCGACACCCTTGAGTGCCGTCACCGACACTTGCGACAGCTCCGTCATGACGCTCGCTTAACCGGCTGTAACCGGTGCCGCTGGCTTGGCCACCGAGCACAGGCGAATGGAGTCGGCGAGGATCTCGATGGCTTTCGGTCGCGGGAAGCTCGCGCGCCAGGCAATCGCCACGGTGCGGAATGGTACCGGCGGCGACAAGGGCCGTACTTCGATCACGCCCGGGGCATAGTGATGGCTGTCGACGGCCGACAGCGGCAGGATCGAGATGCCCAAGCCAGAGGCAACCATGTGGCGAATGGTTTCCAGCGAACTGGATTCGACGGTGGTGTGCTTGGCGCCGTCGTTGCCCTTGGTGAGGGTCGGGCAGGCTTCGAGCACTTGATCACGGAAGCAGTGCCCTTCGCCGAGCAGCAGCAGGCTCTTGTCGTTGAGCAGGCCGGCGTCGATGGTTTCTTTTTGCGTCCACGGGTGCTGGGCCGGCATCAGGACGTAGAACGGCTCGTCGTAGAGCGGCAGGGTCAGCACGTCGGCTTCGTTGAACGGCAGGGCGATGATGACCGCGTCGAGCTCGCCGTTGCGCAGTTTGTCGCGCAGCACATGGGTGAAGTTTTCTTCGATGTACAACGGCATCTGCGGAGCGACCCGGTGCAGTTGTGGAATCAGGTGCGGGAACAAGTACGGGCCGACGGTGTAGATCGCGCCGACTTTCAGCGGAGCGGTCAGCTGGTTCTTGCCGGCCTGGGCTAGCTCGCGAATGCCTTGGGCCTGTTCCAGTACTTTCTGCGCCTGGGCGACGATACCTTCGCCGACCGGCGTCACACGCACGGCACTCTTGCTGCGCTCGAAAATCAGCACACCGAGTTCGTCTTCAAGTTTCTTCACGCCCACCGACAGGGTCGGCTGGCTGACGTGGCATTTTTCGGCGGCGTGGCCGAAATGCTGCTCTTGGGCGAGGGTAACGATGTAGCGTAATTCTGTGAGAGTCATAGCAAGCGTCCATGAAGATGCGGGCCAAGCATACCGGCTGCGATCGATAGACGCACGTTATCAGACTGGGGGAGTAGTGCGACACCGGGCAATGTGGGTTTGCCGTTGCTAGATATGCAAAAGGCACCTTTCGGTGCCTTTTTGACTTGGCTCTCTCGGCTGGCGGAGAACCTTGTGGGAGCTGGCTTGCCAGCTCCCACAGGTCTTGCGGTGTTTCTTAGCGGCGGCGTTCGAGCGAGTAAACAAACGGCGCAACAATTTCGATCGAGCCATTGGTCAACATGTCGGCCGGTGGCTTGGGTAGCGGCTGCGCGCGGCGGATCAT
The DNA here is from genome assembly GCF_014472415.1 of Pseudomonas sp. N40(2020). Classification (GTDB taxonomy): domain Bacteria; phylum Pseudomonadota; class Gammaproteobacteria; order Pseudomonadales; family Pseudomonadaceae; genus Aquipseudomonas. The sequence continues at coordinate 6,328 of NZ_JACSZV010000039.1, forward strand.
TTCCAGGGTGGCCCGGTCCAGATCGGCGTTGCCGGAGCGGCCCACCAGTTCGAACGACAGCACGTTGCCTTCGCCATCGACCACGAAACGCAGTCGGTTCAAACCTTCCTTGCCCCGTGCCTGAGCACTGGCCGGGTACTTTTTGTACTTGGCCAGATGCGCGAGCAGGGTGCCTTGCCAACTGGCCTTGGCGGCCATTTGTGCCGGCGACGGGCCCGGTGCCGGTGCCGCGGATTTCTCCGTCGGAGCCGGAGTCGGTGGCGTGTCGGCCGGTTTTTCCTCGGAAGGTTTTTCCTTCGGCGGATCGGGCAGCTTTTTCTCGATCGGCTTCGGCGGTTTAGGCTTTGGCTTCGGTTTGGGTTTCTGCACTGCGATTTCGGCTTTCGGCGCTTCGGCCAATTTCGGAATCGGCAGCTCTTCGACCGGCGCCGGTGGCTGCGGTGGCGTGACGACTTTCGGCGGTGCAGGCGGTGGCGGGGCCGGAACCGGTGCCAGCTCGACCATCATTGCCTGAGGCGGCAATTCGATGGGCGGGCGGGTCGTCCAGTTCAGCGCCAGCGCGATGGCCAGCGCGTGAACGCCCAGCACCACGGCCAGGCTACCGCTGTAACGCGTCAGCTTATGGCGCGTCGTGATCATTTCTTGACTGCGCTCTCGAGTCCGACCAGACCGACCTTCAGGTAGCCTGCTGCGCGCAGGTTATCCATCACGCTCATCAGGTCGCCGTAATCCACGCCTTTGTCAGCCTGGAAGAAGATGGTGGTGTCTTTCTTGCCTTTGGTGCGTGCGTCGAGGGTGGCGCCCAGTGCTTCAGGCTTCACTTCGTCTTCGCCGAGGAACAGGCGCTGGTCAGCCTTGACGCTGAGGAACACCGGTTTCTCCGGCCGCGGCGCTGGTTTGGCGGTCGAGGCAGGCAGGTCGACTTTGATGTCCACCGTGGCCAATGGAGCGGCCACCATGAAGATGATCAACAGCACCAGCATCACGTCGATGAACGGCGTGACGTTGATTTCGTGGTTCTCGGCCAGATCGTCGTCTGCGCCTTCTTTCAAATGCAGGCCCATGGCCGATTACCCCACTTTCACCATGTGCGGTTGCGAGCTGCGCTCAGGCTGGTGATCGAGGTCGCGGCTGACCAGCAGCAGGACTTCTGCCGAAGCGTCGGACACCTGCGCCTTGTAACCGGCGATGGAGCGGGCGAACACGTTGTAGATCACAACCGCAGGAATCGCAGCAACCAGGCCCAGTGCGGTGGCCAGCAGTGCTTCAGCAATGCCTGGGGCCACGACGGCGAGGTTGGTGGTCTGGGTTTTGGCAATGCCGATGAAGGAGTTCATGATGCCCCACACGGTGCCGAACAGGCCGACGAACGGTGCGGTGGAACCGATGGTAGCCAGCACACCGGTGCCGCTGCTCATGTTGCGACCACAAGCGGCAACCAGACGCTCGAGACGGAAGCTGACGCGTTCCTTGATGCCTTCTTTCTCGCGGCTGTTGGCCGACAGGCGCATCTCTTCGAGCGCGTCGTGCACCAGCAGGTTGGCGAGAGTGCCTTCCTTGCCCGCAGTGGAACTGGCTTCTTTAAGGGTGGTGGCTTTCTTCAGCGCGGCGATTTCACCCCGCAGACGACGCTTGGCACCCATCAGCTCAAAGCCTTTGGCGATCCAGATGGTCCAGGTGATGATCGACGCGATGGCCAGACCGATCATCACGATTTTCACGATGATGTCGGCGTTCTGGTACATGCCCCATGGCGACAGGTCGTGAGCCATGCCCAGGCTGTTGTCGGCTTCGAGGGCTTGAGGGACTTCGGCCGGTGTGGCATCGAGGGTCTGAACAGGGGCTGTTGCGTCAGGTGCGGCAGCCGCGGGAGCGCTCTGCTCGGTGGCGGCTGGCGTCGCAGGCGCTTGGGCGTCGGCGAAGGCGGCGGTCGGTGCCAGCATCAGGCTGAGCAGCAGAGCTGCCACCGCGCTCCAGGCGCGAGGTCGGTTGGTTGGCGAAGCGGGGATTTGATTACGTGTCATGCTGGCCGGACCTGAGATAGAAAAACGATGATGCTCTTCCAGGCCTCGTGAGGCCGAGAACAAAAGTGGCCTGCATTATTGCAAGTAATTCTTGTTAACAAAAGTAATAGAGTATCTTTTTTTCCTTGATTGCTAGCCGCACGTCTCCTGCCAAGGCTAGTCTGTCCCTTTCCGATGGGAGTTTTTTGATGTCCGCGCCTTCTGTTTTGATTGCCGGTTGTGGTGATGTTGGCAGTCGTCTGGCCAAGCAATTGTTGACCGCCGGGTGGGAAGTTCATGGCCTGCGCCGTGATGTCTCGCGTTTGCCTGAGGGTGTCATCGGTGTTGCCGGCGACCTGTTCAACGAAGACTGTCCGGCGACCTGGCCCGTCGGTGCCGTGGATTACCTGGTGTATTGCGCAGCGGCGACCGATCACGACGAGGCCGGCTATCGCGCGGCTTATGTGCAGGGTTTGCAGAACGTGCTGAGCTGGCTGGACGACTATGGGCAAGTGCCCGAGCGCCTGATCTTCGTGTCCAGTAGCAGTGTCTACGGGCAACTGGACGGCGAGTGGGTGGATGAGACTTGCGAGACCGTCGCCACCGGTTACTCAGGTCGATTGATGCTCGAAGCCGAGCAGGTGGCACTTAACAGCGGTATCCCGGCGAGCGTCCTGCGTCTGACCGGTATCTATGGGCCGGGCCGTGAATGGCTGCTGACTCAGGTACGTCGTGGTTATCGGGTTGCAGTTGATCCGCCGCTGTATGGCAATCGCATACATGCCGATGACGCGGCGGGATTGCTGGCGTTCCTGCTGGATGCTGATCATCGAGGTGTGGCGCTGGAGCAGTTCTATATTGGCGTCGATGATGCACCGGCACCGTTGGCCGAAGTGGTGGGCTGGTTGCGTGAGTACCTCGGTGTGACCGAGTGGGCGGAGGATGCCAGTGTGCGGCGTACCGGTAGCAAGCGGTGCAGCAATGCCCGGGCGAAGGCCTTGGGTTGGACGCCGAAATACCCGAGTTACCGCGAAGGTTACGCGGCGATCCTTGAAGGAAAATGCTGACTTAAAGACGCCGAAAACACCTGTGGGAGCGAGCTTGCTCGCGAAGGGGCCGGCACATCCAACATCATCGTTGACTGTTAAGCCGCCTTCGCGAGCAAGCTCGCTCCCACAGTGTTATGTGTTGGTCTCAGGTACGTTTACTGCTTCTCAAGCAACCACTTGCGTTCGCCTGGCGTGTACTGCGGCATTTCATCCGCCAACGCCGTGTTCACGGCCTGGAAGATCTCCAGTTCCTTGCCCTTGCGCGCAAAGATATAGGCATTGCCCTGACCGTTGAGTTGCAGCCACATGTTGTCATTGGTGCTGCTCATCGACGCGCAATCGCCCGCCAGACACAACGCATAGCGATCGGCACCCGGCAAACCGGAGACCTGGCCATCGGCCTGGAACTGCACGGTGCCGCCTTCGCCTTGACCACTGGCAATTGTCCAGCTGCCGCCCATGTAGGCCGAATACAGTGCCCGTTCGAAACTGGCCCCGATCGGTGCGCCTTCCGGCACCGGAATCTGTGCGCGGTCGAAGGCCTGTTCCGGTTCGTTTTCGCTGGCGGCTTGCTGCAGTTGCCCGCCGTCGCGTTTCAGCTCGCTGGCGGAGCTGCCATAGAAGTCGACTTTCCAGGCGCCGGACTGTTCGCCCAGCAGCCGTCCTTCGACGTTCTCAAAACCGTTGGTATAGCGGGCCTGACCGGCCTTGGTGTTGACGTCCCACTCCAGGTTCGGGCCGTAGGCCTGAAGCGCTTCGCGCAGGGGGCCGCCCTTGGCTGCAGCATCGATCGCCACCTGGTTGATCCAGGTGCCGCTGATGTCACGGTCGGCAGGGTTGCTGGCGCAGCCGCCGAGGAAAATGGCGAGCAGCGGGAGAGCTAGCGCTTTGCGCATGGTGGAATCCTTTCAAAACCTTTTCTTGCTGAGCAGTCGGCGCGGCGTCTTAAGGCCGCGCCGTGCGCATCACTCGATGACCAGAATGGCATCCATTTCAACCTGCGAACCCTTTGGCAGTGCCGCCACGCCGATGGCGGCGCGCGCCGGGTATGGCTGGTCGAAGTACTTGCCCATGATCTCGTTGACCTTGGCGAAGTGGCTCAGGTCGGTGAGGAAAATGTTCAGTTTGACGATGTCCTTGAACGAACCGCCGGCGGCTTCGGCCACGGCTTTGAGGTTCTCGAACACCTGGACGGTCTGGGCTTCGAAGCCTTCCACCAGTTCCATGGTTTTTGGGTCCAGAGGAATCTGGCCCGACATGTAAACGGTGTTGCCAGCCTTGATTGCCTGGGAGTAGGTGCCGATGGCAGCCGGGGCCTTGTCGCTGGTGATAACAGTCTTGGTCATGTATGACTCCTTGTAATGGTGGGCTCAGGCACGCATGCGGGTGATGCGGATCACTCCGGTCAGGGCGCGCAGTTTCTTGATCACACGGGCCAGGTGCACACGGTCGTGGACGCTGACCACCAACTGGACGACGCTGATGCGACCATCGCGTTCGTCCATGCTGATTTTCTCGATATTGCCGTCGGCTGCGTTGACGCTGCTGGCGAGCAGCGCAATCAGGCCGCGCTGATGTTCCAGCTCGACGCGCAGCTCGACGTTGAATTCGCCGGTGACATCCTTGGCCCAAGAGAGCTGGATGCATTTTTCCGGGTTGTGCCGGATTTCGCTGATGTTGCGGCAGTTGTCCAGGTGCACGACCATGCCTTTGCCCGCCGACAGGTGCCCGACAATCGGGTCGCCCGGGATCGGCGTGCAGCATTTGGCGTAGCTGAGTACCAGGCCTTCGGTGCCGCGAATGGCCAGTGGGCCCTCAGGGCTTGGCAACTGTTCGCCTTCGCCAAGCAGACGACGGGCGACCACGTAAGCCATGCGATTGCCCAGGCCAATGTCTTCCAACAGGTCTTCGATCAGTTCGAGGCGATATTCGGCGAGCATCGCCGCGACGCGTTCGGCCGGAATTTTTTCCAGCGCGCTGTCGAAGCCGTTGAGCACTTTGTTCAGCAGGCGTTCGCCGAGGCTGATCGACTCGGAGCGGCGTTGCAGTTTCAGCGCATGGCGAATGTGCGTGCGCGCCTTGCCGGTGACCACAAAGTTGAGCCACGCCGGGTTCGGCCGTGCGCCGGGAGCGCTGACGATCTCGACCGTGGAGCCGCTTTGCAGCGGCTCGGACAGCGGTGCGAGACGGCGGTTGATCCGGCAGGCGATGCAACTGTTGCCAACATCGGTGTGCACCGCGTAGGCGAAGTCGACCGCCGTGGAGCCTTTGGGCAGCTCCATGATCCGGCCTTTGGGCGTGAACACGTAGACCTCGTCCGGGAACAGGTCGATCTTCACGCTTTCGATGAATTCCAGCGAGTTGCCAGCACGTTGCTGCATTTCCAGCACGCCCTTGACCCACTGACGGGCGCGGGCATGAGTGCCTTTCGGTTGCTCATCACCACTGGATTTGTACAGCCAATGAGCGGCGATGCCGTTGTTGGCCATCTCTTCCATTTCGCGGGTGCGGATCTGGATCTCGATCGGCACACCGTGCATGCCGAACAGCGTGGTGTGCAGCGACTGATAGCCGTTGGCCTTGGGAATCGCGATGTAATCCTTGAAGCGTCCCGGCAACGGTTTGTACAAATTATGTACAGCGCCCAGCACGCGGTAGCAGGTATCGACCTTGTCGACGATGATCCGGAACGCGTAGACGTCCATGATCTCGTTGAAGGCCCGACGCTTGCCGCGCATTTTCTTGTAGATGCCGTAGAGGTGTTTCTGGCGACCGCTGACTTCGCCCTGAATGCCGTCGATGGCGAGGCAATGACCCAGGGATTCTTCGATCTTGTTGACGATTTCCTTGCGGTTGCCCCGGGCGCGTTTGACTGCCTGGTAGATCCGCGCGGAACGCATCGGGTGCATCGCCTTGAAACCGAGGTCTTCGAATTCGATACGAATGGCGTGCATGCCCAGCCGGTTGGCGATGGGCGCGTAGATTTCGAGGGTTTCCTTGGCGATGCGCCGGCGCTTTTCGCCGGACAGCACTTCCAGCGTGCGCATGTTGTGCAGGCGGTCGGCAAGCTTGACCAGGATCACACGAATGTCGCGTGCCATGGCCATGGCCATTTTCTGGAAGTTTTCAGCCTGGGCTTCGGCCTTGGTCTCGAAATTCATCTGGGTCAGTTTGCTGACCCCGTCGACCAGTTCGGCCACGGTTTCACCGAACTGCGCTTGCAGCGCTTCTTTGGCGATACCGGTGTCTTCGATCACGTCATGCAGCATCGCCGCCATCAGGCTCTGATGGTCCATGTGCATGTCGGCAAGAATATTCGCCACCGCAAGAGGATGCGTGACGTACGCCTCGCCGCTGCGACGGCGTTGACCGTCATGGGCTTGTTCGGCGTAGAAATACGCTCGGCGGACCAGGTTGACCTGGTCATTGCCGAGGTAGGTCGATAAGCGATCGGCGAGGGCGTCTATGCTCGGCATGATGACTCCTGCCGTTCGCTGTGACCCCGCGCCGTGCTACGTCGACCAGGCATAGGCTTAGACGGCCTCGTTGGACTCGTCCTCGAACGCTGCGAACAGCGGTTCGTCTTCGACGATTTCAGCGTTGGCGATGAACTCATAGCTCATCAGGCCTTCCGCGATTTCACGCAGCGCTACAACGGTAGGCTTGTCGTTTTCCCACTGAACCAGAGGCTCTTTGCCGCCGGTGGCCAGTTGACGGGCACGTTTGGTAGAGAGCATGACCAGCTCAAAACGGTTTTCCACGTGGTTCAGGCAGTCTTCAACGGTTACGCGGGCCATGGTATTCCTCGGAGCGAATGCAATATGCGCGCTGCCCGGTTGGGCGAGCGGACTCAACAGTTTAAAAAATCACCAGCGATTAGGGAAGCGCTGATTTTTTAACCAGACTCTTCAACGCGCTGCAAGTGCCAATGTAAAGCGCTTGCAGCGGTTTTGGGAAGTGCTGATTAGCCGAGCAATTCGGCCAGTAATTTACCGTGACGCTGTTGCTGACGCTTCTGGATCAGCTGATTGGCGCGGAAAATCGCCTGCAGATCGTCCAGCGCGTGGGCGAAATCGTCGTTGATGATCAGGTAGTCATAGTCGACGTAGTGGCTCATCTCGCTGACGGCTTCGCGCATGCGGCCATCAATGATTTCGTCGCTGTCCTGGCCGCGATTGGTCAGGCGCTGATGCAGAGCCTGCAACGACGGCGGCAGGATGAAGATCGAACGTGCCTGCGGCATCAGCTTGCGCACTTGCTCGGCGCCTTGCCAATCGATTTCCAGAATCAGGTCGTGGCCTTCGTCCAGGGTTTGTTGCAGGTGGCTTTGCGAGGTGCCGTAGAGGTTGCCGAAGACTTCGGCGCGCTCGAGGAAATCACCGTGCTCGATCATCTTCACGAACTCGTTGCGCTCGACGAAGTGATAGTTCACGCCGTTCACCTCACCCGGGCGCATGGCGCGGGTGGTGTGGGAGATCGACACGCGGATCTCCGGGTTCGCGTCGGTCAAAGCCTTGACCAGACTGCTTTTGCCCGCGCCCGATGGCGCGGAAATGATGTACAGGGTGCCGGTGCTGTGGGTCATGTCGGGGTAGCCTTACTCAATATTCTGCACTTGTTCGCGCATCTGCTCGATCAACACCTTGAGGTTGACGGCGGCTTGGGTACTGCGCGGGTCAAAGGCCTTGGAGCCCAGTGTGTTGGCTTCGCGGTTGAGTTCCTGCATCAGGAAGTCCAGGCGACGTCCGGCCGCACCACCGGACTTGAGCACCCGGCGAACTTCAATGATGTGGGTGCTCAGGCGATCCAGTTCTTCGGCCACATCGCTTTTTTGCGCGAGCATGACCATTTCCTGTTCAAGGCGCTGCGGATCCAGCTCGGCCTTCATGTCGGCGAAGCGGTCGAGAACCTTCTGGCGCTGTGTGGCGAGCATCTGCGGAACCAGTTCGCGCAGGGTCACAACGTCTTCTTCGATGGAAGTCAGGCGATCATTGATCAGTCGCGCCAGTTCTGCGCCTTCACGCTCGCGACCGGCTTTGAGTTCTTTCAGCCCTTGATTGAACAGAGCCAAGGCTTCGGCATTCAAGGCTTGCGGGTCACTTGCGTCAGCGACCAGAACCCCGGGCCAAGCCAGCACTTCGAGAGGGTTGAGGGCGGCAGGGTTCTTGATCAGGCCGGCAACGGTCTCTGCGGCGGCGACCAATTGTGCGGCGCGCTCACGATCGACTTGCAGCGGCTTGCCGGTGCTTTCTTCTGTGAACCGCAGGGTGCATTCCAGTTTGCCCCGCGACAGGCCCTGACGCAGCGCTTCACGTACGGCGCCCTCGAGCTCGCGAAAAGACTCCGGCAGGCGCAGATGCGGCTCCAGATAGCGGCTGTTGACCGAGCGCAGTTCCCAGCTCAGGGTGCCTTGGGCGCCGGCTTTTTCGACGCGGGCGAAGGCGGTCATGCTGTGCACCATGGCGGTGACCTCGCAATGCAGATCGGCGCAGAACATGTGTCCCGCAGGCGCGATATGAATGAATTTAAGCCGACTGGCAGCAAAGGCGCAGGATTGTAGCGCAGTGCGGCGAAGGCGCCCAAACACACGGTGTGACAAAGGGCTGCAGCCCGTCGGTAATGCGTGTTTCAGGGCTTTCGGTCGTCGGCCTGTTTTTTTAACGAGTGCCCAGTGGCGGTGCAGCGCTCTATAATGCTCCGCAGTTTTCCGTCCCCAGTACAGGTATCTCCTATGAAACGTCCAAGTGGTCGCGCTGCCGATCAGCTCCGCTCGATCCGCATTACCCGCAACTACACCAAGCACGCCGAAGGATCGGTACTGGTCGAATTCGGTGATACCAAAGTCATCTGCACCGTCAGCGTCGAAAACGGCGTGCCGCGCTTCCTCAAGGGTCAGGGCCAAGGCTGGTTGACCGCTGAATACGGCATGCTGCCGCGCGCCACCGGCGAGCGTAACCAGCGTGAAGCGAGCCGTGGCAAGCAGGGCGGTCGCACCCTGGAAATCCAGCGCCTGATCGGCCGCTCTCTGCGTGCTGCTCTGGACATGTCCAAGCTGGGGGACGTGACCCTTTACGTCGATTGCGATGTGATCCAGGCCGACGGTGGCACCCGCACGGCGTCCATCACTGGCGCCATGGTTGCCTTGGTCGATGCGCTGAAAGTGATCAAGAAGCGTGGCGGCCTGAAAGGCGGCGACCCGCTCAAGCAAATGATCGGCGCCGTATCGGTTGGCATGTACCAGGGCGAGCCAGTACTGGATCTGGACTATCTTGAAGACTCCGCCGCCGAGACTGATCTCAACGTGGTGATGACCAGCTCCGGTGGCTTCATCGAAGTGCAGGGTACTGCTGAAGGCGCGCCGTTCCAGCCTGAAGACCTGAACGCCATGCTGGAACTGGCCAAGAAAGGCATGAACGAAATCTTCGAACTGCAGAAGGCTGCACTGGCCGACTGAGCAGGTTCAAACCCGCAAGGAGGACGCGATGAGTGACGAGCAAGAGCTGCTACCCAAACCGAGCCAACAGGTTCGCCAATGGGCGATGTTTTGTCACTTGTCCGCCTTGTTGGGGATCTGGATTCCGTTTGGCAACCTGATAGGGCCGCTGATTCTGTGGCAGATGAAGCGCGAGACGGATCCGTTCATCGATGCGCAGGGTAAAGAGGCGCTGAATTTTCAGATCACCGTGGCGATTGCCTCGGCCATCTGCATTTTGCTGATGTTGCTGATTATCGGCTTCTTCCTGTTGGGCCTGCTGGCCATCGGTGCGCTGGTCTTGACGATCATCGCGGGGGTGAAAGCCAATGAGGGATTCCCTTATCGATATCCGTTCACTTGGCGACTGATCAAATAACGATCAATACGAAGCCTCCGTGACCCGTAAAGTTTTAATACAAATGCCCTGACTTGTCAGGGCATTTGTGTTCTTGCAACCCTACTAATTACTCTTTCGTGTAGGACTGGTTCTACGCGCGACAATCGGTAGGCGATATTTTTATATATATTCAGCTCTTACACTTCTAGTCACAACTGCAATGCTTTAGAGCGATCTGAGTCCTTGGCAATAAGACTTGGCGATTGTTAAGGTTACTCCGCGCAACGTTGCTTCAGAAACATCTCGATATATTCAAGCCATCGAAGGTCTTTGAATTCCAAATTAATCAGTGTTGAGACAATCAGCCGATTCAATAGGCGTGCGCGGGTAAAAAGTACGCCTGGTGAATATATAGCCAAGAATAATCCCAATGATTCAGCTCGATTTTTATGGAACGCTCGTGGCCGCCTCTCTGGTGCTTTTACTGGGTCGCGGACTTGTTGCACGAGTCGGTTTTCTACGTAATTACAATATTCCTGAACCCGTCGCCGGTGGCTTGGTGGTTGCGCTGGGTTTATTGATGTTGCGAACGTTTGATATAGAAATCAGATTCGATACGTCACTACAAACACCTTTGATGTTGGCATTCTTCGCCACAATCGGTTTGAGCGCAGACTTTGCCAGCCTGAAGAAGGGTGGTCGCGTAGTCGGCATCTTTCTACTGGCGGTTACCGGGCTTCTGGTCGTTCAGAACGCCATGGGTATCGGTCTTGCGACAATGCTGGGACTGGATCCGTTGATGGGGCTGCTGACGGGCTCGATTACCTTGTCGGGTGGCCACGGTACGGGTGCTGCGTGGGGAGCTGTGTTCAGCGAGAAGTACGGTCTGGCATCGGCCTCCGAGCTTGCGATTGCCTCGGCGACATTCGGCCTGGTCCTGGGTGGCCTGATTGGTGGGCCGGTGGCCCGGCTGCTCATCAAGCGCGTGCAAGTGCCGGGTTGCCAGCCTCAAGAAACGCCACGCTTGCCAAAGGGTTTCGAGCAGCCGAACAAAGAGCGCTCGATTACCCCCTTTTCGTTTATCGAGACACTGGCGCTGATCGCCGTCAGTCTATTGGCCGGCAATGTTCTCAATGGCCTGTTACAAGGAACCGCTTTCGAATTGCCGACGTTTGTCTGCGTTTTGTTCGTGGGTGTGGTGCTGCGTAATGGGCTGTCGGCGCTGGGCCTGTATCAGGTGTTCGAGCGTGAAGTCTCGGTACTGGGCAATGTCAGCTTGTCGCTGTTTCTGGCGATTGCCTTGATGTCTCTGAAATTGTGGGATCTGGCCGCTCTGGCATTGCCGATCTTCATCATCCTGGCTACGCAGGCCTTGGTCATGGCGCTGTTTGCGATTTTCGTGACGTTCCGAATGATGGGCAGCAACTACGATGCGGCGGTATTGGCGGCAGGGCACTGCGGTTTTGGGCTGGGCGCGACGCCTACGGCCATTGCCAACATGCAGGCAGTGACGCAACGCTTCGGGCCTTCGCAGATTGCGTTTCTCGTGGTGCCGATGGTGGGGGCGTTCTTTATCGACCTCATTAACGTCATCGTGATCAAGCTGTACCTGGCCCTGCCGTTTTTCGCCGCTGTTTGAGCATTAAGCGTCAAGCCTCTTTCACCGTGGTCTGACGCATAAAAAATGCCCGTCTCTTTCGATACGGGCATTTTTTGTGTCTGCGAATCGACGCTTAGATGGTCAGCGTCCAGTCGTAGTCGACGATCAGCGGTGCGTGCTGCGAGAACCGTGGCTGACGTGGCAGGCGTGCGCTGCGCACGAAGCGCCGCAGGCCCGGCGTCAGGATCTGGTAGTCAAAGCGCCAGCCCAGATTGAGCATCTCGGCCTGCTCGTTGTCCGGCCACCAGCTGTACTGGTCGCCTTCGCGGCTGACTTCGCGCAGGGCATCGACGTAGCCCATGTTGCCGACAATCTCGTCCATCCAGGCGCGCTCTGGCGCCAGGAAGCCCGGGGATTGCTGGCTGTCGCGCCAGTTTTTGATGTCGAGCTTCTGCTGCGCCACGTACAGCGAGCCACAATAAATGTACTCGCGACGTTTGCGTCGCTGTTTGTCCAGGTACTTGCCGAAGTCGTCCATGAGCTTGAACTTCTGGTTCAAGTCCTCATCGCCGTTCATCCCAGAAGGAAGCAGCAAGGTGGCAATACTGACTTTGTCGAAATCTGCTTGCAGGTAGCGCCCGTAGCGGTCGGCCGTCTCGAAGCCGAGACCGCTGATGACAGCCTTCGGTTGCAACCGCGAATACAAAGCCACGCCACCTTGGGCAGGGACTTCAGCATCGCAGGCATAAAGGAAGTAGCCATCCAGTTGGAAGGCTGGGTCATCCAGTTCAAAGGCGGAGGCACGGGTGTCCTGCAGGCAGATGACGTCGGCATTCTGTGCTTGCAGCCAACTGAGCAAACCACGCTCGACTGCAGCCTGAATACCATTGACGTTCACACTGATGATCCGCATAAATGGCCCCAAAAATCGCGTGCGTGTATGATACACGGCGTCAAGCTAATTAGCTAAATCCGTGGTATTTGGGGTTTTTTTCATGCAAGCGTATCAGCGCGATTTCATTCGTTTTGCCATCGATCGCGGCGTTTTGCGCTTCGGTGAGTTCACCCTGAAGTCCGGGCGTACCAGTCCTTACTTCTTCAATGCCGGCCTGTTCAACTCGGGTTCCGCCCTGGCGCAACTGGGTCGTTTCTACGCGGCGGCCATTGTCGAAAGCGGCATTGCCTTCGACGTGCTCTTTGGCCCAGCCTACAAAGGCATCCCGCTGGCGGCGACCACTGCCGTTGCGCTGGCCGAGCATCACGACCGTGACCTGCCATGGTGCTTCAACCGCAAGGAAGCCAAGGCCCACGGCGAAGGCGGCAGCCTGGTCGGCGCACCGCTGACCGGTGAAGTGCTGATCATCGACGACGTGATCACCGCCGGCACCGCGATCCGCGAAGTGATGCAGATCATCGCTTCCCAGGACGGCGCCAAGGCTGCCGGCGTGCTGATCGCCCTGAACCGCCAGGAGCGCGGCAATGGTGAATTGTCGGCGATCCAGGAAGTGGAACGCGATTTCGGCATTCCGGTGATCAGCATTGTTTCGCTGAATCAGGTGCTGGAGTTCCTCGCTGATGATCCGCAGCTCAAGCAGCATTTGCCGGCCGTCGAAGCGTACCGCGCCCAGTTCGGCGTTTAACGCAATGCCCGTGTAGGGATCGCAGGTTAAAAAAAGACCCCATTCAGTTAGGCTGAGCGGGGTTTTTTTGCGTTCAACGCAGGTTTCGCCATTTTTTGAGCAATTTCAGCGTCAATCCTGCATTAATCAGCGCAAATGCCAGTAGCGCCGTGACCACCATCACATACAGCGTGCGATCAACATCAAAATCCCACAGATCCAGCGTGCTGCTACTAATAATGCGCACGGCGGCTGGCAGGTTGACGTAAAACAGCGCTGTAAAGGCGCCTGTCAGCGGCAACGCACAGCTCAAGAAAATCCCCACGACCTTTCCCCTGCTGCGTTTTCTCGCCTGAAGGCCTTGTTGATGTTCATCCAGAGCCAAGGCTTCATTGAGCTTTGGCCAAGCGAGATTGAATAGGAAAGTTGTCAGGGTCAGCAGTAAGCCGCTGACCGCGACGATGTCACTGAACGGCATTGAGCCCCAGCGTTGCGCACAGCAACTCGTGGGAATCCTCGCTGATCTCAAACTGTCCGGCGCTGCCTTTGCGTTTGGTGATGGGCTTGAATGTCGGCTCGTTTTGCGTGATCAGCATATTCAGTTCATCGCGGATCACATCTGAACTGATGACCACCAGATAGACATCTTTTGCGTGTTCCGCAGACTCGACGACCGCGCGCATGCTGTGCTTCAGGATGTCGTCGAGCTGATTGCGAAAGCGCGAGACAGTGTTTTTCAGCAGGGTTTTGCTCTGGCTCTGGGTCAACTGAAAAATCGTCGATATCTGCGATTCGGTCGGCAAGGTCTGCCCGAAGTAGCTTTGAATCAGATAGAGCAGGCGATCCTGTTTGGCCTCGTCAGCCCGGCTGGGCATGCCGCCCTCGACCAGCATTTTCAGGTATTCGGTCAGGCTGGCCTTGGCAATGCGCTGGAGGGCGTGGGCGATTTCCGCGTCGCCGATGCGCAGGGTCTTTTTGACCGGTTCCTTTTGCTCCTGCTCGAAAGCGTCGGCGTCGATGGTGAACGATATCTGCATGGCTCAGGCGCTCCGAGGTTATTTTTTGTGCGAGGGCGTAATGACCTCGGCGCTCTTGATGCCGGAAGGCTTATCGGTTTTCTGTGGATAGGGATCATTAGGCGCGTCACCTTGTCCGGTCAGGATCTTCCAGCCGTTCAGAACGTGCGCGGTCTTGCGAAATTGCGGGCAGGGTGGCATCGAGGTTTTGGCTTGATTGGAATACTGGTGGCCGCAATCCACGCACTCGTAGGTGCCGGGGGAAACATCACTGCCGTAAGCAACGTGGTCTTTTTGCATGGGTAAATCTCCGGTGGATGAGGGGAAGATCCTAGGGAGATTTGTTCTGTAGAGATGTCGGACGTTTCGCTGGTTCTTGTCGGACACTTCTTGCGCGCATAAAAAATCGCAGGCTTCGTCAGTTCCTACAGCACTTTCGTACTGTGTTGCAGGGGCTGACGCAGTCTGCGATCTGTTGTGTTTCAGCTATGAGTGGCGCTTGCGATTGCTGATCAGCGTGCCCACACCGGTGTCGGTGAAGATTTCCAGCAGGATCGCGTTCGGCACGCGACCGTCGATGATCAGCGAGCTGCCTACGCCACCCTGAACCGCTTCCAGTGCGCAGCGGATCTTCGGCAACATACCGCCGTAGATGGTGCCGTCGGCGATCAGGTCGTCGACCTGTTGGGTGCTTAGACCAGTCAACACCGTGCCCGATTTGTCCATCAGGCCCGCGATGTTGGTCAGCAGCATCAGCTTTTCGGCTTTCAGCGCTTCAGCGACTTTACCGGCCACCAGATCCGCGTTGATGTTGTACGACTCGCCATTTTCACCCACGCCGATCGGCGCGATCACCGGGATGAAATTGCCTTTGACCAGCAGGTTCAGCAGCTCGGTGTTGATCCCGACCACTTCGCCTACCTGACCGATGTCGATGATTTCCGGTTGAGTCATCTCCGGGGTCTGGCGGGTGACGGTGAGCTTCTTCGCGCGAATCAGCCCGGCGTCTTTACCGGTCAGGCCGATGGCGCTGCCGCCGTGACGGTTGATCAGGTTGACGATGCTTTTGTTGACCTGACCGCCGAGAACCATTTCCACCACATCCATGGTCGCGGCGTCGGTGACGCGCATGCCATCGACGAAGTGGCTCTCGATCGACAGGCGCTTGAGCAGATCACCGATCTGCGGGCCACCACCATGAACCACGACCGGGTTGATGCCTACGGCTTTCATCAACACGATGTCGCGGGCGAAGCCGGTTTTCAGCTCCTCGCTTTCCATCGCGTTGCCGCCGTATTTGATCACCAGGGTCTTGCCGACATAACGTCGGATGTAAGGCAACGCTTCGGACAGGACCTGGGCGGTATGGGCGGCGGCTTCGCGTTCGAGGGTCATTCAGGGCTCCGGGTGGATCAGAACGGTAGTTGGAGATCAGGTGCAACGCGTTTCAATTGGGCGTGGAACACATCCTTGATGCGCTGCAATTCAGCCTCGTCATCGGCCTCGAAGCGCAGTACCAGCACCGGAGTGGTGTTGGACGCGCGCACCAGGCCCCAGCCTTTGGCGTAATCGACTCGCACGCCGTCGATGGTGGTCAGGTCAGCGCCTGCGCCCCACTGTGCGTCGTGCAGTGCATCAATGATGCTGAATTTGCTCTCTTCGGTCACATGGATATTGATTTCCGGCGTAGAAATATCGTTCGGGAAGGTCGCAAACAACTCTTCTGCCGTGGATTTTTCCTTGCTGAGGATCTCCAGCAGCCGGGCGGCGCTGTAGATACCGTCGTCGAAACCGAACCAGCGTTCCTTGAAGAAGATGTGCCCGCTCATTTCACCAGCCAACAGCGCGCCGGATTGTTTCATCTTCTTTTTGATCAACGAATGACCCGTCTTCCACATTAGCGGCCGGCCACCGTATTCCTTGATCAGCGGTACGAGGCGACGGGTGCATTTGACGTCGAAGATGATTTCCGCGTCCGGGTTGCGCGCCACCACGTCGCGGGCGAACAGCATCAGCAGTCGATCTGGATAGACGATGCTGCCGGTGTTGGTCACTACGCCGACGCGGTCACCGTCGCCGTCAAAAGCCAGGCCGAGGTCTGCGTTGGTTTCCTTGACCTTGGCGATCAGGTCGACAAGGTTTTCCGGTTTGCCCGGATCCGGGTGGTGATTCGGGAAATTGCCGTCAACTTCGCAGAACAGCGGGATGACTTCGCAGTTCAGCGCTTCGATCAGTTGCGGAGCAATCACGCCGGCTGCGCCGTTGCCGCAGTCGACCACGACTTTCAGGCGGCGGGCCAGTTTGATGTCCTGGACGATTTCGGTGTTATAGCGATCGAGAATTTCGACTTGAGTCACGCTGCCTTGGCCGCTGCTCAGATTGTTGGTCTTGATGCGCTCGTGCAGAACCTGGATCTGTTCGTTGGCGAGGGTGTCGCCGGCGATCACGATCTTGAAGCCGTTGTAGTTCGACGGGTTGTGGCTGCCGGTGAGCATCACGCCGGACTTGCCGGCCAGTACGTTGGCGGCGTAGTACAACGCAGGCGTTGGCACCAGACCGACATCGCTGACGTGGCAACCGCTCTCGGCAATACCGCGGATCAGTTCTGCGACCAGCTCCGGGCCGGACAAACGGCCGTCGCGGCCGACGGAAACATTAGGCTCGCCTTGGGCCAGGCTCTGCGAGCCGATGGCGCGGCCGATCCAGTAAGCGGTTTCGGCATTGAGGAATTCCGGCACGGTGCCGCGAATGTCATAGGCGCGAAAGATGCTGTCGGGCAGCTTCGGGGCAATCTTGGCTGGGGTGCTCATCTGCGGAAATGCTCCATCTCGAAAGTGGTGGGTCACACCGACGATTCACTCGACGGCAGGCTCAAACTGAAGGGTATGACGGCGTTTTCCACAGAGAGTTCGTGGTATGAAAGGGCCATGACGCCTCGGCTGGCGTGGCTTTGGCCCGGCAAAACCTTGATTTGCGGCGGTAAATCTTTCAGATGAATCCGCACAAATTTCCCCTGTAGAAGCTACTCCTACAGGGGTATCGGCTTATTTGGTGCCGGTATGCCCGAAACCGCCCGTGCCGCGTTCGGTTTCGACAAATTCTTCAACCATTTCGAAGTGCGCCTGTACCACTGGCACCAGCACCAGTTGCGCCAAGCGCTCGCCGACGGTCATGGTGAAGTCGGTCTGGCCGCGGTTCCAGCAGGACACCATCAGCGGGCCTTGATAATCGGAGTCGATCAGGCCAACGAGGTTGCCCAGCACGATGCCGTGTTTGTGGCCCATGCCTGAGCGCGGCAGGATCAGCGCTGCGAGGTTCGGGTCGCCGATGTAGACCGACAGACCGGTAGGAATCAGCACGGTTTCACCCGGTTTGATCACGATGTCCTGTTCCAGCATGGCGCGCAGGTCGAGGCCGGCGGAGCCCGGGGTGGCGTATTGCGGCAGCGGGAATTCGGTACCGATGCGTGGGTCGAGGATCTTGGCTTGCAAAGCGTGCATGTAAATTAAACCTGGTTCAGACGTTCGGCGATAAAAGTGACCAGTTGGCGAGCGATCTTGCTCTTGCTGGTCTGGGCGAAAACCGTGGCGTGCAGCTCACGGTCAATCACGCTGCAGGCGTTTTCTTCGCTGTTGAAACCGATGCTCGGGTTGGCGACGTCGTTGGCGACGATCAAATCGAGATTCTTGTCCTTCAGCTTGCGTGCAGCGTAGTCGAGCAGGTGTTCGGTCTCGGCGGCGAAGCCGACACTGAATGGACGGTCGGGACGGGTCGCGATGGTGGCCAGGATGTCCGGGTTACGCACCATTTGCAGGACAAAACCGTCGCCGCTCGTAGGATCTTTCTTGAGTTTTTGCGGGGCGATGACTTCCGGGCGGTAATCCGCGACCGCTGCCGAGGAGATGAACACGTCGCAAGGGATTGCGGCTTCGCACGCCGCGAGCATGTCGCGGGCGCTGACCACGTCGATGCGCGTGACGCGATCCGGGGTCGGCAGGTGCACCGGGCCGCTGATCAGGGTCACGCGGGCACCGGCCTCAACCGCTGCTTCGGCCAGGGCAAAGCCCATTTTTCCGGAGCTATGGTTGGTGATGTAGCGCACCGGGTCGATGTTCTCCTGGGTCGGGCCGGCGGTGATCACCACGTGCTTGCCGGTCAATGCCTGACGCTGGAAGCAGTCCGCTGCGCACTGCGCCAGATCGGTGGCTTCCATCATGCGGCCCATGCCGACGTCGCCGCAGGCCTGGCTGCCGGAGGCCGGGCCGAAAGTCTTCAGGCCACGGCTTTCAAGGAGTTGCAGGTTGGCCTGGGTCGCCGGGTCGCGCCACATTGCCTGGTTCATCGCCGGAGCGACTGCCACTACGGCGTCGGTGGCCAGCACCAGCGTGGTCAGCAAATCGTTGGCGATACCCTGCGCCAGACGGGCGAGCAGGTCGGCGGTGGCCGGGGCGATCAGCACCAGATCGGCCCATTTGGCCAGCTCGATGTGGCCCATCGCCGCTTCGGCGGCCGGGTCGAGCAAATCCAGGTGAACCGGGTGGCCTGACAGGGCCTGCATGGTCAGCGGAGTGATGAACTCGGCGCCGCCGTGGGTCATGACCACGCGCACTTCGGCACCCTGGTCGATCAGGCGACGAACCAGATCAGCGCTCTTGTAGGCCGCGATGCCGCCGCCGACGCCCAGAACGATGCGTTTCCGATACAGCCGCTGCATAGGTCTGCCTTTCATTTCGTTGATGACTGCGGTGCGATGCCCCCTCCCCAGGGATAAATCGACCGCAAAAAAGATGGGCTACGATATCACAGCGACCGCTACGGAACAGCGGCGCCCACAGACAAGGAATGTGTATGAGTATTCGCGATTGGCCTGCGGCGGAACGGCCGCGGGAGAAGCTGCTTGAACAGGGCTCGGGCAGTCTGTCCGACGCTGAATTGCTGGCGATCTTTCTTCGAACCGGGGTCACTGGAAAAAGCGCGGTGGATCTGGCGCGACACCTGTTGAATCAGTTCGGCAGCCTGCGCGCGCTACTGGAGGCCGATCTCGTGGCGTTCAGCAAGCAATTGGGATTGGGACCGGCAAAGTTTGCCCAGTTGCAGGCGGTGCTGGAGATGAGCCGTCGGCATCTGGCCGAGCGCATGCGTAAAAAACCTGCGCTGGAGAATCCGCAAGCAGTCCGGGATTACCTGAAATCGATGCTGCGCCACGAGCCGCACGAGGTGTTTGGCTGCCTGTTTCTCGATTCCAAGCATCAGGTTTTGGTGTTCGAGGCGCTGTTTCGCGGTTCAATCGACAATACCAGCGTGCATCCCCGGGAAGTCGTAAAACGTGCACTGGCAAACAACGCAGCGGCGGTGATCCTGTGCCACAACCACCCGTCGGGCAATACCGATCCCAGCCAAGCGGATCGACTCCTGACCAAGCAATTGCAGAAGGCGCTCGAACTGATAGACGTGCGGGTGCTGGACCACTTCATCGTTGGTGATGGCGAGCCACTGTCGATGGCGGAATACGGCTGGATGTAAATCTCAGGAAAACGCTACTCCCTGTGGGAGCTGGCTTGCCAGCGATAGCGGACTGACAGGCCGCAGTTGTGCTGAATGTGCCGCCGTCATCGCTGGCAAGCCAGCTCCCACAGGTTTTGTGTTGTTGCGGTTATTTGAGGCTGACCTTCGAATAGTCCTGCCGGCCGAACGGGCTCACCGAATAGCCCTGCACATCCTTGCGGGTCAGTGCGTAAGCGGTCGGATGCGCCAGCGGCAGCCACAGCGCCTGCTGCTGAATCTGCGCCTGCGCCTGCTCATAGAGCTTGGTGCGCACCCCTTGCTCGCTGGTGGTCTTGCCAGCGCTGATCAGCTTGTCCAGATCGGCGTTGCAATAGCGAGCGAAGTTGGTGCCGGACTTGACCGCCGCGCAGGAAAACTGCGGCGTGAGGAAGTTGTCCGGATCGCCGTTGTCGCCGGCCCAGCCCATGAACAGCAAGTCATGCTCGCCCGCCTTGGCGCGGCGGATCAGCTCGCCCCACTCGATCACGCGGATCTCCGCCTGAATGCCGATTTCGGCGAGATCAGACTGCAACATCTGTGCGCCGAGGCTCGGGTTCGGGTTGAGCAGGCTGCCGGACGGACGAGTCCAGATGGTGGTCTGGAAGCCGTCCTTCAAACCGGCCTTGGCCAGCAGTGCCTTGGCTTTCGCCACGTCGTGAGGGTAGCCCGCGAGGTTCTTCGCGTAGCCCCAGGTGTTCGGCGGATACACCCCGTTGGCCGCTTCGGCAGTGTCTTCGAACACGGCTTTGATGTAGTTGGTCTTATCGAAAGCCAGGTTGATGGCCTGCCGCACTTCTGGCTTGTCCAATGGCGGATGCTGGCTGTTGATGCCAACGAATGCGGTCATGAATGCGTCAGTCTTTTCGACTTTCAGCGTCGGTTCTTTCAGCGCTGCCTGTACGTCCAGGGGTTTTGGCGACAGGGCGATCTGGCATTCGTTACGCCGCAACTTTTGCAGGCGCACGTTGGCGTCCGGGGTAATAGCGAAGATCAGCGGGTCAACAGACGGCTTGCCGCCGAAGTAATCCGGGTTGGCCTTGTAGCGAATCGCGGCGTCTTTCTGGAAGCGGGTGAAGACGAACGGGCCGGTGCCGATCGGCTGGCTGTTGAGCTTCTCTGTCGCGTTGGCCTTGAGCAGCTTGTCGGCGTATTCCGCGGAATAGACCGAGGCGAAACCCATGCTCAGGGTGGCGAGGAAGGTCGAGTCCGGGTGATCGAGGGTGAAGCGTACGGTCAGCGGGTCCAGGGCATCGATCTTCTTGATCAGTGCCGGCAGTTGCATTGACTGCGCGTGCGGGAAGCCGCTCTGGGCGACTTTGTGCCAAGGATTGGCTGGGTCGAGCATGCGGTCAAAGCTGAATTTGACGTCTTCTGCGGTCAGCTCGCGGCTCGGCTTGAAGTAATCGGTGGTGTGAAACTTCACCTGCGGGTGCAGTTTGAAGATATAAGTCAGGCCGTCAGTGCTGACTTCCCAGCTGTCGGCCAGGCTCGGGACTACCTTGCCGCTGGCGGTGTCGAAGTCCACCAGGCGATTCATCAGTACGTCGGCCGAGGCATTGGTGGTGGTCAGCGAGTTGTATTGCACCACGTCGAACCCTTCAGGGCTGGCCTCGGTGCAGACGCTCAGCGCGGCGGCCTGGGCCAAGGGGCTCAGCAGGAGCGGGGCGAGCAACAGGGGTAGGGCAGCGAGGCGCATGGTCGGTTTCCTTTTACAGATCGAAGGCCCATCTGCAAGTGCAGTCTGGAAAAGTCCTACCCTAGAGGGCGCGATTGCAAATGACTATCCCCTTTTTGCATTTTTGGGGGCGGCCGTAGGCAGTTATGTGTGACTGGCGGCGCGACGACGAGGGCGAATCGCGTGTATCAGCGGTTTTCTGCGACGAGCGGTAAAAACCGGCGCCGGCCTTTATCCAAAGCCCTTGCAGGCAGAATTTGCGCGCTTTTATCGATTGATTGCACACTGAATGTTGTTGCACCCCGGTCTTTCTGGTATAAAGCAGCGCTCTTTTCTAGGGGCCCGGTTCCTTCACTGTAGGTGTAGCCGGTAAGACCTCTAAAGAAACGCGGCGCCTGGCGCCAAATGACTGAGAGATTAAGCGGCCAACCCATGCCGGGTTGGGCATGTGGTTTTAGAGGGCTGAGGCATGTCGAGAGTATGTCAAGTTACCGGTAAGGGTCCGGTGACTGGGAATAACATTTCCCACGCAAACAACAAAACCCGTCGTCGTTTCCTGCCGAACCTGCAGCATCACCGCTTCTGGGTTGAAGAAGAGAAACGTTTCGTGCGTCTGCGCGTATCTGCCAAAGGCATGCGTATCATCGACAAGCGCGGCATCACTGTCGTGCTGGCCGAACTTCGCCGCGATGGCAAGATTTAAGGGAGCTAATCATGCGTGAATTGATTCGTTTGATCTCGAGCGCCGGTACTGGTCACTTCTACACTACCGACAAGAACAAGCGTACTACTCCGGACAAAATCGAGATCAAGAAATATGATCCGGTTGTTCGCAAGCACGTGATGTACAAGGAAGGCAAAATCAAGTAATTGATTTTTCCCGACTTACAAAAAAGGCCCGTATCTCACGATACGGGCCTTTTTTGTTGGAGTTGCCGTGGATTTAATCCTCAGGCTTGGGGTGTGGGCTGATCTCAGTAAAAGCTGAATGCTTGGATATTGCCTGCTGGATCCTCATCGATGTTCAGGCGATCAGTCCTCATATCGGTAGTGCGAGTCAGCCCGGTACGGATATTTTTAAAACCCGTCAGCTCGCTGATGTAAGCCTCGACGCTTGGTACGTAGCGGGTGCCGATCAGGTGTCGTATCTGTTGCAGTGCTTCTTCATTGGTCATATCGCATTTCCTTATGCGTGAGTTGAGTGCCCATTTTTTGGGCCACTCGATTCTCTGATCAGTTTCGCCAAACCGTGCGGTATACAGTTATTTTTTCTCAAAGATCACATAAATTTTGCGGCAAGCTTCCAACACCTCCCAAGTCCCACGGAAGCCCGCCGGAATCACAAAGCGGTCGCCAGCACGCAACGTCTTGGCATTGCCATCACCATCGCGCAGCACCGAAACACCCTGCAGAATTTCGCAGTATTCATGCTCGGTGTAATTCACGGTCCACTGGCCTACCGCACCTTCCCACACGCCGACGTTCATCTGCCCACAAGGGCTGTCGTATTGGTTGAACACCGCTTGCTCGGGATCCCCCTTGAGCACTTTGGTCGGGTCCGGGCGATAGCGCTCGGCTTCGCTGGTGGTCAGGCTGATGTCGACGACGTTCTGGATGTTCATTGTTGTTTTCTCCCGTAATGACGGCGCGATGTTGGAAAGGGCCAAAGTCTATGTTTATTAAATTGAACACCGCAAGGCCGTATAGCGCGCTTATGTCAAATATATTGAAACAACCCCGGCCGCTGGTTTAGGGTGGCGGGTGCCTTGGGCCGAAAAGCAGGCTGGCCAGGCAGAATTCCTGAGGACGCTGGCGACGATCGCGCGGCGCTCGTATTCAACAAGAGGAGGACACTTAAATGACCACCCTGACTCGTGCCGACTGGGAACAACGCGCCCGCGATTTGAAGATCGAAGGCCGCGCCTACCTCAATGGCGAATACACCGACGCCGTCTCCGGTGAGACCTTCGAGTGCATCAGCCCGGTCGATGGCCGTCTGCTGGGCAAGATTGCCAGCTGTGATGCCGCCGACGCCCAGCGCGCCGTGGAAAACGCCCGCGCCACCTTCAATTCCGGCGTCTGGTCGCGCCTGGCGCCGACCAAGCGCAAAGCCACCATGATTCGCTTCGCCAGCCTGCTCAAGCAGCACGCCGAAGAACTGGCCCTGCTTGAAACCCTCGACATGGGCAAGCCGATCAGCGATTCGCTGTACATCGACGTTCCGGGCGCGGCACAAGCGCTGAGCTGGAGCGGTGAGGCAATCGACAAGATCTACGATGAAGTCGCGGCCACCCCGCACGATCAATTGGGTCTGGTGACTCGCGAGCCAGTGGGCGTGGTTGGCGCCATCGTGCCGTGGAACTTCCCGCTGATGATGGCTTGCTGGAAACTCGGCCCGGCACTGTCGACCGGTAACTCGGTGATCCTCAAGCCATCGGAAAAATCCCCGCTGACCGCCATCCGTATCGCGGCACTGGCCGTTGAAGCCGGTATCCCGAAAGGCGTTCTCAACGTGCTGCCGGGCTACGGCCACACCGTCGGCAAGGCGTTGGCCCTGCACAACGATGTCGATACCCTGGTGTTCACCGGTTCGACCAAGATTGCCAAGCAACTGATGATCTACTCCGGCGAATCGAACATGAAACGCGTGTGGCTGGAGGCCGGTGGCAAGAGCCCGAACATCGTCTTTGCCGATGCGCCGGATCTGCAAGCCGCCGCCGAATCCGCTGCCAGCGCCATCGCCTTCAACCAGGGCGAAGTGTGCACCGCCGGTTCGCGTCTTCTGGTCGAGCGTTCGATCAAGGACAAATTCCTGCCGATGGTCATCGAGGCGCTGAAATCCTGGAAACCGGGCAATCCGCTCGATCCGGCAACCAACGTCGGTGCGCTGGTCGATACCCAGCAGATGAACACCGTGCTGTCGTACATCGAATCCGGGCATACCGATGGCGCCAAACTGGTCGCCGGGGGCAAGCGCATTCTTCAGGAAACCGGCGGCACTTACGTTGAGCCAACGATTTTCGACGGCGTGAGTAACGCGATGAAGATCGCTCAGGAAGAGATCTTCGGCCCGGTGCTGTCGGTTATCGCTTTCGATACCGCCGAAGAGGCGATCCAGATCGCCAACGACACGCCTTATGGCTTGGCCGCAGCAGTGTGGACGCAGGACATTTCCAAGGCGCATCTGACTGCCAAGGCACTGCGCGCCGGCAGCGTGTGGGTCAATCAGTACGATGGCGGTGACATGACTGCACCCTTCGGCGGCTTCAAGCAGTCGGGTAACGGTCGCGACAAGTCGCTGCACGCGTTCGACAAATACACCGAGCTGAAGGCGACGTGGATCAAGCTGTAAGTCGTTAGCGGGAGCCTGCCCTGTCAGGCTCTCAAACCATACAGAGATCCCTGTGGGAGCGAGCTTGCTCGCGAAGGCGGTGCAACAGTCAGCAGATTTGCTGAGTGTGAAACCGCTTTCGCGAGCAAGCTCGCTCCCACATTGGTTTTGAGATGAAAACAAGAATATCCACAGGAGCGTGGAACATGCGGTGGGCGACGTATTTCGCCGTGTTGGCGTCTGTCTTGAGTGTCGGCCTGGCCCTGGGGGTCAGCATGCCGTTGGTGTCGTTGCGTCTGGAGGGTTGGGGTTACGGGTCCTTCGCCATTGGCGTGATGGCGGCGATGCCGGCGATTGGTGTGCTGTTGGGTGCGAAGATTTCCAGTCATCTGGCTGCGCGTTTCGGCACGGCGAACCTGATGCGCCTGTGCTTGTGGGCCGGCGCGCTGTCGATCGGGCTGCTGGCGTTGTTGCCGAGCTATCCGGTCTGGCTGGTGCTACGGCTGATGATCGGTGTGATCCTGACCATCGTCTTCATCCTCGGCGAGAGCTGGATCAATCAACTGGTGGTCGAGCAGTGGCGCGGCCGACTGGTGGCGTTGTATGGCAGCAGTTATGCGTTGAGCCAACTGTCGGGCCCGCTGCTGTTGGGTGCGCTCGGCACCGAGCATGACTATGGTTTCTGGGTGGGAGTCGGTTTGTTGCTGGTTTCGCCCTTGCTCTTGCTGGGACGCAGCGGTGCACCTAGCAGTGAAGCGAGCAGCGTGACCTTCCGCGACCTGTGGAATTTTGCCCGAGAGCTTCCGGCGATTGCCTGGGCGGTGTCGTTGTTTGCCGCGTTCGAGGCGATGATCCTGACGCTGCTTCCGGTGTATTGCCTGCAACAGGGTTTTACTGCAGAGATCGCCCTGGCGATGGTCAGCACCGTGGTCGTGGGGGATGCGTTGCTGCAATTACCGATTGGCGCACTGGCCGATTATCTGTCGCGGCGCACGCTGTTTACCGGCTGCGCGGTGGTGTTGATGCTATCGAGTCTGGCGATTCCCATGCTGATCGATACTTTGCTGATCTGGCCGTTGTGGGTGCTGTTCGGCGCCAGTGCCGGTGGCTTGTTCACCTTGTCACTGATCCTCATCGGTGAGCGATATCGCGACGATGCGCTGGTGCGAGCCAATGCACATATTGCGCAGTTGTGGGGTGTGGGTTGTCTGGTCGGGCCTTTGGCGGCGGGGGCGGGCAGTCAGTGGATCAGCGGGCATGCGCTGCCGTGGCTGATGGCGGCCGGGGCATTCGGGCTGGTGATTCTGCTGTCGCGTCAAGGTGCGTTCGGCACGGAGGCCGAGCCTGCCTGAATACCTCTCGCCGGGGCTACAGCATCCGCTCCAGGCCCACGGTGGTGCTGAACCACGCATTGAAGCGTCGCCACCAACTCCCCGGTTCTTTGGCCAGCGTGTGCAGTTGGCCGTTGTCCTCGGTTACCCAGACGATCTGCCCATTCTCAAGCTTCGCCTCGTAACTCAGCGCCGGCGCCATGCCTTGCAGGGCCAGTTCGCGCACGTGCGTGGCCAGTTCAGGGCTGTCCACCAGCACGCCGACTTCGGTGTTCCAAAGCACTGAACGCGGGTCGAAGTTGAATGAGCCGATAAACGACTTCTGCCGATCAAAGATCATCGCCTTGCTGTGCAGGCTGGAATCCGACCCGCGAAACGACTTGCCGTAAAAAATATGCGGGCCGCTACCACCACCATCACCGGGCTGGCGGCGCAGTTCGAACAGTTTCACACCTTGTTCCAGCAATGCCTTGCGATAAGGCGCATAACCTCCGTGCACGGCTGGCACATCGGTGGCTTCCAGTGAATTGGTCAGCAGTTTCACCGACACACCGGCATCGGCACGTCCGGTCAGGTACACCAGCCCCGGCTGGCCCGGCACGAAATAGGCCGAGATCATGATCAGCTCTTTGCTGACGCCCGTGAGTTCCGGCGCCAGTTGTGTGGTCAGTAGCAACTGCGGATCAGGTTCACCCTTGGCCAGCACCTTGCTCGGTGCATCCCACAGCGCCTGACTCCAGGCCCAGATCAGCTCTTTGCGCCAGATGTCCATGCGCGGTTCGGTTTTGAAGGTCATCAACTGCTGATACAGCGCATGATTCTGCTTGCGGGTTTCTTCCAGTGATTCCTCCAGGCGCGTGCGGGTGTTCTGCAAATCCCTGGCCGAGGGTTTGCTGGAGAGGAATTCTTCGATGGGTTTGCTCAGGGCACTGTTCCAGTACTGGTCGAAGCTGTGCCCGAGTTGTTCGGCCACCGGCCCCACGCTGAGCATGTCGATATCGGTGAAATTCAAATTCGGTTCGGCATCGAAATACTCGTCGCCCAGATTGCGCCCGCCGACGATGGCCACGCTGTTGTCCGCCAGCCACAGCTTGTTGTGCATTCGCCGGTGTTGCAGCGACAGGTTTAACAGGCGACCGGCCGCCCGGGTCACGCCCGTGCTGCGCCCCAGATGCAGCGGGTTGAACAGGCGAATCTGGATCTGCGGATGCGCTGCCAGCGTGGCAATGATCTGGTCGAGGCCGTCGCTGGTGGTGTCGTCGAGCAGGATTCGCACGCGCACGCCACGGTCGGCAGCCTTGAGCAGTTCCTCCACCAGCATCCGCGTGCTGACGCCGTCGTGAACGATGTAGTACTGCAAGTCGAGGCTGCTCTGCGCGTTGCGGATCAGCTCGGCGCGGGCGGTGAACGCCTCGGTGCTGTTGGACAGCAGGCGAAAACCGGAACGGCCCTGATACGGCGTGGCCTGAGCCTGGATCGAGCGGCCGAAACTTGAGTCGGAGGCGGGCAATGCCTGACTCGGTTCGCGCGGCACATTGAGACTGGCGCAGCCGCTCAGAAGCGCGGTGAGCATCAACAAAGCGAGTAGGGGCTGTCTGAGGCTCACGTAGGATCGTTCCGGTTGGCGGCAGGGGGTGGCATTTGGATGCTGGTCACTGGAAAAAGGTCAGTCGGCTTCGGCCAGCAGTTTGATTGCTGCCGCGCCGACCTTGCGTACCGCCTCTTCTATCAGCGGTGTCGGTTTGGCAGCGTAGTTCATCCGCAGGCAATTGCGGTACTTGCCCGAGGCGGAAAAGATGCTGCCGACGGCAATCTGTACGCCTTGATCGTGCAGCGCACGATTGAGTTTCAGGGTGTCGAAACCCTCCGGCAATTCAACCCACAGCATGAAACTGCCCTGTGGACGACTGGCGCGGGTGCCAGCAGGGAAGTAGCGCGTGACCCAGTCGATCATCATGTCGCGATTGCGCTGGTATTGCGTGCGCATCCGCCGCAAATGAGGTTCGAAATGACCGGACTTGAGAAATTCGGCAATGGCGATCTGCGGCTGTGGCGCGGTAGAGCCGGTGCTGATGTATTTCATGTGCAGCACCCGTTCCAGATAACGCCCCGGTGCGACCCAACCAATGCGCAGCCCCGGCGCGAGGGTCTTGGAAAACGAACTGCACAGCAGCACGCGGCCGTCTTCGTCGAAGGATTTGATCGTGCGCGGGCGCGGGTAGGTGTAGGCCAGTTCGCCATACACATCGTCCTCGATGATCGCCACGTCGAAACGCTGAGCCAGGTTGAGCAGGGCGCGTTTGCGGGCCTCCGGCATGATGTAGCCGAGTGGGTTGTTGCAGTTGGGCGTGAGCTGGATGACCTTGATTGGCCATTGCTCCAGCGCCAGTTCCAGCGCTTCGAGGCTGATGCCGGTGAGCGGGTCAGTGGGGATTTCCAGGGCTTTCATGCCCAGCCCCTTGAGCGTCTGCATGGCACCGTGAAAGCTCGGCGAATCCACCGCGACGATGTCGCCCGGCTCGCAGATCGCGTGGATGCTGGTCGATAGCGCTTCGTGACAGCCGGTGGTGACGACCAGGTCGGCGGCGCTCAACTGGCAGCCGGAATCGAGCATCAGCCGGGCGATCTGCTCGCGCAGTTCGAGGGTGCCGTGAATGTTGTCGTAATACAGACCGGGCATGTCCTGGCGGCGACTGATGCGCGCCAGCCCGCGCAGCAGCGGTTTCATGGTCGGCGAGGTGACGTCGGGCATGCCGCGACCGAGTTGCACCACATCCTTGCGCGGCACCGCGCGAATCAGCTCCAGCACCTGATCCCACTGCGAAATTTCCACCGGCCGCTGCGCCGGACGCCCGATGGCGGGCAGCTCTGGCAGTTCGCGACCGACCGGTACGAAATACCCCGACTTGGGTTTCGGCGTGGCCAGGCCGCTGTCCTCGAGCATGCGATAAGCCTGCTGCACCGTGCTGAGGCTTACGCCATGTTCTACGCTCAAGGCGCGCACCGACGGCAGCCTGTCACCAGGACGATAGAAGCCTTGTTCGATGCGCGTGCCGAGCAGTTCGGCGAGGTTCACATAAAGCGTCATGGCACTGCCTCGATGCAGGTGATTCGAAAAACCAGTACAGATGCGGCGTAAATCGACAATTCAGTAGCAGAAACAGCAAATCTGTATGGAGTTAATACAGATTGGTTGAATCTGTAATGCTTTTGCCGGCCCGCGCATCATGGAATCTCTGGCTACCCAAGTAAACAGGAGCGACAAAAATGAACGGCTTGAGCGATGTGCGGCTGACGTTACACAGTCAGGAATTGGCGGCAGGGCAGGAGGACAGTGCGTGGAATTCGGCCATGCGCAACGCGCCATCCGGCCTGAGCCGCTGGGGCCTGATCTGGCATCGTCTGCACACGCGCAAGGCGTTGTTGGGGTTGACGGCTGATCAGCTCAAGGATGTCGGGTTGACGCGTGAGCAAGCGCTGGAGGAGGGGTTGAAGCCGTTCTGGCGGATCTGAAGGGTGTGGTGTTTGCTCCGGCCTCATCGCTGGCAAGCCAGCTCCCACAGTGATTGGCGGTGTTGACGAAATTTGTGTCCACCGCAGACTCTGTGGGAGCTGGCTTGCCTGCGATGACGGCTTCAGGGTCGCAGCAATGCCATCAGACGAGCTCTTTAAGCCGATGCCACAACATCCCCAACGCCAACAACGGCGAGCGCAAATGTTTGCCACCCGGGAAGGTGATGTGCGGCACCTTGGCAAACAGATCAAAGCCACCGCTTTGCTGCCCACTGATCGCCTCGGCGAGCAACTGGCCCGCCAGATGCGTGGCATTCACGCCATGGCCGGAATAAGCCTGGGCGTAATACACATTCGGCTGATCATTGAGCCGGCCAATCTGCGGAAGACGATTGGCGCCAATGCCAATCATCCCGCCCCACTGGTAATCAATCTTCACCCCGGCCAGTTGCGGAAAGACTTCGAGCATTTTCGGTTGCATGTACGCGGCGATGTCCTTTGGATCGCGCCCCGAATAATGGCAGGCGCCACCGAACAGCAAACGCCGATCCGCCGAGAGTCGGTAGTAGTCCAGCGCTACCCGCTGGTCACAGACCGCCATGTTCTGGGGCAAAAGGTTGTGCGCCTGTTCTTCGCTCAAAGGCTCGGTGGCGATGATGTAGCTGCCCGCTGGCAGCACCTTGCCGCTGAGTTGCGGGTTGAGATCATTGAGGTAAGCGTTGCAGCCCAGCACCAGCGTCTTGGCGCGTACCGAACCCTGCGCTGTATGGACCTTCACTTCGGGGCCGTAGTCGATGCGGGTGACTGCTGAATGCTCGAACAGTTTGACTCCCAGTTGCTGCGCTGCGGCCGCTTCACCCAGTGCCAGATTCAGTGGATGCAGATGCCCGGAACCCATGTCGATCAAGCCGCCCACATAGCGCTTGGAACCGACCACGGTGTGCATTTCATTGGCTTGCAGCAAGCGGGTTTCATAGCGATAACCGAGGCCGCGCAGCTCCTCGGCATCTTCGGCAAACCCTTCAAGGTCGGCAGGTTTGTTGGCGAGGTCGCAATAGCCCCAGGTCAGATCGCAGGCAATCTGAAACCGCTCGACCCGCTGGCGTACGATTTCCACCGCTTCCAGGCCCATGAGTTTCATCTGCCGCACGCCATCGGCACCGATGACGTTGGCGAACTGATCGAGGCCATGGCCGACCCCGCGAATCAGTTGTCCGCCATTGCGACCGCTGGCGCCCCAACCGATCTTGTGCGCCTCCAGCAACACCACGCTGAGGCCGCGCTCGGCCAGTTCCAGCGCGGTGTTCAGCCCCGAAAACCCGCCGCCGACCACGCACACGTCGGCAATCACTTCACCTTGCAGCAGCGGATGATCCGGTTGCGGCAGGCTGCTGGCGGCGTAGTAAGAGGCAACGTGAGGCATGAGTATCATCCAACGGCTAAGTGTCGAAAAAATTTGACGGAGCATAAGCCGCTCGCGCGAGGTCGGGCAACACTGGTCGGCCTGCAGTGTCTGGATCACGGCTTTTGCGGCACAATTGCGGCCTATTTCACCTTGGTCACCGCTTCGATGAGCTGCAACAGCGAAAAAATCCGCACCCTGCGCCAGCAGATCCCCACGTTCGATTGCGTGCCGGGCTGCCACGACTGCTGCGGGCCGGTAACCACTTCGCCCGAGGAGATGGCGCGCCTGCCGCGCAAGACCCGCGCCGAGCAGGATGCGGCGATGGAGGCGCTGAACTGTGTGCACTTGGGACCGAATGGCTGCACGGTGTATGGCGAGCGGCCACTGATTTGCCGGTTGTTCGGGACGACGAAGACGTTGCCTTGCCCGAATGGGCGGGGGCCGGTGGAGCTGATTCATCCGCGCGCTGAAAAGCAAATCTTCGAGTACATGGCGGCGAATCGGCAGGTGTTGGTTTAGCCTCTGCGTCCATTCTGGACCGAGTCATGATCGTTCCCACGCAGAGCGTGGGTACGATCATTGTGGTGATCAATCCGGAATCGGCAGGCTCAGGCTTTCCTTCACCTCTTCCATCACGATATAGCTCTTTGACTCGCGCACATGCGGCAGCTTGAGCAGGATGTCGCCCAGCAGCTTGCGGTACGAGGCCATCTCGGAAATCCGCGCCTTCACCAGATAGTCGAAATCCCCTGATACCAAGTGACACTCCAGCACGTGAGGCAATTTCAGCACCGCGCGTCGGAACTCTTCGAAAGTGTCGCCGGATTTGTAGTCGAGGCTGATCTCGACGAACACCAAGAGACTACCCTTCAAGTGCTGCGGATTGAGCCGGGCGTTGTAGCCCATGATGATCCCCTCGCGCTCCAGCCTGCGTACCCGCTCGGTGCACGGCGTGGTGGAGAGACCGACCTTTTCCCCGAGTTCGGTAAAGGAAATCCGCCCGTCTGCCTGCAGGATCCGCAAGATATTGCGGTCGATCTTGTCCAGCTCACGTTTGGTCTGAGTGTTGGTACGCATAGGGGATGCGCCTCCGTGAAAAGGGTTTTTGCCGAGAATTGTCGCCAAATATAGGCGCTTATATAGTGAAAAGCACTGGCATTTATTTTTTACACTGCGCGCATCATTGCTCTGACAACACGTCGGCGATCCGCCGCGACGAGGGATACAAAAATGCGCGTTATGGTCTTGGGTAGCGGCGTCATCGGTACCGCCAGTGCTTATTATCTGGCCCGTGCCGGGTTTGAAGTGGTGGTGGTCGACCGGCAGCCCGCTGCGGCCATGGAGACCAGTTTCGCCAACGCCGGCCAGGTTTCGCCGGGCTATGCCTCGCCGTGGGCCGCGCCGGGCGTGCCGCTCAAGGCCATCAAGTGGCTGCTGCAACGCCACGCCCCGCTGGCGATCAAGGCCACCGCTGACATTGATCAATACCTGTGGATGGCGCAGATGCTGCGCAACTGCACCGCCAGCCGTTACGCGGTGAACAAGGAGCGCATGGTGCGTCTGTCCGAGTACAGCCGCGACTGCCTCGACGAATTGCGCGCGGAAACCGGCATCGCCTACGAAGGCCGCAGCCTCGGTACCACTCAGTTGTTCCGTACCCAGGCGCAACTGGATAACGCCGCCAAAGACATCGCCGTACTGAAAGAATCCGGTGTGCCATTTGAACTCCTCGACCGCGCCGGCATTGCCCGGGTCGAGCCAGCTTTGGCTGGCGTCACCGACATCCTCGCCGGTGCCCTGCGCCTGCCGAACGACCAGACCGGCGACTGCCAGATCTTCACCACCCGTCTCGCCGAAATGGCGGTGAAACTGGGCGTTGAATTCCGTTTCGGCCAGGACATCCAGAAGCTTGATTACGCCGGTGATCGCATCAACGGCGTATGGATCGACGGCAAGCTGGAAACCGCCGACCGATACGTGCTGGCCCTCGGCAGCTACTCACCGCAATTGCTCAAGCCGCTGGGCATCAAAGCCCCGGTGTATCCGCTCAAGGGTTACTCGCTGACCGTGCCGATCACCAACCCGGACATGGCCCCAACGTCGACCATTCTCGACGAGACCTACAAGGTCGCGATCACCCGTTTCGACGACCGCATTCGCGTGGGCGGCATGGCCGAGATCGCCGGTTTTGACCTGTCGCTTAATCCGCGTCGGCGCGAAACCCTGGAGATGATCGTCAACGACCTTTATCCTCAGGGCGGCAATCTGGCCGAGGCGAGTTTCTGGACCGGCCTGCGTCCGACTACCCCGGACGGCACGCCGATCGTGGGCGCTACGCCTTTCAAGAACCTGTTCCTCAACACCGGTCACGGCACGCTCGGTTGGACCATGGCGTGCGGTTCCGGTCGTTTGCTGGCTGACCTGATGGCGAAGAAAAAGCCGCAGATCAGCGCCGAAGGCCTCGATATTTCCCGTTACGGCAACAAGCCACAGGAGTCCGCAAAACATGGCAATCCAGCGCCAGCTCACCAATGAGCGCATGAGTCAGATCGTCAGCCACAACGGTACGGTGTACCTGTCCGGGCAGGTCGGTGACGACTTCGACGCCGGGGTTGAGCAGCAGACCCGCGAAGTGCTCGCCAATATCGAGCGCTTGCTGGATCTGGCCGGGACGGACAAACAGCATTTGCTCTCGGCGACGATCTACCTGAACAACATCGAGGCGCACTTCGCCGGGATGAACTCGGTGTGGGATCAGTGGCTGCCCAAAGGCGCCGCCCCGGCCCGCGCTACTGTGGAAGCGAAGATGGCCAAGCCGAGCATTCTGGTGGAAATCTCTATCGTTGCCGCGCTGCCGTAAACCTTTTGTAATGATCCCTCTCCCGGTGCTGTTGGCGGTTCACGCCGTCAGCCAGCGCCGGTTTTTCTTCCCATGACCGCCTAGAAGTCTGCCGCCATGCGTCCTGCCAGTGCCCTGATCGACCTCCAAGCCCTGCGTCACAACTACCGAATTGCCCGCGAAGTCACCGGTGCCAAGGCGCTGGCAGTGATCAAGGCCGATGCTTACGGCCATGGTGCCGTGCGTTGTGCCCAGGCGCTGGAAGCCGAGGCTGACGGTTTTGCCGTGGCCTGCATCGAAGAAGCGTTGGAACTGCGTGCTGCCGGCATCAAGGCTCCGGTGTTGTTGCTTGAAGGGATTTTCGAGGCCGATGAGCTGGCGCTGATCGTCGAGCATGATTTCTGGTGTGTGGTGCATTCGCTGTGGCAGCTCGAAGCGATCGAGCAGGCGGCGCTGAGCAAGCCAATCACCGTGTGGCTTAAACTTGATTCGGGCATGCATCGCGTCGGTCTGCATCCGAAAGATTATCCAGCGGCGTATCAACGGCTGCTGGCCTGCGGCAAAGTGGCGAAGATCGTGCTGATGAGCCACTTCGCCCGTGCCGATGAATTGCACGAGCAGAGCAGCGCCGATCAGGTGGCGGTATTTGAAGCGGCGCGTCAAGGTTTGGCCGCCGAGGTCAGTCTGCGCAACTCGCCGGCCGTGCTTGGTTGGCCGCAAATTCATAGCGATTGGGTGCGTCCGGGGATCATGCTTTACGGCGCGACGCCGTTCGAAGAAGCCAGCGCCGTGGCCGAGCGCCTGCAACCGGTGATGACGCTTGAATCGAAAGTCATCTGCGTACGCGAATTGCCCGCCGGTGAGCCCGTTGGCTACGGTGCCAAATTCATCACCGACAAACCGATGCGCATCGGCGTGGTTGCCATGGGTTACGCGGATGGCTACCCGCGCCAGGCACCGACCGGCACGCCCGTACTGGTGGCCGGCCAACGCAGTCGCATCATCGGCCGCGTGTCGATGGACATGCTCTGCATCGACCTGACCGACGTACCGGAAGCCGGATTGGGTTCGACCGTCGAGCTGTGGGGCAAAAACATCCTCGCCAGCGAAGTGGCGAAGTGGGCGGACACCATTCCATATCAGATTTTCTGCAACCTGCGTCGAGTGCCAAGGCTCTATTCCGAGGCTTGAGGCCGCTACGGAGCCCATGTGTTGTAAATACTGAACGCTGTCGCCATGATAACGCTCAATATTTCTACAATATCAGGAGGCTCCAGCCTTGGACGTCGGTGAACGACTGCAATCGATCCGCAAGCTCAAAGGGCTTTCCCAGCGTGAACTCGCCAAGCGCGCGGGCGTCACCAACAGCACCATTTCGATGATCGAAAAGAATAGCGTCAGCCCTTCGATCAGTTCGCTGAGGAAGGTGCTTGGCGGGATTCCCATGTCCATGGTCGAGTTCTTTTCCGAAGAAATCCTGCAGGAAAAACCGACCCAGATCGTCTACAAGGCCAACGAGCTGATCGACATTTCCGACGGCGCCGTGACCATGAAACTGGTCGGCCGCGCGCACCCGAGTCGGGCCATCGCGTTCCTCAACGAAATCTACCCGCCGGGCGCCGATACTGGCGAAGAAATGCTTACCCATGAGGGCGAGGAAACCGGGATTCTGGTGGAAGGTCGTCTGGAACTGGTGGTGGGTGTGGAAACTTTTATTCTCGAAGCTGGCGACAGCTACTATTTTGAAAGTACCAAGCCGCATCGATTCCGTAATCCGTTCGATACTCCGGCGCGGCTAATCAGCGCAGCAACACCGGCAAATTTTTAAACAAAGAGACGCCAAGCCATAACGGCGAAGGCATCCGAACCGTTTTTCCACAGCGCGGTATAACCCCTTTGTCTATGGGGTTGTTTCAGAGTGGCGGGCTACCCGCTATACTTGCGCCCGCCTGCGAACCGTGGCCGCAGGCGTGAATAGCCACCATTGAGGGTGAACGCGTGAACCTAATTATGAAAATGCTGGCCGCACCAGCAACCGTACTGGCCCTCTGGGCTGTCAGCGCTCAAGCTGCGACGAATGACGACATTGCCAAACGCCTTGAGCCTGTCGGCCAGGTGTGCGTTCAGGGTCAGGAATGCAAAGGGATGGAAGTGGTCGCGACCGCCGGCGGTGGCGGCGGTGCGAAAACCCCGGACGAAGTGATTGCCAAACATTGCAACGCTTGCCATGGCACCGGTCTGTTGGGCGCGCCGAAAATCGGTGACACCGCCGCCTGGAAAGAACGTGCCGATCACCAGGGCGGCCTCGACGGCATCCTGGCCAAGGCCATCACCGGCATCAACGCCATGCCGCCAAAAGGCACCTGTGCCGATTGCACCGACGCCGATCTGAAGGGCGCAATCGAGAAGATGTCCGGCCTGAAGTAAGGCGCGCTTCTGACGAAAAAAACCGTCTTCGGACGGTTTTTTTGTGGGCGCGATTCAAGAGCCCCTCACCCCAGCCCTCTCCCGGAGGGAGAGGGGGCCGACTGAATTGTCTTTCGCTATCCATCGACCTGAAAGACCTTAGCGATTATGGATTCAGCAAAGCTGTTTCAAGTCGGCGTATCTCCCCAATATCCCCCATTCAGTCCCCTCTCCCTCCGGGAGAGGGCTAGGGTGAGGGCAACAAATTCGAGTCGGAAACATTTCAAGAACAGCGACCATTCACTCTGAAGCTGTTCATTGCAGCAAAGTCGATGCAATCTCGGTCTACCTCTATTCACGGAACGGGCGGGAGGCTTCAGATGGTGCAGTTGTGTTCGATCGAACAGGCAGTGGACGACGTGCTCGCGCGGTTGCCGGCGCATATCCACATGGGCTTGCCGCTGGGGTTGGGCAAACCCAACCACTTCGTCAACGCGCTGTACCGGCGCGTCAAAGAGCTGCCTGAGCGGCAACTGACGATGTACACCGCTCTGTGCCTCGGCCGGCCGAATCTTGGCGACGGTTTGCAGAAACGCTTTATCGAGCCTTTCGTCGAGCGCGTTTTTGGCGATTACCCGGAGTTCGATTTCCTCGCCGACCTGCAACGCGACACCCTGCCCGCCAACATCCGCATCCAGCAGTTCTTCATGCAGCCCGGCAGCCTGCTTCACAGCGCGCCGGCCCAGCAGGATTACGTCAGCAGCAATTACAGCCACGCCGCCCGCGATATCAACGCCGCCGGTCTGAATCTCGTGGCGCAACTGCTCGCCAGCAGCAGCGAACATCCCGACCGTCTGAGCCTGAGCTGCAACCCGGACATCACCCTCGACCTGTTGCCGATGATCGCCAAGCGCCGTGACGCCGGGGAAAACATTCTGCTGGTCGGCCAGGTGCACACCGATCTGCCGTACATGCCCGGCGATGCCGAGGTTGATATCGACACCTTCGACTTGCTGATCGACGAAAAGGACAGCAGCACGCTGTTTTCCACGCCGAATATGCCGGTCGGTTTTCAAGACCATTTCATCGGTCTGCACGCCAGCACCCTGGTGCGCGATGGCGGTACGTTGCAGATCGGCATCGGCTCGATGGGCGATGCGCTGACCGCCGCATTGCTGGCGCGCCAAGCCGATAATGCCGGGTATCAAGCGTTACTCGCCGACGTGAACCTCAGCCAGTGGGCGCAACTGATCGAGCGCGAGGGCGGCACCGCGCCGTTCGCCAAAGGGCTTTACGGTTGCAGCGAAATGTTCGTCAACGGCCTTCTGGTGCTGGCGGATGCAGGGATTATCCGGCGCAAGGTTTACCCCGACGTGCCGACTCAGGAACAGGCCAACGCCGGCACCCTCGACGAGGCCGCGCAGACTGACGGCATCTCGGTGCACGGCGGTTTCTTCCTCGGCCCGCGCAGTTTTTACGAGCGCCTGCGTGAGCTGCCGCAGGACAAACGCCTCGAATTCAACATGACCCGCATCAGCTACATCAACGAGCTGTACGGTCAGGAAGAGTTGAAGCGCTTGCAGCGCCTCGATGCGCGTTTCATCAACACCGTGTTCACCATGACGTTGCTTGGCGCAGGCGTGGCGGACCAACTGGAAGACGGGCGAGTGCTCAGCGGTGTCGGCGGGCAGTACAACTTTGTTGCCCAGGGCCATGCGCTGCACGATGCGCGCTCGGTTCTGATCCTGCGCAGTTGGCGCGAATCCGGCGGTGACGTCAGTTCGAACATCGTCTGGGAATACGGCCACTGCACCATTCCCCGGCACCTGCGCGACATCGTTGTCACTGAGTACGGCATTGCCGATCTGCGCGGCAAAACCGACGCGGCGGTGATCGAGGCATTGTTGAATATCAGCGACTCACGCTTCCAGTCGGGGCTGATCGAGCAGGCGCAAAAGGTTGGCAAACTGCCGAAGGATTTCCGCATCGATCCGCGTTTTGCCGAGAACACGCCGCAACGCTTGCAGGCGATTGCCGCGCGGCATCCGAACCTGTTTCCGGAATATCCGCTGGGCTGTGATTTCACGGTGATCGAGCGGGATGTGTTGCGAGCGCTGAACTGGCTGAAGAGCAAGTTCAAGCTGACCGAGATTCTGGAGTTGGGCAAGGCAGCGCTGGATGCGCCGGAAGCTTCGTTGTATCCGGAGCATCTGGAGCGGATGCAGCTGACGAATCCGGAAGGGTTGAAGGAAGACTTGTTCCAACGCCTGCTGCTCACCGGCCTGAAGGCCACCGCGCAATAACTGCCCACCCCAAAACAACTGTAGGAGTGAGCCTGCTCGCGATAGCGGTGTATCAGTCACCGAAATGGTTGATTGACACTAAGCGATCGCGAGCAGGCTCACTCCTACAGGGGTAATGCGGGGTTTATTCGATGAAGGTTACAACGCCATCCTTCAGCGATTTGACGCGCGCCAGCGATTCAACGCGGTAACCCTGCGAATCCAGCTCGGCGCGGCCGCCCTGGAACGATTTCTCGATGACGATGCCCAGGCCGGCAACGGTGGCGCCAGCCTGCTTGATGATTGAGATCAGCGCCTGGGACGCCTTACCGTTGGCCAAAAAGTCGTCGATGATCAGCACACGGTCGCTGCTGGTCAGGTGGCGCGGGGAGATGGCCACGGTGCTTTCGGTCTTTTTGGTGAACGAATAAACGGTCGCCGACAGCAGGTTTTCGGTCAGGGTCAGGGACTGTTGCTTGCGGGCGAAGATCACCGGCACGCCGAGGTTCAGACCGGTCATGATCGCCGGGGCAATGCCCGAGGCTTCGATGGTGACGATCTTGGTGATGCCCGAATCCTTGAACAGCGAGGCGAATTCGTCGCCGATCAGCTTCATCAGGGCCGGGTCGATCTGGTGGTTCAGGAAGGCGTCGACCTTCAGGACCTGGTCGGAAAGCACGATGCCTTGTTCGCGGATTTTCTGGTGCAATGCTTCCATGAAGCTGTCCTCATTTGGCGCTTTGTGCGCCGAAGGTCTAGTAAAAAGTGGTCAATTCTAGCGCTTTAACATCGCGCGTATATCGGCCAATGCGTTGTTGCCGCGCACGGCTTTGACTTCGGTCGGTGTGTCGTCGTTGCCTTCCCACGCCAGATCGTCCGGTGGCAGCTCATCAAGGAAGCGGCTCGGCGCGCAATCGATGATCTCGCCGTACTGCTTGCGCTTGGCGGCAAAGGTGAAGGCCAAGGTCTGACGCGCGCGGGTAATGCCCACGTAGGCCAGGCGGCGCTCCTCTTCGATGGTGTCGGCTTCGATGCTGGAGCGGTGCGGGAGGATTTCCTCTTCCATGCCCATGATGAACACGTAAGGGAATTCCAGCCCCTTGGACGCATGCAGCGTCATCATCTGCACGCCTTCGGCGCCGTCCTCTTCTTCCTGCTGACGTTCCAGCATGTCGCGCAGGACCAGTTTGCCGATGGCATCCTCGACGGTCATTTCGCCTTCTTCGTCCTTCTCGAGGGTGTTTTTCAACGCCTCGATCAGGAACCAGACGTTGCTCATCCGGTAATCGGCAGCCTTGTCGCTGGAGCTGTTGGTGCGCAGCCAGTTCTCGTAGTCGATGTCCATGACCATGCTGCGCAGCGCCGAGATCGGGTCTTCGCCGGCGCACTGCTCGCGGACCTTGTCCATGAAGCGCTTGAAGCGCGACAGGCGATCGGTGAAACGGCTGTCCAGATGTTCGCCCAGACCGATTTCATCGGTGGCGGCGTACATCGAGATCTTGCGTTCGGTGGCGTAATTGCCGAGTTTTTCCAGGGTGGTCGAGCCGATCTCGCGGCGCGGCACGTTGATCACCCGCAGGAAGGCATTGTCGTCGTCCGGGTTCACGATCAGGCGGAAGTAAGCCATCAGGTCCTTCACTTCCTGACGGCCGAAGAAGCTGTTGCCGCCGCTCAGGCGATACGGCACCTGGTGATGCTGCAACTTCAGCTCGATCAGTTTGGCCTGATAGTTACCGCGATAAAGGATCGCGAAATCGCTGTACGGCCGGTCGGTGCGCAAGTGCAGGCTGAGGATTTCCATGGCCACGCGCTCGGCTTCGGCGTCCTCGTTGCGGCAGCGGATCACGCGGATCTCGTCACCGTGGCCCATCTCACTCCACAGCTGCTTTTCGAATTCGTGCGGATTGTTCGAGATCAGCACGTTGGCGCAACGCAGGATGCGGCTGGTGGAGCGGTAGTTTTGCTCCAGCATCACCACTTTCAGGGACGGATAGTCGTCCTTGAGCAGCATCAGGTTTTCCGGCCGCGCGCCGCGCCAGGCGTAGATCGACTGGTCGTCGTCGCCCACCACGGTGAATTGATTGCGCTTGCCGATGAGCATTTTCACCAGCAGGTATTGGCTGGCGTTGGTGTCCTGGTATTCGTCGACGAGCAGATAGCGAACCTTGTTCTGCCACTTTTCGAGAATGTCGGCGTGCTCTTCGAAGAGTTTTACCGGCAGCAGGATCAGGTCGTCGAAGTCCACCGCGTTGAACGCCTTGAGCGTGCGCTGATAGTGGGTGTAGACGATGGCGGCGGTCTGCTCCTTCGGGTTACGCGCGTTCTCCAGCGCCTGAGGCGGCAGGATCAGGTCGTTTTTCCAGGCGCCGATCATGTTCTTGATCTCGTCGACGCCGTCGTCGCCCGCGTATTCCTTCTGCATGATGTCGGTCATCAGCGCCTTGACATCCGTCTCGTCAAAGATCGAGAAACCGGGTTTGTAGCCCAGGCGCACGTGTTCCTTGCGGATGATGTTCAGGCCCAGGTTGTGGAAGGTGCAGACCGTCAGGCCGCGTCCTTCGCCGGCACGCAGCAGGGTGCCGACCCGTTCCTTCATCTCGCGCGCGGCCTTGTTGGTAAAGGTCATGGCGACGATGTACTGGGCGCGGATGCCGCAGTTCTGGATCAGGTGCGCGATTTTGCGCGTGATCACGCTGGTCTTGCCGGAGCCAGCACCGGCGAGCACCAATAGAGGGCCGCCGACGTAGTTCACGGCTTCTTGCTGCCGGGGATTGAGTCGGGACATACGAAAATTCGGGAGTCGTTGACGAAATGGGCCGGCATTTTAACAGGCTCAGCGATTTGTGCTGCTCTGTCCGACTTGTGACGCACCACGCGATTCAAATTTGCCGGTTTTGTTACTTTCACGCAGGATGCGTGGAGATTTTGCGGCTAATGTTCTCATTCGTGACACAAAATAACGTTTTGATAACCGTTGTCATTTGGTCATTGAACAGCGCAACGGCATAATGCCCCGCCCACATCATTGCAGAGTCTAGGGAGCTAGCTTGTCTACGCCTGTCGAACCCTTGCGTTTGCTGCTACTGGCCGAAGAGCCAGCGTGGACAGCGTTATTGCGCGAGTGTCTGGCTCCGATGGGGAGCGCGGCAGTGCTGATCAGCGCGCCGAACTGGGAGTCGGTCAGCAGTTTGTTCGAAGACAACCGCCACGCGGTGCTGTTGACCCTTCCCGCATTGCAACCCGCGCCGGGCCGTTGCAGTTTGCCGACGGTGCTGCTGCTGGATCACGAGCCGGCCACCGCGCCCGTTGGCGTCAGCGACTGGCTGGTGTTCGACGCCCTCGACGCCGACATGCTCCGCCGTTGCCTGCGCCATGTGCGCGAGCGCGGCGTGCTGGAAAACACCCTGCAACGCCTCGCCGAACAGGATCCGCTGACCGGCATCGCCAACCGCCAGGGTTTTCAGACCTTGCTGGCGGCGCGCCTCGCGGAAAACGACGGCCGGGGCCTTGCGCTCGGGCATCTTGATCTCGATAACTTCCGCCACGCCAACGACGCCCTCGGTCATCAGGCCGGCGACCGCTTGATTCTGCAAGTCGTCGCACGGCTGAAGAGTCAGCTCGAGGCCGGCGATCAACTGGCGCGGCTGGGCAGCGATGAATTCGCCCTGCTGATCGACACCCGCCGCGCACCGCAACGCGCCGAGTGGATGGCCGAACGCATTACCGAAGCCTTGGCCGAACCTTACTGGGTCGATGGCGAAAGCCTGCTGATCGGCTCCAGCCTCGGCATCGCCCATGCCCGCGCACAGGGTGGCGCCGACCCACTGATGTGGCACGCGCACATCGCCATGCAGCAGGCGAAAAGCACCCAGGGCTGCACCTTTCATATCTTCAACGAACGCATCAACCGCAACGCGCGGAGCATGGCCGACCTCGAAAGCGAGCTGCGCCGGGCCTTGCGTCGCGATGAGCTGGAGCTGCATTACCAGCCACGTCTGAATCTTGAAGACGGCCAGATCGTCGGCCTCGAAGCCTTGGTGCGCTGGCGTCACGGCGAACGCGGTCTGCTGCCACCGAGCGAATTCGTGCCGCTGGCCGAGCAGAGCGGTTTGATCGTGCCGCTGGGTTACTGGGTGATTTCCCGGGCCCTGCGCGATATGCAGGCTTTGCGTGAGCGCGGGCTGCCGGCGTTGCACATGGCGATCAACCTGTCGTTCCGCCAGTTTCAGGACAGCCAGTTGCTGCCGACGCTCAGCCGGTTGATTGCCGAGCGTGGCGTCGAGGCGCAGTGGCTGGAATTCGAACTGACCGAAACCGCTGTCATGCGCCGCAGTGATCTGGTCAAACAGACCATGGACGCCCTCGGCCGCCTCGGCGTGCGTTTTTCGCTGGATGACTTCGGCACCGGGTTTTCGTCGTTCGTGCACTTGAATAGCTTGCCGATCACTTTGCTGAAGATCGACAAGAGTTTCGTGGGCGGCATGGAGCAGCGCGAAGAGAACCGCAAACTGGTGCACGCGATGATCAACCTCGCGCACAACCTGCATCTGGAAGTGGTCGCCGAAGGGGTGGAAACCCCGGAGCAACTGGATCTGCTGCGCGGGTTCGGGTGCGATCAGGTTCAAGGGTACCTGATCAGCAAGCCGCTGCCGTTGGCGGAGCTGGTGGAGTACCTGACCTTCGGATCGAGTCAGCATCCAGCCCTGGAAGTCGTGAGCTGACCACATAACGCCTGTGGGAGCGAGCCTGCTCGCGAAGGCGCCAGATCAAGCAAATCCTTTTTGCCTGACACACCGCTTTCGCGAGCAGGCTCGCTCCCACGGGGTGAAACTCATTCAGGCTGGGGGATATTGAAGCCTTGCGATTGCGGCTCACGCCGAATCATCCGCTTCATCTTCCATTCAAACGCCAGCGTCAGGCTCACCGCCGCAAACGCCAGCCCCAACGCCAAGCCCCACCAGACACCCGTCGGTCCCCAGTTCAGGTGGAACGCCATCCACCACGCCGCCGGTGCACCGATCAGCCAATAGCACCCGAGCCCGACCAGAAACGTGGTTTTGGCATCCTTGAGCCCACGGATGCAGCCCATGGCAATCGTCTGTGTCCCGTCGAACAACTCGAACCACGCCGCCACTGCCAACAGACTGACCGCGAGGCGGATCACTTCGGCAAACGCCGGATCGTTATGATCGAGAAACAATCCGACCAATTGATTCGGCAGCAGCCAGAACACCATCGCAAAACCCAGCATCAGCACCGCGCCGAACGCGATGCCGACCCGGCCGGACATGCGTGCATCCAGCAACTGACCGGCGCCGTAATGTTGACCGACACGCATGGTGATCGCGTACGACATACCCGCCGGCACCATGAATGCCACCGAAACGATCTGCAGGGCAATCTGGTGCGCGCCCATTTGCGTGCTGCCCATGGTGCCCATGCACAACGCCGCGAAGGCGAACAACCCGACTTCCACCGCGTAAGTGCCACCAATCGGCAGACCGAGCCGCCAGAGTTCCTTGAGGTATTGCCGGTTCGGCCGCGACAGGCCGGCGCGCAACGGATACGCGTCATATGCGGGATGCCGGCGAATGTGCCAGGCCAACGCGAGCGCCATGCAGTTGGCGACGATCGCCGTCACCAGCCCGATGCCCATCAAACCCAGTTTCGGCAGGCCGAACATGCCGGTAATCAGCGCGTAATTGAGCAGGAAGTTGGCCACCGTGCCAGCAAGGCTGATCACCATCACTGGCGTCGCCCGGCCAATCGCACTGGTGAAACCGCGCAGTGCCATGAAGCTCAGATAGCCGGGCAGGGCGAAGGGCAGGGCGATCAGAAATTGCCCGGCAGCGATGACGTTGGTTTCGGTCTGGCCGAACAGCAGCAACACCGGTTTCAGGTTCCACAACAGCAAGCCTGCGCCCAGCGCCATCAGCCATGCCAGCCACAATCCCGCTTGGGTCAGGCGGGCGGCGCCAATGATGTCGCCGGCGCCCTTACGGATCGCCACCAGGGTGCCGACCGCGGCAATCACGCCGATGCAGAAAATCGACACGAACGAATAAGTTGCCGCGCCCAAGCCGCCGCCGGCCAGCGCTTCGGGGCTGATGCGCGCCATCATCACGGTGTCGGTCAGCACCATCAACATGTGCGCCAACTGTGA
This sequence comes from Pseudomonas sp. N40(2020), assembly GCF_014472415.1. Classification (GTDB taxonomy): domain Bacteria; phylum Pseudomonadota; class Gammaproteobacteria; order Pseudomonadales; family Pseudomonadaceae; genus Aquipseudomonas. The sequence goes on from NZ_JACSZV010000039.1 coordinate 50,916, forward strand.
AGCAATCAACGGCCCCGACAGCCGCAGGATGGCCCAGAGTTCGGTACGCACAGGATGCTGCATGGTCTTCACCACTCATCAATAGAGGGAACAGGAGAGCGTCGATTCTCGACGCTTGGCAGGGAATGCACAAAGGGATAAAAAGGATGGGTTGCATGATTAAAACTCATCCTGAACAGATTCTGATAAGTTGGCCGCATCCCGCTATAGGAGCTTTCCGAATGTCTCGTCGTCTTCCTCCTTTGTATGCCCTGCGCGCATTTGAAGCGGCGGCGCGGCACAGCTCGTTCACTCGCGCGGCCGAGGAGCTGTCGATCACCCAGAGCGCAGTGAGCCGGCACATTCGTACGCTAGAGGAACATTTCGCCTGCCGCTTGTTTCACCGCAGCGGGCGCAATCTGCAACTGACCGAGTCGGCGCGCATGCTGCTGCCGGGCATCCGTGAAGGCTTCACTGCCCTTGAGCGCGCCTGCAACACCTTGCGCGCAGAGGACGACATCCTGCGCATGAAAGCCCCGTCGACTCTGACCATGCGCTGGCTGCTGGCGCGCCTCAGTCGCTTTCGTCATTTGCAGCCGGGTAACGAAGTGCAATTGACCAGTGCCTGGATGGACGTGGACTCGGTGGACTTCAACGATGAGCCCTTCGATTGCGCCGTGCTGCTGAGCGACGGCCATTTTCCGCCGGACTGGGAGGCCAGCCTGCTGTTTCCCGAAGAGCTGATCCCGGTGGGCGCGCCCAACCTGCTGAATGACCAGCCATGGGACGTGGCGCGTCTGGCGTCCGCCGAATTGCTCCATCCCACTCCGGATCGCCGTGATTGGCGCAGTTGGCTGGAGCATATGGGGCTTTCTGATCAGGTTTCGCTCAAGGGCGGCCAGGTGTTCGATACGCTGGAGTTGGGGATGATTGCAGCGGCGCGCGGTTACGGCGTGTCGATGGGCGATCTGTTGATGGTCGCCGAGGATGTCGCGCAGGGACGTTTGAGTCTGCCGTGGCCAACCGCCGTCGCCAGTGGACTGAATTATTACCTGGTGTGGCCAAAAACCCGGCCGGGAGGTGAACGTTTGCGCCGCCTCAGTGACTTCCTGCAAGGCGAAGTCCGCGCCATGGCGCTGCCGGCCGTTACGCGCTTGAGCTGAAACGATCGAGCCGTCACAATGCCGGCCTTGTGCCATAACCCTGCTGTTCGCTCAAGTATTCGGTTTTGCCGCCGAATACGTGCATGTGGAACCGTCGTGCCGGTATCCAGGATTCACCCCCATTAGAAAATTATCCGAGCTGCGATCAAGGAGGATCGGCAAGTTCGGCCAGGAGCTGTCCATGTCTCAACCTCGCGCTCGGATCGCCTCACAGCTGGGTCTCGCGCTCGCCGTGATACTGGCGATTGTCATCAGCGGCAGTACAGTCTTTGCCTTACGTTCGCTGGATACTGCCAACCTCGCCACCCGTGAAGAGCACTTGGCCAGTGAGGCGCGTCTGCTCGCCGACCAACTGAGCACCTTCCACGGTACGCTGCGTGAAAGCACCCAGCGCCTGAGCGGGCTGTTCGAGAAGCGCTTCAGCGCAGGTTTGAGCATTCACCCGAGTGAGCCCGTGAGCGTGGCAGGCACTCAGACACCGGGCCTGCACCTGGGCAGCGAAGTGCTGAACAACAACTTCAAGGAAGTCGACGAGTTCAAGCAGATGACTGCCGGTGTCGCCACGCTGTTCGTGCGCAGTGGCGAAGACTTTGTCCGTGTCAGCACCTCCCTGACCAAACAGGATGGCAGTCGCGCCATCGGCACCTTGCTCGATCACGCTCACCCGGCCTATGCGAAATTGATGGCGGGCCAGGGTTATGTCGGTCGCGCTCTGTTGTTTGATCGTTCCTACATGACTCAATACACCCCGGTGCGTGATAGCAGCGGCAAGGTGATCGCGGTGCTGTTTGTCGGCTTCGACTACACCGACGCGCAGAACGCCCAGTTCGACAATCTCAAGCGCTTCCGTATCGGCCAGACCGGCTCGTTGGCGCTACTGGATGAGCAAAACAAATGGCTGGTTGCCCCGGCGGGCGTACAAGCATTGGATCAGGCGGTTACGGTGATTGGCGGCCTGGCCAAAACCCCGGGCAAAGGCCAGTTCTGGAGCGACAAGGCTGAAGATTTCTACAGCGTTTCGGTGCCGTTCGACGGTGGGCCGTGGGCGGTCGTGGCGAGCATGCCGAAAGCCGAAATCCGTGCGGTGACCTGGAGCGTGGGTACGCAACTGGCCATCGGCAGTTTGCTGGCGATGCTGTTGGCGGTCGGTTCGGTGGTGTGGTTGCTTCGAAGCAAATTGGCACCGTTGAGTGATCTGGTGCGTCAGGCCGAAGCCTTGGGCGCCGGTGATCTGAGCGTGCGTCTGAACGTGTCGAGCAACGACGAAATCGGTCAACTGTCCCGCGCGTTCAACCAGATGAGCCAGGCGTTGTCGACCATGGTCGAGCACATCCGCCGCTCCTCGGAAGAGGTCAACCGCCGCGCGCAGGCGCTCTCCGGTTTGTCCGGCGGCGCTTACGAAGGCATGGAGCAGCAATCCGGCGAGATCACCAGCATGGCCGGCGCGGTTGAAGAATTCAGCGCTACCTCGCTGGACATCGCCGACAACATGGGCGCCACCCAGCGATTGGCTCAGGAAAACGCGCAGCAAACGCAAATTGGTCGCAGCTCGATGGAAGAGGCTTCGTCCTCTCTGGAGCAAATTGCAGGCGCGCTGAACACCACCGCCACCGTGATCAACACGCTTGGTCAGCGTTCCCAGGAAATCGGTGGCATCGTCAGCGTAATTACTTCGATTGCCGAGCAGACCAACCTGCTGGCGCTCAACGCAGCCATCGAAGCGGCGCGTGCGGGCGAGCAAGGTCGCGGCTTTGCGGTGGTGGCGGATGAGGTGCGTAACCTCGCGTCGCGTACTCGTCAGGCGACCGATGAAATCTCCGGCATGATCCAGAGCATTCAGCAGGAAACCGGCAACGCGATCAGCACCATGGAGCAGGGCAATGTGCTGATGCAGGAAGGCCTGTCGCGCAACGCCAATGTCGCTTCGGCGCTGGCGCGCATCGACGAGCAGAGCCGTTCGGCGGGGCAGCAATTTGCAGCGATCACCACGGCGACGCAGGAGCAGAGCAGCACCGCGACGTTGCTCAGCAGCAACCTGCAAAGTATTGCGTTGGCCAACAGCGAGCAGCGTGAAGTGGTTTCCAACCTGGCCGTGACCGCCAAGGAGCTTGAGAAACTGGCGGCGGACTTGCGTTCCGAGGTTGATCGCTTCCGTTGATGTGCGCCTGAAATAGCTATCGCGAGCAGGCTCGCTCCTACAGTGTCCGGTGCGAATCACAGATTTTGTGAAGACCCGGATCCCCTGTTGGAGCGAGCCTGCTCGCGATTGCATCACTGAAGATCTTCGGCAGAACATGCGATCTGTCGATCTAATACACTTGCTGAAACGTTTCCGCAGCGCTATAAAAATGGCACAACTCCAATAAAGGCTGCTGCCATGTCCCCGCTCAAACTCGTCGCCGCACTCGGCGCACTGTCCGCTGCCTCCCATGCCATGGCTTGGGATTACGTCCTTCTCGATGCCAATAAGCCCGCGCAAAACTGGACCATCACCAGTGAGCAACTCGGCGTGAAAACCGACAAACCCTTCTCGGTAAGCCTGCGCACCTTGCATGGTGGGCGGCAGGAAGGTGTCAGCATCGTGGATATCGATAACGGTACGATGAAACTCTCGGTGGTGCCGACCCGTGGCATGAATGTCCTGCACGCCTCCGTTGGCAACGTGCGCATGGGCTGGGATTCGCCGGTCAAGGATGTGGTCAACCCGGCATTCATCGAACTCAACGGACGCGGTGGCCTGGGCTGGCTGGAAGGCTTCAACGAACTGGTGACCCGCTGCGGTTACGAATGGGTCGGCCATCCCGGCATGGACAATGGTGAGCTGCTGACCCTGCACGGGCGCGCCGCCAACATCCCGGCCAGCACTGTCACGCTGCACATCGATGAAGAACCACCCTACGCCATCAGTCTGCGCGGCGAACTGAAAGAGCAGGCGTTCAAGAAAGTCGACTTCACGGTCGTCACTGAACTGGTCACCGAGCCCGGCAGCGTGCGTTTCGCACTCAACGATAAGTTGACCAACAACGGCGATTATCCAAAGGAATATCAGGCGCTGTATCACAGCAACTTCAGTACGCCGTTCCTTGAGCAGGGCGCCCGTTTTGCTGCGCCGGTGAAACAGGTCTCGCCTTTCAACGACAAGGCCAAGGGTGATTTGCCCGACTGGCAGACCTACCGCGCCCCGACCAAGGACTATGACGAAACCGTCTACAACGTCGTGCCCTATGCTGACGCCAAAGGCGAAACCCTGACCGTTCTGCATAACAAGGCCGGCAGCATCGGTGTTTCCGTCGGCTTCAACACCCAGCAGTTGCCGGTGTTTTCCCTGTGGAAAAACACTGACACCCAAGGGCAGGGCTATGTCACGGGACTGGAGCCGGGCACCAGTTTCTCCTACAACCGCCGCTATCAGCGTCCGCTGAATCTGGTGCCGACCATTGCGCCGAAGGAACACAAACAGTTCCAGATCAGCTACAGCCTGCTCGCCGACAAAAATGCTGTGGATAACGCCTTGAAGCGTGTAACCGAGATTCAGGCCGGGCGCGCAACCGAAGTGCGGCAGGCGCCACTGGTTGATCTGACCGAGCATTAAGGCGTCGCCGGCCGATACTGCAGCGCTTCGGCCAAGTGCTCACGCCTGATTGCATCGACTTGCTCAAGGTCCGCTAGGGTTCTGGCGACTTTGAGTAAACGATGGGCCGAGCGTAGCGACAACGTCAGTCGCTCACAGGCGGACTCCAGCCAGGTTTCGTCGGCTGTGGATAACTTGCAGTGTCTTTTCAGACCCGGCAGATCAAGAAATGCATTGGCGCAGCCTTGACGCTTTTGCTGTCTTTCACGCGCCTCGGCCACCAACGCCGCTGCGCTGGCGCTGTCCTCTCCCGGTTTCACCTGCGGATTCAACGCCGTCGCTTCCCGCGCCACTGTCAGGTGCAAGTCGATTCGGTCCAGTAACGGCCCCGACAGTTTGTTGCGATAGCGCTGCACCATGTCCGGCGTGCAGGAACACTTGCCGCTCGGCTCGCCAAGATATCCACAGGGGCACGGATTCATCGCTGCCACCAACTGAAACCTCGCAGGAAAACGCACGCGATCCTTGGCCCGGGCAATCACGATATGCCCGGACTCCATCGGTTCGCGCAGTACCTCCAGCACCTTGCGATCAAACTCCGGCATTTTGCTTTTTACGTCATTCCGACTCAAATACTTGTCAAAAATGAAACTCAGATTGACTTGAATAGGAGACGATTTTCCACTCTTTCTAGGCCAGCCCGAAGGCTTTTTCGGGAACGCCAGCATCATCAATGCTGATGCTAGCCAGCAGTGCGGCATACCGGGGACGAACCGTTCAACTGGAGCGATCTCGATTCTATGACGGGTGCTGTCCGCAAGCTCTCCGATCATTTCAGCGGCTTCGGATAGCTGAGATTATTTAGATTCCTATTTCAGCTAGCTCAATTCGAATCCTTTCAAACAACTGCTCCTTGTTTGCAGTCTCGTTTGATGTGAGGTAGCCAGCGAAGATTATGCTCATGGGATGAACCCCCAGAACATCTGCTATCTGCTCGATTTTATCTATCGACGCACTACCTCTCCCTGCCTCGAGGCTGCTTATGTATGGCTGACTCGGACCTAAGCTTTCCTGGGGAATGTTCCTTTTAAGTCGATATGACTTGATGGAGGTTCCAATGGCCCGCTTGAGTTCCAATCGCATGAGTGCTTCTCGCAAAAGGAACGATAAGGCCGGTCAACGCTGTTTTGTTCTATACTGTGCATAGTATAATTTGGCATCTCGTTCTGATTTTTACTGGATGGATACCATCTCCTAATGTGATTCGGCTGTGCCCTACACCTTACTGAGCCTTCGTTGTACACGTGATCAGTCCGCGCTAGCGAACATTAACGTTCTTGCTGGACATTTCGATCTCCATTCGAAGGGGCATGATGATTTTAGATAGCTCTTCTGGTTTAGCGCTAAGAAGGTGAGGATCTACCACATTGAGAAGCAGCTTTACTTACGACCGGCCGCGCTTGCGCCACATTACCTTTCGGCCGCGAAGCTTCGACGTAATGCGTTCTTCAGGGCGGGTCGCTAATTGCATTGAAAGGTTGTCTAAAAGCAAGCCAGACGGCAGCAGGCGAATGGTATTTGTGAGATCGATACTTCTATGAAAACGAAGTCATCACGTTTGCCTATCTATATCGAATTGCCGGAGAGCACGCTACTTGAAGGCGGAACGTTTTTTGTCCGCTTGCAAACGCTCGATCAGCTGGATGAATTTTGGCGTAAGCATCGGGACAAATTTGCCTTCGCCTGTGAGGGAAAAATCTCCAGTGAACCGAGCTTTTTACACGAATATGAATGGGTGTTCGGCTCGTCGAAGGCTGCGGTGGTACGCACGGTTTTGCGCTGGGGGCAGTCAGGTATCGGCTGCGAGTTTTATGACTGGGCGAAACATGATTCTCAAATGCACGAACTGTTTTTTCTGGATCGCGATGCTGAACGCTACTCCAAGATTGAAAAGGGCATCTGGTCAGAAAAGGATGAGGTGGATTTTCGCACCGATTGCGTTCGTCGATCTGTCGAGACATACCGGGGATGGTGGCGCTTTTGCAATCTACCCAATGGGTACAGTTCTAACGAATGGTTGAATGGCGGCCAGTGTTTCGAGGAATTGATTGATCCTCACATGGCCTATCAGGAGGTTGCGATCACACTCCAGGTGCAAGCGTTCGATGATTGGCGGCAATCCGATTTTTGGGAACTCGAATCCCATGATGGCGAAAGCATCGACGAGCTAATCCGGTACTGGAAGAATGAGCGTGCGGAACGCGGTGGCTATTATGGTGACGAAAACGAATCCCCTGAGAGTATTAGCTGAGTTCGATTGCGCGCTTAGATAGGTGCTCGCTTACCTAATTCACAAAAGCAAAGGCCGAGCCTGCTTGTCGGTGAGCTTGCAGGTGCTCGAGCTTTAGGTGATTTACAGTGCAAAAAATTCGTCGGGATTAGCAAAGCTCAGAGCGGCTAGCCCGTTCACAGTTTCGTGAGAGGAGGAAAACATGACGATGCCGAGCGAGCGCACGCGAGCGCTCATTCAGACTCGAAACCTTCTGGTCGAACTAGCGCAGGATTCCGCGCTTTCAGAGCCTATTCGACGTCAGGCCCGCCAGCTTTTACGGCACTATCCAAATTCAAACGAGATACTGCGGGCAGGAAAGCTCGAAGAGCAAAGAATCGACCGATTGACCGAGCCCTTCCTGAGCTCAAGTATCGATTAACCGTATTGGCTCCAGGTAATTCGCCGCAGACCAAAGCTTATTCCAGATCCATGGATGCTTGAATCGCCCCGATTTTAGTAGACGCCTCCGTGCTAAAAGTGAGTGCAATCGCGAGGCCTGATCAACCAATTCATTAGCTGTCATAACGGCGTTTTCGGTCAGCGGCACTGATAAATTTCTGTTGAGGTAAAAGCTTCACTTAAAAGCCTCACAGTTATTTCATGTTCTGGAAAAACCCAACGGCTTCATGGCTCTGGATCCCTAAATGTCCGTCACTAAGTCAATCACCATACGAATTCAGCACATTCCTAAGGGGCAGCCGTTTCTCGGTAGTCTTTTCGCGCAATTTGGCAGTCGCACATCAGTAAACAAAGCGCTCTCTAGGCTTGTTCAGGCCGGCGCCCTTGAGCGTGTAGTGCGTGGTGCCTATATGCGGCCTAAAGCAACTAAGTACGTTGGCAATGTACGCGCTAGCGCTCTGGCGGTGATGAGATTGTTGACTAAGGCAAACGGAGAGACTGTTCAAATACACGGAGCTGAAGCTGTTCGTTATATGGGGCTCAGCGCACAGATGCAGGTGTTGCCCATCTTTTACACCAGTGGGGCTACACGCCAAATCCATGTTGGGAATACCACCTTACGCTTACAACATGCATCAAAGGATCGCTTTCAGCACGCCGGAACCAAAGTAGGTGTAGCTCTTACGGCTCTTCACTACATCGGCAAGGAAGCTTTGTCTGTCGAGATAGCCTCACATATTCAAAAAGTGCTTGGCGAAGACGAATTTCAAACGCTCCAGGCTTGCCAAATGCCAGGTTGGATGAGAACTGCATTGACTCTTGCGAATATTTGAAGGGTGGCACATGGTTCGTTACGCTATTGCCTGGGGCCTTTTTGCAGTTTGTTGCGATCCTAATCGGGCGAAATCAGAACCGCGCTGGCCGTCTGCTTTTGGCCGATAGCGGGCCTAGGCCGGTTGTCCGCTTCCTGCCAATAGCAACAAAGTCTTTTAGCGCAGTATAGAAATCAGTTTTAAGTTACAGCGTAAAGGACTCGTTTATTTTCAACGCGTGAGCCGAGCTAAAAAAGAGTGAAGTCGATGAGGAGCGGCCCACAACATGCAACCAGGAGCAGTTGATCATTCTTGGCTACATATGTCTATGTAAGATATCTGCAATTGCAAGACAGATATTCTCGTCAAGAGTAATGCTTACAATGCCATTTTTAGAGTGTACGGTGGCAGGGGTTTTAATAATTTCTCCTTGCCATATTCCTTTTTTAACTCCCATTCCATTTACGGTTATTATAAGTCGGACGTTATTAACTACAAATGGAGTTTCGAAGTAATCCTCAAGGAGCTTGGCGTCCGCCGTTCCTGATATTCGAGGGTCTGCTGTAGTGTTGTCCGTATCATATAAATTTACGAAGCGCTCAATTAGCACTCCGTCTGCTTTTGTGAATAAAAACTTAAGGTCGAGATTTGTAAAATCTGTAATATCAACTTCGGTACTGCGGCAGCAAAATGTGAGAATGCTTAATAAAACTTGCGGGCTTTTGAACTTGCTGTTTTTCTCGTTATCAGGGATGTAGGTTTCTGATAGATGTAGGCGGGTTAGGTAGAGCTTATCGTTTTCATAGCACAGGTTTAAATCTAGTCGCGGTGGCATTGCTTTTGCGCCGCCAGATTTAAATCCATACCATTCATAGAACCCGCCAAATCGTTCATGTATTGGTGTGTCCGGCCTGCGCCCATTACTGGCATCCGATTCATAGTAAAGCATGCTTGAGCACAATGACTCTGAAAGTTCCTCCGTCGGAGAGATTTTGTCCCAAATCCATTCTCCAATTTTTGTGAAGCGTACGTCTTCTTGTAGAATTTTTGTCTGTAGCAGTTTACTTCCACTTCCAGCTAGATAACAGGTGCCGAAATTTTCTGTCTCAACGACCATTTCTGATCGGTGGATAAATGCTTGCTTCTGACCATTCCCATCAATCAGAACGCCCAAAACATGGAAACGTTTTGCCTTCTGCCCCATACTGATTAGTACGCGGTCCAGCATTTCATGATCGACCAAGGCACTAGGGTCGTAATGGCTCTTAGTATTAATTGCGTCTGATAGTGCGACCCAAAATTCGAAAGCCGGTTGGCAGTCGCCTGCAAAGGCCAGCATTCCACCACCGTTGGGAAGTGCGATAGTCTTTCGGGCCATTCGTACCAGATGGAACGGCCCATCAAGGTCTCGCCAGTCGGTTTGAACGACTCCCAAGGAGGGGACCCAAATAGACTTAGATGCACGCTTATCCTGCCCGTCAGAAGTAATAAGACAGTCGGCGATAAGGTGCGGATCACTTTCATGGTTAATTAGAGCAATTACTGTCATTTTTCTAGTGCGCTTCGGAGAGGGAGGCTGGATTAAGGGGGTAATATTTATTCAGTTATGATATTGATAGGGCTGACAGGGCAATAACCAGGTCAAAACAACCAGTTATAAATTGGGCGCGTGTGAACCACATAATAAACGGCACACCAGCACAACATGGCAGCGTCTAGTACAAAAATGGTTCCCACGGCGAAACACTGCCACCATATTCTGTTGTCAACGGCTTCAAGTTCTTCGGTGTATGCAGCGGGGTTGCCTTCAAAGCGTTTCTTGAAAATTTTGCGCTGCCGATTCACCTCGGATTCAATCGTGCGAAGCGTCGCAAGTTGGTTGACGAGGAATCCCACCAGCAACATACAGAAAATCAGCACGCCGGCAAAAATTGCGGTGTTGGCTGCAAACTGTGCATTCAGGGAGTAAGTGACTTTTAACTGGCTCAGTGCAATAAACGTAGCAATCGGTATACCTAGCACCTGAGCCTGAATGTCGGAAATGGCTTTGTGTACCTTAGTGATGGCGTCGACTTTAAAGGCATGGACTTCTGCGACCGCTTTGTCGTACGTGTAATCGGAAGCAAAAATACTGTAGCTTGCCTGCAGGCGCTGATACAGCTCGCCTATGTTTTTGACCAGATAAGAGAAGCGTTCCTTTTCTGGAGTCAACGCTAACATCTCGATCAAATTCTCACTCAGCATTTGCACCTTTTGTTCATGATGATAGCGATCCAGTACAAAATGCTCTAGCCGCTCAAACGCTGAGAAATCCAGACAATTTACTTCTTCCTCGCCGTAAATGACCGGTACAAGAAAGCGCCCGTCCTTGTAGAAAATCAACTCTTCCTTTTGTGTGTCGAGGTAATGTGCTGAATCCGCAAGCAACCTGACAAAGCGCAAAACCTGACGGTAGCGATTGACGACCACCAGCGCGGGCTGATCGGTCGAGCAAAAACGCTCTGCGAGCAGGTAGTAATTGTCCCTCTCCTTGACGCGCGCGCCGGTGGTGGCCGTCAGATACGTCACGAAATTGGGGGCCAGGATGCCGAGGCCGACGCGAGGTTGCGAAACATCCAGGGAGAAGGTGTCACCCACGCTTACCTGGGTATAGTCCCCTTGGAGGACAGTGATACCCGATTCATCGGCGTTGTGCTCATCCACCGCCTGGACGAGCGAGTTCCGCAACAGTTCATTGGTTATGCTGATGGTGTGCTTGTCACCTGCAGCACTCTCAATCGCCCTGTAGATGGGCACCAGGTCATAAAACTTAATCCTCTTCGCCATCTTGACTGACTTCCATTCGTAAGCGTGCAAGCAATTCGTTCGGTAATTGCTTTATGACGAGTGCCTCAGATTCCACGTCGAACTCAATCTCCCCATTGCTGAGGGCGGCACGGTCAAAGGTGATTCGCCAGTTTTTTGAACCGCCGGTGAATTTAACAAGGCTTCGCAGCGAACGCTTATCTGGGATAAATCCGTCTGAAATGTCGAGGCCGGTGCCTTCAAACAGGTCACTCAGGTCTTCGGGCGACTCTGGCCACAGCTCGTTTGCAAACGCTTCGACTTCGAATGGCACGTCCTTGTCCGCGTAGCGCTTGCATATTGAGTAGGCGCTTCTCAGGAATTCTTCGCGCTGCTCTTCGCTCATCTCTTTGGATTGAGCAAATTGCTCCAGAGCCTTCCCCAGCTTTTGTGTTTCCAGGACAGCGGCCACGGAGTTGTTGCACCCCAGGAAGAGCTTGAAGAAGTCAGAAACTTTATCTTGTCCGCGCCCTTTGATGAAGCTCAGGTAGTTGTCCCCACCCTCAGCCCAACTGGTCAGATTCACTCGCCCAGCCAAGCGGAAGCCTTTGATGTCAAGATGAAGGGCGTCCACCACTTCCTTTGATTTATTGAGTGCAGCACCTAGTTCATCGTTCAAAATGGCAACAATAAAAAAGTCGGTTTTGTCAGAAACGCGTCTGAAATGGGCGAAAAACACGTGACCACCGGTAGACGCCGTACCCTGTACCGTCTTTCTTAAGCTCTGCGCCATGTGCAGGGTTGTCGTGACGAAGTCGCTGTTAGCGGTTTGAAAGTAATTTTCTAGAAATTTCGACACTGGATAGTTGTCGGTGTCTTCTTCAAAGCGACCGTGCGACTTGCCAGTTTTGGCCGCGTAAATTTTCGCCAATTGATCGATCAGGCGCTGGACAGTCTCGCCGACCTCCAACACTTCCTTCCGATCATCCACGACGAAGGCGCCGTCGCTTTTATTTACGGTATGCACAATAACGTTAACGATCTCGTTATCGAGTACGACGTCTGAGACCGTCTGGGCCTCATCATGACCATCCGCCATTTTCAATCCCTATGCATTTGAACCCACGGTGCCGCGAACGGATGGGCGAGAACAGTCGACCAGTTAAACCCGGTAGAATAGGCTGGCATTTTGATGGCGGCAAGCATGTGGGCAGGGGCCCCGTTGCTTGCTAGTCCATCCGCCTCTGTTACAAAGAACTTGACCAGATTTGCTCAGACTTTTTTCAAGCAAGGTTTCAAGCATCTCAGTGCTCAAAAGAGAGCGGCATGGAAGGTTATCGCACTTCGCGCCAATACTGATTTGCAGCTGCGATCACAGCGAATTCAGTTGCGACTATCTGTGCCACCTGTAGCAGCATCGCCGGATCTTCGGCGTAGATCGGGCGTAGTCTTGAGCGAACAGCGTCATCTGGTTGCGTGACCTTAATCGACAATCTAGCCATTTTTACTGCCAACAGGCGACCTGCTTCCGCCGTCGGGACAATCAGGCTGCCCCCAGGTACAAGTTCGGTATTGCTCATCGGGCTTTCCTCATCAGCAAGTTGACGCGATTGGAACGGTTCGGGTATCGGCCTCTCTCTACGGCGGGCCTTTTTTCAAGCAAGAAAAGTGTAGATCAAGAAAACCGTGGAGTTTCCGAAACCAGAATGGGGCTCGCCATCATTCAAGCCATCGCGATTTTTTGCAGGAGCCAATCACATCGTCCGCTTCTGGCCGTTCTTTGCCGGTCTTCACTGTGGGAATACTGGAAAATTTCGATGCATTCGGGTGGTTCGGCGCTGCATTTCGTAGCTAGGCGCGCAGCTCACGCTGCGCGTAAAGCTTTAGGTGTAGTGGTCTAATGAAACCGGACACCCATTTAGGCGAGAATGCTCGCCAGATAGAGGTGTCTGATGACCAAACAACGTCGTTCTTTTTCCACTGAATTCAAACGCGAGGCCGCAGGCCTCGTGCTC
>NZ_JACSZV010000003.1 GCF_014472415.1 Pseudomonas sp. N40(2020)
TATTGCTGCATCGCCCCAAAGATTTTGCAGAGGCCATCCGGATGGTGGACGAGTCGGTGCAGATCTATAACAACGAGCGGCCTCATCTGTCGCTGAAATACAAAACGCCCGATGCGGTGCATCGGGCGTTTTGAGGCTGAAACAGGTGTAAACCTATTTCAGGACTAGACAGTCTGTCTGTAAAAAATCCGGACACAAAAAAGCTGCCAATCAGGCAGCTTTTTTGAGAATCCGAAACCTTCAACCGGCCAGTCGACCAACAGGCTCGAAATCACTGCCGTTGGACAGAGCAACATCCAGAAAGCGGCTGCGCTTACCAGAGCGCTTGGCCAAAACTTCACGAGCTTCAGCCTGGAACCGGGCAGCCATCAGAGGCTTTGGTTCATGTTTGGACTTTTTCATGGAAACCTCTCGGGTCTCGAAATTTGACTGGATAGTATTACCGCTCAACCCCAATAACAAGCCGGCCCGTCGGATCAAAGCCAAACCCTAAACTCTCATACAACGGTATAGCAGCGGCTGCTGGTTCTTGAACTTCAATTTCCGTACAACCTATCAAGATCGCGTAGTTTTCAATCGCGGTTAATGCCAAAGCGGCCACGGCACCTCGCAACGGATGAGATCTGTCCCGCTTGCCCTCCAGAATCACAATCTTGATGCACAGCTTGCTCTTGCGAGGCGACGCATAACATAACCCACATAATTCTTGGTCGAACCAAAGCGAGACGTCAAAACCACGAGTGTCTGCTTGCTTCCATTGATGCACATCGTGCCACGGGTACAAGGTAGCCTCATCTCCCCAAAGATCGGCCGCTTCGATGGCAACGGGAGTAATGGGCTCGTATTGAATTCGAGTTGTATCAATACCTCTGGTTATGAGGTTCTGGTTCCCGCGCGACAGATCTTCCGCTGCCTTGCGCGCTTCAGATCGCCAGATCTGGTAGCGATACCCGTTCCCTCGACTCTTGGACATGGACAACCACTGGCAATTTTCAAGGTCGAGAGAGTAGCGGCGCTTGAAAGCTTTTGAACATCAACAGAAATACCCTGACATTGATTATCTGGTCCGAGCAATCCGCGGCCCGCCAGCCTCAGCCACTTACGCCATCGCTCATCGGCAGGACGGGGTGAGATTGAGTCACGCCGTAGCGAGATTTGCGGATGATAAAAAGGGGACGTTAAGTCCCCTTTCTTGAAGATTTCATCCCCACTGACAACCCGTCTCTGGGGAGGCCTCGATGCTGAAGTCTTCATCGAACGAATACTGTTTGCCGGATTTGTAATTCGTGTAGCGCATCGAGTTCACCCGAGCGCCTTGCGTCGCAATGACATACTGCCCCGTCACCGCACCGTCTGAAACTTCCACCCAAGTCGTTGTGAATTCGTAGGGCCCGTCCTCCGTCATGACGTATTCTTCGGTTCGTTGATAAACCAGAGCAATGGCCTTCTTCGACTTGCTGTACCTGACACTTGCGCCGCTCCATTTGGCGGCCACGTCGTAATAGGTCCTGAATTCAAAATTGATGTTTTTGCCTTCCAGCGAGTGGAAACATCTTACCTGCGTAGAAACCTCACTGTGGGCTGTGAGCGGAATTAGCAGTAGAAGTGCAGAAGTAAACGCAGACGAAGATTTCAAACCGATCATTCCTCTAGCGATTCATGGGTAACTGAAAGCGCATCCGCACGGAGCAATAAGCAACGTCTTCACGCAACAAACGATCAGTCATCTCGCAGTGCCCATCCGCGTATTTCTTCCAAAGCGGATCATCGAACTCATCCCCTCCCAGCCGCTCAATTGAGGCCGCTAAATTTCTCTCACGATCCTTTCCGGCAATCGCAGATGCCGCTTTGTAAAAACCATCCAGCGGTAGGCCCGTCTGTAGAGCAATCAACTCCCCCAATCGAGCATTGGTCGTTTGCACCAGGCACCCGAGCCTGTCGATTGGGGCTTCGGCACCGGGCAAAGTGGATTGATAGAGTTCCTCACAAAACGACTCTTTGAAGCGCACCCATTTCTTTTGCACGTCTTTTAGATTTTTCTGCTCCGCAGGAGCCAAACTGGCCAATGCTTTCTTGTATTGCTCATTCAACACGGCGTCGACTTTCTCGTAGGTTTGCTGGCCGCAAATGATCAAGTCGGGATTGGTAAAGCTGTCTGGATTGCAGGTTTCTTGAGCATGCGCAGTGATCAAAAAGGCAGCGAGACAAGTACCTAGACCCCATTTAATGAGCGCTTTGAGCCTGATCATGATCTAGGCACTCCAACGCTACGCTCACCTACCCTAGACGGAATCTTCAAGGTGTTTCGTGCCTCAGACATTCGTGAGGCGTATTGCTTGTAAGCCGCCTCTGCCCGATCTTTATCGTTCACGGCCCAATAGCTATCAGCGAGATTCAGGTAGCCGTAGCAACTCCCGTCACTGGCGCTCGCGGGCATTGCGAAAGGCATAAGCAGAAGCGCGCTGGGCACAGGCTGAATGAAAAAACGGTTCATCCCATCATCCTTAATCAAAGGGGCGACGATTCCGCGTCTGTCACGCTCAGCAGCCGAAACTCGTTGTCCACAAACTCGTAGTAGCGATCCCGGTTGACGCTTTCCAGCGAATTCCCCTGGGCATCTTCTTCGCCGTCGAGGGTGATGCCGGTGATGAAGATCAAGCGGCTGTCGGGTTGGTAGGCCATGGCGAATGTGCTGCCGTCGTAAGCATTCGGCAAGCCGCCGACCACTTCACCGGTGCGGGCATCGAGCACTTCGGCGCAGATGGCACCGCCGCCGCAACCGAGCTGGTGCAGGATGTAATGGCCGGCGAAGTTGACCTTGCCTTTCAAGGCTTTTGATCGCGCACTGTCCATCACCGGGTTGCTGTTTTCCTGTGGCACCAGTGCGTGGTGGGTGCCGGTGAAAACTGGCGTGACGGGGTAATCTTTGAAGGCGGGGTCGGCGGCGAATGCCATGGATGTGGCCGCCAATATTAAGCTGCCGAGAAGAGCCGGAAATCCTTTCATGTAGTAACTCCTTAATGGAAGACCTAAAACCGACGGTTCCCGGCTCATCCCTTGTTACCCGGATTGACCAGACTCAACTCACCATCGCGGTACAACACCTCACACCCCACCCACGCCGGATCAACCTGCGGCATCACCGCCGACGGTTTGCGCAACTCACGCAGCAAAGTCGAGCCGTGAGACAACCGCCCACCCATCCGCGCAATCACCGCCCGCGCGGCTTGATAGTGCGCATGCCGCCCCGGATCGAGCGTGTCCTCCAGCAAAATGTCCTCCCCGAGAACACCCCGCACCTGCCCCGGATAAATCATGAACCCAGTGGCCTGCTCCGAGCCTTCACGACCGTCCTGCCAGAAGCTTCCGTCACGGGTGCGCGCGTCGGGATGCGGCGCGAACCAGTGCTCGCGGTCCGCCAGTGGCATAGCGTGGTGCAGGCGGAAGAAGATGCGCATCAGGTTGTCGCGATACCACTCGCGCACTTGCAGGTAGTAACCGCGCAGGCCCGGCAGACCGGTCGCGTTTGCGAGGCAGATCAGCCCCGACCATTGCGGGAAGGCCTGGAGTGGCAGCTCGCTCGCCGCCGTTCTAGGGGTGGCCGGATCGGTCTCCCACGGCAATCGATGCGGGCTGTTTTCGAGGTTGTCGTAAGCGGTCGGCGGACGCCCCAGCCAATCGCCGCCACTGCTGGCCAGCGCCGTGGCGATGCACAGGTTGCCTTGCACCACGAACACATAAAACCGGGTGAACCAGTCCGCCAGTTGTTGGCCGTCGGCACCTTGGGCGACGAGTTCAGCCAGCTCTTGATCGAAGCGCTGCAAGCCGCTTTCAAGGTTCAGCAAATGGCCGCGAGCCTTGCGTTGCATACGCAAAAACAGCGGCAACGAGCGCAGCATCTTCAGCGGTTGCCACGGCAGATGCGGGGTCGCGCCGCCGACTTCACCGGCGTAGTTGCTGGCGCTGATGCCCCAGTCGGCCAACCGGGCGAGGAACAGGTCGTTGTTGATGTAGGACGCGCCGCCGAACACGGCGGTGAACGGCTCGTTGTCCTGCAACACTCGCGCATCCCACCGCGCCATGATCGCCGGAATACTTGCCGCTGCCCGGCGCTGGGCGTACTCCACAAAAACGCTCGGTTGCGGCGGCAGGATCTCGGCGATGTTCGCGGCGGTGAGGTGCCGGCGCCAGCCGTAATCGCTGATCGGTCGGTATTGCAGCAGCCACAGTTGCGCGCCGTCCCAGGCCCATTCGACGTCGCCGGGCACGTAGTGGAACACCCGCAACACGTCTTGCAGAAATTGCCATAGCCGCTCTTCGGTCAAGCCGTGGGATGGCGTGAGCGCGCCGCTGCGCCAGGCCTCGCCAACCCGCGAAAGCGTTGCCCGCGAAGGGCTGACGTGACCGTCGGCCAACGACTCCAGGTGGCCTTCAACCCATTCCAGTTCTACCGACAGATGCCGCACAAACGCGATCCCGGAAACGACCGGCGTGATGAAGCGCTGCACCACCACTTCCTCAACGCCTTCGGCGGTCAATTCGGCAATGCGGTTTGGCACATTGGCGGACGGCTCGCGCAGATAGGTCGTGCTCAAACCGGCATTCGCCGAATCGGCCTGATCTTCGCCATAACTGGAGGAGCGCACCGCCCAGGTCACATCAGGTTGGGCAGCGAGAAATGCCGTCAGACGCGTGTCGTTGCAATAGTTGAGTGTCAGCGCTGCCGGCACCGGTTGCCGGGCCAGTTCGGCCAAACGCAAACGCCCGCCCTTGGTGTGCGCGACAAACCCGCGCTCGCCGGACTCCAGCCATTGCGCAAACTTCGCGGGCGCGTCGATCCACGGGTAATGACCCCATCCCGGTTTAAGGCTGATGGTCAGATCAGCGCGAGCGAGAATCGCCGACCATGCCGCCGCTTGCTCGATGCCCAGCACGTTGTCCTGATCGCCCCAAACCAGCTCGACCGGATCGGTGATCCACTCCAGCAGCGGCAGCGCGGTGTCGGCCCGCACCAGATCCCAATGCGGCACAAACGCCCGGCAGCGCGCATATCCGGCGCCCATGCGCTGGTACTGCGCGCGTGTCCAGGTCTGGTTGGAGAACTTGCGCGCGAACAGCGTAGGTTTGTTCGACAGCAGCCAATGGATGGTCTTGCGGATCGGCAGCGGCGACATCAGTGCCGGCAAGCGACGCTGCCACAAAAACGCTCCGACCGGCGCAAGCAAAACACTGCGAGAAAAGTGTCCCGGCCGCCGTTGCAACGCGTGCAGCACCAGCAACGCGTTAACCCCGACCGCCATGATCGCGCTGCCCTGCTTCGTCATCGCCAGCAAGGTCTGCGCGTAGTCCGCGAGATGCTCGCAGGGCGGCTGGGGATTGGCACCGAAGCCCGGCAATTCCAGCGGCACCACGTCGTAGCGCTGAAAGTGCGGCAACGCGTCGTCCCACCAATCAGCGGCGCTGCCGTTGCCGGCCAGCAGGTACATCAACGGCTTGCTCATGGACGATCCTCAGGTCAGATCGCGCAGAGCGGCGTCGAGGGTGGGATAGCGGAATGTGTAACCGGCCTCAGTCAAACGCTGCGGTACAACGCGCTGACCGTCGAAGAACAACTGCGCCATCTCCCCTGCCAATGCACGCACTGGCGCGGCGGGAATGTGGAACCACACCGGGCGCTTGAGAACCTTGCCGGCCTGCTCGGCGAACGCGGCTTGACTGACCGTTTCGGGCGCCACCATGTTGTAGGTGCCGCGCAGACTGTCGTCGTTGAAGGCCCGGGCGATCACCTGAAGCACATCGTCGCGATGCACCCAGCTCATGATCTGCTGACCGTCGCCCATACGCGCGCCGAAGCCCAGGCGGAACGGCATCAGCAGCGGCAACAACGCACCGCCCGGGCCGAACACCACGCCGAGGCGCAACACCACCTGACGCACGCCAAACTCGGTGGCCGGTTGCGCGGCGGCTTCCCAGCGCGCGCAGAGTTCGGCCATGAAGCCGTCGCCCTTGCTGGCGCGTTCGTCGCGGTTTTCGCTGGCGTCGCGCACGCCGTAGAAGCCGATGGCCGAGGCCTGAATCCACAGCGCTGGTTTGTGCTTGGTGTTCTTCAACCAGGTAATCAGTGCTTCGGTTGTGCCGACTCGGCTGGCGAGCAGTTGCGTCTGACGCTTGGGGCTCCAGCGCGGCCCGGCGACGGGGGCGCCTGCGAGATTGATCACTACGTCGAAGGTTTCATCGTGGCTGAGTTCGCTCAGTGACTGCACGCAGCGAACGCGACCGTCGAACAGATTGGCTGCTTTCAATGGATCACGTGCCAGCACACTCACGGTGTGGCCGGCGTCGAGTAATTGGTTGACCACGGCTTCGCCGATAAACCCGGTGCCGCCGGTTATTAGCACGCGTTTGTAGGCGCCGCCGGCAAAGGGGTTGGACTTGTTCAGAGATTTTTCTGGAGGGGATTTCCGACGGTCATAGCGATACAGCCAGATCAGCGGCGGCAACAGCAACAACAGGGCAAAACCGTCGAGCCACAGGTGCGACCAGACCTGTTGTTGCGCTGACAGCCACATGTCCTGCGGTGCCCATAACAGGATGCCGGCGATCAACCAGCCCCACACACTCGACGCTTTCGAACGATTGCCGATGTGCACCAGCGCAAGCATGTACAGCGAATAACTTTGCAGCGTCGCGCCGAACAGCGCGAGCCACCAGACCTGTTGTTCGTGGCCGGCGGCGGGTACTGCGTTGGTGCCCCAGAATGCCAGTTCGAGAACTTGAAGATAGCCGTCGAGTAACCCGGAATGCCCGGCCCAGGTCAGGGTGAGACCGGCGAGTATGTGCACGATCGCGGCGGCGTATAGCCAGAGCACTAGCGCTGGGCGAAGCGAGGTCGAGGGGGCTGGCATTCCGTGTCCTGAGCGCATTCCTTGGGGGTGGGGAGTTTAAAGGAAAAGCTTGGGGTTTCGGGGGTTGTCAGTAGCAGTAGCTGGGTTTGATTGGCGTGGTGGAGTTTTTCTTCAAGTGTTCCAAACCGAAACTCGCGCCTTCGCTACCCTTCGCGAGAGCCAGTTGATAACAGGCCATGGCTCGGGATGGATCTTTGGTACCCCATTCGCCGCTCGCGAAGGTAGATCCCAACTTGCTGATCGCGGTGGCATTGCCCATTTTCACGGCGCCCATCAGTGCTTGCTCTGCAAGCGCAGGATTTTTGCAGGGACCGTCAAAAGTTAGCTCGTTGCCGTCGCAGTAAAACTCGGAAAGCCCCATCGCACCGTTCGGCAAAGTGGTGGCCGCTGCTTTGAATAGTGACTCCAAAGTATTCGTCGGCACCTGCGGCGCCATGCCAGAGAGACTCAGAATGGCTGCTTTATAACTGGCGAGTGGGTCTCCGGAGTGCGCTGCACATAACAAGTTTTCTAGCGTGGCCTCAAACAACTCAACGGTGCGAGGCTGGTCTTCCGGCGCACCCAATGCTTCGAACGCCTCGGCACGCTGGAAACAGAAACTTTCTTTCTTGCTCATCGTCGGCGTGCTCGCCGCTACCAGATCTTTTTCCCGAATCGACCAGTCTTCAACACCCTCGAGCACCCAACACGCCTGCCGGGAAAAGTTGAAGGCTTTGACGTTGCTCCAACCGGCGCGTCGATCCACAACAGTGGAATGGCTGTCGTCGTATTCCCAAATCACAACACCCGGGGTTTTGCGAGATTCGATAGGCGCCATCAACGGATAGGCCAACCCAGCCCCCTTCTCGCCCGTGGTCACCGGTTCGAAACGACCCGGTTCGGCCTTTGGCTTTAATACCAGCGATTTGACGGTAAACGCAGTGAGCCGGCGCTGTGCTTCGATATCGGCAGAAAACACTGCCAGGAACGGTAAGAAATCCTCGGATGGACAAGCGTCGCTGGCATTGCCTTTATCGGATAGATGCGCGGACTGTTCCGGCGCAATCTTGTCCAGATACGCCGAACGCTCGCGACTCATTCTGGCGATGCACGAGTTGACGGCGAACACATGCGCCGGCATCCCCGTCTCGATCTCGAACGCCTCCAAAGGGCAGTTCGCATCGCGCAATTTCAACCACGCACGTTGCGACTCTTTAACCTTCGCCGCGTACTCCGCGCCCAACCCCGGATCTGCTCGATAGTCAGACTCAAGCCGCGTCATCAACTGCTTGTAACTGACATTCAACTGCGCATCGGCAGCCTTCTTCGCCGCCTCCGAGCAGGGCACCATTTCCAGACTTGAGGTGACCTGGCTGCAGTCATCCTGCGCATAGGCCGCTGAAACCGGCAGCAGCACGGCCAGCAGGGTAAAAACAAAACGGTTCACTGTGTTCATCCTTGAGTCATTCAGGTTTTGCGTTTGGTGAATCGGGTGATGCATTGATCTGGTCCGTTCATGCCCCAGTAAGTGCTGAGCAACGTCTTACGTTTTTTGTCGACGCGCAGGTTAACGAAGCCATCGCCGCAGTCCGGCTGCAACTCTTCGAACATTCCGGTTCTGGTTTGGTAAACGAACACCCGGTAGTAATCGTAAGTACCCATGCCGTCATCCAGCTGCCAGATCGCGAAATCCTGGGTGCCGTCGAAATTGAAATCGTCGAACTGCATGTGGAGTTCGTTTTCGGCTTCAAAATCGATTGTTCGCGACTCGCTGTGCGTTTCGCTTTTAACCGCGATGTTCAGCTTGGAGCCTTCGAGAACCAGCGTCGCTTCGGCGCCTTTGGTTGGGCTGAACGTGGTGGTTTCGGCTAACGCCGGGATCGTCCACATTAGGCCAAGCAGTGATACCGCTAGAGTTTTGAATTGCATGTGCTCGCTTTACTCCCACTTGCATCCGGACTCCAGGGAGGAGTCGATGCTGGTATTGAATCCGAAGCTGTACACCTTGCTGTTGGACTGCTTTGTGTAAGACATCGAGACGATCTGTGAGCCTTGAGTCATCAACTCATAGCTACCCGTGACCTTGCCGTTGACGACTTCAGACCAGGTTCTGGTGTGCTGCCAAGGGGCGTCCGGGTCGAGAATTTCGTTCTCGGAATCCGTTAGAACAATGGAAATGGGCTCATTGGATTTGGCGTATTTCACAAAGCCACCAGACCATTTGCTGGCTTCGTCGTAATAAGTGCGGAGTTCGAACTTTACCGGGCTGGTTTCGGAGAGTTCGAAGCAGAGTGATTCGCTGGTGACTGCGCTGTGGGCCATCAGCGGGAAGAGGCAGCAGAGCAACAGAAGTATTTTTTTCATGTTCATTTCCTTATGAGAGTCGGGTTCACTGCTCTTTAACTCCCGGCTTTCTCCAGCAAAAAATCTGTCATCGGTAGGCGTCGGTTACTTGGATAAGCCGTTGTTGTCAGACCAATCCTAACTGTGTCGCAACCACTTAAACAGAAGTCACGATCTTTCGATCTACTGCTAAACGGATGTCATGTTCGTCGGACATTTCCCGCAAGACGCCGAGCCCTCCATGAACTATCCGACCTTCCCATTCGCCGCTAACCTTGATTTGTCACCGCAAAAAACGGTGACACGGACGTGCAAGTCCGGGTAAAAGACGACGCGCAACGTCATTGGCCGCTGATCGGGCATATCCCTGCTCGCGTTATCGACTGTATGGCGGCTGTGCGCGGGAGATCCTTCTTTCGAGAGCGATCTGCCGGGTCCGTCTGCCCGGTCTTGCACACCTGCGCACAGCTGCCACCTTATTTGCGTGCAAGCGAACGGTGGTCGCTCCTTACCTACAGACGGAGATACACCCATGTTCAAGGTGACGCCCAACCCGCCAGAAAACGCTGGCACCCCCGCCGAACAATCCCTCGACACTGAACAGCTCGACAAAGAAGCCGCCGACCGCGCCTTCGCCCACTACTTCCCGCCTACCATCGACAAACCGTCCAAACGCCGCAAAGGCAGACTCTTCACCATCTCCACCGGCATTGATCCGGAAGCCCTCCTGGCCAACGCCTCCGAAGACATGCTTTCCATCAGCGCCATCGCCGCCAAACTAGCGGACGATGTCGAAGGCTCAAACCGCTCGGTGGCATTGGCACTGAGTCGAATTGCCGATGGCGCGCAGCTCATGGTGGAACGTGCGTTGGATCACTTAGAAGAATTGATCGCGGCAAGGCTGGAAGCGAAAACGTAAGCGGAACGAGGGGGACGGATTAAGTTAACAGCCCGTCCCCCTACCCCGCTGTATCTACTAATTTTTGCTCGGTGTCATAGCCTCAAATGAAGATCTAATATCAGATAACTTAGGATCACTTTTCAGGTTCGACCTAGGTACACATGCAGAAAACTTGACTGTTGCTTCTTTCACGCCTTTTAACCCATAGAAACAGTCGAACCACAGCCCCTTTTTTCTCACCGAGTATTTACTCTCAGCTGCAGCTCTGTCTTTTTCAGAGTCCCACAGCATAAAAGGGGACATTAATACTCTGACTGCGGCGGAGCCCGACGCTGACAAATGAGCAAGATCCACCTCTCCCGTGTCTGACCCTTGTTGCAAAGCTTCATCAGCAGCGTAGCTGTATTTATATTTACCATTACTATCAAAGCGGCCAGATGCAGCCAGGCTTTTCTCAAACGCCACAGGCTCAATTAAAAAAACATTCTCTTCTGTCAAAATATCTGGCTTTAAGCTTACGTTCGAGACCAGTTCTCCGTAGCAAATACCATCTTCAAGTTTTACATTCAATTTAAAGCCTGGGATATCTGGAATTGAAACTCCACACATAACCACCGGATGTGACTGAGCCACCGACAAAACTGCGGCTAAAGACAATCCCATGAGAGGAATTAATAATTTTTTCATTACAAAGACCTTTTATGAAAAGCACTCGACGGGGAAGACGCTAACTCAGAGCACAATAAACCTGGTCCCTTTTTGTTTCAGGGAAAAAAAGGGGACAGACCACGCTTTTCGGGTATCTACTAAAACCGTGGCCTGTCCCCATTTCACCCCCGCTTGTCGACTCCAGCTACTCTGACTCCCCTTCA
Organism: Pseudomonas sp. N40(2020); assembly: GCF_014472415.1. Classification (GTDB taxonomy): domain Bacteria; phylum Pseudomonadota; class Gammaproteobacteria; order Pseudomonadales; family Pseudomonadaceae; genus Aquipseudomonas. The sequence goes on from NZ_JACSZV010000003.1 coordinate 11,001, forward strand.
TACTTCTGAGTCTCAGAGTTAAATCGCCAAACATGCGCAGTAGTCAACGGCTCTCCGCCTTCGTATTTGATTCTGCCGTTTGATTCCCGCTTGCAAGAAAAAATTTTGATATCCTTAAAAACGCCTCCCTGCCCACCTCCCGACTCCTGCACTTCCACCTTCGCAAAATAGTCAGCGCCAATCAACTTTAAATATCCGTGACATTGAAGTAAAAAACTAAAAACCCGATCGCCGCTAGATCCGACACCCGTCGACGCCTCAAATATAAAGTCATCGATATTATCGTTATTCAGATCGCCTACAAAAACGATCCTTCCGTGATCAACTAACAGCTCCTTGCCGTCTTGTGTCGACAAAACCTTAACCTTACTTTCGCCAACCTTCCAATCAGAAATAAAGCTTATTGAATCTTTCTGAACATCGCATATCTCACCCTCAGAAGCCCAAGTTAAACCTGGAAGAATACCAATCAGAAAAAAACTTAGATATTTCATATCAAACATCCATAATAAAGGTGTTTCTGCCAGGCCTTACGGCACCTTGAGGAAGGTTAGTTCCGTACAAAATCGCATTTGTAAGCGCAACAAATAAATCCGTCCCCTTTACCGTCCCTTTACCTAGCGCTGACGTAAATAAGGCATATAAGAAGTGAGTGGCATGCCTCAGGGGCTTCCGTATCCAGTTGCTGATCACCATTAACGGGGCTTGTATAGCGTATTCGTTCGACTGCTAAATTGCTGCGGTGCTGAGCAGATTATCCAAGTCAGGCATTGAACAGATCTGCTCTATTTGCGCACCGCAAGATTGCTTTCACTTACCGGTCAGCTTGTCCATGCCAGGTTGCAGACGGAAGCTCTTCAGGATTTTGAAGACACCGGGGACAGACCACGTTTTTTGACAATTACTGAAAAGTGGTCTGTGCCCATTTAATTTATTAAACCTCTACTCCCCTGACCAATACCAAATTGTATCGCCCCATCGCGAATCATCTACATTCGGCATAATTTCGCCCTGCTTGAAGTATCGCCGAGAGTTAGCTTGCGCGGGAGTAAACCAATAACCTTGTTTACTACATGGTTGCCCCGAGTCAACACGACCAACTTGTGAGATGCTGGAGCCGGTATAGTTTCTAGCATACTCAACCAAGTCCTTCGGATAAACCATATGATCTATTTTGCTATCATCAATCCCATAAAGAAATGCAATAGCACCTGCTTCAAAGGCCCAGTAACCAACGTAGCTACCATCATCACCATCAATACTTAAATGCGAGTCGTGCCAACTCGCCTGGAGTTCACCAAAAGATTCATACCACTGACCGCAATATTCATTCAAAAGCTTAGATGCCTCGGTTTTGCTAGAGGTATAAATTGATCTGATCAGCTTCGTATATACTGGATGAAACCACTCATCTATATCAGCCCTACCTGCCAAGTTTTTACGTAGCAAATCTTCGTACAGCGTATCCTCACTATTAAAGCCTGCCGCATCTGTCAAACTTACAAACCTGGCCAATAGATCATTCCGATGCAACAGGATGCACAGGCTGGCCACCTGAACAAACTCCTCAAAATCTGCTGGAGAATCTTCAAGATCTAGTGGCGATATATTCGGCACCCCCTCATACTCAGCCAAGGCATTTTGATACACCTCAAAATTTCGCACGACTCTTTCAAGCGGTTCAAACAACTCTGAAATAGGTTCGCCAGCTGTATACCTGATGATAAAAGCACCGAGAGAATCCTGTTTAATCTCAAAGGCTTTCAAAGATGCTTCCTGGCCTGAAAAATCCTCTTCCAGATTGTGCGTACTCCAATACGATTCCGAAGAATCATAAAAGCCCACAAGGTTTTTATAATACGCCTCTGTAATAAACGGCTGCCTTCTATTCATTTTTATTTAAACCTCAAGCCGCAAAAGCAAAAAGGGGACAGCAAAAAGGGGACAGTTTTATTTAGGCTCAACGATAAAACCATCGGATAATTAAATCCGTCCCCTTTACCAGTCCCCTTTACCACCTGACTTAAATTGCCAATGTGGTGAAGTATGCGCTGGCTCATCTGGAAGATTAGATGGCGGTAAAGCAGAAAGTAAAACCGCTAGAGGATTCACGTGACGGATTCATCTAAAAATGAACCGCCCCGTCTTCTCTATTGCCGCGCACAACTTTTAATTTTTTTTGTCCTGCAAGCTAAAGTATTTTTTAATGCTCGCCGCATCTTTATAAGCACAGACCACTTTATTTCCCGTAACCAGATCTGCCCCCTCCATACAATTATCTAAAGCTGGGTCAGGCAAGTCGCCACTAAAATGAAGCAAGGATACACTTCCACCACCTCTCCTTATTGGGAGTTCCATAACCGAATAAGCAAAACCGTCAAATGCCGAGTTAGACAATTTTCTTTTCGTCAATACAAACATAGACTTTCCGGCTCTCGCAGGAGACTTCCACTCGTAGAAAAATACAGAAGCGATCTGATCCCCCTCAACCTTCCAAACATAGTTTAGAGAGGGTTTACCGGAGCTCAATGATGAGTAATATATCTCAGCATCGGCAACATGCTCTTCTTTAGCTACCGCCTTCAGACTATTTTTCAAAAAAAATACAGCGATCTTTTCTTCGCCTAAAGAAGCTACCACCGTAGGATGAAATTCACTTATTGTGGGTGCGGCATCCGCAAACACATTGGGCGCTACGAAGCCAAAAGCTACAAACGGAATAAAATGCCGCTTAAATAGAGTCAAATATTTTTTCAACGTGATATATCCTTTTGAAATGAGCCCTACGCTTATCATAACTATCGGTGCCTAGGTTAATAATAGCGGTTATTGCATTGACATTGGCCTCTGCATCGCCCTTATCTGCCTCCACAAACAAATTATTCTTTAGCCAGAAATAAACCCCCGACCGGACGGAGTATTTGAATTTAGTGTGTAAAATATCTGGTTCGCCAACAAAGTCGACCTCTTCCCCCCAAAAATTCTTATGATAATCTTTAAAAGCTTTGTAGTTTGCTTTCCCCGTCAAATGTTTAAGCCCTCTCCCCCTATATTTCCAGCCCTCACCAGAGGCGATACTATCGTTTCCTAGTCTTCCGCCATATGCTCGGTTGGCAATTGCCACTTGATTAGAGTGTGAAACGTATTTTGTAGTGCCTGGATACCCATAAAGCGTTGCTTCACTTGGATTATCCCTAAAGTACCCGAAAGTACCCTTAAGCCCCTCGACGCCATATGTAAAGTCCTCCACCACCGCGCACTTCGAACCTATTTCCTGCCTTACCTGAGCAAAAAAATGACTCAGCCTTAATGGCGTATCAAGCTTATATCTCTCACAGTTTTCATTTAATTGAGATGCAACTTCTTCCAACAACACGTCCTGCTCTGTAGAGTTCTTAATCCCCTCAAATACCTTTTTCAGCATCTCAACCGTGATTTTTATTTTCCCACGAGCACCAATTTTATTACTAATAAACGCCACTGGATGAAAATGCCAAACAACTCCATCACCCAACCCATTGGATTGCAAAGCGGAATCTTCCCAAAACACCAGACTATCTATGCGCTCTTTCTCGTGCTTCAGCGCGGACGGCGAATCTTCAAGCAGTGTATCTAACCGAGACCACTTAGCAGAATCCGACTTAGCTTTCCATTCTGTAGGATGATACGCAATTAGTTTGGACCAATGATCTCTGAACTCTATATTTCTAAGCGCGATGGGAAAGTCTTCAGGAGTGACCTTGTTATCTCCATTGCCGAATTTATCCAAGTCTTTGTATAACAATTGAAAAAATTCCGGCATATCATTTGGATCTAAAAATCCATCGGCATTTGAATTCGACTCTTTTACTACTCGAAAACCTAATTTATCCCAATCGTGTTGACTGAGAATTTTAGCGCCTTCCTTTTTGAGCAATCCTGTTTTGCTTTCTGCGTTATCGACAATGGTTACTTCGTACCACTCTTCAGCATCCTTAAACGGAATAGCCTTTCCGAGTTCCACGAAACTTTCATTTGAGATCGTGACCACTTCTGTTAGCGGAGGCTTACTTTTTAAAGCCGTATTTGCAGGCAGGTGCAGATATTGTTTCCCCTGCTTAACAGCAGCTTTATTTTTTAGAAAATCCTCAATCTTCGGATCAGCCGAAAAAATCTCTACATGAACTTGAAAATTTCTCGAAACTCCGCCCTCCGGGCCTGCCAGCGTCTCATTTAAACCAAGGAAACCGATTGTATCACCGGCTTTAATAGCCGCATCCATCGACACAACTTTATCAAATTCCGCCGGAACCAATCCTTGCACTTGAACATAAGGCTTTTCAACACAAGCCCAAAAAGTAGCGGGCACGGGAGTAGAATGACTTTTCAAACCGGTTGCAGCACCGATAGTACTTAGTACGAAGGAACATTCCGCCATTTTGTAAAGCTTAGAGCCAATCTTCAGGCTAAAAACTTTCCCACTATCAAATTCTATTACGCTATTTGTACAAAGTACTAAGTCTTCATTTTGCCCAAGGCTATTTACTTGTCTAATTGCAGCCCCGGCTAAGGCGCCGTGACTTTGCGGCGAAGGGGCTGCCCGCAAGGTCAGCCCCGTACCGGAAACTATAGCTCTGACTTTGCCCTTCCAATAATCTGGCTTTTTTCGCTCTGGTGCAGTTATTGCTTTCCAGCTCGCACTTCCATCACCTCTTGGGTAAGCAATGCCGTTTTGTTTGTAGGCGAACCAAAAATCTTGCCCTGGTGTACGCCCTCCAACACTACCCTTAATAAGTTTACCTTTTGCATGAACATGATCAGGGTGTTCTTCCAGTATTTCTATTTCAGTTCCTGCGGAGATTGAACCATATTCGACGCAGCCGACTGCACCGTTAATATCGCTACGCGCCTTAAACCCGCTGGCCACCATTTTTATTTTCGGAGTGCCCGGCTGCTCGGGATCATCCGCGTATCGCTTGTAAGGTAACAAATGCATATACAGACTATAAAATGTAAGCTCATTGCTAGCATTGGGAGTTACCTCCTTATTTGGAGGTGATTTATAGTCATGCCTTACAAGGCAAAATGAATTTGAGTACTTTAATGTTTCTGTAGTACTTGAAGTTTCAAATGCAGTCGCTAGGTAATCCTCATTCAGGCGGTAGGCGACGACGACACCGTCGCCAATACAGCGAATAGGCTCATCTCGCATACACTGCGGAGCAGTTTTATGGGAAATATGAATACCACCATGCCAAAAGCCGTGATTCCCTAATAAGAAATTTCCTGAACTTTCGCTCTCCAAGGCTTTAAAAACTTCCTCCGAATCTTTGAACTGTGTCCCATCAGCCTTTCGAAACGGATATTGAAAATTCATCAAAGACGCGGGAGCTGTTGGTGCGGCTGCAGGGGCGGGGGCCGGCGCAGCCGCAGGTGCTGGTTGCGCCCCTCTAAATTGAGCTTTCGGCCGCAGCACCTTCTCTGGCATTGGCCAATAACCGCTGTCCGGGCCATAAAGGGCTGTTTTCGGACCTGCAGATTGGGAACCAAAAAATTTTCCTGGCGTCAACGTAGTACTGAGACTCTCAATAACCCCAGTATGCCCGTGAAAATTAATCCAAAGTGCAATATCACCCGGCTGGGCGCTCGCGACCGGAATCTCATCGAAATGCTCCCGATCAGTATTAAGCATCGATGTTGTGCGGTAAGGAATTGTATATCCGGCGTCCTTCATGATTCGGTAAACAAGACCCGAACAGTCGATTTCCTTCTTGCCGTTGTTATTTACATCCGTTTCGCCCTTGTGCGGACCGTACTCGTAGCCGCTGCGATATGGATTCAGATGCTCAAGTAGCCCAGTACTCATCGGAAGCTTCCTGCTTTAATACATTGAATTGAATGATTCGTGACGACGCCTTCGGTCGCCAAGCGTTCAACAGAGGGCTTGCTGGACTCAGGCTCTTTTTTTTGAGCTTCTTGATAACACGCCAATGCTCGTGGTCGATCCGATGGGACGACGGTGCCCGTTTCGTACACTTCACCCAGTCGAAGAAGTGCTTTGGTTGAGCCACGCTGCGCAGAACTTTCCAGCGTAGCTATTGATTTTTCTGGGTTGATACACGGACGTTCATAGTCGTAATCACCCTCATCGCAATAGAACCTTGAGAGCGCCAAGCCTGCATCTGGAATGCTTGTTGATGCCTGAATAAAAAGATCCAGGATCTTAGAATTCTCCAAGCGCGGCGCTTGCCCGGAAAGACTGATCCCGGCAGCAGAAACTGCAGCCTGGGCCGAACCTTTCCGGGCACCATCTAAATAGCTATCCAATGCTGCGGCGTATAAATAGATACCTGATTCGGGAGACGCCTTGTTGACCAACCTGTCGAATATGACGCCTTTTTTGAGTTCCAGCTCACCGGGCGTTAGTTTCTCAGACTGAGTGATCTCTTCCATCACCGCATCGATTGCCCAGTCCTCCACTCGACTCAGAGCCCAGCAATCACTGTGTTTGAAGACGAAAATCTTCAAAAAATGGCCCGCCTCATCACGGACGACTACTCTGTTAGGCTCTTTGATTTCAATAGTGAGAACAGATTCGGCAGCATTTTCCGGAAGCAATACCTTCAACTCATCGGCGGCAATCACGCCTAAGCTCCGCTCGACAACCTTCGGTATTTTCCCATCAGCTGTTACGTGAACATATTTCACAGGAGACGCAATAAAGGCTTTCCGTATCTCTGGCCCAGATGAAAAGGCTTTGACGAATTCACCAAAATTGCTGCTTGGGCATTGGGCGGTGCTGGACGAAGAGGCAAAGGCACCCGAAGTCATCCCCCAGCATAACAATGCAATGGAAAGCCTCTTCATCTGCCTTACGTACTTGTTTGTTGTCATCACGAAACTCATCACTCAGAAAACACAAAAAAAGCCTTCGGCTTAACCTTCTCAGGCGGCGAATTTGCCAACGCCTGATCCATCAAACTCCCCGCCTTATCCTTATCCGCCGCCCCCGGCAGCACCGGCGGTTTAATGCCAATCCCTGTGCCGGAGCCAGCCGAGCCACCGGCATTAATCTTCACCACTGGCCCAACCACCGTCACGCCGCCAGCATCCAGCTTGATAAAGCTCCCACCCCCAAGAATGGTCAGCTCCGTCCCCGCCTCGATAACAATCTTGTCCCCAGCCTTGAGGTGTATCTCTTTCCCCACGCTAGTCAGTTGCGCTGTCCCAAGCTTCACATGCTGGTTCTGCCCAACCGTGAGGTGATCGTCCAGCTTCGCTTCAATCTTGCGATCGGAAATCGTGGTGCGATGTTCTTCAGCCTTGAGCTCGGTGTAGGTGTTCTTCACCACCGTGTCATGACGTTCATTCCCGACCCGAATCTTCTGGTCGTGCTCAACGCTTTCATCCCAATCGCGCTGCGCATGAATGTAGATCTGCTCAGCGCCTTTCTTGTCTTCAATGCGCAGTTCGTTGTAGCCACCGCCACCCGGTGAGCTGAGTGTTTTGAACACGCTGCGAGTCTTGTTCGCCGGCAGTGCGTAGGGCACCGGGTTTTCCTTGTGGTACAGGCAGCCGGTCACCAGTGGTTGGTCGGGGTCGCCTTCGAGGAAGGTGACGAGGACTTCCATGCCGATGCGCGGGATGCTGATGGCACCGTAGCGGTCGCCGGCCCAGGAGCTGGAGACGCGCAGCCAGCAGCTGGTTTTGTCGTCGGCCAGGCCTTCGCGGTCCCAGTGGAATTGGACTTTGATGCGGCCGTATTGGTCGCAGTGGATTTCTTCGCCTTTGGGGCCGGTGACGTGGGCGGTCTGGCTGCCGAGGACGCGGGGTTTCGGGTGTTCGAGGGCCGGGCGGTAGAACACGTCCCACGGGGTGGCGAGGAAGGTGTTGCGGTAGCCCTGGTGGAAGTCGTCCTTGTTGTCGGTGGTGTCGCTGGTCACGCCTTCTTCGAGGACTTGCGGCTGTTTGCCTTCGTGGACGATTTCGGTGAGCAGCCAGAGGTCGTTCCACTCGCTGCGCGGGTGGTCGGACATGGCCATGAAGTGGCCGCTGACCAGTTTGGTCTGGTCGCCGCGACCTTCGGCCTGGCGGTAGTCGGCGCGGTGGCGTTCGAGGGCGCGTTGGCTGAGGAATTTGCCGCGCGCGCGGTCGATGAAGCGGCCCGGGTAGTCGTAGTCTTCGAGATCCGGTTCGGCGTCTTTGCTATCGAGAGCGCCTTCAGGTTTGTACGCCGCTTCCATTTGCAGGCGCGGCTTTTCGAAGTCGTAGTCGCGGCGCGTGGTGCGGCTGGTGCGGGTTTCCAGGCGCAGCTTGAAGCCTTTGATCACCGGTTCGTCGGCGACCATGCCGCTGCCTTGCACATACGCGGTCGGCTGGCCGAGGTCGGGGAACACGGTCTGGTCGTCGCCGAATACCAGCAGGTGGCCTTTGTCGCTGTGCTGGAAGTGGTAGTGAATGCCTTCTTCTTCGCACAGGCGCTGGACGAAGTGCAGGTCGGTTTCGTCGTACTGCACGCAGTAGTCGCGATCCGGGCACGGCTGGCTCAGCTGGAAGCTGTAGGCGTTGCCCTTGATGCCGTGTTCTTCGAGGATCAGCGCGATGATTTTCGGCGCCGACATCTGCTGGTAGATGCGTTGGTTGGTGCGGTGATGCAGGTATTGCAGTTGCGGCACCAGCGACACTTTGTAGCGGGTCAGGCGTTTGCCGGCATCGCCTTGGGCTACGCGGTAGATCTGGCCGTGGATGCCTGAGCCTTGCGGGTCGAAGGCGAGAAAGGCCTGCTTGTGCAGGAGCTTTTCCAGGTCGAGATCGGGGTTTTCGCTGACCAGTTCGAGGTCGAAGCGATACGGCTGGCTGATGCCTTCGGTGCCGACAAACGACAGCACTTGCAGGTCGCCCACGTAGTCTTCGACCTTGAGGCTGAAGTGGGTTTCGTTAGCTGAGTTGAACATCGTGTGCTCCCTGTTCGAATGTCATCCGTTACGCCCGAAGTCGCAGACGTTGTAGCCAGGACGAAGTGGCGCCCATGGCGTCACGCAGTTGGTCGGCAGTGATGGTGCGTGCTGCCGGATCAAAGCTCAGCGCGGTTTGCAGCGCTGGCCAACAGTGTTTCGGTAGGTTTTGCGGTGCTTGCAGTTCGCGCTCCAGGTGCTCGTCGCGGGCCTGGGTCGAGGGCAAGCGGCGGAACGGGTGTTTGCCGCTCGCCAGTTCATAGATCACGCAGGCCACGCCGTACACGTCCGCGCTGGCCGACAATGGTTGGCCCTCAAGCAGTTCGGGGGCGGCGTAGCCCGGGGTCCAGGCGTTGAAACGCTCGCGGCTCAGGTGCGGCAGGCCGGGCAAGGTGCCCTCTTCTGCCTGGCCCAAACCGAAGTCGAAGAGGCGCAGGCCGTCTTCGCTGAGCATGACGTTGCTCGGTTTCATGTCACCGTGCAGCACGCCGCGACGGTGGGCATAAGCCAACGTGTCGAGCAGCGGCAGGACGATGTCGCGCAGTTCTTTCCACGGCAGGCCGAGGGGCCGCTCGCAGAGCAATTTGTCCAGGGTCAGGCCACGCATGTATTCCATGGTGATGAAGGCCCGCTGGCAGTCAGTGTCGACTTCAAAGGTGTGTGCGCGCACAACGTTGTCGTGGCGCAGGCGTCGGGTCAGGGCGAACTCGCTGTAGAGCAAGGCACTGGCGTCCGGCGATTCGGCAAATTCTTCGCTGAGGATTTTCAGCGCAATGTAAGGGTCGGGATCGCCGAACTGTTCGTGCAGCAGATCCCTTGCCCGGTAGACAGCACCCATGCCGCCCGCCCCGAGCAGACGCTCGAGGTGGTAGCGACCGGCGAGCACGTCCGGCAGCGCACCGATGCTGGCCTTGGTCGGGGCCAGCGCAGGCTCTGCGTTGTTGGACTTGGCGAAGGCGAAGTAGGTCAGGTTGTTGGCCTGTTCTTCGCTCATCAGCAAGTCATCGATTGGCGATTCGATATTGGTCATTGGCGGATCACCACGGCAGTCAGGTTGTCGCGAGCGGAGCCCCGCAGGGCGCCGTCGAACAAGCGTTCCAGCGCCACGTGTGGCGCGCTGAGGCTGAGGGCGTTGCCGAGGGCATCGCTGCTCAGGCCTTGGTACAAACCATCGCTGCACAGCAAAAACGCATCGCCCGGATACACCTCAAGTTCCAGTACATCCAGGGTCAGTGTTTCGGCCGCGCCAACAGCTCGGGTCAATGCCTGAGCCGCCGGATGCGCTGCCGCCTGTTCGACGCTCATTTGCTGTTCGTCGATCAATTGCTGTTGCAGCGAGTGGTCTTTGGACAGCTGATACAGACGCTGCCCGCGCCACATGTAGCAACGGCTGTCGCCGGCCCAGATGCAGGCCGCGCGATTGCCTTCCACCAGCAGCGCCACGACGGTGCTGCCCATGATGCTGTCGTGACGGCCGGCAGTGACGGTCAACTCCTGCCCCAAACGCCGGTTCAGCCAGTGCAGGCACTGGCGGATGGCTTTGAGGCGTTCGTCGAAGTCTTCGTGTTGCGGCAACTCAGCCAGGCTGGCGACGATCAACTGGCTGGCGATGTCGCCACCCTGATGACCGCCCATGCCGTCCGCGACCACCCACAGCCCCTGCTGTGGCGAGTCGAGGAAGGCATCTTCGTTGCGCGCCCGCACCTTGCCCGGGTCGGTACGCGCCGCGCTGCGCCAGGTACTGGCCACGAGCATCAGAGCTGCACCGGCATACGGAAGGTGCGCAGTACGCCCATGTCGAACGGGTTCGGCGTGCGTTGGCTGGTCAGCAGGTAGTTGGCGCGCAGGCCACCCACGTCGGCTTTCAGCACCAGCACGTCGCGACCGGTCAGGTACTCGGTCTGCATCAGGTCGAACAGACGGAACAGCGACCATGGGCCGGAGTTCTTCTCGATACCGATCGGACGCCCGGCCATTTTGTCCATCACCAGACTGGTGCGGCCGTCTTCAGCATCGGTCGGCCACTTGAACGACATTGGCAGGATCGGGCCGTGACGGTATTCCATGGTCTTGTCGCCGAACTTGAATTCGGAACGGCTGACCGCCGGATCGAGGGTGTACGGCTCAAGCTTGAACTGCACGGTCGGCTCGGCCGGGTTGATCGAGAAGAAGCTCTGACGAATTGTCAGCGCAGCGGCCATCTGATCGAGGTAGACCTTCGACACCGGCAGGCTGTGACCGTCGACGCTGCGCATCCGGTAGTTGCCCGGATCACCGCTGACGAACGGACGCATGTAGCTGTCGAAGAAGCGGTCGACGGTGCCCTGAGCCCGGAAGAACTCGCGGAAGTCGCTGATCGCCACGTCGCTGGTGCTGCTGGCGCTGAACGGATAACGCTTGCTGATGGTTTTGCCATACACGCTGTACAGCTCGTTCTGATAACGACCGTTCAGGTATTGGTAAGCATCGTTGAGTACCAGACGCCAGGAATCTTCAGCCAGCACGTTGAACCACACGCTCAGCGGACGCGGCAAGCGACCCGAGGCGGCACGCAGGTTAGTCAGCGCATCACGCTGGCCGCTCATGCGGGTTTTCGCCAGTTCGAACGCGGCTTGTTCCGGCGTACTGGAACGGGCCAGACCGGACAGTTGCAGTTGCAGGTCGTTGAGCGCGCTGAGAGCCGGGGTCAGGTCAGCGGCCGGGCCGTTGTTGTCATCGAGCAAACGATGCAGCGGTTCGAAGCGACGTTGCAGGGACTTCTTGGCGGTGTCCGGCAGGTTTTTCGCGACGTTCAGGGCCGAAGCCTTGTCCGCCACGGCCGAGGCCAGTTTGCCGACTTTGCCAATCTTGCCCTTCTGGCCGGCCAGCGCATCAGCGGCATCACCGGCTTCATCCACCGGATCGGCGGCTGCTTCGAAGCGGGTGTTTTCGCGGACTTCAGTCAGCAATGCCAGTACCGGCGAGTTGGCCGAAGTCAGGCCCGCCAATTGCTCGGCGCCTTCACCGGCGTCGCTGATCGGCGGCAAAGCCACCTGGCCAACGGCCTCGCTCCAGTAGTTGGCGTAGTCGCGGAAGTACAGTTGCTCCAGCTCGACCATCAGGCGACGCAAGTCCATGTCGCTGATGCCGACGCCTTCGCCCAGCACCCAGTTGTCACGCAGGATGTCGGTGACCAGCGCCGAACCCTGCACCGAGAAGTACTGCTGATAACCCTGTTGGGTGTAGAAACCCGGGATCACGTACTCGGTGCCGATAAACAACGAGCCCTGTGGGCCGAGGTGTTGGCTGAAGCGGTATTCCGGCAGGTTGCGCGCCTGCTCGCGGAGCATGCGATAGACCACGGTCGCCAGTGATTCGGCGCGCAGAACCTGACGTGCCTGCGTCACCAACTGATCGTTCAGCGGGTAGATAAACGGCTGCTTCAGCAGGCGTTCGAGGTGGGTGTTCAGACCGTTCTGCACCGCGGTGTTGCCGGTGTAGCGCTGCGACCAGTCAGTGGCGACCCAGTCCTTGAGCCATGCGGCGTCGCGACGATCTTTCATGTTCAACATCAGGTACGCACGCAGGCTGTTGAGCAGCTTTTCGCGGTCCTTCATGTTGGCGCGGATCTGCCCTTCGAGCATCGTCGCAACCCGTGGCAGCAGTTGCGTTTCAAGCTCGCGCTCGTAAGCCACTTTGACCACTGGATTGACGTCTTCGCCCTGATACAAACCACCACGTTCGTGGTACGAAACGTCGCCCTTTTTCGGGAACGCCTGCGTCGCCGCGTAGCTGGTGTCGAGGATTTTCAGCGCGCCCATCGCGTCATCACGCGGGGACAGCGCCGTGCGTTGCTGAGTCCAGTTCTGCGCCAGTGTCCGCAGGTTTTCCAGACGCTCGTAGTTGGCCGAGAAACCGCCCGCCCAAAGCATGCCAAACAGCGCCAGTGCCGCCAGTGCGCCGACGTACAGCGCGCGCTGGCCCCAATGAATGCGGCTGCGTTCGCGCTTGTCCAGACCCGCGAGATCGGACTCGGGGAAAATCACCTGACTGAACAGATGATGGATGAAGCGCGAACGACCGCTGCGCAGCGTTGGCAGCACACCGGCATTCATGCCGAGGCTGGCACCGATGCCGGCGGTGGTTGCGTCCATCTCTTGCGTCAGGTGCGGTGCGCTGGTCAGGTAGAAACCACGCAATTGCGTGGCACGCTGATAACGGTTGCCGGTGAACGCCATGTCGACGAACAGGCACAGGCGCTCGCCGATCTGCCCCAGTTGATGCGGGAAGTCGAGGATGCGGCCACGGCGCTGGGTATCGCGCTCGGAGTGCATGCGCATGATCACCTGGCTGTTGAGGCGACGCAGCAGTTCTTCGAACTCGTTGCGCAGCACAGCCACGTCGGTGCCCTGCTGATCCTTGCGGAAACTGGTGCCCAGCACCTGATCGCTTTCTTCGCGGGTCAGTTGATCGAAGAACTCGTCGAAGCCCAGCAGCTTGTCAGCCTTGCTCAGCACCAGATAGACCGGTACGTCGACGTGCAGCTTCTGATAGACATCTTGCAGACGGCCGCGTACCTGGCGCGCCAGGGTGTCGATGTCCTGCTCGCTGCCACCGGTGAGGGTTTCCACCGGAATGGTCACCAGCACGCCGTTCAACGGACGGCCGCGACGACGCTTGCGCAGCAGCTCCAGCAAGGTGCGCCAGGCGCTGCCGTCGACTTCGGCGTCCGGCTGGGTGGTGTAGCGCCCGGCGGTGTCGATCAGTACACCATGGTCGGCAAAGTACCAGTCGCAATGACGGGTGCCGAGGGTGTCGCGGGTCAGCTTGCGGTCGATCTTGTTGATCGGGAATTCCAGACCGGAAAAGTCCAGCAGGCTGGTCTTGCCCGAGGCCTGTGGGCCGATCAGCAGATACCACGGCAAGTCACTGCGCCAGCGCTCGCTGCGGCCGCGATACAGGCTCGAAGTCTTCAGGGTTTTCAGCGCGTCTTTGAAGCGCGCCTTCAACTCTTTCTGCTCGTCGTCGATCAGCTCTTCACGGCGGATACGATCCTGGCCGTCTTCGGTGGCTTCGACTTCTTTCTTGCGTACACCGGCGCGCCAGCTGACGAAGACCATGGTCAGGCCCCAGATCAGGAACAGCACGCTGATGGTCAGCAGGCGCGAGGTCGCGCTCTCCCAGAACTTGTAGTCATCTACCGCCAACAATGGACCTGCGAACCACACCAGCAGCGCCACGAACAGCACCAGCAGCAGGGTCCAGACCCAGGTCTGGCGCAGGAAGGCGCCGACTTTCTTGAAAAACTTTTTCATCACACGTCCCTGTTTACGGCTGCGACTGCGGTTGAACCGCGGCTGGATCAAGCGGCTGATAAGGTTGCAGAACGGTGTCGCGCTGCTCGCCCAAGACCCAGGCGAAGCCCGAATACATGACCACCAGACAGACGAAAGTGAACAACACCACCATCCACGCTGGCACGATGCGCACCAGGTTGCGGCGCTGATCGTTCAGGCCTTCCCAGTGCGGCGACAACTCGCGCGGCACGTCGCCACGCAACTGACGGATCTGGCGATACAAGGCATCGCGGATGCCTTCGAGTTCGAGCATGCCGCGCGCTTGTACGCGGTACTTGCCCTCGAAACCGAGGGACAGGCACAGGTACATCAGCTCCAGCATCGGCAGGTGTTTGACCGGGTTCTTCGACAACCGATCGAGCAACTGGAAGAACTTCTCGCCACCGAAGGTTTCGTTGTGGAAGCTGCTGAGCAGGCTCATCTGCGACCATTCGCTTTCGTTGCCCCACGGCGTGGTCACGACGGCTTCGTCGACCACGGTGCAGAGCACGTAACGCGCGGCCATCACCTGGCTGCTTTCGGCGCCATTGTGCAGGGCGCGCACTTCAAACAGCTTGAGCCCGGCGGTCAGGCGCTCGTTGAGCGCGTACAAATCTTCGCGGGTCTCGCTGTGTTTGAGGCGCACCACTTCCGAGAGCAGTTCGGACGACGCCGCCACCAGCGAATTGAGGCTGATGTTGAACGCTTCGGCCGGACGCAGGCGCGCAGCGTAGATCATGCGTTCTTCCAGTTGCTCGAAACGCGGCGGCGCGGCGAAGTCGGTCAGCGGACTGGCTGCCGGTCCGTGGCCCTGACGATCGAGCAGGACGGTTTTGTCGTCCTGGTTGTAATCCGTTTCCTTGATCATGTCGGTCAGTTCCTGATGGCCCAGAATTTCAGTTCAAGCTCGGCGAATTCGCCGGACACGTGGAACGCGAAGCCGCCGGAGCGCTCGAGTTGTGCCAGGTCTTCGGAACTGAGTTCGAGGATGAAATAGGTTTTGTTGGAGTGGAACGCGATCTGCCGCGGGGCCACCGGCAACGGTTTGACCTTGATCCCCGGCAAGTGCAGGTTGACCAGTTGGCGGATGCGCTCCACCGGGCCGACCTTGAGGTGCGCCGGCAAGCGGTGGCGCAGTTCTTCGGAGTCGCAGTTGGCACTGGCCGCCAGCACGAACGAAGCCGAGCCGAGCAGTTTGTGGTCGTGCAACGGCGACACGATGATGCCGTACTGACGCGCTTGCAGGATCAGTTCGATGGCGTGCTGTTCGAGCACCATCGACAGCACCTGACGAATCGCTTCCATCAGTTTGCGGAAGCTCGCGCCCTGGTCGGCGTGGGAGTAGCGGCTGTCCAGACGCGGACGTTTGCTCTCGCCGGAGAAGGTCGCCAGATCGCCGAGCATGGTCAGCAGCGTGCGATACAACTCTTCCGGATGCACCTGCTCCAGACCCAGATAGTGGCGCAGCAGCAGTTCAGTGCGGTTGATCAGTTGCAGCATCATGAAGTCGCCGACTTCCGCACCGCCGACCTTGCCGTTGGAGCGAATCCGCTCGGCAATGGTGTCGCCACGGTGGCTGAGCATGCTGATGACTTCTTTCAGGCACGACAGCAAGTAGCTGGAGGCGTGGGCCTGAATGTAGGTCGGCACGAAGTCCGGATCGAGGCTGATCACGCCGTCGGGCGTGGTGTCGAGCACGTCGCAGATCTTCAGCTTCACGTAGGCCTGATCGCTCTGCTGCTCGCCGAGCAACAGTTTGAAATCCGGGCGACCGCAGCTGACCTGGCTGGCGGAATCGTCGCCGGCGTTGGAGTCAGCCACTTCGGCGTCGTACGCGGTGTAACGCGCGAGCACGTCGGATTGCTCCGGACGGCGCGCCTCGATGTGGTTGCCGGTGACCAGCGGCAGTGCCAGGTAGATCGGCGTGTTGCCGGTGTTCGGCGGCACGTCGAGCGCCAGCGGTTCGGTGTTGCCACCGAGTTCGAACAGGCTGCCGTCCGGCAGAATCCCCGAGGCTTCACTGATCACCAGTTTACCCATGTTGAGGAACTGCAAGTCGATCTCCAGATTGAGGAAACCCCAGGTGTAGCCACCCAGCAATTGGGTGCGGGTTTTCATCTGGTGATCGAAGTAGCGATCGTTGTGCTGGAAGTGCTGCGGACGCAGCAGCATGCCTTCCTGCCAAATGACTTTATGGGTATTCATGTTCAGTCATCCGCCTTGGCGAGCACTTCGTGGGTGTTGCGGATACCAGCCTGATCGAGGGTCAGATCAGCGTCGGTGAGCTCCAGCGGAGTGATCTGCACCGTGTAGCGCCATTTGGTTTCCGGCAGGTCGCGGTAGGCGGCGAGGATGCCGACGTAACGGCTGCCCTCCTCCACGCTGAGTTTCAGCTCCACGGTTTCACCCGGGCGCAATTCG
The DNA here is from genome assembly GCF_014472415.1 of Pseudomonas sp. N40(2020). Lineage (GTDB taxonomy): Bacteria > Pseudomonadota > Gammaproteobacteria > Pseudomonadales > Pseudomonadaceae > Aquipseudomonas. The sequence continues at coordinate 27,670 of NZ_JACSZV010000003.1, forward strand.
AGTTCTTCGCTGGCCACCAGATCCGGGTTGAGGGATTCTTTGGCGCGTTCGTAGAGACTGAAGAAGTCAGCGTTCTCGAAGGTCACCGGGTGCTTGAGTTCGAACAGGCGCACCACGATCGGCGAAGGACGGCCGTTGAGATCCGGGTTCAACTGATCGCTGCCGGTCAGTTTCAGGTTGACCTTGGTCACTTTCGAGTACGGCGACAGCGACGAGCAACCGGCGAGCAGCACCAGCACGGTGAGCGCAGTCAGCGTCTTGAAAAAAGCGGTCGAGCGGCGAGACATGCGCATCATCCTTGGTGGTCGGTGTGGAGGGTGGAGATCAGGCGGATCTGTTCTTCGTAGGCCTGAGCGAAGTCGCGGGCCAGCAGACGCTCGCTCCAGTCATCGTCCTGACGCAGCGCCTGGTGATAACGGCCGAACGCTCTCCAGCGCCCGCCGGACGTGGCGATCAGTGGCTTGTTGTCGCGCTCGAAACGCAGGGTCAGTTGCTCCGGCGAGAAGTGCTCCAGCGTGCCGCGCACAGCGGCGCGGCTGGCGGTCAGCAAAGCCACCTGATGCGCCTGCAAGTCACGGAACGCGCGAGAGATGGCTTGCTCGGCCGGCAGATGCCCGGGCTTGCTCGGCTGCAACAGAATCTGCAGTGCTTCGCTCGGGTCGACGGCGAATTTCAGCGGGTTCTTGTTGGTGCCTTGCACGGTGGTCTGGGCCAGACGCAGCTCGTTCTTCAGCTCCGAACGTGTACGCAGGCTCTGCTGCAAACCGCCGATGCTCTGACGCAGCAGACGCGCGGCGTTCAGTGCCAGGGCTTCGCGTTCGTCATGACTGAGGCCTTTGACATCCACGCCCAGCGCAGCACCGAAGTGATCCCAGAAACCTTCGCTCTGACGCTCGACGGCTTTAGGCGCCGGAGCAGGCTCAGGTTCGGCGGGCGCGGCGATCAGTTCCGGCACCATCAGGCTTTCCATATCGATGCGCGCATAGTCGGCACGCTGACGGGAGTCTTCAGGCTTGGTGTTCGGCGCCAGCAGTTCGTCGATTTCCGAGTAGACGCGCTCTTGCTGTTCGAGGGCGTTAAGCGGATCGAGATCGAGGAACGCGTCATCGGGGATGATGCTGCCAGCGGCGCGTGGACGGCCGACTTCACCGTCGAAGGTTGCCGGGTCACGCACCAGTCGCGCGCGAATCTCGAAGTCACCCAGCACGTAGGTGCTGCCGTGCTCGATGCGCATCGGTTCGCCCTTGTGCAGGCGTGCGCCGCTTGTGCCGTCCTGAACACCATTGCTGCTGGTGTCGGTCAGGAAAAACGTGCCTTCGCGGTAGCTGACAATCGCGTGATGATTGGACAGATGACGCTTGCGGTCAGGGATGATCCAGTCGCAGTCCTCGCCCCGCCCGATCACGCCGCCGGCCTGTTTGAAGGTCTTCTGGCACAACTCGGTGGGCACGAACTGCTTGGTGTTCAGCATTTCGAAAACCAATTCCATGTTTGATGCTCCTTGCGGTCACTTGCCGCGATTGACCGCTTGCGGATCACCCAACGGGCGATAGTCGTTGTCGTTGAATTTGTAATTGCCGCTACAGCCGCCAAGGCCGCATAGAACGACGAGGGTCAGCAGGACAGCGTGCCAGTGACGAACAGACATCAGAGGGTCTCCAGGGGTAGACAAAGCACAAAGCGCCGACCCTTGCGGGCGGCGCTGAAATTGTTTTTTTGCGGGGAAATCGATGATTTTGGCCTACCCATCGAAATCTCCCAGATTGATGTTCAACCGCCCGAGGCGGTACAGCAGCGTGCGCCGGGGCAGGCCCAGTTCGCGGGCGGCGAGGGTCTGGTTGCCGTCGTTTTTGCGCAGGCAATCGAGCAGTAAAGTGCGCTCGACCTGTTCCAGGCGTTCGCGCAGATTCAGACCGCTGCTGTCTTCAGGCATCGGCTCCATGCGCAGGGAAAAATGCTCGGCGAGCAACTCGCCGCCCTCGCACAACAGCACCGCGCGTTCGACCAGTGCCTTGAGTTCGCGAACGTTGCCGGGGAAGGTGTAACCGCACAGGTGCTCAAGCGCCCCGTCCGACCAGCGCACCGGATCACGCTGCAAGAAGGTGCAGGTCTTTTCGGCGAAGTGCCGAGCCAGATCGAGGATGTCGCCTTCGCGCTGGCGCAGGGCCGGCAGTTCGATCGGGAATTGCGCGAGGCGGTAGTACAAGTCCTCGCGGAATTTACCTTCGCTGACCAGCACCGACAGATCGCGGTGCGTCGCGGCGATGATGCGCACGTCGATCTTGTGCGTGTCGTTGGAACCCAGCGGACGGATCTCGCCCTCCTGCAACACGCGCAGGATCTTGGCCTGCAACGACAGCGGCATGTCACCAATTTCGTCGAGCAACAGCGTGCCGCCATTGGCCGCGTCGAACAGCCCGGCGCGGTCGCGGTCGGCACCGGTGAAGGCACCTTTGCGATAACCGAACAGTTCGCTTTCCAGCAGGTTTTCCGGGAACGCCGCGCAGTTCTGCACGATGAACGCCTGAGAACGACGCGGGCCGCAATCATGAATCGCCCGCGCCACGACTTCCTTGCCGGTACCGGTCTCGCCGCGCAACAGCACGGTGTACGGGCTGTGCAGGACTTTGCTGATCAGCGAGTAGGTCTGACGCATCGCCGCGCTTTTGCCGATCAACCCGTAACCGCTGATGCTCGGCACACTGCGCAGTGCCGGTTCCATTACATCCAGCGGCTGACGCAGGCGTTGCAGCAAATGCAATTGCCCCAGCACAAACGAGCCGAGCTGACCCAGCGAATCAGCAAAGCCCTGCAGGTCGGTGCGATGACGACTGGCACACAGCAGCAAGCCTTCGACAGCCTTGTGATGATTGACCAGCGGCACGCACAACAGCGACTGCCACGGCGCCGTCGCGGCGGGTAGGAAACTGGTTTCGTGCAGGCTGCCACTGAGGTCGTCGAGGCACACCACGCGGTTCTGGCACAGGGCGAATTGCAACAGTTGCTCACCGTTGTAATCCGCCGGCAGGCTCGCGGCCTGACGCGGTTGCAATGCACCGTCGAGGTACTCGGCGTTCATACCGAGGCACGTGTGGGTGGCGTCGAGCAGATACAGCTGCGTCAATTCGCAGCCACTCAACTCGGCCAACCCACGCACGAATTCACCCAGCAACGCAGCACCGTCCGCCGCCCGCGACAGACTGGCGAACTGCGCCAGCAACGCTTCGGCATAGACCAGCGGCTGCGGCACTTGAGTGAACATCACGCCCACCTCAGGCGAACTCGCACATCACGCTGGCGTTGCCGTCGAGCGTGGCATGCACACGCTTGAGGCTTTCGCCGGTGGCCATCGCGTCGAGCAGACGATCCGCCACCAGCGGCAGTACGTGCTGATCAAGCAGATGATCAATCAGGCGTGCACCGCTGTCGCTTTGCGTGCAGCGCTCGGACAGGTGATCGACGAGGTTCTGGCACCAGCTGAAATCCAGCTGACGACGGTTGAGGCGCTCGCCGAGACGACCGAGTTTGATCTCGATCAGCTCGCGCAATACCGGGCCACCGACCGGGTAGTACGGCACCACTTTCATCCGCGCCAGCAGCGCCGGCTTGAAGTGTTTGCTGAGTACCGGCCGAATGGTTTCTTCGAGCAGTTCGGCGGTTGGCCGCGCGCCGTCTTCACAGAGGTCGCTGATCTTGTCGCTACCGAGGTTCGAGGTCATCAGGATCAACGTATTGCGGAAGTCGATCTCGCGACCTTCGCCGTCGTTGGCCACGCCTTTGTCGAAGATTTGGTAGAACAGGTTGAGCACGTCCGGATCAGCCTTTTCGACTTCATCGAGTAGCACCACCGAGTACGGTTTCTGGCGCACGGCTTCGGTAAGCATGCCGCCCTCGCCGTAACCGACGTAGCCCGGCGGCGCCCCGATCAGGCGCGAGACGGTGTGCTTCTCCTGGAACTCGGACATGTTGATGGTGGTGATGAAACGATCACCGCCGTACAGCAGATCGGCGAGTGCCAGTGCGGTTTCGGTCTTGCCGACGCCGCTCGGGCCAACCAGCAGGAACACGCCGACCGGTGCATCAGGCTTGTTCAGGCCGGCGGCGGTGGCGCGCATCGAGCGATCCAGTGCGTGTACGGCTTGTTCCTGACCACGGATGCGCGTGCGCAGGTCGGTGGCGAAACTGGCGACTTTGGCGTTGTGCTCACGGGCCAGTTGCGCCAGCGGCACGCCAGTCCAGGCGCTGATCACTTCAGCCACCAGACGCGGGCAGACTTCGAAGCTGACCAGACGCTCTTTGACTTGCGCGGCGGTCAGAGCACTGTGGGTTTCGTTGAGCTGGGCTTCCAGCGCTTCAACGCTTTGGCCGTCCTCGACCTCGGCAACGATGGTTTCGATCACGGTGCCTTCAGCGTCTTCTTCAACGTTGACGGTCGGCTCGACGGCGGCGGCTTCGCGGGCCTTGGCCAATTGCTGACGCAGCTCCAGCAGGCGCTCGGCCAGCTGCTTCTGCTCAGTCCACAGGGTTTCCAGCGCGACCATCTCGTTTTCGGCTTCGTCCAGACGCGCTTCCAGTGCTTCCAGCGCTTCGTGGTCGATCAGCAGACCGGCTTCGGCATCGCGGCGCAGGGCCTGACGCTGACGGCCACCTTCGGCCAGTTCGCCACGCAGACGCTCAAGGCTTTCCGGGGCGGCGGCGAGGCTGATGCGCACGCGGGCGCACGCAGTATCGAGGACGTCGACGGCTTTGTCCGGCAGTTGCCGACCGGCCAGATAACGCGCAGACAGCTCGGCGGCAGAAACCACCGCGTCATCACGCAGGTAGATGCCGTGGCTTTTCTCGTAGACCTGAGCCAGACCACGGAGGATGGTTACCGCTTCGCTGACAGTCGGTTCGTGCAGTTGCACCGGTTGGAAACGACGGGCCAGGGCCGGGTCTTTCTCGAAGTATTTCTTGTACTCGGCCCAGGTGGTCGCGGCGATGGTGCGCAGTTCGCCGCGAGCCAGTGCCGGTTTCAGCAGGTTGGCCGCGTCGGAACCACCGGCATTGCCGCCCGCGCCGATCAGAGTGTGGGCTTCGTCGATGAACAGGATGATCGGCTTCGGCGAGGCTTTGACCTCATCGATCACGCCTTTGAGACGGCGTTCGAATTCGCCTTTGACGCTGGCGCCAGCCTGCAACAGGCCCATGTCCAGCGACAGCAGTTCAACGCCTTTGAGTACCTGCGGCACTTCACCGGCAGCGATACGCGAGGCGAGGCCTTCGACGATGGCGGTTTTACCGACACCGGCTTCACCGACGACGATCGGGTTGTTTTTGCGGCGACGGGCAAGGATATCGACCATCTGACGGATCGCGCCGTCGCGGCACAGCACCGGGTCGAGTTTGCCGTCACGGGCCTGTTGGGTCAGGTTGTGGGTGAAACGCTGCAACAGCGATTCGCCCTGCGCGGCCGGTTTGCCGTTGGCCGCCGGTTGCTCCTGTTGCGACAGAGCAAATTCTTTCAGGCGATCGATGTTCAGCTTGGCGAGCAGCGGCTGATAACGGCTGCCGGCATAACGCATCGGGTTACGCAGCAGGGCGAGGATCAGCGCGGCGTCTTCGACCTGGGTCTGGCCCAGTTCGAGGTTGGCCACCAACAGGGCGTCTTGCAGCCATTGCACCAGTTCCGGTGCGAACACCGGGTTGCGCGAAGCGCTGTGTTCAACGCGCGATTGCAGCGCGGCACTCAGCTCACCGGCATCGACGTCAGCATCTTGCAACGCGCGTGCGAGCAAGCCGTTCGGACGCTCCAGCAGGCCGAGCATCAAGTCTTCGACGAGGATCTTGCTGCCGCCACGGGCAACGCAACGCTCGGCCGAACGCTCCAGGTCACGACGGGTTTCGGCGTCCAGCGCCTGGATGAGTTGTTGCAGGTCTACGTTGATCATGGCTCACGTCCTTAATGAATTTTGCTGCCCAGGGTCACCACGCCGTCCGCTTTCTCGCGGCCCAGCCAACTGGTCCAACCGAGGCGACAGGCGTTCTGCTCACCAATGCGCAGTTCGCGGATTTCTTCCTGGCGCAAAACCAGGCGAATGTCGTAATCGAGCGGGTCACGCAGGGTGAACCGCACCAGCGCGCAGAGCGGCTGGTAACCGAAGCCGATCGGCAGGAATTCGTGGAATCGCTGCCAGTCGAGTTGGGTGATGTGAATGCGGAATTTGCCGCTGCGGTCGCGCACGTGTTCGCCGAGCACCAGGTCTTCGCCGAGCATGCTGTTGGCACGCCCCAAACGATTGCGCTGCTCTTCGAGAATTTCCACGCGGCGCTCGATGCACTGCTCGATGACCAGGTCTTCGTGCTTGAAGTAGTAACGCAGCACGGCTTCGATCAGCGCCGCCGAGTGCGCCCGCAAGCTGAGCAGGCCGAGGTACGGCAGCAGGCGTTTCCAGTTGAGTTCCTTGGCCTTGCGGATCTCGTCGCCGCCCAGACCGATCAGCGCGAACAGCTGCGACGAGAACGGGTCGATCGCGCCGCTCTGGAAACTCGCGCGGTAGCGGTACTTGCGCCAGATCGGCAGCATCAGCCGTTGCAGGCGATGGTGGAACAGGTCGAGGAAATTGCGCGTCGGGTTGCCGTCTTCGCTGTCGCCCAGTGCCTGCTCGCCGTAGAACGCCGGCAGCGGCGAGCCGGAACCGACCAGACCGATCAGGTTGAACCGCATACGCGCGCGCATCTGCCCGTGCTCTTCAAAAAACTCCACGCGATCGACATCGCTGCGCGGGAATCCGAGGCTCGGGTTGGCCTGGAACTCGACGTGATCGTACAAATCGTCTTCGCTCAGGTGCGGGTGTGCCTCGCGCAGCCGGTCGATCACCAGCAGCACGGCCTGAAACAGCGAGTATTCGCGTATTACCCGGGTCAACCCGCTTAAAGCAGGGGTTGCAGACCCATACGTGGTGTCCATTGGTACACCTCTCCCTGTGTGCTTTTTACCCGCAGCTCATGGAATGAATTGAGACTGGCGTAAAGCGCGAAAAACTCGTTAAGAACCGAAGCGAAAACGAACAGGTCGCCTTCGCCGATATACCCTTCCGGGTCGATGGTCAGTTCGGTGCGCAAACCGCGCACCGGCAGGCCACGGTGCAACCGATCGACGTGGTGGTGCTTGATGTGTTTGAGGCCGCCGAGCAGGCGCTTGCTGACCTTCTCCGCGTGCTGGTCGTAGTAGCGCGGCAGGTCGTAGGTTTCCAGAATCACCTTCAACGCATTGACGTCGGCCAGCGACAGATAGTTAAGCGACATGTTGCTGATCAGCTTCCACAGGAAGTCACGGTTCAGCGGCGGCGCGAAGCTTGAAGTGGCCGGGGTGATGTTGCGGAAACTCAGGAACTCCGGGGTCTCTTCGCAGGCCATGCAGATGTCGCCGAGCTTGAGCTTGCGCGGCAAATTCTGGTTGGTGCACATCAGCTCGATCGACAGGGTTTCATGGGCTTCTGTGTGGCGGATGCCGAAGCTCAAGTAAGTGTCGAGGCCGTCGTGCAGCAAGGACGAACGCTGGCGAATGCTGTAATGCGGACGGCTGTTGGGCACGTCGAAACTGGGGTCATGCTCGAAGGATTCGAACGGCACGTACTCCTGATAACCGAGGCCACCGGGCTTCCAGCCAGTCACGGTTTCCACCGAGAACACGCCGCAGTTTTCCAGATCGTATTCCGCTGGCAGCAGCAGGTATTCGTCCTGCTTGCCGTCGAGGCGAATCGGCAATGCGTCGTGCGCGAACAGGTTGGCAATCGGCGTGCAGAACAGCTTCACGTTATCCAGGGTCGGGCGCATGCGCATGATGCCGCTCTTGCGGATATCAAAACGCAGTTCCAGACCGCGCATCTGCTTGAGCGTGTCTTCCGGCAGTGCCTTGAGGATGTCCAGACCGTTGACGTCGACGAACAGGAACTTGTCCTGAAAGGCGAAGTATTCCTGCAGGTAGCGATAGCCCCGGAAGGTGTTCAGCGGATACGGAATCAGCGCTTCTTCTTCGGCAAAGCCCACCGGTTTGACCCGGTCACCGGGAATCTTGAACGCCATCGGTTTGCCGCTGACGCCATCAATCGGCTTGCCGGCGCCGTCGAGCGGGATCAGTTCAATGCCTTCGAGGTTGCGCAGCAGGCTCAGGTAAAGCATCTGACTGATGTAGCGCTCACCGGCAAAGTGCAGGCGCAGTTTGCTCAGCTCCAACTCGCCGAGGTGGCCGTCGGCGCTCATTTCCAGACGCAGGCTGAGCAACGAACCGTCGCCCTTCACCGAGTAGTTCAGTGCAGCGAGATCCAGCGGCAACACCTCGGTCGGATAGCAGGTGCGGAAGCGGCAGCGCACGTCTTCGATCGGCTTGCTTTCCACCGGCGTATCGCGCTCGACCACCAGCGCCGGACCCGAACGCTTGAGCGGATCGAACTGCAAAATGCTGAACGCCGGCAGCGGGCGCATGTAGTTCGGCCACAGCAATTGCATCAGGGAATGGCTGAGCTCCGGCAACTCGTCATCGAGCTTCTGGCGCAGACGCCCGGTCAGAAACGCAAAGCCTTCCAGCAACCGCTCCACATCCGGATCCCGCCCGGCCTGCCCCAGATACGGCGCCAGCGCCGGACTACGCTCGGCGAAACGACGACCGAGTTGGCGCAGTGCGGTGAGTTCGCTTTGGTAGTAGTGGTTAAAGGACACGGGTTACCTGCCTGGTAGTGGAACTCATCAAAAAAATATCCTGTAGACCGCGACCGTCACGCCGGCACAGACGTAACCGCCAATCAGGAGAAACGGCACAATCGAGATCCAGCCGTACGCCATGTAAGCGTCACTGGACGGCCCGACGAGCAGACTGAACAAGCCATACAGCATCCATGGCACGGCGTAGAACGGGATGAACTTCACCGGCGCCCACCAAACCATCCGCAGTGCCTGTTGCTCGTTGCGGCTCTGCGCCGATCGGGATATCCACAGCGAAAAACCCAGAAACCCGGGAACTCCCCACCACAACAGGTACTGCCAATAAATCCCGGACGACTCGGGTGTTGAGTACTCGCCATTCCACAGGCCATAGGAACTGATCGCCAACACCGCCAGCAATGGCCACCACAAGGCGGCCATGAAGAAGCTCAGTTGCGCACGGCTAAGCATGAGCAGGACTCGCAGGCGACGTCTGTCGCATCAGCGCAAGCCTCTCCCAACGCAGTTCAATGACCTGCGTGAGCAGAATCGCCAACAACGTGACTCCGCCTTGGGCCACGGTGTAGAACAGCGCACGTAGCGGGTAGTCAGGCACCATCATGAACAGAATCCAGGCAACCATCAGAGCGAGCAGACCGAGCTTGGCCCACAGGTTCGGGATGATCGCGGCCAGCGCGTTTATGCCAAAAAATATGTAGATGAACATGTAGTGGGCGATGCCAATCGCCACGCCACGGGTGGTGAATCCGCCGTTGAAAGCCTTGTAGGCCACAACCACTGCGTTATTCAGAAACACGTAGGCCACACATCCCGCCGCGTGGATCGCCAGACAGAGTGCAAGACGCGCATAGATATTCATCACTGCGCCACTCCCTGCTTTTTCGGCGTGATCGCCATCCCCGAATACACATAGAGCTCGACGCCGTCATAGCCGCCAATGGCTGCAGCGCTCAATGGGTAGCTGTCCCGCGTGCCGTATCGAACCCAGCCCTCAGTCCACACTCCGCCACTCTCGTGGCGAATCTCGACGTAATAGTCCGGCGCCTCGTTCCTGGTAACTTCAACGAATACCCCGCCATCCTCGGCGCCAACCCACAACGCGTTGGGATGAGCGAACAGCTTTGGTTTGGTCGAGCTTTCCATTCGCAACAGCAGCGCGAAGCCGACCAGAATCACCAGCAAACCAACCGAGCTGAGAAAAGCGACAAGACATTGCCAGGCTCTGAGTTTCATTGAGCCGACCCGAACATGTGCGTCATGGACAGAACGCCCCATCAGTAATGACCCATGAACGAACAGATTTTTCTTCAGTTCTTTCGGTGCTTGCGACAGCCTTTCGCAACGTCTGCGCGTCGATGGTTTTGGTCCCCGTCGAGCTCTTAATCGACAGGCTGTACTGGTCGCTGATCTGACCGGCTACGTCCTCGCCGAACGATCTGTAGTTGGCGATAGTTCTGCGCTGATTTGGATTCAACACCAAGCGGCGGGCTTTATCGTCATAGTTGGAGTCATGCACCACGGACAATTCCAGAGGCACGCCACAGGTGTTCAGCAGGAAAACATTATTGCTGTAGACCTGCTGAGCGGCGTAGGTAGTCACTGGGATGAAAAACGTGAAAAACACTGCCCCGCCCGACATCGAAATCATCCTTGACTGTTTCATGAGCAGATCGATGCCTCGCTGATCATTTCTTCGTACCTTGTTTCGCACTGCACCATGTTTTGAAATTCAGACGATCAAACCCCTGACAAACATTTGCTTTGGAAATAAAAATGTAAGGCGCAGCCGCGTCATAAGAAAAATAATAATAATTTTCCCCATCCTGACCGTAGATCCAATAAGAAGACGACCCTTGATTTATCTCATAAGGTTCAAATGCGAGGATTGAAGATTCCGCAGGAATAAAATTAACGCCGTCCATTAACAGCATCAGCGAATTGGAGAAAATATTTGTCCACACGACAACCCCCACAGCCAAAATGCCGGCAGCAAGCGCAAGAGTGGTAGACGTCGAGAGTTTATCTTTCATAAAAATACAACCACGCCGTACCTGCTTTCGCTGCGTCTAACAACGTCATAGCATCGGTTGAATACTTTTCGGCAAGCGGCCCCGAACCGTTGTAGGAAGCAATCACCTTTTTCAACTGGTCTGCGGACAGCACCCCGGAGTGACAGCGAGTCCCGGTAGCCCGGTCAACCAGTTCACGTAGATGGCCGGCGCAATAGTAGAGGTCCGCCTTCCAGTCATCACCCGGGATTCGCGTGTCTTGGTTCCACCCGAAAATCCGGTACTGAACGTCTTCGGGCAATGGTTTCTTGCAGTAATAGTTCTCTGTGTATTGAACGGACTTCTGCAATGTTGCCCTACTCATATTGGCAAAGCCGCTGGAGCCACCGGCCAACTTGTCCGGGACGGCATCGAAAGCCAAGTTGTCAACAATCGCCAGCAGAGTGGTCAGCGACCGTTCGCCGAATTGCATGGATTGAAGAAATTTACTGCCCTTAGGTCCATTCTCCTGCTGCAGAATAACCGCCAGCAAAATATGCGGGACGCCATAATATTCAGCCGCCTGCTTTATCCAGACACGAATTTCTGTATCAGAGAAACTTGCCTTAAGCATTTCCTTGGTTTTTGGCACGTACCACATAATTTGCAACGGAGAAGGCAGCTCGCCGGTATAGCTCGGGATGCTGTCGTAGCCAGCCAGCGTTGTGACTTCTTTTCCGTTACAGCGGCAAACCTGCAACTCTACCGGCGCAACCTCAGAGGTTTTTGTGCTCGCGGCCGCGCCAGCTGGCACATATTCCTGCCCATCCTTGTTGATTTTTTCAGCCTCGGCCATGAACGAGTACTCCCTCAGCTCTCAATAAAAACTTCGATTTTTTCGGAAGCTGTATGGGCCTTCACGCGATGAGTCAGGCCCAACTCATTGGTGATTCCACTTTCGAGAGAACCATCCGCTCGACGGAGTAGGTATTTAGTATCGGCAAGCGGATTGCCCAGACCGTTCTTGAGCTGGAACTGAGCATCAAAGCCCGGAATGATCAAAGGCAACGGAGGCACAAATGACGCTGGCGAATGCGAATTCCCGATAATCACCGTCCCGGAACCTGCCGTGACCTTGTTGCCATGCGTACCCACCGAATCAACAGTGGCGGCAGGCTTGCCGTTGATCAACACAGTGGTCGCCAAATTTCCCGACATCGCACCACCACACGCCGAGGCATCGCCTTGGCGGGCGGCCGCGAGGCCGTCGAAGAACACGTCGCCGGAGCCGGCGGCGATCGGGTTGGTGCCGTGGCCGGGGAGCGGGCAAGCGGTGGGGTCGGATACGCGTGCTGCGGGTTTGCCAGACATCGGGGTTCTCCTTAGTTGACCTTCACTTGTCCGCTGCCATCCAGACGCGCGGAAAAACTGACCTGACGCTTGAAACCTTCAACTTCCAGCAAGCCTTCGATACTGAAGGCCAGGCGAAGCTGATCGTGGTCACGCGGCAGGGAAATGACACGCACGTTGCTCAGGCGCGGTTCGTAGGCTTCGATGAAGCTTTCGATGGCCAGGCGGGCCTGACTCAGGGAGTCGTGCAGGCTCAGACGCATGTCATTGAGATCGGGCAACCCGTAGTCGGACAGCGTTTGCACGCTGCCGGCCCGGGTGCTGAGCATTTTGGCCAGATGGGCAGCCACAGACGCCATGGCCGAAGCTTCGAGGCTCCTGCCTTTGCGCTGTTCCGCGTCGCCATTGAGGCGCTCGAAAAGACTGCCGTATCCGTCCATGAGTCGCTCTTACTCTTTGTCCAGCTTGCCAACCAGCGACAGGGTGAAATCGGCACCCATGTACTTGAAGTGCGGACGCACGTTCAAGCTCACGCGGTACCAGCCCGGCTCGCCTTCAACGTCGCTGACGATCACTTGCGCAGCGCGCAGCGGACGACGGCCACGTACTTCGGCGCTCGGGTTTTCCTGGTCGGCCACGTACTGGCGGATCCACTTGTTGAGTTCCAGCTCGAGGTCGGTACGTTCTTTCCACGAACCGAGTTGCTCGCGCTGCAGCACTTTCAAGTAGTGAGCCAGGCGGTTGACGATCATCATGTACGGCAGTTGGGTGCCGAGCTTGTAGTTCAGCTCTGCTGCCTTGCCTTCTGCACTGATGCCGAAGAACTTCGGCTTCTGCACCGAGCTGGCGGAGAAGAACGCCGCGTTGTCGGAGCCTTTACGCATGGTCAGGGAGATGAAACCTTCCTCGGCCAGTTCGTATTCACGACGGTCGGAAACCAGAACTTCCGTAGGAATCTTGGTTTCGATTTCGCCCATGCTTTCGAAATGGTGCAACGGCAGGTCTTCAACAGCACCACCGCTCTGCGGGCCGATGATGTTCGGGCACCAGCGGAATTTGGCGAAGCTGTCGGTCAGCTTGGTGCCGAACGCGTAGGCAGTGTTGCCCCACAGGTAGTGCTCGTGGCTGTTGGCAACGGTTTCCTTGTACACGAACGATTTGACCGGGTTTTCTTCCGGGTCGTACGGGTTACGCAGCAGGAAACGTGGCACAGTCAGGCCAACGTAGCGGGAGTCTTCCGAGGTACGGAAGCTCTGCCATTTGGCGAATTGCGGGCCTTCGAAGTGGTCTTTCAGATCTTTCAGATCCGGCAGGCCGGTGAAGCTTTCCAGACCGAAGAACTTCGGACCGGCCGCAGCGATGAACGGCGCGTGGGACATGCAGGCTACGCTGGAAACGTACTGCATCAGTTTCACGTCCGGCGAGCTTGGGGACATGTAGTAGTTGGCAATGATCGCGCCAACCGGCTGACCACCGAACTGGCCGTATTCAGCGGTGTAGATGTGCTTGTACAGGCCCGACTGCATGACTTCCGGCGAATCTTCGAAATCGTCCAGCAGGTCGTCTTTGGAGACGTTGAGGATTTCAATCTTGATGTTTTCGCGGAAGTTGGTGCGATCGACCAGCAACTGCAAACCACGCCATGCCGATTCCAGCGACTGGAAGTCCGGGTGGTGCAGGATTTCGTCCATCTGACGGCTGAGCTTGGCATCGATCTCGGCGATCATGCGGTCAACCATGGCTTTCTTGACCGGTTCACCGTTGTTCTGCGGCTTGAGCAGCTCTTCGATGAAGGCCGACACACCGCGCTTGGCGATGTCGTAGGCTTCGTCGTCCGGCGTCAGGCGGGTTTCGGCGATGATGCTGTCGAGAATGCTGTACTCGCCGCTCGCGGCGCCTTTCTCTTGTGCTGCACTAGTGCTCATTGTGTTGGCTTCCTTGGCTGCTGGGTTCAGGCGTCGGTGGCTGCGGCGTTCAGGCCCAGCTCACCGAGTACGCGACCGCGGGATTCGTCGTCGGCGAGCACGCCTTCGATGGCTTTACGGAAAGCAGGTGCGTTACCCAGCGGGCCTTTGAGGGCTACCAGCGCGTCACGCAGTTCCATCAGCTTTTTCAGCTCAGGCACTTGCTCGACCAGGCTGGCCGGGTTGAAGTCCTTCATCGAATTGACGCGCAGTTGCACGCCCAACTCTTCAGTGCTGCCTTCTTCCTGCAGACGGTTCGGCACGTTCATCGTCAGGCTAAGCTCTTGCTTGGCCAGCACTTCGTCGAAGGTCATCTTGTCGATGCTGATCGGCTTGCGATCTTCGATCTTGCGCTCGTCCTTGCGGTGGGTGTAGTCACCGATTGCCAGCAGTTTCAGCGGCAGTTCAATCTCTTCCTGAGCACCGCCGGTGGCGGGTTTAAAGGTGACGTTGATGCGTTCCTTGGGGGCTACCGAGCCTTCTTTGGCCATGGCTTTTCTCCTTGCGGTTGTGGCCCTGGGGCCTATTCGAGTACCACTTCGAGATCGAGGTGGCACAGCCTGCGATAAATCTCTTCCTTGCGTTCACGCACTGCATGGTTCTGCGGCAACAACTCGCAGCAGCTATGCAGCAGGTGCAGCACTTCCAATGCAAGATCGGGCTCCCAGGCGTGCAGGCCTGAGTCCTGTAATGTCTGATCGAGTGTTTCGAGCTGGTTCTTGGCCAGTTCGTATTTCTTGGCCATGAAACACAGGCGGGCGAGCGCGAACTGCCAGAAAAAGCGCTCGCGTCCACCGTGGGCCGACTGCAGCCCTTGCTTGAGGATCTGCACGGCAGGCTTGAGGCCTTCCTTGCGCAGAAGCGGCAAGACTTCTTCGAGGGCCTTTTCCCAAGCTGGCTGCGTCTGAACGTCTTCGGTTTCGACCTTGCGCGGCGCGCTGGCGCTTTGCAGGTGCGGCATGACATTGCCGGCGATCCACGCCCGGGTGGACGGATCGGCAAACGGCGCGCCGTCATGGAAACGACATTCGATGATGCCGGGCAGGCGCTGAACCAAAAGCGCGAAGTGGATTTCCACTTCGCGCATTGCCAACTCGGCGTTGAGGTTCTGGAGACACTCCCAGACCATTCGCTGGCCATCGAACCAGAACGGCGCCTTCGCCAGGCTCGCCTCCAGTTCCACCAGCAGATCAGCGTATTTGCCCTGATCGAAGCGATCCTGATATTGCTTGAGCTTGTCGACCGGCAGACCGCGCAGCACGGTGATCTGCTCGGCGTTGCGTTCGGGTACCGCGTCGATGGTCATCCACAGCAGCGTGCGATTCAGGCGCAGGGCGCGCAGGTCGGTGGCTTTCTGCTTGAGCCACCAGGCGCACAGCGGCCGCGCGCTTTCCTGCTGGGCGCGCAGTGCCTTGTGGGCGTCTTTTTCGTTGTCGATCGGTGCGCCGGGGGTGAGCAACTGGCTCGCGGCCTGCTTGACCTGCGCCACCGCCGCGCCCACCACGCCGGGAGCCGGCTGGTTGTCGGAAGCGCGCTGGATCATGGTTTTCAGGCGACGGGAGAGCGGCAGCAGGAGCGGCGCGTCATCACCCAGATGTTCGGTGCAGGCAGCGTCGAGGCCAGCCAGATGCTCGGAGAGCTGCCGGAACATCGGCAACTGCTCTTTGATCGCAATGTTTTCGGTGATGACCTGCTCAAGACGCGGCACCAGCCAGCCAATGGCGGCAGCACGGGTGCGGGGTTTGAGCGGGTGAACGTCGGCCCAGTTGTTTTCCGACAGATGGTGCAGCAATCCAAGACCGGCCAGCAGCCCGGGGAAGGATTCACGCTGGTACAGCGACCAGGTCAGCCAGGCGCCGACACGCAAATCCTTGGATTGGGTACGCAGGAGGTTTTCGCTGTTTTCGCGAATTTTCAGCCAGTCGATCTGCCCGCTTTCGTGCATCGACGAAGCTTTGGCCAGCTCGCTTTCCAGCGCCTCGAATTCGCTCGAAAAACGAACGTCTTCGCCCGCAAAATTCTCTTTGGAAACAGAGACTTTAGCGAGTTCGAGGTAATGGGCGGAAAGTTTGCTTGAGTAGGACATCCATGGCCTTTGATTTGGATAACGTCATGCGCCTATTGGAAGTACAGCGGCGCGGGACAGTATCGAAGAGCGGTGAAGCGGCTCATCCAATTGAGTTGTGCTCTTACAAGTGGGCGCATCGTAATCACTATGATGGCCACTAGCAAGCATCTGGTTAAACAACAAGACGAAGTGTTCATTGGCGCTTGTAAGAGATCGCCCTATATATGGCAGGGGTTTCCCTGATGCCGTTTTATATGCTTCGCATTTGAACCGCGCCTGCCAAACCGTTGATCCAGAGCATCCGGCGGAGCCAGAACGCTTTTTCTCGAACGCTCGTCCCATTGCACGGCGGCAATCATGACAAGACTTGAAAAAAATAAAAGTAGGATTCTTCCGAAAATTCACTGCCTTCTATTAACAAATTACCCGCGACAACAGCCACCAATAAAAGTGCCATCAATTTGATGGCATTTCATGCTTTTGAAACTTCTTGAAGCCCGAAGTACTGGATGTTGATGCTAACTCAATAATTATCGAGGTGGACTCCTACAGTCTTTTCCTGCAATCCGTGCAACTCGTTTCAACCAAGAATGCCCTTACAAATGTCAGAGATACTTCCTACATCAATTTATTTCCTGCGCAGCTAGCGTGCCTTGGCAAACTTTCTCGCGTGGCTGATCACGGACGATCAGACGCCACGCTTCGAATCATTCTGCTTAAGGACAAGCGCATGGTCAGTTTGAGCAATTGCGCATTATTTACTCTGCAAATCCCCGCTGTTCGCCACGATTTCAAAGTGCTTTCCTTCAACGGCACCGAAGCCATGAGTCAGCTTTACTCGATCCGAATCGAACTGGTCAGCGAGCGACCCGGGATCGATTTGGAGAGCCTGCTCAGTCGCCCGGCGTTTCTGCAGTTCGGCTTGAATAACGAAGGCATTCACGGACGCATCGAAGATGTGATGGCAGCCGAGTCTGGAAAACGCCTGACTCGCTATGAGCTGACGCTTGTCCCAGCGCTGTATTACTTGCAGTTCAGTCACGATCAGCGAATCTTTCAGCAACGCACGGTGCCACAGATCATCGCGCAGGTGCTCAAGGGACATGGCATTCAGGCCGATGCATTTAACTTCCATGTCAGCTCCAGCGTGCCACGCGAATACTGCGTCCAGTACGCGGAAAATGATCTGGAATTCATCCAAAGGTTATGCGCCGAGGACGGTATCGCCTGGCATCATCAGCACTCGGCGGATGGGCATCTGCTGGTGTTCACCGATGATCAGGTATTCCTGCCCAGACTTCGCGCAACACCCTATCAGCAAGATTCCGGCATGGCCGCGGAACATCCGGTAGTCAGCCGGTTCAGCGTTCGGACCAGCACCCGGACCAGTACGACCACCCGCCGCGACTATGACCTCAAGCGTCCGAGCCTGTTGCTCGAAAGCCGCTTCAGCGCCGAGTTCACTCCGGTGCTGGAGGACTATCGTTACCCCTTGGTGCTGGATAATAAAAAGCACGCCAAGCAACTTGCCCGTCAGGCGCTGGAACGGCATCGCAGCGACTATGAACGGGGCGAAGGTAAAAGCGATCAGCCGAACCTGCGCTGCGGCCACCTGTTCGATCTGACCGAGCACACACGCCAACAGTGCAACGACTTGTGGCTGTTGCTCAGCGTGTCCCACCTCGGCCGACAGCCACAAGTGCTCGAAGAATCGGTCACCAGCGACGCCAAAGCCACCGATGGTTTTACCCAAGGCTATCGAAATACCTTCAGCGTGATTCCCGCCGAAGTGATTTACCGCCCACCGCTGCCCCCACGTCGACCACTGCTGGTGGCCCAGACCGCGCGAGTCACCGGGCCAGCGAGCGAAGAGATCTATTGCGACGAATTCGGGCGCGTGAAGATTGAGTTTCCGTGGGATCGCGCTGAACTGGACAATGAGCGCAGCAGTTGCTGGGTACGCGTGGCGACGGGTTGGGCCGGAGATCATTTCGGTACGGTGACCCTCCCGCGCATAGGCATGGAAGTCGTGGTGACCTTTCTGGAGGGCGATCCGGATAAACCACTGATCACCGGCTGCGTCGCCAACAAAGTCACGCAGCCGCCCTACGCCTTGCCCGAGCACAAAACCAGAACCGTACTGCGCAGCCACAGTTCGCCCAATACAGGCGGCTACAACGAACTGGCGATCGAAGATCGCGCCGGGCAAGAGTTGATCTACTTGCGCGCGCAACGCGACATGGTTCAGGAAATCGGTAACAGCCTTCAACTGGAAGTCGGCAACGAACGCCGCGAAACCATCAACGGCAACAGCCACACGCGTGTCGGCAAGATCCTCGACATCGAAGCCGGCCAGCAGGTGCACCTCAAGGCCGGTTCCAGCGTCGTACTGGATGCCGGCGCCAGCATCACGCTGAAAGCCGGCGGCCATCACCTCGTGATTGATGCTGGCGGTATTTTCAGCAGCGTCGAAATTGAAACGGGCCGCAAGCCAGCCGACAGCGGTGCCAGTCATTTGCTACTGCCTGAGCTGGAGGGCGCATTACCCGCTTCCTCCTCGGCGCCGGCACAAGCACTTATCGAGGAAGAACTCGAAGAAGAAGAGGAGGAGGAAGTCGATCTGGAGGATGAAACGCCGGGTGGCATTACTTTGCGGATCGGCGTGTTTTTCGATGGAACCGGGAACAACAAGGCCAACAGCGAGACGGTCGCTGCGTGCTACGCCGCAGATGCCAATCTCGCGGAAGCGGCTGCAGAGATCCAGAAGCACTGCGCCACCTACGGTTACGACGGGAACGGAAGTTCGCCGGACAACAGTTATGGGAATGATGTAAGCAATATTGTGCGGCTGTATGAGCTGTATACGGACCACTCCTTCGAAACACTGCCGGAGACAACGAGAAACGCCTCTTTGCGCGTGTACATCGAAGGTATTGGCACAACAACTGAAGCAGGTGACTCACTTTACGCACAAGCGACAGGCCGAGGAGAGACTGGCGTATCAGCTCGTGTGAAGCAGAGCCCTGAAAAAATTATTGGTCAAGTGCGCTCACTGATCGATAAGAACCCCAATGTACTTATAGAAAAAATCGAGTTCGATATTTTCGGCTTCAGTCGAGGTGCCGCCGCGGCTCGACACTTTGCAAATGAGGTTCTCAAGGGCAAGCGCAGTATTCTTGCAGATGCGCTTCCAGCGGGTTCTCCGGCACTCTCCAGCAGCTTTGACTGGCACCAACAATCGAGTATCAGCATTAATTTCATTGGTCTGTTTGACACCGTTGCGGCAATCGCCAACCCATGGCTGTTCGATTTTACCGGCGCTAACAGCAGAAACTCCGGACTCGATTTAAAGCTGCCTGATGGTTGCGCCAACAAAGTAGTCCATCTGGTTGCGCGGGATGAATATCGCGAGAACTTTGCACTCAACAGCCTGGGCGACATCGATCTGGTTTTACCCGGCGCTCACTCGGATCTGGGCGGCGGCTACTTGCCCAGAGCCAAGGAAAAACTTCTGCTGAGCAACCCGATCACCAGCACTATCAGCCGAGACAAGGACGCGACCCGCAGTGCAGCCTATGTTGCTGCCGAGAAAGAAGCATTTGCCTGGTATGCAAAAGGCGTCATCGAAGAGGACGTCCCGGGCAGTCAATTGCGCGTGGCATTTTGGGAAAGAGCCATGACTCAATCAACAGAAAAGGGCAGATCCAGACCGGATCCTCAAAAGCGGGTTTACGCGGCGGCCAGCATTGAGCGGCCTGTACATGGCGAGCTGTCACTGGTGTATCTGCGCATCATGCGTGAGCTTGCGATCAGACATGGAGTGCCATTCGAAGAGATTGACGAGAATGAGCCAAGACTGTCCCTGCCTGCGGAATTGATCCCGATCCACGCCAAGCTTGAAGCTTATGCGCTTGGAAAATCATCTGTCGAAGCGCTGACTATCAAAGAAAGGGCTTTGTTACGTAGCCGCTATATACATCTTTCCGCTCACTGGAATGCGGCCAAGGGCTTGAACAGCAGCGACTTGAATATTGTTTTCATCAACCGAGCAGCCAAGAACAACCAACGAGTGGTGCACCCCCATGAATGACTTCACTCGGCCTATCAGGAAAACAATGTACTTCCTTCTAGGCATATTATTGGCCGGCTGCGGACTAGACGTCTCCCAAGCTGCGGACAAGCTGCCATGGTTCCTTGGCTTTGGAGCACCGGACTACATGGAGGTCTGGATTGAAACCGCCGATGTGGTGGATATTCGAGAGCGAGTATTCCGACGTGCCGGAGCCGGGATTGCTTCGGTAAGAGCTCCCGCTGATAACAAAGGCACGCCCGCAGGGTGGCCAGTAAACCCCGGAAGTGGCGCAGGGCGGGATATCACCGGCGCCGACCTGCCCCGCTTGATCTATGTACGATGGCAATCCCTGGCCGAACCTCAAACCTATGAGGCTTACATCACCATTTCCGAATCGGCCCGGGAAATCATGCGCAAGCGGGAAAAAGCTTTCTGCAGGGCTGATGGAAAATGGATCACCGATTACCGCAATGACATCGGTATCGGCCTGGCACCCGGAGGCATAGCAAAGGTCTGGCTGGGCGGCCCCTGCTTTAAGGCGGTCGAAATTGCCCGCGTTCAAGGAACAATCAATCCCAAAGGCCCCTACGAGAGTAAATCCGGCGGTAAACATCGGCCTCTAACCGACGTATCTAAAGCCTACATCGAAAAATTCGGCATTCCCTTCGGGAGCTGGTAAGGAGCATTACCTCATGGAATTGAAACCGCTGTTGTTCGCAGCGCTGATGTGGCCTCCCGTTACCCACGCATCCACAGACAACCCGCCACTGGACGGTCATTACTACCTGTCTGGCGCCATGGAAATGGCCGCCGAGTTGCTGTTGCGTAAGGACGGCACCTTTTCTGCTGGTATCGCCTACGGATCGGCTGGCGGTGTTGCCAAGGGAAACTGGTATGTCGAGGAAAACACTCTCATGCTGGAGCAAGAGCCTGCTGCCCAACCAGCAAAGAAGCTTTCCTACAATCTTTCACGCGAGAGAACTCTGATCGAACTCAAGGAATATGCCGAAAAAGAAAAAAATGAGTTGGCTAAAGAGAGCTACGTTTTAGAGCTACGGTACGATCACCAACCTCCGCCGCCGCCCCTAAAACCCGTGATGGTCAGTCTCGAGTTCAATTCAGGTCCACCGGGTCAATTGCTCTTGAACTCGAATCAACAAACAGATCTCTGGTTTCCTTACGATCATCAGAGAACTCTGAAAAAAATTGGCTTTGGCACAGATCATAATCGTGGAACCTATCAATGGTTCGATGTCGCGGGGGATAGCCGAGCCTTCAACATTGGCTGGAAGAAACGAAAAAACCAGCCCTTAACGTTCGAACAACCCATCGGATTTGATCTGGCGACCACCAGCCGTTATCTGGCTCCAGAAGAGCGAGAACGAGTTGACCATAACTATTGGTTGACGTTTTATCACTTCGATCCGGTCTCACCACCCGCGATCCGTCCAGTGGAAGTTCATTGGCAATTCGAAGACGGTTCGACATTGAAGGAGGTTTGGACAGACTCGCAGCAAAACACGCTGACACTGCCGTTTTCCCCAAATAAAGCATTGGCGAAAATCGGCTTACATACACAAAATTCTCCTGATGAAATCGAGTGGTTCACCGTCATGCCGGAAACTCGATGGGCGACGCTGGACTGGCAAGCCTATCCTGACCCTGCCAACGGCGATCTTTCTGTGTTGTTCAAAGATCTGCAACTGGCGATCGAGCCAAACTGCCTGGCCGTAGACTTTGGCAACGGCAAAGCCTGCTTCCGCAAATAACCTGACATACATCCATAAAAAATGGGCACCCGACCGCAATCGGTATGCCCATTTTTTCATTGCGCTTCTCCCCGTTATTCAGGGAGTTCGCCGCAATTACGGATTAACGCTGTCTTTCAACGATTTGCCTGGCTTGAACGCAACGGTGTTGCTGGCCTTGATTTTCACCGGTTCACCGGTTTGCGGGTTTTTGCCGGTGCGGGCGCCGCGGTGGCGTTGCAGGAAGGTGCCGAAGCCCACCAGCGTGACGCTGTCCTTGCGGTGCAGAGCGCCGGTGATTTCTTCGAGAACGGCGTTGAGCACGCGGTTGGCCTGTTCTTTGGTCAGATCTGCTTTTTCAGCGATTGCAGCGGCGAGTTCTGGTTTACGCATTAGTGAAGCCCCTTTGACGGTTTTTTGTTGTTATGTCCGTGCTGTTCTCGTTGGAACAGCGCCCAAGGCGCCGCAGGCTCTACTCTGCGGCAGACGGGAGTGAGGATGGCACGCGGATACCGGCGGCGCCAGTCTCCCCGCGACCTTTGTAGGGGCAAAAGCGGGGTGATTCCGACAGAACGACCGGTATTTACGCCAGCAGGGCAGGAAGCTGTTTGTTCAGGGCGAGTTTTTCCATGACGGCCGCGCCAGTCAGGGCATATCCGAGCAACTGACCATCGGTGCCATGACACAGCGCCTTGATGTCGGCGCCCTGCCCTTCGACCGTCCAGAGACCTTCGCTGCCCCGTGGCGGTGGCGAAACCACCAGCGGGCACACCGGGGTTTTCACAGTGATCGGCATCGGGCCGTAGCTCACCGCTGTCGGGTTCCCCGTCAATGTTTGGGCAAGCGCTCGCGCACAGCTCATCAGGGGCATCACGTACAGCAAATTCAGCCCGTCGACCTCGGCGCAATCGCCCAGGGCGTAGATATTGGCGTGTGAGGTCTTCAAATGCCGGTCGACCACGACGCCGCGATTGACCTGCACGCCGGCAGCCGCCGCCAGATCGATGCGTGGGCGCAGGCCGATGGCCGAGACCACCACGTCGCAGGGAATGACCTGACCGTCGGACAAATGCGCTTCCAGGCCGTCGGCGACCTTGTGCAGACGGGTCAGCACCGGGCCGAGGTGGAATTTTGCGCCAAGGCTTTCCAGCCCGGACTGCACCGCTGCTGCGGCCGCTGGATGCAGCAACATCGGCATGACCTGCTCACACGGCGCGACCAGTTGCACTTCGTAGCCACCGAGGATCAAGTCGTTGGCGAATTCACAACCAATTAGCCCGGCGCCGAGCAGCAGCACACGACGCTTACCGGCCGCTGCGATGCGAAAGCGTGCGTAGTCTTCAAGATCGTTGATCGGGAACACCAGATCCGCGCCATCGCCTTCAATCGGCACACGCACGGTTTCCGCGCCCCAGGCGAGGATCAGGTCGCGGTAGTACACCGCTTCTTCGCCGATCCACAGGCGCTTGTGGCCGGCATCGATGCCGCTGATGCGCGTATGAGTGCGCACTTCGGCCTTCAACTGCTCGGCCATGGCGCCCGGTTCGGCCATGCTCAGGCCATCGGCGTCCTTGTTCTTGCCGAAACCGGTGGAAAGCATTGGCTTGGAGTAAGAGCGGCCGTCATCGGCGGTAATCAGCAGCAGCGGAGTTTCGCTATCGAGCTTGCGAAACTCCCGGGCCAGGTTATAGCCCGCAAGCCCGGTGCCGATGATTACGACAGGTGCGTTCATGCCTTACTCCTTGGGTTTGCTCAGTTGATTTCGATCATTTCGAAGTCCATCTTGCCGACACCGCAGTCCGGGCACAGCCAGTCTTCCGGCACGTCCTGCCACAGGGTGCCCGGTGCGATGCCGTCATCCGGCCAGCCGTCGGCTTCGTTATAGATCAGGCCGCAGACGATGCATTGCCACTTTTTCATTCAGGTACTTCCTCAGGTTTCAGGCTTTTGTCGGCGCGAACGGTCGATGGGTGGTGCTCTGCCATCCGGCTCAGCGCGTTTTGTACTGATGGTGCCGGGCAGATGCAAGCCTGTTCGGCGCAACGGCGTCCCGGATCAATCAATCTCGCGGCCCGCCATGGTAAGCTCGCCGCCTCATTTGCGGCCAATAATGACTCATTGTGCAACATTCAAATGCCTGCCCGGCCCCGCTCTGGCTGACTCAAAGCCGACTGACGCCCCTCCCCGATTCGTCGACCCTCGACTGGTTGTTCGACGAAGGCTCCCTGACTCGCCGCCTGACTCGTCTATCCAACGATGGCTTCAGCGTCACGCCACTGTTCGAAGGCTGGAACACGTTGCGCGCCGACGAATACGCCGCGCTGGATCTGGCCGAAGGCAGTGAAGGCTGGGTGCGTGAGGTGTATTTGCGTGGCCATGGCGAGGCCTGGGTGTTCGCCCGCAGCGTGGCCTCGCGCAGCGCCTTGCAGGGCGACGGTTTGCACATGGATGAGTTGGGTAGCCGCTCGCTGGGTGAACTGCTGTTTTGCGATCATGCCTTCCAGCGCCGCGCCATCGAAGTCTGTCACTACCCCGAAGACTGGCTGCCGCAAGCCTCTCGCGCCCCTGAGCTGTGGGGCCGTCGTTCGCGTTTCGACCGAGGCGCACTGAGCGTACTGGTCGCCGAAATCTTCCTGCCGAGCCTGTGGCACGCCGCCCGCGCCCATCCGGAGAACTGCTGATGTACCAGAGCCTGCTCAAGTCCCTGAACCGCTTGAACCCGCGCGCCTGGGACTTCATTCAGTTGACCCGCATGGACAAGCCGATCGGCATTTACCTACTGCTATGGCCGACCTTGTGGGCCTTGTGGATTGCTGGCGAAGGTTCGCCGTCGCTGGCCAACATCGTGATTTTCGTTCTCGGCGTGGTGCTGACCCGTGCCGGTGGCTGCGTGATCAACGACTGGGCCGATCGCAAGGTCGACGGCCACGTCAAACGCACCGCGCAACGGCCGCTGGCCAGCGGCAAGATCAGCTCGAAAGAGGCGCTGGTGTTCTTCGCCATCCTGATGGGCGTGAGCTTCCTGCTGGTGCTGTGCACCAACGCGCCGACGATCTGGCTGTCGTTGGGCGGCCTGGCGCTGGCGTTCACCTATCCGTTCATGAAGCGCTACACCTATTACCCGCAGGTGGTGCTGGGCGCGGCGTTTTCCTGGGGCATGCCGATGGCGTTCACCGCCGAGACCGGCGAAGTGCCCGCCGCTGCGTGGTTGCTGTGGATCGCCAACCTGCTGTGGACGGTGGGTTACGACACCTATTATGCGATGACTGATCGTGATGACGATTTGAAGATTGGCGTGAAATCCACGGCGATTCTGTTCGGCGAGGCTGATCGGGTGATCATCCTGACCTTGCAGGCGCTGTCGCTGGGCTGTCTGTTACTGGCGGGGTCGAATTTCGAACTGGGGATCTGGTTCCATCTCGGTCTGCTGGTGGCCGCCGGTTGTTACGCGTGGGAGTTCTGGTACACCCGCAGCAAGGACCGGATGCGTTGCTTCCAGGCGTTTTTGCACAACCACTGGGCCGGGTTGGCGATTTTTGTGGGGATTGTGCTGGATTACGCGTTGCGCTAATCCGCAAAACTTGTGGGAGCGAGCCGGCTCGCTCCCACAGGGAATTGCGCTTACTTGGCCTTGGCGACTTTCCAGGCACCATCCATTTTGCCGTCACCGGTCTTGTCACCAACCGCCTTATCCATCACAAAGGTGTACAGCGGCATCCCATCGTAAGCCCATTGCATCGAGCCGTCGTCGCGCTTGATCACCGTCCAGTCACCCATGGGCTTGTCACCCGCAGCAGCCATCAACGGTGGCCAGTTCGTTGCGCATTTGTCATAGCACACCGACTTGCCGGCCGAGTCTTTGGCGAAGGTATAGAGGGTCATGCCCTTGTGATCGGTGAACATGCCGCCCTTCATCATCGCCGGCTCAGCCGCGAAGGCCATTGCCGGCAAAGACAGGGCAGTTGCCAGCATCAGGGCTTTAAGGGACTGCGTGTATTGAGTCATGGAAACCTTCTTTTGTGGTTGTCAGGATTCGGACTTAAAGCTTAGTTCAGGATCCCTCCCACCGCCGGGCGACTAAAATACTGTCACACGACTGCAATAATTCCGTTATCTAATGCGGCGCAAGACAGTTAAATGACAAGAGGATTAAGGCATGGTTGGCAGGAGCATTCTGATCGTCGACGACGAAGCGCCCATTCGCGAAATGATCGCCGTTGCGTTGGAGATGGCCGGCTATGACTGCCTCGAGGCGGAGAACTCGCAGCAGGCGCACGCCATCATCGTCGACCGCAAACCGGACCTGATCCTGCTCGACTGGATGCTGCCCGGCACCTCCGGCATCGAGCTGGCCCGCCGCTTGAAGCGTGATGAGCTGACCGGTGATATCCCGATCATCATGCTCACCGCCAAGGGCGAAGAGGACAACAAGATCCAGGGCCTGGAAGTCGGCGCCGACGACTACATCACCAAACCGTTTTCCCCGCGTGAACTGGTTGCACGCCTCAAAGCCGTGCTGCGCCGCGCCGGTCCGACCGATGGCGAAGCGCCGATCGAAGTCGGTGGCCTGCTGCTCGACCCGATCAGCCACCGCGTGACCATCGACGGCAAGCCTGCCGAAATGGGCCCGACCGAATACCGTCTGCTGCAATTCTTCATGACCCACCAGGAACGCGCCTACACCCGTGGCCAGTTGCTGGATCAGGTCTGGGGTGGCAACGTCTACGTTGAAGAGCGCACCGTCGACGTGCACATCCGACGCCTGCGCAAGGCTCTCGGCGACGCCTACGAAAATCTGGTACAAACCGTGCGCGGCACTGGCTACCGGTTTTCCACCAAGGCCTGACCCGACCGCCAGACTCGCTGACAAGGACTGTAATTTCCGTGAATCAAAACTGGCATGGCACCCTGATTCGCCACATGCTGCTGCTGGTCACCGCCTGTCTGGTGATCGGCCTGATCACCGGCTATTACGGCTGGAGCCTCGCGGCGGGCCTGGGTATTTACCTGGCCTGGACGCTCAAGCAATTGCTGCGTCTGCACGAATGGCTGCGCCTACACCAACCCGATGAAGCTCCGCCCGATGGCTATGGCCTGTGGGGCGAAGTGTTCGACAGCATCTATCACCTGCAACGCCGCGACCAACGGGTGCGCGGACGCCTGCAAGCGGTGATCGACCGGGTGCAGGAATCCACCGCAGCGCTGAAAGACGCGGTGATCATGCTCGACAGCGACGGCAATCTGGAATGGTGGAACCGCGCCGCCGAAACCCTGCTCGGCCTCAAGACCCCGCAAGACAGCGGCCAACCGGTGACCAACCTGGTACGGCATCCGCGCTTCAAGGAATACTTTGAACAGGACAGCTATGCCGAGCCGCTGGAAATCCCCTCGCCAACCAACGATCGCGTTCGAATTCAGCTGTACCTGACCCGCTACGGCAACAATGAACACTTGATGCTGGTGCGCGACGTCACGCGTATTCATCAGTTGGAACAGATGCGCAAAGACTTCATCGCCAACGTCTCCCACGAACTGCGCACGCCGCTGACGGTGATCTGCGGCTATCTGGAAACCCTGCTCGACAACGTCGAGGAAGTGAACCCGCGCTGGAGCCGCGCCTTGCAGCAGATGCAGCAACAGGGCGGACGCATGCAGACGCTGCTCAATGACTTGTTGCTGCTGGCTAAGCTGGAAGCCACCGATTATCCGTCCGACAACCAACCGATACAGATCGACACGCTGTTGCAATCGATCACGAGCGACGCGCAGCAATTGTCCGGGTCGAAAAACCAACGCATCACTCTTGAAGCCGACGCCAGCCTGTTGCTCAAGGGCAGCGAGGCGGAACTGCGCAGTGCGTTCTCCAATCTGGTGTTCAACGCGGTGAAGTACACCCCGGCCGAGGGCAATATCCGCATTCGCTGGTGGGGTGACGCACATGGCGCGCACCTGAGCGTGCAGGACTCGGGGATCGGCATCGACAGCAAACACCTGCCGCGCCTGACCGAGCGCTTCTACCGCGTCGACTCCAGCCGCAACTCCAACACCGGAGGCACCGGCCTAGGCCTGGCCATCGTCAAACACGTCTTGTTGCGCCACCGTGCACGCATGGAAATCAGCAGCGTGCCCGGTCATGGCAGCACGTTCACCTGCCATTTCGCCCCGGCTCAGGTGGCTCAGGCACGGGCGATCAGCGCCGCCGAGTGATACCGGCCGGCACGCGCCACTAGGCAATCGCCCAGTCAGCCGCTACATTGGCGGACTTGCGCCTGCCTTTCAGGCGCGACTTCTTCTCTCTTACGAATCACACGGAACCCGCAAAACTCCATCATGGACCCTTCCCCTGGCTTGTCCCTCGCTACAATTTTCGCCGATTTCGGCATGATCCTTTTTGCTCTGATCCTGGTTTTGCTCAACGGCTTTTTCGTTGCGGCGGAATTCGCCATGGTCAAACTGCGCTCGACCCGGGTCGAGGCCATCGCTGACAAGAACGGCTGGCGCGGGCACATCCTGCGCACCGTGCACAGTCAGCTCGATGCGTACCTCTCGGCGTGCCAGCTCGGCATCACCCTCGCCTCTCTTGGGCTGGGCTGGGTTGGTGAACCGGCGTTTGCGCACATTCTCGAGCCATTGCTTGAAAGCGTTGGCGTGCAGTCGCCCGAAGTGATCAAAGGCGTGTCGTTCTTCGCTGCGTTCTTCGTGATTTCGTACCTGCACATCGTCGTCGGCGAGCTGGCACCGAAGTCATGGGCGATCCGCAAACCCGAGTTGCTGTCGCTGTGGACAGCGGTGCCGCTGTATCTGTTCTATTGGGCGATGTACCCGGCGATTTACCTGCTCAACGCCAGCGCCAACGCCATTTTGCGTATCGCAGGCCAAGGTGAACCCGGCCCGCACCACGAACACCATTACAGCCGCGAAGAACTGAAACTGATCCTGCACTCCAGCCGTGGCCAGGACCCGAGCGACCAAGGCATGCGCGTATTGGCCTCGGCGGTGGAAATGGGTGAACTGGAAGTGGTCGACTGGGCCAACTCCCGGGAAGACCTGATCACTCTGGAATTCAACGCCCCGCTGAAAGAAATCCTGGCGATGTTCCGTCGCCACAAGTTCAGCCGTTATCCGGTGTACGACAGCGAACGTCAGGAGTTCGTCGGCCTGCTGCACATCAAGGATCTGCTGCTGGAACTGGCGGCGCTGGATCACATTCCCGAGTCGTTCAACCTGGCTGAACTGACCCGTCCGCTGGAGCGCGTGTCGCGGCACATGCCGCTGTCGCAGTTGCTGGAGCAGTTCCGTAAGGGCGGCTCGCACTTCGCCGTGGTCGAGGAGGCTGACGGCAACATCATCGGCTACCTGACCATGGAAGACGTGCTGGAAGTGCTGGTCGGCGACATTCAGGACGAACACCGCAAGGCTGAACGCGGGATCCTCGCCTATCAACCGGGCAAGCTACTGGTGCGTGGCGACACGCCGTTGTTCAAGGTTGAACGCCTGCTGGGTATCGACCTTGACCACATCGAAGCCGAAACCCTGGCCGGGCTGGTATACGAAACCCTGAAACGGGTGCCGGAAGAGGAAGAAGTGCTGGAAGTCGAAGGCCTGCGGATCATCATCAAGAAGATGAAAGGGCCGAAGATTGTGCTGGCCAAGGTGTTGATGCTGGATTGAGTGCAATGCGGGAAAACCGCATTGCCTGCGATCTTTTGCTTTAAGGGTTCACTGCTTGCCCAACGCAAAGTTGGGCAACGCCCCCAGCGGCTGGTTGAACTGATACGGGATCGACACCAACCCCAACCCGGTATTGCGCTGCACCACAAAGTGCAGGTGCGGGCCGCTGCTGTTGCCGGTGTTGCCCGACAGCGCCAACGGGCTGCCCACCACCACCCGCTGCCCTTCGCGCACGCTTACAGACCCTTGCTTGAGATGCAGGTACACGCCCATCGTGCCGTCATCGTGCAGCACCCGCACGAAGTTGCCGGAGGGGTCGGTGCCGCGTCCGCTCTGCGAATTCTCGGTTTTCACCACCACCCCTGCCCGCGCGGCAATGATCGGCGTGCCGACCGGCATGGCGATGTCCATCGCATATTTGTTCTTCGGCCCGTAATGGCTGTATTGGCCCTCGGCGCCCTGACTCAAGCGGAACGGCCCGCCACGCCATGGCAGTGGATAGCGATAGCCCTGAGCCGTTCCGGCAGGGTCACCCAGGGCGTAATGAAACTGCGGCGTATACACCAGCGGTTTGCCGCCGGTAATCGCCTTCAGCAACGCTAACCGCGTATTGCTGCGTGCCGGCAACACCCGGCGGATGGTTTGAGCCGGTGCGCCACGTACATTGCTCATCTCGGTAAACGCCAGTGCCACCTCAACCGGCGCATACAGATCGTTGCGCACGAACACCACGTCGACGCCCTTCTGCTTTTTGATGTCGAGATAGACCTGCCGCTCGAGGCGTTCGACCATCCGATCCTGAAAGACGAACACCTGCGAGCCTTTGCTCGGACGGTCGCTGTACGAGACCACGCCGTTGGCATCGGTGGATTTGTAAATGGTCATGGCCACAGTCGAGGTGGAGGCCATGAAAAGACCACAGAAAAACAGCAGGCGCGCGAGCATGGGCAAGAGTCTGTCGAAGTAAGGCCTGGGAAAGAGCGTAGCAGGTGAAGCAGACCAGGCTAGTCGACAGATGTTTCAAATGATCGTCCCCACGCTCTGCGTGGGAACGATCAGCGTAAAGCTGTGATCAAGCGCCCGGAACGAAGTGCTTCTGCGCCGTGCCGCGGGCGATCAGGCGGGAGATGTAGTCGAGCTTCTGTGCGTCCTGGTCGACGAAACGGAAGGTCAGTTGCAGCCAGTCGCTGTCGGCTTTCTGCTCAAAGGCGACGATGGCGTGCAGATAACCGTTGAGTCGGGCGATTTCGGCGTTGTCGCCCTGCTCCAGGTCGAGCACGGCGCTGTCGAGGATCTGCGGCAGGGTGTCGGTGCGCTTCACCACCAACAGCGCTTCCTTGATGCTCAGGGCCTTGATCACACACTGCTGATTGCCGCTTGGCAGGCGCAACTGGCCTTGACCACGACCACCTGCAGGCGCTGCCGAGGCAGTTGGCGCTTTGACTGGCGGGCTGTTGAGCAAGCCACGAGACGGCGCAGCGGCTGGTGTCGGCGCGACAACAGCAGGCTTGGCGAACGGGTTGACCGCAGCGGCCGCCGGAGCACCACCGACCACGGCAGGCTTGCCGCCGGTCAGCGCGCTCAGGGAGTCATTGCCGAATGCCGAGTTCATCTTGGTCGGCGCGCTGTTCATCAAGGTGTCGAGCTTGCCGACCTTGTTCAGCGCCTGCTTGACCTTGGTCAGCAGTTGCTCGTTGGTGAACGGCTTGCTGACGTAGCCGGAAACGCCGGCCTGAATCGCCTGCACCACGTTTTCCTTGTCGCCACGGCTGGTGACCATCACGAATGGCATGGTCTTGAGATTGTCTTGCTCGCGGCACCAGGTCAGCAGTTCGAGGCCGGACATTTCCGGCATTTCCCAGTCGCACAGAACCAGGTCGAACGCTTCCTTGGCCAGCATGGCCTGAGCCTTTTTACCGTTGACGGCGTCCTCGGTGCGGATCCCCGGGAAGTAATTACGCAGGCACTTTTTCACCAGGTCACGAATGAACGAAGCATCGTCCACGACCAACACACTGATCTTGCTCATCCAACACCCCTATAAAAATCCCGGCAAGCATACCGCTTTGCTGATGGCACATTGCCAACAATCTTCAGTCACGCCGGGACTTTTCGTTCGCGGGTGCTGCTTTTTAATTCGAAAGCCCCTAACAAAAACGCCCGGCCAAAGGGCCGGGCGCTTTTCTCAGGCAATCTTACTTATCGTCAGCATCGCCCGGAACATTAGCGGTTTCGCCGCTTGTGCCTTCAACTTCTTCCTTCATGCGCTTGAGACCCATGTGGCGAACGTCAGTGCCACGCACCAGATAGATCACCAGTTCCGAGATATTGCGCGCGTGGTCGCCGATGCGCTCCAGCGAACGCAGCACCCAGATAATGCTCAAGACCCGCGAGATAGAGCGCGGGTCTTCCATCATGTAGGTGGCCAGCTCACGCAGGGCGGTCTTGTATTCGCGGTCGATGATCTTGTCGTACTGCGCCACCGACAAGGCCAGATCGGCGTCGAAGCGGGCAAACGCGTCCAGCGCATCGCGAACCATGTTGCGCACCTGGTCGCCGATGTGGCGAACCTCGACGTAACCGCGCGGCGCTTCGCCTTCTTCACACAACTGAATGGCACGACGGGCGATCTTGGTCGCTTCGTCGCCGATGCGCTCAAGGTCGATCACCGACTTGGAGATGCTGATGATCAGCCGCAGGTCAGACGCCGCCGGCTGACGACGGGCCAGAATGCGCAGGCATTCTTCGTCGATGTTGCGTTCCATCTGATTGATCTGGTCGTCGATCTCGCGCACCTGCTGAGCCAGACCGGAGTCGGCTTCGATCAGAGCGGTCACCGCGTCGTTGACCTGCTTCTCCACCAGCCCGCCCATGGCCAGGAGGTGGCTGCGCACTTCCTCAAGCTCGGCGTTGAACTGCGCGGAGATGTGATGGGTAAGGCCTTCTTTACTAATCATGTTGGCGTCCTTGGAGCGTCCGGTAAGGTGCGGTGGGCCGCAGCATCAAATTCTGTGAATAACCCGCAACTGTTAGCCGTAGCGACCAGTGATGTAGTCTTCGGTCTGCTTCTTCGCCGGATTGGTGAACAGGGTATCGGTGTCGCCGAATTCCACCAGTTTGCCCATATACATGAACGCCGTGTAGTCGGACACCCGCGCCGCCTGCTGCATGTTGTGGGTCACGATAACGATGGTGAACTTGGATTTCAGCTCGTAGATCAGCTCTTCAACCTTCAGGGTCGAGATCGGGTCGAGGGCCGAGCACGGTTCGTCGAGCAGCAGCACTTCCGGCTCAACCGCGATGGTGCGGGCGATCACCAGACGCTGCTGCTGACCACCGGACAGACCGAGAGCCGACTCGTGCAGACGGTCTTTGACTTCGTCCCACAGTGCCGCGCCTTTCAACGCCCACTCAACGGCTTCGTCGAGGATGCGCTTTTTGTTGATGCCCTGAATGCGCAGACCGTAAACCACGTTTTCGTAGATGGTTTTCGGGAACGGGTTGGGCTTCTGGAACACCATGCCGACGCGACGACGCAGTTCAGCAACGTCTTCGCCTTTGCGATAGATGTTGTTGCCGTACAGGTTGATCGCGCCTTCGACGCGGCAGCCGTCAACCAGATCGTTCATGCGGTTGAAGGTACGCAGCAGTGTGGACTTGCCGCAGCCGGACGGGCCGATGAAGGCAGTCACGCGCTGTTTCGGGATGTTCAGGCTGACGTCGTACAGCGCTTGTTTATCGCCGTAGAACAGGTTCAGGCCCGGGACTTCAATGGCCACGGTTTCCTGTTCAAGATTCAGGCTCTGCTTGTCGCGGCCCAAGGCAGACATGTTGATGCCGTGGCTATGTGTTTCGTGCTGCATGGGAGGCTCCCTGTGCTAACAAATTCGGTTCGGTTTTTTGTAGGAGTGAGCCTGCTCGCGATTCAGGCGCTGCGGTTTGTCTATGAAACCGCGGTGTTGCCATCGCGAGCAGGCTCACTCCTACATAAGAAATCAGCTATCCAGCGCTTTGTACTTCTCGCGCAGATGGTTACGGATATAAACGGCCGACAGGTTCAGTGTCGCAATCACCAGCACCAGCAACAGCGCCGTGGCGTACACCAGCGGGCGTGCGGCTTCGACGTTCGGGCTCTGGAACCCGACGTCATAAATGTGGAAGCCCAAGTGCATGATCTTCTGATCCAGGTGCAGGTACGGATAGTTGCCATCCACCGGCAGCGACGGCGCCAGTTTCACCACACCCACCAGCATCAGCGGCGCCACTTCACCGGCGGCACGGGCCACGGCGAGGATCATGCCGGTCATCATGGACGGGCTGGCCATCGGGATCACAATCTTCCACAAGGTTTCAGCCTTGGTCGCGCCGAGGGCCAACGAGCCTTCACGCACGGTGCGAGGAATCCGCGCCAAGCCTTCTTCGGTGGCCACGATCACCACCGGCACCGCCAGCAGCGCCAGGGTCAGCGACGCCCAGAGCAGGCCCGGCGTACCAAAGGTCGGCGCCGGCAATGCTTCGGGGAAGAACAAGCGGTCGACCGAACCACCCAACACGTACACAAAGAAGCCCAGACCGAACACGCCGTAAACGATCGCCGGAACGCCCGCCAGGTTGTTCACCGCGATACGGATGATCCGCGTCAGGGTGTTCTGCTTGGCGTATTCACGCAGGTACACCGCCGCCAGTACGCCGAACGGGGTAACGATCATCGCCATGATCAGGGTCATCATCACGGTGCCGAAAATCGCCGGGAAGATCCCGCCTTCGGTGTTGGCTTCTCGCGGATCGTCGGAGAGGAATTCCCAGATCTTGCTGAAGTAGAAGCCGACCTTGGTGAAGGTGCTCATGGCGTTCGGCTGGTAAGCGTGAACCACTTTGCCCAGGCCGATTTCGATCTCTTTGCCATTGGCATCACGAGCGGTCAGCGCATCGCGGTTGAACTGCGCATGCAGATCGGCCAGACGCGCTTCGATGTCCTGATAACGGGCGTTAAGCTCGGCGCGCTCGGATTCCATGTCCGCTTGCGCGGTGGCGTCGAGCTTGCCTTCCAGTTCCAGCTTGCGACCGTGCAGACGGATGCGTTCCAGCCCTGCGTTGATCGCGCCGATATCGACTTTTTCCATCGACTTGAGCTGCGCGGCGAGGCCGTTCACACGGTTGATCCGCGCTTGCAGCTCTGGCCATGCGGCTTCGCCTTCGGCGATGACCTTGCCGTCCTGTTTGACGTTGACCAGGTAGCCGTAGAAGTTGCCCCACTCGCGACGCTCCAGCGCCATCAGCTCTGGCGGCGTCTTCTGGTTGGTCAGCCACTCGCCGACGATCCAGGTGAAGTCGTTGCCGTTCAGGTCACGGTTGCCGACCTTGATCAGCTCCCGGGTCATGAATTCCGGGCCTTCGTCCGGCACTGGCAAACCAGCGCTTTTGAGGCGGGCACGGGGCACTTCTTCCTTCTGTACCACTTCGCCGACCACGAGGTGCTGGGCCTGGCCAGGTACGTCGTAGCTGGCGTGGATCAGATCCGCCGGCCAAAAGTGACCCAGACCGCGCACGGCAATCACCGCCAGCAGGCCAATGGTCATGATGACCGAGATGGACACCGCGCCACCGCTGATCCAGACGCCCGGGGCGCCGCTCTTGAACCATCCTTTCAGGGAGTTCTGTTTCACAGACTTCTACCTTTGCTTAAAGCGACGAGTATTTCTTGCGCAGACGCTGACGAATCAGTTCTGCCAGGGTGTTCATGACGAAGGTGAACATCAGCAGCACCAGCGCCGAGAGGAACAGCACGCGGTAGTGGCTGCCGCCGACTTCCGACTCCGGCATTTCCACCGCGACGTTGGCGGCCAGGGTGCGCAGGCCTTCGAACAGGTTCATTTCCATGACCGGGGTGTTACCGGTGGCCATCAGCACGATCATGGTTTCACCGACCGCACGGCCCATGCCGATCATCAGCGCCGAGAAGATGCCCGGGCTGGCGGTCAGGATCACCACACGCGTCATGGTCTGCCACGGTGTGGCACCGAGGGCCAGCGAACCGAGGGTCAGGCCACGCGGCACGCTGAACACGGCGTCTTCGGCAATCGAATAGATGTTCGGGATCACCGCAAAACCCATGGCCAGACCGACCACCAGAGCGTTGCGCTGGTCGTAGGTGATGCCCAGGTCGTGGGAGATCCACATGCGCATGTCGCCGCCGAAGAACCAGTTCTCCATGTACGGGCTCATGTACAGCGACAGCCAGCCCACAAACAGGATCACTGGAATCAGCAGCGCACTTTCCCAGCCATCCGGGACTCTCAGGCGGATCGACTCAGGCAGACGGCTGAAGGCGAAACCGGCGACCAGAATGCCGATCGGCAGCAGCATCAGCAGGCTGAAGATGCCCGGCAGATGCCCTTCGACATACGGCGCGAGGAACAGACCGGCGAAGAAACCGAGGATCACCGTCGGCATCGCTTCCATC
Organism: Pseudomonas sp. N40(2020); assembly: GCF_014472415.1. Lineage (GTDB taxonomy): Bacteria > Pseudomonadota > Gammaproteobacteria > Pseudomonadales > Pseudomonadaceae > Aquipseudomonas. Next base: position 63,697 of record NZ_JACSZV010000003.1, read on the forward strand.
AGTTCGATCACCGGCTTGACCTTGCGGCGCATGCCCGGGGCCATGAAGTACGCGGTGTAGATCGCAGCGGCAACGGCCAGTGGCGCGGCCAGCAGCATCGCGTAGAACGCGGCTTTCAGGGTGCCGAAGGTCAGTGGCGACAGGCTCAGTTTCGGTTCGAAATCGGTGTTGGCCGCGGTCGATTGCCAGACATATTTAGGCTCGTCGTAGTTTTCGTACCAGACCTTGCTCCACAGCGCGCTCCAGGAAACTTCCGGATGCGGGTTGTCGAGGAGCAGTGGTTGCAGCTTGCCGCCAGACTCCACGATCACGCGGTTGGCACGCGGCGACAGACCGAACAGGCCCGGGCCATCGACCACTTGGTCAACCAGCAAAGTACGGTGCGCGGTGCTGTGGAACACGCCGAGCTTGCCGCTGGCATCCAGGGCAACGAAGCCTTTGCGACGCTCTTCGGCGCTGATTTCAACGATCGGCGTGGTGCCCATCTGGAAGGTGCGGATCTGCTTCAGACGCAGCTCACCATCGGTGTCGCGGGCCATGAACCATTGGGCCAGACCGCCCTTGGAGTCACCGACGATCAGCGAGATACCGCCCACCAGCTGTGTGGTCGCAGTGACTTCGGTATCGGCGTTTTCCAGCAGTTTGTAGCGACCGTTGAGGCTCTTGTCGCGCAGGCTGAATACGTCGGCCTGGGCACGACCGTTGACCACGTACAACCATTGCTGACGCGGGTCGACGAAGATGTTTTTAACCGGCTCAGTCATTTGCGGCAGATCGATACGCTTCTGCTCGTTGGTGACTTCGCCGGTCATCATGTTTTCTTCGCTGGTCAGCGACAGCACATTGAGTTGCGAACCGGTCGAACCCACCAGCATCAGCGTCGTATCGGTGGCGTTGAGGCTGACATGCTCCAGCGCACCGCCCGCTTCGTTCAGCGCGATTGGCGCCTCGCCGTAGGGGTATTCGATGGCCGGGGTGATGGTTTTCTTGCCGTCGGGGTAGCTGACTTTATAAGTGTGACGGAACACCAGCGCCTGACCGTTGGACAGACCCACGGCAACCAGCGGATGACCTGGCTGGTCTTCACCAATGGAGCTCACGGTTGCACCGGCGGGCAGAGGCAGATCGACGCGCTTCAGTTCAGCGCCACTGTCGATATCGAAGAACAATGCCTGGCCCTTGTCGGAAACGCGCATGGCCACCTGATTCTGCTCTTCGAGCGAAATCATCAGCGGCTTGCCGGCGTCCTGCATCCAGGCTGGAGTGATCGAGTCTTTCGCCTCCAGGTCAGCGCCCTGGAACAACGGCGCGACCACGTAGGCGAGGAAGAAGAAGATCAGGGTGATGGCTGCCAGCACCGCCAGACCGCCAACGAGGACGTACCAGCGAGTGAAGCGATCCTTGAGCGCGCGAATGCGGCGCTTGCGTTGCAGCTCAGGCGTATTGAAATCAATGCGCTTGGGAGGATTAGTAGTCATTTGGGAATTGGCCAGATCATTCATGCGCTCACCCTAGCGATCCTGTATGACAGAAAGATGACAGTGCAGTGACGCAGCAAATCCACCGCCAGCGGGGCTGGCAGAGGATCGAAAATTTGAGGTGTGTAAAAGGCCGGTCTGCGGGCAGATCCGGCCTTTCACTTGAGTCCGACGGGGTTCACCCCGGACTCAATTTGTTACTTCTTTACGACTGCAGCGCCTTCTTGCAAGCCCAGGTCAGCCAGTGCTTTGGCAGCGACTTTGGCTGGCAACGGGATGTAACCGTCCTTGACTACAACTTCCTGGCCCTGTTTGGACAGAACCAGTTTCACGAACTCGGCTTCCAGCGGGGCCAGAGGCTTGTTCGGGGCTTTGTTGACGTAAACGTAGAGGAAACGCGACAGCGGGTACTTGCCGTTCAGGGCGTTTTCTTCGGTGTCTTCGATGAAATCAGTGCTGCCCTTCTTGGCCAGAGGCACGGTCTTCACGCTAGCGGTCTTGTAGCCGATGCCCGAGTAACCGATGCCGTTCAGCGAGGAGCTGATCGACTGCACGACCGAAGCCGAACCTGGTTGTTCGTTGACGTTTGGCTTGTAGTCACCTTTGCACAGGGCTTCTTCTTTGAAGTAGCCGTAAGTGCCGGATACCGAGTTACGGCCGAACAGTTGCACTGGCTTGTTGGCCAGGTCACCGGTTACACCCAGCTCACCCCAGGTTTTTACGTCGGCTTTGGCGCCGCACAGACGGGTGGACGAGAAGATCGCGTCAACCTGTTCCATGGTCAGGTGCTGGATCGGGTTGTCCTTGTGTACGAATACAGCCAGGGCGTCCACGGCAACCGGGATTGCAGTTGGCTTGTAGCCGTACTTCTGCTCGAAGGCCGCCAGTTCGGTGTCCTTCATCTTGCGGCTCATCGGGCCCAGGTTCGAGGTGCCTTCAGTCAGCGCAGGTGGCGCAGTGGCGGAGCCAGCGGCCTGAATCTGGATGTTTACGTTCGGGTATTCTTTCTTGTAGTTCTCGGCCCACAGGGTCATGAGGTTGGCCAGGGTATCGGAGCCGACGCTGGACAGGTTGCCCGACACACCAGTGGTCTTGGTGTAGCTCGGGATAGCAGGGTCAACAGCGGCAACCGCGTTGGCAGTCGCAACGCCAGCAGCGACAAAAGTCATTGCCGCCATCAAACGCTTCAGTTTCATGCCTTACTCCTAGCAGATAGGGTGTGTTAAGTCGGGGCCAAGTATCAGCAGGCCGTGTGAACACTCTATGGCTGAAATATGACAATTGGATGAAAGGCCAGCATCCAAGGTTTTACTGGATGATTCGTGGTGCCCCCATTCGCGAGCAGGCTCGCTCCCACTGTTTGAAATGCATTCCAATGTGGGAGCGAGCCTGCTCGCGAAGAGTCCGGTACTGCTGGAGGAGATTTCGGATCAGCGACCCTTCTTCCAGAGCCACGCCCCCACCAGAATCCCCATCGCACACAGCACTGCCACGTAGTAGGCCGGGCCCATCGCGCTTTCTTTAAGCAACAGGCTGACAATCATCGGCGTCAGGCCACCGAAGATCGCGTACGCCACGTTGTAAGAAAACGACAATCCGCTGAAACGCACTACCGGCGGGAACGCCTTGACCATCACGTAGGGCACCGCACCAATGGTGCCGACCAGCAAACCGGTCAACGCATACAGCGGGAACAGCCAGTTCGGGTGATCCGCGAGGCTGTGATAGAAGGTCCAGGAGCTGATCAGCAAGCCCAGGCAACCGAACACAAACACCCGGCCGGCGCCAAAGCGATCCGCCAGCGCACCGGAAATGATGCAACCAAAGCTCAGGAACACGATCGCCAGGCTGTTGGATTGCAGCGCGGTGGTCGGCGAGAAGTGGTAAACGGTTTGCAGCACAGTCGGGGTCATCAGAATGACTACGACGATCCCGGCCGACAGCAGCCAGGTCAGCAGCATCGAGATCGCAATCGCCCCGCGATGGTCACGCAGCACCGCGCGCAGCGGCACTTCTTCGGCCAGCGCCTTGCGCAGTTGCAGCTCGGCGAACACCGGGGTTTCGTGCAGCCAGCGGCGCAAGTAAACCGAGAACAGACCGAACACGCCACCGAGCAGGAACGGAATCCGCCAGGCGTAATCCGCAACCTCGGTCGGCGTATAGATGCTGTTGATCGCCGTGGCGACCAGCGAGCCGAGCAGAATTCCGGCGGTCAGGCCGCTGGTCAGGGTGCCGCAGGCGTAGCCCATGTGCTTCTGCGGGACGTGTTCGGAAACGAAGACCCATGCCCCCGGTACTTCACCGCCAATCGCCGCGCCTTGAATCACCCGCATCAGCAGTAAAAGGATCGGCGCCCACATGCCGATCTGCGCATACGTCGGCAGCAGACCCATGATCAGGGTCGGCACGGCCATCATGAAGATGCTCAGGGTGAACATTTTCTTGCGCCCCAGCAGGTCGCCGAAGTGCGCCATGACAATGCCGCCCAGCGGCCGCGCAAGGTAACCGGCGGCAAAGATGCCGAAGGTCTGCATCAGGCGCAGCCACTCAGGCATGTCGGCCGGGAAGAACAACTTGCCGACCACGGTGGCGAAGAATACGAAGATGATGAAATCGTAAAACTCCAGCGCACCGCCCAGGGCCGATAGCGACAGAGTCTTGTAGTCATTGCGGGTCAATGGTCGTGCGGGTTGGTCGGGCTGCGCGAGGCTCGAAGGCGCTGTGGTCATGGCAAGGGCTTCTCTTATAGGCGGATCTGCGACTCCAACAACGCTGGCTGGAGCTTTGGCAGGTTCGGCACCATAGCAAATTGTTCGAAAAAGCACATAGAGGCGCGTATTTGACAGTCAAAATCAGAACCGGGTGGTCGTCGCGGAGTCTACCGACCGATATACTCGCAACCTTGCCCCGGTTTGTAGGGGGTTGCTGTGCGAAAACGTCGTTGGCCCGCCCTTTGAACGGAGCAGCCGGTTTCGCAGAGTTTCCCTTTAGGCGCCTTATGGAAGACGTGACGAACGTAGTATGTTCGGTGCTGAATCGTTTTTCCTGAAGACGGCTACCACCAGCAATACCAACAAGAGTCACGGGTCAGAGGCACCCCCGGCATGATAGAGCTCGAACAAGAAGATCCAATCCCGCAAGGCGACCTGGCCCTGCAAATCACCGCTCTCCCGCGTGAAACCAACGGCTTTGGCGATATTTTCGGCGGCTGGCTGGTGGCACAGATGGATTTGGCCGGCACCGCGATGGCCAGCCGTGTCGCCGGAGGCCGCGTGGCCACCGTCGCTATCGACCGCATGGCATTCCTGGTTCCGGTCGCCGTTGGCGCGCAATTGTCCTTTTATACCCAGACCCTGGAAATCGGCCGCAGCTCGATCCAGATGATGGTCGAAGTGTGGAGCGACGATCCGTTGTCCAGCGAGTGGCGTAAAGTGACCGAAGCGGTGTTTGTCTTCGTCGCCATCGACGGCAGTGGTCGCACCCGGTCGGTTCCACCGCGCGCACGCTAAACCTCACGGCCGTTTCACGGTCGATAGTTGTCCCAAGTGTCTGATCGAGAGCTGTCCCATGAACACGCCCAACGTTGAAGCCGTGAAACTGGATGAACTGAACTGCTGGCGCATCCGCCACGGTCAGGCCGAAGTGCTGGTAGCCCAGCAAGGCGCGCACATCCTCAGTTATCAGGTTGACGGCCAGCCGCCGATCATCTGGCTCAACGACAAGGCCGAGTTCAAGACCGGTAAGAGCATCCGTGCTGGCGTGCCGGTGTGCTGGCCGTGGTTCGGCAAATTCGAACGCAACCCGCAGAACGTGCAGGCCATGTACACCGGTGGGCAACCCGCACCCGCGCACGGTCTTGTGCGGGCGATGGATTGGGAACTGGGTGGCATCGAAGCCGAGAGCGATGGCGTCAAGGTCGAGTTCAAACTGCCCTACCCTGAAGGCGGCCTGCCGGGCTGGCCGCATCAGGTCGATCTGACCCTGACCCTGCGTCTGGACGATCAGTTGCACCTCAGCCTGACCAGCCATAACCGTGGCGGCGACACTGTCAGCCTCAGCCAGGCGTTGCACACCTACTTCGCCGTCAGCGATGTGCGCAATGTGCATGTCGAAGGTGTGGACGGTTTGAATTACATCGAGACCCTGGACGACTGGAAGACCAACGCCCAGACAGGCGACCTGCATTTTGCCGGCGAAACCGACCGCATCTACCTCGACGCCCCGCCGCAGTTGAGCATCGTCGACCCGACGTGGGAGCGGCGCATTGTCCTCACCAGCACGGGCTCGCGCACTGCGGTGATCTGGAACCCGTGGATCGACCGCGCCGCAGCGCTCAGCGATATGGATAACGATGGCTGGCAACGCATGCTGTGCATCGAGACGGCGAATGTGATGGATGATGTGGTGAGTCTGGCGCCGGGTGCGAGCCATACAATGGGTGTCAGCGTCGGCAGCAAAGCGCTTTAAGATCAAAAGATCGCAGCCTGCGGCAGCTCCTACAGGGATCAATGTAGGAGCTGCCGCAGGCTGCGATCTTGTGCTTTAGAGATCCGATTCCTGCACCACTCGCACCTTGTCCGCCTCCAGCGCATACGCCGCGTCAGCCAGATCGTTGCTGACCTTTTCGACCTTCAGCGTGCCGGTCACCCACAGCGGCGTGTAGATGTCTTCCAGCTTCAGCCCCTTCGGATAGCGCACCAGTACCAGTTGATTCGGCGGCGGTGGCGGCACGTGGATACACGCGCCCGGGTACGGCACCAGGAAAAACAGGGTGCTGCGACCCTTGGCATCGGATTCCAGCGGCACCGGATAACCACCGATGCGGATGTGCTTGTCGTTCATCGACGCCACGGTTTTGGTCGAGTACATCACCGCCGGCAGACCTTTGGCCTGTTTCATCCCGCCCTTCTCGGTGAAGGTGCCGGTGGCTTCCGGGGAGTTGTGGTCGATGTCGGGCATGGCCTCCAGGGCCTTTTGATCCGACTTGGGCATCAGTTCGAGCCAGTCGGTTTCCGGCAGTTCGCCGGCGTGGGCCAAACCGCTACCCAGAAAAAGGAGAGTCAACAGAAGACGGCGCATGAAGGTGCTCGGACAAAGGAAAGGACTATAAATCGCCGAGCATTCTAGCCCTCCCTGCCCGATTGGCAGAGAGGGCTTTGTCGCTTTGGATCACTTCTTTTTGATCAGGCCGTAGATCACCAGCAACACGATCGCGCCAACCAGTGCGCCGATGAAACCTGCGCCCTCGCCCGCCCGATAGATGCCCAGGGCCTGGCCGCCGTAGGTGGCTGCCAGCGAACCGCCGATACCGAGCAGGATGGTCATGATCCAGCCCATGCTGTCATCGCCCGGTTTCAGGAACCGAGCCAGCAGGCCGACGATCAAGCCGATAAAGATGGTTCCGATAATTCCCATGGCATTTCCCTCTGTGTGAATTGGCTATGCCAAAGCCTAGACAGACTTTGGCATCCTGCCATCAGAGAACGGCGGCCCCTGAATGGTTCCGCCGCTGCCACATGAAACTGTTTTACTCGGCGATCAGCGCTTCAACCTTGAGGATCTGCGCTTCAAGCGTGGCCTTGTCGGCGCAGCGCAGGTTGGCGTGACCGACCTTGCGCCCGGCCTTGAAGGCCTTGCCGTAGTGGTGCAGATGGCAGTCTTCGATGGCGATGACCTTCTCTACCGGCGGAACCACACCGATAAAGTTGAGCATCGCGCTCTCGCCGACCTTGGCCGTCGAACCCAGCGGCAGACCGGCAACGGCACGCAGATGGTTTTCAAACTGGCTGCACTCGGCACCTTCAGTGGTCCAGTGCCCGGAGTTGTGCACGCGCGGGGCGATTTCGTTGGCCTTGAGGCCGCCGTCGACTTCAAAGAACTCGAACGCCATCACGCCGACGTAATCCAGTTGCTTGAGCACGCGGCTGGAATAGTCTTCGGCCAAGGCCTGCAACGGGTGATCGGTGCTGGCCACAGACAGCTTGAGGATGCCGCTGTCGTGGGTGTTGTGCACCAACGGGTAGAACTTGGTTTCGCCATCGCGAGCGCGAACGGCGATCAGTGAGACTTCACCAGTGAACGGCACGAAGCCTTCCAGCAGGCAGGCCACGCTACCGAGTTCGGCGAAGGTACCGACCACGTCTTCGGGTTTGCGCAGGACTTTCTGGCCCTTGCCGTCGTAACCCAGGGTGCGGGTTTTCAGTACGGCCGGCAGACCGATCGAGGCTACGGCGGCATCCAGATCGGCTTGCGACTGGATGTCGGCGAAGGCCGGGGTCGGAATCCCCAGATCCTTGAACATGCTCTTTTCGAACCAGCGGTCGCGAGCAATGCGCAGGGCTTCGGCGCTCGGATAAACCGGCACGAATTGCGAAAGGAACGCCACGGTTTCAGCCGGGACGCTTTCGAACTCGAAGGTCACCAGATCGACTTCATCAGCCAGTTGACGCAGATGATCCTGATCGCCGTAATCGGCCCGCAGGTGTTCGCCCAGCGCAGCGGCGCATGCGTCCGGCGCAGGGTCGAGGAAAGCGAAGTTCATGCCCAGCGGGGTGCCCGCCAGGGCCAACATGCGACCCAACTGGCCGCCACCGATTACACCGATCTTCATCTCAACAACCTCAGGCAATACGTGGGTCTGGATTGTCCAGGACGCTGTCGGTCTGCTCGGCACGGAAGGTTTTCAGTACCGCGTGGAACTGTGGATGCTTGGCGCCGAGGATGCTCGCCGAGAGCAGGGCGGCGTTGATCGCGCCCGCTTTGCCGATGGCCAGGGTAGCGACCGGAATACCGGCCGGCATCTGCACGATCGACAGCAGCGAATCGACGCCCGAGAGCATCGACGATTGCACCGGAACACCCAGCACCGGCAGGTGGGTCTTGGCCGCACACATGCCTGGCAAGTGGGCTGCGCCGCCGGCACCGGCGATAATCACCTCGATGCCGCGGCTTTCAGCCTCTTCGGCGTACTGGAACAGCAAATCCGGGGTGCGGTGGGCAGAGACCACCTTGACCTCGTACGGGATGCCGAGCTTTTCCAGCATATCGGCGGTGTGGCTAAGGGTGGACCAATCGGACTTGGAGCCCATGATCACGCCAACCAGTGCACTCATCGTCGCGCCTCTTCTCTCTGGGCGCCCGCAGGCGCGTCAAAAACAACAAGCCACGCAGAATGCGTGGCTTGTTGTAGGAAAAATGACCGGGCGTACCGGCCGAAGGCCGCGCAGTATACCGCAAAGAAAGCAATAAACAGCCCCCGTCACGACCATCTGTCATCTGCCGCAAAAGCCCGGTTTTATTGACCTGAAGGTCAGCCAAAAAGATCAAAAGATCGCAGCCTTCGGCAGCTCCTACAGGGGAACGCATTTCAACATGTAGGAGCTGCCGAAGGCTGCGATCTTTTCCACCAGACACCCTCCATCAGGAAGCTTGTGCTGCGCCGCCTTCGAGCTTGCGCCACAACAACCGCACGTTGGCCTTGCGCACCAGCGCGCAGCGGTACAGACGAATCTCCAGCGGCACATGCCATTGCGGGCCGCCGCATACGACGAGTTCGCCCCGGGCCAGTTCGGCACGCACGCTCAGTTGCGGCACCCAGGCGATCCCGAGGCCTTCCAGCGCCATGCTTTTCAGGCTGTCGGCCATGGCGGTTTCATAAATGGTGGTGAAGCGCAGCTGACGCTGACGCAGCAAACCATTCACCGAACGTCCGAGAAACGCCCCGGCGCTGTACGCCAGCAACGGCACGCTGGCGTCACCTTCCAGATCGAACAGCGGCTTGCCATCGGCATCCGCCGCGCACACCGGGAGCATCTCGGTCTGGCCCAAATGCAGTGACGGGAAAATTTCCGGGTCCATCTGCATCGCCGCGTCCGGGTCGTAGAACGCCAGCATCAAGTCGCAGCCACCTTCGCGCAGTGCGTGCACGGCGTCACCGACGTTGGTCGCCACCAGTCGCGTGGCGATGTTCAGGCCTTCATTGCGCAACTGTGCGATCCAGCGTGGAAAGAAGCCCAGCGCCAATGAGTGAGCGGCGGCAACCTGCATCACCTCGCCCTGCCCGCCTTCAAGATGATGCAGATGGCGCAGCACTTCGCCGAGCTGTTCGACCACGGTACGCGCGGTCACCAGAAACAATTGCCCCGCCGCCGTCAGCTCGACTGGCGTGCGCGAGCGGTTGACCAACGTCAGGCCCAGCGCGGCTTCCAGGCTGCGTATCCGCCGACTGAAGGCCGGCTGGGTCACGAAGCGTCGTTCGGCGGCCTGCGAGAAGCTGCGGGTGGCGGCCAGAGCACTGAAGTCCTCGAGCCATTTGCTTTCCAGATTCATCACGTCCTCCCGGACACGCACCAAAACAGGTCACACGTCTGCCGCGCACGCGGCGTCACACGGGCATTATGCCGAATGTGCATAGGTCAGTGCTGAACAGCATTGGCCCAAAATTTCCCACAAGCCTAGCATTCGCAGCGTTCCGGCATCGACCGGGTCCATATCGAGATGATTTCTATCATGTCCTCCGCTGCATCTTTCCGCACAGAAAACGACCTGCTTGGCGCCCTCGAAGTACCGGCTCAAGCGTATTACGGCATCCAGACCCTGCGAGCGGTGAACAACTTCCGCCTCTCGGGCGTTCCGATTTCGCATTACCCGAAACTGGTTGTCGGTCTGGCGATGGTCAAACAGGCCGCCGCCGACGCCAACCGCGAGTTGGGTCACCTGAGCGAAGCCAAGCACGCTGCCATCAGCGAAGCCTGTGCCCGATTGATCCGCGGTGATTTCCACGAAGAGTTCGTGGTCGACATGATTCAAGGTGGCGCCGGTACTTCCACCAACATGAACGCCAACGAAGTGATCGCCAACATTGCGCTCGAAGCGATGGGTCACCAGAAAGGCGAGTACCAGTACCTGCACCCGAACGACGACGTGAACATGGCGCAGTCGACCAACGACGCCTACCCGACCGCCATCCGCCTGGGTCTGCTGTTGGGTCACGACACCCTGCTGGCCAGCCTCGACAGCCTGATTCAGGCATTCGCGGCCAAGGGCAAAGAATTCGATCACGTCCTGAAAATGGGCCGTACCCAGTTGCAAGACGCTGTGCCGATGACCCTCGGCCAGGAATTCCGTGCTTTTGCCACCACCATGGGCGAAGACCTGGCCCGTCTGAAGACGCTGGCCCCAGAACTGCTGACTGAAGTGAACCTGGGCGGCACTGCAATCGGTACCGGCATTAACGCCGACCCGCGTTATCAGGCCTTGGCTGTGCAGCGTCTGGCGCTGATCAGCGGTCAACCGGTGGTACCGGCAGCCGACCTGATCGAAGCCACCTCCGACATGGGTGCCTTCGTCCTGTTCTCCGGCATGCTCAAGCGCACCGCCGTCAAGCTGTCGAAGATCTGCAACGACTTGCGCCTGCTGTCCAGCGGCCCACGCACCGGTATCAACGAAATCAACCTGCCGGCGCGTCAGCCAGGCAGCTCGATCATGCCCGGCAAGGTCAACCCGGTGATCCCGGAAGCCGTTAACCAGGTGGCTTTCCAGGTCATCGGTAACGACTTGGCGCTGACCATGGCGGCTGAAGGCGGCCAGTTGCAACTGAACGTGATGGAGCCGCTGATCGCGTTCAAGATCTTCGACTCGATCCGCCTGCTGCAACGCGCCATGGACATGCTGCGCGAGCACTGCATTGTCGGCATCACTGCCAACGAAGCCCGCTGCCGCGAACTGGTCGAACACTCGATCGGTCTGGTCACCGCGCTGAACCCGTACATCGGCTACAAAAACGCCACCCGCATCGCCCGCATCGCCCTTGAAAGCGGCCGCGGCGTGCTGGAACTGGTGCGCGAAGAAGGTCTGCTCGACGAAGCCAGTCTCGCCGACATCCTGCGCCCGGAAAACATGATTGCTCCGCGTCTGGTTCCGCTCAAAGGCTGAACCGACGTGTTGTTTGTAGCACCGCTCACCAGGTCGAGGGACTAGACACCTCTCACCTTTTGAGGGCCTGGGGATCAGTCCCCAGGCCCTTTTTTTTAACTTTTTTGCGGGCAGGACGTTAGATGTTTTGTGCTTTTGATACCGCCAAGATCGCAGCCTTCGGCAGCTCCTACATTGATTGATGTGCACCTGTAGGAGCTGCCGAAGGCTGCGATCTTTTGATTCTGCAGCACCTCGTTTCGTCGCTTGCACCACTACCGTGCAGACGGGCGCGCCACTGATCGGTATAGTGCCGCCCCTCTTCGCGTGAGCGGTCGTCGGTAACGAGGCCATAACCCATGCGAAACCCGAACTAATAACAAACCCGCGAAATGGAACCGGGACGAAACCTTCGCCCCACCTGTTGTGCCGCGCGCAAACCGGTGTAACGCGATGTTTCCGAACATCCAGCATTTGCTTACACAAAAAACAGCGAGGAAAAATCCATGCTCGAAGTCATTAACGACTTCCTCTCAGGGAAAGTACTGATCGTGCTCATTGTCGGGCTCGGTAGCTACTTCACGATTCGCTCGCGTTTCGTTCAATTGCGTCACTTTTTCCACATGTTCGCGGTGTTCCGCGACAGCCTGAAAAGCAGCGCCGGGCAGCTCAGCTCGTTCCAGGCCCTGATGCTCAGCCTCGCCGGCCGCGTTGGTGCAGGCAACATCGCCGGTGTCGGCATCGCCGTGACCCTTGGTGGGCCAGGTGCGGTGTTCTGGATGTGGGTAACCGCACTGGTCGGCATGTCCAGCAGCTTCTTCGAGTGTTCCCTCGGTCAGCTGTACAAACGCACGGATTCGGACGGCACCTTCCGTGGCGGCCCGTCCTACTACATCCAGCACGGCCTGCAGAAGCGCTGGTTGGGCATGGTCATGGCGTTCCTGTTGCTGGTGACCTTCGGTTTCGCCTTCAACGGCCTGCAAGCCCACGCCGTGACTCACTCGCTGAACAACGCCTTCGGCCTCGACACCACTTACACCGGCCTCGCGCTGGCGGTACTGCTGGGTCTGGTGTTCATCGGCGGGATCAAGCGCATCGCCAAGGTCGCTGACCTGCTGGTGCCGGTGAAAACCCTGGTCTACATCGGCGTGACCCTCTACGTGATCGTGCTGCAATTCGACCACGTTCCAGCCATGCTGATGACCATCGTCAAGAGCGCCTTCGGTCTCGACCAGGCGTTCGGCGGCCTGATCGGCAGCGCGATTGTCATGGGCGTGAAGCGTGGCGTGTTCGCCAACGAAGCCGGTTTGGGCAGTGCGCCGAACGTGGCCGCAGTGGCTTCGGTCGAGCACCCGGTGGCACAAGGTGTGGTTCAGGCATTCAGCGTGTTCCTCGACACTTTCGTGATCTGCACCTGCACCGCGTTGTTGATCCTGCTCTCCGGTTTCTACACCCCGGGTTTCGAAGGCGACGGCATTGCCCTGACCCAGAACTCGCTGGCCGCCGTGGTCGGTGAATGGGGCCGGATGTTCATCTCGGTGGCACTGGCGTTGTTCGTGTTCACCTCGATCCTCTACAACTACTACCTGGGCGAGAGCAACCTGCGCTTCCTGATCGGTGAAAACCGCAAGGCGCTGATCGGCTACCGCGCACTGGTACTGGTATTGATCTTCTGGGGTGCCATCGAAAACCTCGGCACCGTGTTCGCCTTCGCCGACATCACCATGACCATGCTGGCCTTCGTCAACCTGATCGCGCTGTTTCTGCTGTTCAAGGTCGGCATGCGCATCCTGCGTGACTACGATGACCAGCGTGCTGCCGGCATCAAGACCCCGGTGTTCGATTCGAGCAAATTCCCGGATCTGGACCTCGACCGCAAAGCCTGGCCGGCCAACCCGCCTGCCGCTGCCGGCAATACTTGCGCCGAGCCGCAAGGCGTACCCGCAGCGCAACGCTGATGGGTAAATGACGGGCGCATCCTCTGCGCCCGTCAGTTACAGTTCGAAAAACTGTGGGAGCCGACTTGCTCGCTCCCACAGGAACTCTTCCTCTCGGAGAATCCTCATGAATTCGTCGACTTATCCTGCCGCCCAGCACGTCATGGTTTTGTACACCGGTGGCACCATCGGCATGCAGGCCAGCGCCAATGGCCTGGCCCCGGCGTCCGGTTTTGAAGCGCGGATGCGCGAGTACCTGCACAGCCAGCCTGAACTGGTCGTGCCGCAGTGGCGCTTTCGCGAGATGTCGCCGCTGATCGACAGCGCCAACATGACCCCGGCCTATTGGCAGCAACTGCGTGAAGCGGTGGTCGATGCCGTGGACGTGCAAGGCTGCGACAGCGTGCTGATCCTGCACGGCACCGACACCCTGGCTTACAGCGCCGCAGCCATGAGCTTCCAGTTGCTCGGCCTGCACGCCCGCGTGTGCTTCACCGGCTCCATGTTGCCGGCGGGCGTGACCGACAGCGATGCCTGGGAAAACCTCGGCGGTGCGCTGGTCGCCCTCGGCCAAGGCCTGGCGCCGGGCGTGCACCTGTACTTTCACGGCGAACTGCTGGCACCAACCCGTTGCGCGAAAGTGCGCAGCTTCGGCCGTCACCCGTTCAAACGTCTGGAGCGTCAGGGTGGCGGCGTGAAAGCCACTTCGATTCCAGCCGCGTTGAACTACAACCAGCCAAAGCAATTGGCGAAAGTTGCCGTGCTGCCGCTGTTCCCCGGCATCGGCGCCGAGATCCTCGACGGCCTGCTCGACAGCGGCATTCAGGGGCTGGTGCTGGAATGCTACGGCAGCGGCACCGGGCCGAGCGACAACCCGGAATTCCTCGCCAGCCTCGGCCGTGCACGGGATAACGGTGTGGTGGTGGTCGCGGTCACGCAGTGCCATGAAGGCGGGGTCGAGTTGGATGTGTACGAGGCGGGTAGCCGTTTGCGCGGCGTCGGTGTCCTGTCCGGTGGCGGCATGACGCGCGAAGCGGCGTTCGGCAAGTTGCATGGGTTGCTGGGGGCAGAGCTGAATAACGCCGAAGTGCGGCAGCTTATGGAACTGGATCTGTGCGGTGAGCTGACCTCCCCGCATAATTAGCCAGCATTGTTATTCCTGTAGCCGGTTGACGAGCCGCTTTCTTCGAACCTCAAAGACAGCGGCTCGTAAAAACTACGACTCTTCCCATACTTCAAAAATACCCTTTACGGCTTTGGGAATACCGGGTGGAACAACTGCATGGAATTGCGCCGTAAATCCTCCTGAGTATCGACCACTGACGGGATCCCGGCTAACTTTCAACTCCCCTCCTTTCTCCCAGGGAATAGAAGCGTTACTTGCGTTATAGGATACGAGCGGGAAATTACCATTACTTAAGGATATGTAAGTTTCTCCCCGAACACCAAAAGCCGCGTTGATAACCTCGACGCTACCCTCATCAACCTCTAGATAGAAAGCCGGGAACTCTTGGCTCTCTCCGTCGACCTCCGCTTTCAAAATGCCCTTGATCACGACGACCGTGTCGGCAGCATGAGTGTCTGCCTTAGATTTTTTTCCAGCCATGAACAAAACCCTCCTGATAAAAGTCAACTAACCCGGCAACTTCCGCCAAACACTAATCACCCATGCGAAGCCAGGTCAAACAAAATAAACTTAAATAGCAGATAAGAATAATCGCCTGATCAACGGTTATATTTCGAAGAAAACCTGTCAACTTTTACAGTAGCGGATCAATCCGCCGCTAATTATTCTAACGAGGGCACAAAACTTTACTGAACTTACAAATACCTTTTAGCTGCAGGACACACTAAAACCCATCCAGTTCTTTGATCACACCTCTGTCCGGCATGCACCTTGCTAACCTTTCAGAACGCTCGACACTGGAACCCACCATGCTCCACTCCCACCTCACCACCCTGAATGCCGTCTCCCTTATTCTCAAAACCTTCAACGAAGAAGGCTTGCCGAGCGAAGCACTGCTGGCTGGCAGCGGCATCAGTGCGGCGGATCTGAACCGTGCCGACACGCGCATCACCACCAATCAGGAAATGCAGGTCTGTGCCAATGCTGTCGCGCTCAAGCACGACATCGGCCTGGAACTGGGCCGGCGCATGCACGTTTCCTGCTACGGCATGCTCGGTTACGCGCTGCTCACCTGTGCCACCTTCGGTGACGCTTTGCGTCTGGCGATCCGTTATCCGGCGCTGTTGGGAACACTTTTCGAGCTGAGCCTGGAAGAGGACGGCGAGCGCGTCTGGTTCGTCGCAGCCGACTATCGAGAGAGCCCGGCGATGGCGGTGTTCAATGCCGAGTTCTGTCTGGTTTCGCTGAAAGTCATTTGCGATGACTTGCTTGGCCATCCGCTGCCGCTACTCGCCACGCGGTTCGAACACGCCGCGCCGGATTACCGCGACAGCTACGCCGAGCACTTCGCCAGCCCATTGCACTTTGCCGCCAAGGACAATGCCTTCGCCTTCGACCGGCACTGGCTCGATCAGCCGCTGCCGCTGGCCGATGCCATTACCCATCAAGCCATGGCCGAACGCTGCCGCAAGCAGAACCTCGAGTTCACCGGGCGTCAGGCGTGGCTCGGGCGCATCCGTCAGTTGCTCAGCGCCCAGTTGAACGCGGCGCCGGGGCTGGAAGGCTTGGCGCAGCAGATGAAGTGCTCGCCACGTACCTTGCGCCGACACCTCAAGGACATGGGCAGCAGTTATCAGGAGCTGCTCGACGAACTGCGCTTCGAACGGGCCAAGCAGATGCTTTGCGAAGATCAGTTGCCGATCTACCGTATCGCCGAAACATTGGGCTTTAGCGAGACCGCGAGTTTTCGCCATGCGTTCGTGCGCTGGAGTGGCGTGGCGCCGAGTCAGTTCCGGCCGCACTGATAAACCCTGTTAGGGCAGGCTGCTCCAGCGAGGGGCGAATAGCGGTCAGCATTTTTGGCCAGATCAATCCCCTTTTGGCCTTTCCTGCCGTTCTCCGAATCGTCCTGCGCCGCAACACTGGGCGCAACCCGATTCAGCCCTGCGGAGAACAACAAATGCTGACGATCTACTCGGACGATCACCACCTGCACCATGGCCGCTGCGAATTGATCGATGGCCAGCTCAAGCCGTGCTTCGAGATGCCGTCGCGCGCCGACCATGTGCTGCAACGGGTGCAACACCAGCACCTCGGGCCGGTGGAAGCGCCGAAGGATTTCGGCCTCGAACCGATCGCCCGCATCCACAGCCGCGACTACCTGGATTTCTTCAAAGGTGCGTGGGCGCGCTGGACTGAATTCAACACCGACGGCGACTTGCTGCCCTACACCTGGCCGGCGCGCACTCTGCGTGCGATCAAGCCGACCAGCCTGCACGGCCAGCTCGGTTACTACAGCTTCGACGGCGGCGCGCCCATCACCGCCGGCACTTGGCAAGCGGCTTACAGCGCGGCGCAGGTGGCGCTGACCGCGCAAGCAGCGATCCAGAACGGCGCGCGCAGCGCCTTCGCCCTTTGCCGTCCACCGGGGCACCACGCCGCCGGCGACTTGATGGGTGGTTATTGCTACCTCAACAACGCTGCCATTGCCGCGCAGGCGTTCCTCGATCAGGGCCATAAAAAAGTCGCAATCCTCGACGTCGACTATCACCACGGCAACGGCACGCAGTCGATTTTCTATGAGCGCAGCGACGTGTTGTTCACCTCGATTCATGGCCACCCGGAAGCGGAATTCCCGTTCTTCCTCGGCTATGACGATGAACACGGCGAAGGCGACGGTGAGGGTTTCAACTTCAACTATCCGCTGCCGGCCGGCTCTGGCTGGGATGCATGGAGCGCAGCGCTGGATCAGGCCTGTAACGAGATCGACAGCTACGGCGCCGACATCATCGTCGTGTCGCTGGGTGTCGACACCTTCAAGGATGATCCGATCTCGCAATTCAAACTCGACAGCCCGGATTATCTGGCGATGGGCAAGCGCATTGCCGCCCTTGGCAAACCGACCCTGTTCGTCATGGAGGGCGGCTACGCCGTGGAAGAAATCGGCATCAACGCGGTGAACGTCCTCGAAGGATTTGAACACCCGTAGAGAGCAACGCAACCGTAAACGACCCGCACTCGCGGGTCTTTTTTTGCCCGCAACATTTATGTACCGCACAGCGCCACAACGTGACCTCTACCTTGCCCTGATATGACGCCCTTGCGGCGCACCTCTTTCGTCAGATCAGGAATTGCTCATGCCCGAATCTTCCATACCCAGCGCCGTTGATGTAGTGACACAACTGGTGACCGGCCCTTCGTTGCGCGAAGTCGCCTCGAAAACGCTGCAACCGGCGCTCAAGACGCTGTACCCGACCCTGCACATCGATCCGCAGCAGGCCATGGTGGTGACACCGACGTGGGTCATCGAAGGCGAGCAAGTCGTGCCCGGCCGCGAGCAGATCGAATCTCTGACCGATGTTCTGGTGCGACTCGCGCTGAGCGGCACCACGGTGACGTACCTCGACGGCGAGCACTTTCTGACCTTGCAGCCCGGCCGGTCGGCAATCCAGCTGCCAGTGAAGATCGACGCCATCGGCCGCTTGCTCAATGAATTTGCCCCTTTGATGTTCGTCGCCTTCAAAGAACAACATATCGCTTACTGGGGCACCTTCATCGCCCCGGAGCGGGCGCGCTGGCAGCAAATGTCGGACGCCCTGCGCAACCTGTGGAACGTCGACGCCCGCCCGGGCTGGGATGCCGATCAGCAGGCCATGGCCCATGCCGTTTTCAAGGTCCCGGACAGGCACCAGCGCCTGGCCGATGACAAATACAAGACCCGCGCCTGCCTGATTGACCTCGACCAGGGTGACGGCGACAGCAACGAGCATCTGACCCTGCTGGACAGCGCAGTGCTGATCGGTAGCGTCGATGAGCGCACGATAATCCTGACCTATTCAGTGATCCATGGTTTCCAGACTTTCGACTCTCTGGATGAACTCGGCGACGCATTGCCGCGCAAATTCTGGCAAAGAGCCTCCAGCACCCCGTTCAAGTGGCGGTTACTGGAACCGGAAGGCAATTTTTTCGACCACCAGGCCTGCACACTGATCGCCTTGGAAGGCGACGCCCTCGGGGAGATCAATTTCTTTGAGAGCTCGACGCCCGATCAGCTCTACCCTCACACCGGCAAACCCCGGCAACCGCCGCCGAACCTCAAGCCCCATATCGATCGTATGCGTCCGATACTGCCAGTCTGGCTGGACGACGCCGCGCCCGCGGACCAGGCCGCTTACAGTCGTTATCTGTTGGACCTGACGGTGTTGCAGCATTCGAACAAGGGCAAGTCGTTTCAGGAGCAGGTTGCCAGCCTGCAGACCTTTACTCGCGATGCCCTGAGCCGACAGATGCTCAAGGATCACCCGACAGCAACAGATCTGAAGATCGACAAGATCGAACTCAGCATTGCCAGCCTGGAGGTGTGGGGCACGTTCGTCCTGCCGGGCAATATTCAGATCAAAAGCCTGTCGCTGATCGAGCTCGCCCTGCAAAACCTCGCGGGCCTGCCACTGGGCAATAAAACCGTGCGCTACAAGGACGACAGTGCCCTGCCGGACTGGATGACCGTGACGTAACTCGAACAACTGGTCAGCAGCGTCGATATTGGCAAAACCTACCCCGCACATTTGAAAAAGCTGCTGGTGGACGATGCGGTGCACGCGGCGGCCTTGCAGAGGTTGTACACCCACCAGTTATCCCTCGAGCTGCCGCTTCTGGCGTTGCAACACAAGATCCGTGGCAATGCCGGTATCAACGAACTCGGTTACCGGTATGTGGTTGCCGCCCTGAACAGCCGTGCCGAGGCGCGTCAGGTCGATGGGCAGGAGATCGTCATCCGGCCGCTTGCGTTCGCTGCCCACCGCAGCGGTTCAGAGACCGACACCGTGACCAACATGTACGTCATCGGCCCGCGCGACGCGGACAAAGGCCCCTGCGTGCTTTATAGACCGCTGTTCCAAATGGCACTGATTCAGTACCCCAGCCACGCCAACCTGCTGTATGCGATCCAGCATTCCCGGCAACTGCGTGAATCGGTTCTGGCCTGGTTGCCGGACGATGTGCGATTCAACTACAGCCAGTTCGTGTTCACCGCCAAACTGCCGTCGGTGTGGACGATTCCGCAACTGTTGGTCAACCCGCTCACCGCCCTCGACATGTCCGGCCCTGTCACACTCGGCACTGCAGTGATCGAAGGCGATATCCTGGCGACACTGCACACCTCCAACGTTCAGGCAGTCATCACCCAGGCCGATCGCCAGTCCGTCTCCAATGCTGAAGCACGCTGGGCCAGCCTCAAGCGCGGCGGCTGGATGCTATTCAATGCGGCATTACCGTTTCTGGGCCGCAGTGTTGGTACGGCGGCATGGATATGGCAAATCATGGACGACTTGCAGGAGATCAGCGACGTCGCCAATCAAGAGTCCGGCAAGGTTGCCTGGACGGCGGTGGCGGATATTTTCCTTGCGCTGGGCATGGTGCTCGCTCATCGCGCAGCGGTCGGTGACAGGGCGCCAGCCGAATCGATTGATGTGCTACCCGAGGACGAGCCGCCAGCAACAACCCCACAACCCGCAAAGATCAAACCGCTTCAATTGCCCGATATCTCCACCACCGAGTTACCCGCCACTCACGAGTCCTCCGTCAACGCTGTCGCCGCGCTGCTGCGCTCACCCGTTGTGCTCGAATCTCTGCTCGACGGTTTCAATCTCACCAAACCCGAAGGGCTCGGTGAGGCGGCCAGTACAGGTCAGCATCAGCACCTCTTTGCACAAAAGGGCAAATGGTATGCCCCCGTTGGCAAACGCTGGTTTGAAGTGGCGATCAATGACAACGACGACGTGCAGATCATCGACTCGCGCCAGCAGCCAACACGCAGCGGACCATTGCTCAGCCGGGTTGGTGATAGATGGGTAGTCGATGTGCGTTTGCGCCTGCGCGGAGGCGGACTGCGCAATCGCCGCAAGGAAGCCAAGAGCAAAAGCGACAAGCAAGCCAAAAAACTGAAAGCCGACCTCGAGGCCTTCGACCTGACCATGGGGAATAAGCAAACCCGACTCGACGAAGCCCACAATGCAATGCTCGATGCCCAGCCGGAAAGTCTCGAGGCGGCACGCCAAGAGTATCTGGATACCCTCGATTCGCAACGCAAGGAATACGACGCGAACATCGAGAAAATCAAGGCATTGAACCTCGCACAAAGCATTCCCAACTACCGCACCACCATGATCCAGCGCCTGGAAATGCAGTTGTTTCTCGGCCAGGAGTGGCTCAGTCAGCATGACATCAACTATAAAACCAATGTGGCTGCGACAAGGGCAATGATTGCTGACACCCATGTTGAACAGCAGATCTTTGCCCAGGCCTGTGAACGTATGACCGATCAGACCCAGAGCATCATCGAAAAGATCGAGTCCGCCCAGAGCCGCTTCCAGGAACTCGAACTGCTCGGCAAAGACGCCGTGGAAACACTTGCCCTGTATCGAAGGGCACTGCCGACTTACGATCTGAATGACCTCAAGCTGCTACAGATCAGCCTCGGACAGGAGATCTGCCTCAAACCCGGAGAAACAGCGGCCCGTGCAGATGCCTTCCAGACACTGGAAACGCTCATCGAAG
This sequence comes from Pseudomonas sp. N40(2020), assembly GCF_014472415.1. Lineage (GTDB taxonomy): Bacteria > Pseudomonadota > Gammaproteobacteria > Pseudomonadales > Pseudomonadaceae > Aquipseudomonas. Next base: position 84,705 of record NZ_JACSZV010000003.1, read on the forward strand.
ATGCTGCGCTGAATATTCAGAGTTCGCTGAATCTGACCGCCGACGAAGGCCTCAGCAACCTGCGTGAACGGATCGATGCCTTGAGCAATGTCTCGGAGCAGTTTGCCGCCGTGGACCAGCGCTTTGCCGACTTCGCCGCAGAATTTCCCGATCAGATTCAGACGGCTCGACTGGGGCATCTACGCACTCGAGTGATCGAGTTCAAGGCACGGACGGATGTACGGCTGGCCGACCTGTTGCGTAACAAACATTTACTCGAACCTGTACCCGGCCCATCGAGACCACCTTCCGCCGCGACATCCACGCGAAAAATCATCAAGACCAAATTCAAGGGCACGCTGGTCGGCGAGCGGAAAAAAAGCATTGATGGTCAAGACACCGATCTGGTGGAAGTACGAAGCGAACTGACCGGCGTGATCGCGACGTTTCATGAGAAGTCGCCCGGGGAATGGGTCGAACACGGCACGACACCAGTGCCACCTGCCGTGGCCAGGCCGAATCTTAAAAAAAGCATTGAGGCGGGGCAGGCCTTGATCGATGGCCTGCCTGCGTTCGAACAGCGTACCGAGGCTCGCATCAAACGCGGTCAACGAATCCCGGTCGAGATTGAGGAGGAATACCATAATCACGCGGCCCGTTTGCGCAAGGCAAACGCAGCGATCGATGAGGCATTGACGGCGAGCAATCTCACCGCCGGCTCGTCACCCGGGACGGAAGCCCTGGGTCACGCCCTCAGCGATGCCGCGACCCGCCTTTACGAAACAGGCACCCGGACTCGCATCAAAATGATCAAACAACAACCACCCACGGCAGCAGGTGTTGAGTGGCTGAAAAGCAAAGGTGAAGTAAGCATCTCTAAAACCGTTACTCGGCGCAGACTCAAAAGTCGCGCCGATGATTTTCTCGACGAATACGAAGTGCGCGATATCAAAACCAAAAAGGTGTTGTGTTACGCGCACTTTCACTACACCAGCATCAGCGCCCCGGACGTTCCGTTCGAAGCCGGACATATGAAAACCGTCGCACAACGCCGCCTCGGTGGCGCCTACGAACTGCGCGGCCTCAACAATCAGCAAGTGATTGAAATTCATCGCAGCGAAATTCTTTCAAGTCAGTTGGCCGAGACTGTGTTCTTCACGCCCGCCAAGCCTGTTGTAACCGAGCCAGCGCCGCTTTGATCGCCGGCTCCGGCACAGCGGCAAAGCCCAGAACCAGACCGGCGCGCTGCTCAGGGGCGGTCAGGGAATCGGGAAGCCAGTAATGGCTCAGGCCGTTGATTTCCACATCGACGGCGGCGGCTTGCTCGATCAACTGCTGCTCGCGCTCGATGCTGTCCACAGCCACCGTCAGGTGCAACCCGGCAGACACCGCCGGCAGCTTGCCGACACCGGCGATGGCCGTCGGCCAACCGTCGAGCAGGGTATTGCGACGACTCAGCGCGGCCCGGCGCATCCGGCGGATATGCCGCTGGAAATGCCCGGCCGCCATAAATTCGGCCATCACCGCTTGCGTGCTCACCTCGGAATGCCGGACGTCCACCGCCCGGCGTTGCGAAAACGCTTCCACCAGCCCCGGTGGCAGCACCAGATAACCGAGGCGCAACGCCGGGAACGCGACTTTGCCAAAGGTGCCGACATACAACACGCGCCCCTGACGATCGAGCGCCGCCAACGGAGCCAATGGCGCGCCGGTGTAGCGGTACTCGCCGTCGTAGTCATCCTCGATGATCCAGCCTTGGGTGCGTTCGGCCCAGGCCAGCAGCTCAAGACGCCGCGCAAGGCTCATCACCACGCCCGTCGGGTATTGATGGGACGGCGTTACATAAGCCACGCGGCAATCAGTGGCCGCCGACAATGCCGAGCAATCCATACCCTCTTCATCCACAGCAATCCCGCGCAAGCGGCCACCCGCCACAGCGAACGCATGACCGGCCGCGCGGTACCCCGGATTTTCGATGCCAACACCGTCGCCCGGCTCCACCAGCAGCTGTGCACAAAGGCTAATGCCTTGCTGCGCGCCACTGGTGATCACAATTTGCTCAGCCGAGCACTGCATGCCGCGCGAACTGCGCAAATAAGCGGCGATCAGCCCGCGCAGGCGCGCGTCGCCAGCCGGGTCGCCGTAACAGAGCTGCTGAAGATCCGGTTTACGCCAGAAAGCCGCGTTGAGCTTGGCCCAGACGTCAAACGGGAACAGATCGAAGGCCGGCACACCGACGCGAAATGCCCGTGGCGGACCACTGGGAGGTTTGGATAAATGGTTGTTTTTCACCCGACTCAGCGGATCGTTGTGGATAACTTTACTGGATGGATCAACAGGCAAATCCAGCCAATTTGTGGATAAGGTTGTGGGTAAGCCTGTTGAAAACCCTGTGGATATTTTTGTGGATAGTTTTTTCGCCGAGAGTTGTTCACCGGGCAATTGCGCCACGTAAGTGCCATCGCCCACCCGCCCCTCAATGAAGCCTTCGGCGTAGAGCTGATCGTAAGCGCGAACCACGCTGTTGCGTGAAATCGCCAGTGCCGCCGCCAGATCACGGCTGGCCGGCAGCCGCGTGCCACTGCTCAATCGACCGTCGAGTACGCGCAGGCGCAACGCTTGATAGAGCTGGCGGCTCAAGCCCTGGCGACGGTCGAGTTCAATACCGGCCGGGTTGAAGGAAAGCGACAGCGTGCTCGAATCGGGCATGGCAATGGACCTATGAAATTGGTCATCAATGGCTCTTACAACAGACCAATAGCCTGCCTACGATGCTGGCATTCGCCAAGGAAAATATCTCCATGTACACGCCACGCGCCTTTGCCATCGACGAGTTGTCGCAGCTCCACGAACTGATCCTCGCCACCCGCCTCGCCATTCTGGTGACCCACGGCGAAAACGGTCTGCAAGCCAGCCATGTGCCGGTGCTGCTGCATTGCGAGCAAGGCGAGAACGGCACGCTCTACGGGCACCTGGCCAAGGCCAATCCGCAGTGGAAAGACCTGCGCGACGGCGCCGAAGCGATGCTGATCTTTGCCGGCCCGGACGCCTACGTCAGCCCGGGCTTTTACCCAAGCAAAGCCGAACACGGCAAAGTGGTGCCGACCTGGAACTACGTCGCCGTCCACGCCTATGGCCACGCCGAAACCTTCAGTGATGGCGGACGCCTGCTCGACATCGTCAGCACCCTCACCGACCGCCATGAAGCCGGCCGCGCGCAACCATGGAAGGTCGACGACGCCCCCGCCGATTACATCGACGGCATGCTCAAGGCCATCGTCGGTTTCGCCATTCCCATCGACCGTCTCGAAGGCAAGCGCAAGCTCAGCCAGAACCGCAGCCCCGAGGACATTGCCGGTGTGCGCGAAGGGCTCGCGGCCAGCCCCGAGGTCAACGACCAAACCCTCGCCCAATTGATGCGTTAAGGAAAACACATGAGTCAGATCGATATCCGCCCAGTTACCGCCGGCGACCACGCTGCCTGGCTGCCGCTGTGGCAGGCTTACCTGGCCTTCTACAAAGGCGAACTGCCGGACGCCGTCACGCACAGCACCTGGCAGCGCTTTCTCGAGCCGAGCGAGCCGACTCATGCCGCGCTCGCCTGGGCTGACGGCAAAGCGGTGGGCATGGTGCATTACATCTACCATCGCTCGAACTGGAGCATCGAAAACTCCTGCTACCTGCAAGACTTGCTGGTCGAGGAACACACTCGCGGCAGCGGCGTCGGTCGCCTGCTGATCGAACACGTCTACGCCACGGCCAAGGCCGACGGTTGCTGCAAAGTCCATTGGCTGACCCACGAAACCAACGCCACCGCGATCCAGCTCTACGAGCGCATCGCCGAGCGCCCGGGGTTCATCCAGTTTCGCAAAGCCCTTTAAGGAGAGACGCTCATGACTGCTTCACTTGCCGACTGGAAAGGCGTCCCCGCCCCGACCACCAAACTGCTCGAAGGTCGCTTCATCCGCCTGGAAAGACTCGACCCGGCGCGCCACGCCGACGAGCTGTTCAACGCCCTGCAAGGCGCCGGTGCCGACCCGAAACTCTGGGATTACTTGCCCTACGGCCCGTTCCCGGAGCGCAGCGTGTTCAATGCCTGGCTGAACAATCACGCGGCCAGCAGCGATCCGTATTTCTTCAGCGTCATCGACCGCGCGACAAATCAGGTGCAAGGCATCCTCAGCCTGATGTCGATCGTTCCGGCTCAGGGCCGCATCGAAATCGGTCACGTCACCTTCGGCGCACCGATGCAGCGCTCGCCGAAAAGCACCGAGGCGGTTTACCTGCTGGCCAAATATTCCTTTGCGCTGGGCTACCGGCGCCTCGAATGGAAATGCAATAACGGCAACGCCCGTTCCAAATACGCGGCCGAGCGTTTGGGCTTCAGCTTCGAAGGCGTGTTCCGCCAGCACATGGTGGTCAAGGGTCAGAACCGCGACACCGCGTGGTACTCGATTCTGGATGGTGAGTGGCCGGCGATTGCGGCGGGGTTTGAGCGCTGGCTGTCGGATGAAAACCAGACGCCTGATGGGCAGGTGAAGGGGTTGGTCGAGTGCCGTTCTTAACCTTTTAAAAGCAAAAGATCGTCCGAACGCGGCCCGAGCCTTCGGCAGCTCCTACACAAGGCAAATGTAGGAGCAGCCGCAGGCGGCGATCTTTTGATCTTTAACTGATATCTCGCCGAATCCGCACAACGCCCATCTTCATCCCAAACGGACGAAACACGGCGTTCAGCGACTTCAGCGTCTGATTACCTTCACCATGTTCGATGTGCACCAAGGTACGAACCGAAATTTTGCACATTTTCGCGAATTGGGTCTGATGCAAACCCGTCACTTCAATACGCAAGCGGCGAACGGCTTCACCGATCTCAAGCGTTTCCTGCGCCAGCCCCTCTTTTATGTTTTCAATAAGCACAGTGCGTTCGGCAACGGTCAGGCTCATTTCAGATCCCACCCTTTCAATCGCTGTTCCAGATTTTTCAATGCAATGCCTGGGTGATTCATGGTTCGGTCCGGCAGACCGCTCTCGGTCAAAATATCGGGAAGGGCCGCGAGGCGTTGTGCGTCCTGACGCAGGCGCTCGAATGAATCCGGCGCGCCAGCCAAAGCAGCCAAGGGGTCATCCGGATCAGCAATATCAGCCAATGCGCGACAAACTCCTCGCCAATCGACATCACCGGCCCTTTCCAACGCTTTCGGCCACTTAGTCGTCCGGGTAACGCCTTCATCGTCCATGACCATCGGCGCCAGGTCATAAATTGGCGCGAGTCGAAACGAACTTGCCTCACGAATGATCGCAGTATTGCGGCCATGGTTATCCGAGTTGCCGAGAATTTTGTTGATCAGATCCCGACGCAAGTAATCCGCTACCAGATCAGGAATCTGATCCGCTTGCCCTGCCTCACGCCACAGGCCGGCAAGCATACGAATCACGTCCAAATGGTCCATCGCGCTGCCTGGCGTTGTCACGTTAGCCAGCGAATAAATCGATTCGACTGCGTAACGCTCAACACCTTGAGCGGTTACCCGACGATCAAAACGCTGCATCCACAAGCTGGGTTTGGTCGCCTCTTCCAGTGCCAGCCCCTGTGATGCGACCGTTTCGATGCCTAACGTCTGAAGGGCTCTGTAGTAGTGGAACTCACTTCGCAAGATGTCCTGATCGGTCTGGTTGCCTTTGTTGCGGGCAAACTTCACAAACCAGTGTTGACTGACCTCTGAATCCTCAAGGACTGCATCGGGGAACAGGAGACCCGCCTTGTTCTCTGCCAACAAAAGCTTCGGTGCTTCCCCCCCCGCCCCCGTTGCACCACCAATGGCTGCACCCAGTTCATAGGCGTACTCGAGAAACCGGTTGTCACGCAGGATCACGTCCTGACGCTGAAATCCAATGGGCTCTCGCTCATCCACAGATTCGGCAGACTCCTTTATCCGCATGTTGCCGATGGGTGCCGCTGTACTTCGACCCAACAGATAAAGATCGGCGCTGATGCCTGCAGGTTTTTCTTGCCCCACGCGAGCAAGAAGAAAACGTTTCGCTGCACCGGCAGGAGCGATGTCATGGATGAAGGCTGGCACAGCGGATCGCCGGCTATCCCATTCCAATGGGAACCGTACACTCACAGCTTTTGAGAACGGCGAACCGAAGGAATCTAAGTTATCGACGAGATAAGTGGTTTGATAACCGAAATGGCAGCGACTTTCGAAACCCTTTTCGGGGTTAGCGAAACTCAGAATCATCGCGTCATGCCAATGCCCAGCCGTGAATATCTGTAATGTCAGGTCGTACATACGCTTTGCACCTGCATTTAAATGCACTTTAGCGAAGAGTTTTCAGTAATAACTGCAATATAGTGCATATTTCATCGAGAGCCACGCATACATCTGCAACAAAATGCAGAAAAGCATCAACAACGTATTTCCCAGCCAATGTGCTGGCAGCACATACGCATGCGCCGCCAGCACGTTGATCACTCCGTTGGCACTAACCTGTCCAGCACCCGATTGACCGCCAGCTCTGCCAGCATCACCACCTGCGCGATGCCTTGCAGGGTTTTGCGGTGGGTACCTTCAACCTGCGCGATATGGTTGTTGATCATGACGGTGGCCGAGCCAAGGGTTTCACTGGCATCTACCAGCAGGGACTCGTTGTCGGCCTCGGGGCTTGCCATGTAGAGCGTGTTGGGTTTGTAAGGCGCGGCCATGATGTCGGCCGCCGATGGGCCGAGATAGTGGTCGAGGGCGCGCTCGGCGGCTTCGTGGAATTTCTTTGAATCGGACGATTCGTAGGGGGATGCCGGGTCTGTCGTCGGCGGGTTTGGCGTTGGTTTGAACATGGTGACTAACCTCTGTGAGGCCGCCATCTTTTCGCCGCTAAGCGAAAGGGTGGCGGCTGTGCGCAAGTTAGCGGACCGGTAGTCACCAAAAACCCGGTGCACCCGAAGGTGCCATGCGCACAGCCACCATCAAGTGCAGGCGAATGCCTGACTGGATAGATATGTGCAACCGTAGTGACTAGCCGGGCCGCTAAGCCCGATCACTGGAAATCAGTGATGCAAACCAAGTTACGCAGCCAGCCAAAGGCGCACAAGCCGGCGGATTCTGGTGCATGCGTAGGCAGCGGCGCAAGGTTTTGTAGGTCGCAAGACGTAAAGCCAACAGGCTTTAAACAAGAGCGACGCCAGAGGTTTACTGCACAAGAAAAATTGGCGATTTATCTGTCGTATCAGGCCTCTTCTCTTAACCGAGTTTCTGCGCCATCACCGCAATGTGCTCCGGGCCGATCCCGCAGCAACCGCCCAAATGGCTGGCACCACGCTGCTGCCAATCAATCGCCCAATGTAGATAACCCGGCGGATCGAGATCTTCGCGCAACGGGTCAAGTCCGTCATTGGCCGTGGCTTCTTTAGGCTGCGGCGGAAACGCATTGGCATACGCGCCGATGTGAATCGTCACCCCCAGACGTTCGAAGGTTTCGCGCGCCGCATCAATCGCCGCGCCGATCACTTCCGGCTGGCTGCAATTGAACAGCAGCGTCTCGACGCCCAACTCGGCGGCCACTGCAGCCGCTTCGACCACCGGCTCGCCGGAACGCAAACGCGGCACTTCGTCGGTGTCTTCGTCCTTCAAGGTAAACGACAACCAGAACGGCTTGCCGTCCTGCGGCAGCCCGGCGTGGATGGCCCGCGCCTCGACGATCGAGCTCTGGGTTTCCGCCAGCCACAGGTCAACGTGCGGTGCCAGGCCCTTGACCAATGGGTTGAGCAACTCGGTCACGCGGGACGCCTCGAACAGATCCGGGCGATAGGAACCGAACAACGGCGGCAAGGAACCCGCGACCCGCACGGCTTTGCCCGAAGCTTCTACCGCACGCCGCGCCAGTTCACCGGCCAACGCCGCCAGCGCCTGCCCTTCAGCGGCGAAGCGCTCTTCGCCGATGTGGAACGGCACCACCGCGTAACTGTTGCTGGTGATCACATTGGCACCGCTGGCGATGTAGGCGGCGTGTACCGCTTCCACTGCTTGCGGCGCTTCGCTCAGCGCCAGCGCCGACCACTCTGGCTGCCGGAATGGCGCACCGGCGCGTTGCAACTCACGGCCCATGCCGCCATCGAGAATAATCGTGTTTGCTGCGCCCATATGCCTTTCACTCATAAGCTTATGAAAATAACTCACTATCAGAGTCGTTCTTATAACTATTTAATACGCACCATTCCGTTAATAACAACCTCTTTTTTAACCAGGGATCGACTGTGAAATTTCAACCGCTACTGGCCCTGGGCCTGACGATTCTGGCCGCCTCCACCCAAGCCTTCGGCGGCGCCACGCTGGATCGCATCGAGCAGAAAAAAGAACTGGTTGGCGTACTGATGGAAAGCTACCCGCCCTTCTCGTTTCTCAACGAGCAAAACCAGCTCGACGGCTTCGACGTTGACGTCGCCAAAGCCGTGGCGGACAAACTGGGCGTGAAACTGCGCCTCGAAACACCGTCCTGGGACGTCATTGCCGCCGGGCGCTGGAGCGGGCGCTACGACATCTGCATCTGCTCGATGACCCCGAGCAAGGCACGCGCCGAGGTGTTCGACTTCCCGGTCGAGTACTACGCTTCGCCAGCCGTGATCGTGGTCAACGCCAAAGACGATCGCATCCACAGTGCCAAGGATCTGAGCGGCAAGAAAGTCGGCCTCACCAGCGCCTCCAGCTATGAAAGCTATCTGAACAAGAATCTGGTCATCGAAGGCGCCGAAGACACGCAGTTGCAGTACCCGTTCGAGGAGGTGCAGATCGCCCCGTACGACACCGACAACGTTGCCTTCCAGGACTTGGGCCTGGGTGCCGGCGTGCGTCTGGATGCGATCCTCACCAACCTCGTCACTGCGCAACCCCGCCTGAACGAAGACAAGCGCTTCAAACTGGCCGGTGAGGCGCTGTACTCGGAACCGAACTCGGTGGCCATCGAAAAGGGTGATGCCCAGTGGGATGCGAAAGTGCGCGAGGTGTTTGCGCAGCTCAAGCAGGACGGCACCCTGAGCAAGCTCTCGCAAAAATGGATCGGCGCCGATATCAGTCAATGACTTCTTTTCCGACACCTCCACAGCCACCGCAACCGGTGGCTGAATCACTTCTGCGCCGACTCTTCGGTTTTCGTACGCGGCTGTACCTGACATGGGCGGTTATGTTCTGCCTGTTCGCCGGGTTCTTCCTGAGCTTCGACCTGAAGTTCTCGATCATCCTCGACAAACTGCCCAACCTGGTCGGCCTCAAACTCGCACCCAATGGCTTCCTGCAAGGCGCGGCGCTGACGTTGTTTCTGTGCGTATGCTCGATTGTCACCTCGTCATTACTGGGCTTCGTGACGGCTTTGGCGCGACTGTCGAAAAGCGCTGTGGCCTTTGGCATCGCCAGTTTCTACGCCTCGTTCTTTCGCGGCACGCCACTGCTGATCCAGATCCTGCTGATCTACCTCGGCCTGCCGCAACTGGGCATCGTGCCCGGCGCCATCGCTGCCGGGATCATCGCGCTGTCGCTGAACTACGGCGCCTATCTCAGCGAGATTTTCCGCGCCGGCATCCTCGGCGTCCCCTACGGCCAACGCGAAGCGTCGCTGGCGCTGGGCATGCGCGAGAGCGTGATTTTCTGGCGCATCACCCTGCCCCAGGCCATGCGCACCATCATCCCGCCGACCACCAACCAATTCATCTCGATGCTCAAAGACTCGTCGCTGATCTCGGTGATGGGCGTTTGGGAAGTGATGTTTCTGGCGCAGTCGTATGGTCGTTCAAGCTATCGCTACATCGAAATGCTCACGACCGCCGCGATCATTTACTGGGTGATGTCGATCGGGCTGGAGCTGATCCAGGCGCGCATGGAACGGCATTACGGCAAGGCTTACGAGCGTCGAACTTAAGGTGTTCTGCAACACCACAGACATCATTCTGTAAAAACCCACCGCTATACAGGACGGCCCGCTTATAACAAAAGTCCGTCCGTCCATGCCCTTCCCGCCTCAGCGCCTGTCCCTCGCCATCGCACTGTTGATCGCCACCACGGCAGCTCACGGTAAAACCGTGCAGATCGACACTGCCACCACCGCCTCGCAAACCCTGGGCGGCAGCGACACGCTGACAATTTCGGCGCCGGGCAGCATCACCAACAGTGGCAAGGCCGTCAGCCTGAAGGACAGCACCAGCGGCGCCGGGGTGGTGATCGATAACTCTGGCAAGATCGTCTCCAGCGGTGGCCGCGCCATCGACAGCAGCGGCGACCTGACCCAGGCGCGCAACTACGCCCTCTACAACCGCAGCGGCGGGCAGATTCTCGGCGCCAACGATGCCTTGCGCATCGACAGTAACTTCGTCAGCGGCAGCCTGTTGATTGATAACAGCGGCATCATCCGCTCCACCACCGGCCAAGGGCTGGATCTGGATGCACTGCGTAGCGACGGCGTAAAAACCACGATCATCAACCGCACAGGCGGACTGATTCGCGGCGACGCCAGCGACGGCATGAAGACCGGCGCCAATGCGACGATTACCAACTACGGCGAGATTTCCACGGGTGACTCGCACAACGCCGATCAGAAATTCGACGGCATCGATATCGACACCGCAACCGGTGTCAGCGTGACCAACTACGGCGTCATTTCCGGCGGCCGCCACGGCATCACCACCGACCTCGGCGCCACACTGATCAACTACGGGCAGATCACGGGGCGCAATGGCTCCGGCTTCGGCTCCGATGGCGACGGCACGGTGGTCAACCACGGCACCATCACCGGCGCCTATTCCGGGCTGCAACCCAACGGTGACGGCGACGGTGTGGACATCGACAAGATCGCCCACATCGAAAACTACGGCACCATCCAAGGCGTCGGCGCGGGCGGTGTCGACAAGGGTGGTTTTGCCAATGGCAGTGAGGGCATCGCCCTCGGCGGCGGCTACATTCTCAACGCCAGCGGCGCGATGATCAGCGGCGCCACCAGTGCCATTCTGGTGGATGACGGCAGCGGTGGCTCGGGGCTGGCGGCGACCACGCTGGAGAACTTCGGCACCATCCAGGGCCTCGACGGTTTCGGCGTGAAGCTTGTCGGAGAGTTCGCCGACAACGTCATCAACGGCGGCACGATCAGCGGCAGCAACGGCCTGGCGCTGGATCTGGGCGGCGGCGATGACAGCCTGAACTTGCGCAATGGCAGTCGCTTCGTCGGTAGGGTCGATGGCGGCAGCGGGTACGACCGGGTGGTGATGGACGACGCGGCGGGCGGCAGCTTCGGCGAGAGTCGCAACTTTGAATGGCTGGAGGTCAAGCAAGGCGCGTGGACGCTGACCGGTACTGGCGATTTCAGTGATGGCGGTGCGGTCCGTGACAACGCGACGCTGATCAACCAAGGCAGTATCGCAGGCAACCTGACCGTGGATGCCGGCGGTGTATATGCCGGCGGTGGTTCGGTGGGCAGCCTCAACGTCAACGGCACGCTGCGAACCGACACCAGCCTCGGCCGCGCGACCATTGTTCATGACCTGAACATGGGCAGCGCCTCCACCCTCGCCTATGGCGTCAATGCCGACGGCAGCAGCGCGTCAGTGCAGGTCGGCGGCACCGCGAATCTCAACGGCGCGACCCTGGCGGTAAATCCCGGCAGCGGCACTTATCCATGGCAGAGCCATTACACCGTGCTGCAAGCGGCACAGGTCAACGGCACCTTCGGCAAGGTCACCAGCGACTACGCGTTTCTCACGCCGACGCTGGCCTACACGCCTACTCAAGTCGATCTGACGTACACCCGCAACGACGTGGCCTTCAATGATTTCGCCGCCACCGGCAACGGCAGCAACGCCGCCAACAGCCTGGCCTCGATGGGCAAGAACAACGCGCTGTACAACGCGTTGCTTAACACCACCCAAAGCACGGCCGGCGCCGCGATCGAGCAACTGGCCGGCGCCAGCAACGCCAACCTCACCAGCGCGACCCTCGGCGCCAGCAGTCAGGTCGGCAGCAGCATGCTCTCGGCGATGCAGCAGATCGGCGGCAGCCCGGGACTGATGGTCGGCCTCGATCAGCGCGATACACCCGTGTTGGCGGCCAACGGCGTGCCATCCGCAGCGCGTAACCTGAATGATCCGAACGCGCGCGGCCGCCTCTGGCTGCAAGGCATCGGTGGCTACGGCAAGCTCGACGGCGAACACGGCAGCAGCGGTCTGGAACAGCGCACCAAGGGCAGCGTACTCGGTGCCGACTGGTCTCTGAATCCGCAATGGCGTCTAGGCGTGCTCGGCGGCTATTCGAAAACCGATCTGGACGCCACCGGCGTCGATGGCAACGTCGAGAGCTGGCATGCCGGCGTATACGCATTGCATCAGAACGGCCCGATCTCTCTGCGCCTCGGCGCGGCGTACAGCGGCCATCAAGGCGAAAGCAAACGCACCATCGCCTTCAACGGTTTCAGCGATCGCCCGAAAGGCGACTACGACGCCGACAGCCAGCAAGCCTTCGCCGAACTCGGCTACGCCATGGGCAGCGGCCGTCTCAGCGCCGAACCGTTCGCCAGCCTCGGCTACCAGCGCTACCACCGCGACAGCTATCGGGAAAAGGGCGCCGCCGCGGCGCTGCAAGTCGACAGCCAGACCCAGGACAACTTCAGCAGCACCTTCGGTCTGCGCCTGGCGCACCTGAGCAGCCTGGACAACGGCATGAGCCTGACCCCGCGCATGGCCGTCGGCTGGAAGCACACCTATGGCGACGTCAGCAGCTCGACGCGTCAGGCCTTCGTGGTCGGCGGCACGGCGTTCAGTGTCGATGGCAGTTCGCTGGATCGGGACAGTCTGGTGCTGGAGGCTGGCCTGGACGTTGGGATTTCTGCTCGGCATACGCTGGGTGTGGGTTACAGCGGTGAAATGGGTAGCAACAGTCGTAACCACGGCTTGATTGGGCAGTGGCAGATGAGTTTTTGATGTTGAACAGCCGGCGAGGTCTTGATTGGGTGTAGGAAAAGGAACCGGTGTAGTCGAGTAAAAATACCGGTTCCGGATCTGAGGGAAGATTTCTACAGAATGATGCGATGTCGCCTGCAAGACTGCGGGAAGCAGCCGACATCGGAATTTTCAGCGCCTCCATAGAGTTGGGTCTTCTGTTCAAATGAGACCGAACTTGATGCCAGCTCAACATACGTACCCAGCAAAAAACCTGGCGTTGGCCATTGCGCTGACGCTCGGCGGCGTGGAGCTTACACACGCTCAGCAAGTGCATGAAGCCACTGAACCACCTTCTGCGATGAATGCGCCGGAACTGCCCGAAGCCAGTCCTAATGCGAAGTCGGCTGAAAGACTTCAGGGCTTTCTCACCGACCAAAGCACTGTTCCCATCGTCTTCGACACAGCCCAAAGTACTTTTGAAGGCACGGCCCTAAACGATCTGATCATTCTCAAAGACGGCGCCAGCTTCACTGGCCGGTTGGATGGTGGTGGGGGGGACAACGTTCTGCTATTGGATGTCTCTGACGGGGGGACCCTGAAAGACACTCGTAATTTCAACGGACTGGCTCTCATCCGGGGGGACTGGACACTTAGCAGCAAGAAAGACTTCAAAGAAGGAGTATTGGTAGAAAGCGCCGGAGTGTTGACCAACCTTGGCACCATCGAAGGTGGCGCGCTTATCGCGGGCAAGCTCTTGAACAAGGGAAGCATCAAGGGAGACGTAGAGGTCGCTAACGGCGGTAGCTTTGCAGGTAAAGGCACGGTAGGCAATTTACACATTGACGGCTTACTCACGGTCAACCAATTTCAAGGCAGCCCGCGAGTCAAAGGCGATTTGACCCTGTCCCCGAAAGCCGAATTGGCTTATGAGGTCAGTCCGCAAGGTAGTCAAACAATCAAGGTCGAAGGCACTGCCAGCCTCCAAGGCTCCACACTGAAAGTCGTTGCGGGTCCTGGGGAGTATCCGCAAAGCAGCCAGTACAGAATAATCGAAGCAGGCAAAGTTGAAGGTGAGTTCGGCACGATCCTAAACAACCTTGCCTTCATGACAGCTACACCTCATTACAACAAAAAGACTGTAGGTCTGACTTACACCCGCAACGAGGTACAGCTGTCGGACGTTGCCACCACCGACAATGGTCGTGCGGTTGCTGAAAGTATTGACGAGCCACAAACGCCATCGCCTTCCGCAATGCCAGCGCCATTGACGGCGTCGCCACCAATTTCTGCTTCAAATGCTCCATTACCAATGCCGGGCGAAACCGTTATTGCGCGCGACGAAGAAGCCGCCGAACAGCCTGCGCCTCAACCGCCAAAACCCGCAAACACAGCCATTGCGGCGTTACTGACCAGTGACAAAAACACTGCCCCCATCGCCATCGAACAACTCGCCGCTGGCAGCAACGCCAACCTCGCCAAAGCCACATTGAGCGCCGTCACGCCCGTGAGTGCGAGCATGCTTTCGGCCATGCGCCAACTCGATAACCGCAGCAGTTCCGCCCATGGCTCCGGCAACAATCCTCGCCAAGCCGCCGGCGGTGCAGACTCTGGCCGAGTTTGGGTTCAGGCACTCGGTCATGGCGGCAAGGTTGATCGTGAAGCTGACAGCACCCTGAAACACGCCACCCAGGGTCTGGTCGTGGGCGCTGACTGGCGGCTCGATGAGCAATGGCATGTCGGTCTGCTGGGTGGCAAATCCCAGACCAAACTCGACGCTCGCCAGTACGATGGCGACCTCGACAGCTGGCACCTCGGCGCCTACGCCGTGCGTCAGGACGGGCCGCTGGCGCTGCGCCTCGGTGCCACCTATGCCAGCCATGACGGCAGCAGCAAACGTCGGGTGGCGTTCAATGGATTCAGCGATCGCCTCAAAGGCAATTACGACGCCAACACCCAGCAAGCCTTTGCCGAACTGGGCTTCAAGCTCGGTCGTAACAACGTCACGCTTGAGCCATTCGCCAGCCTTGGCTATCAACGTTATCAACGTGACAGCTACAGCGAAAAAGGCGGCGATGCAGCGCTGAAAGTTTCTGGGCAAACCCGCGATAACCTCAGCAGCACCTTTGGCCTGCGCACGGCAAAAATCAATCGCCTGGATAACGGCATGAGCCTGACACCTCGATTCAGTGCCGGCTGGAAACACACCTTCGGCGAACTCGACAGCGATACTCGCCAGCAACTGGTCAAGGGTGGCAAGCGCTTCAAAGTGGCCGGTGCCGCGCTGGATCGCAACAGCCTGGGCATCGACGCCGGTCTCGATCTCGGACTGTCGGCCAACCACACACTGGGCGTGGGTGTCACCGGTGAGTACGGTACCGAGAGCCGCAATCAGGGCGTGATAGGCCAGTGGCGAATGGCGTTCTGATGGTCTGAACACTGTCCCTGTGGGAGCGAGCCTGCTCGCGAAGAGGGAGTGTCAGTCGACATGTTCTGTGACTGATGCACCGCATTCGCGAGCAGGCTCGCTCCCACAGGGGATTTTTGTGAATCAGTAATTTCAGGCGAAAAAAAGGGGAGCACATGCCCCCCCGAGGTTTAAAGCGTTGAATCGTGGCCGTTATCTCAGCCTTCGATCTCGATCAGGATTTCGCCCGGATTCACCCGGTCGCCCTTGGCGACATGAATGGCGGTGACCTTACCGGCGATGGCCGCCTGCACTTCGGTTTCCATCTTCATGGCTTCAGTGATCAGCACAGCCTGGCCAGCCTTGACGGTGTCGCCTTCCTTGACCAGCACATCGACGATGTTGCCCGGCATGGTGGTGCTGACGTGGCCCGGTGCAGAGGCCTGCTTGCGCTTGCTGCTGCCACCGCTGACGAATTCGTTGAGCGGTTCGAACACCACTTCTTCCGGCATGCCGTCGATGGACAGGTAGAAGTGACGCTTGCCTTCAGCCTTCACGCCAACACCGGTGATATCGACGCGGTAGGTTTCGCCATGAACGTCGATGACGAACTCGGTTGGCACACCCGCACCGCCCGCCGACGCGACACTGCCTGGCTCTGGAATCGGCAGCAGCACTTCCGGCGTGAGGGTGCCGGCGGCACGTTCTTCAAGGAACTTGCGGCCGATGTCCGGGAACATGGCGAAGGTCAGCACGTCTTCTTCGGACTTGGCCAGAGCACCGATGTCGGCACGCAACTTGGTCATTTCCGGCTTGAGCAGATCGGCCGGGCGCACGTCGATGACTTCTTCGCTGCCGATGGCCTGACGACGCAGCTTCTCGTCGACCACGCCCGGTGCCTTGCCGTAACCACCCTGCAGATAGAGCTTCACTTCGTTGGTGATGGTCTTGTAGCGCTCGCCGGCCAGGACGTTGAAGAACGCCTGGGTGCCGACGATCTGCGAGGTAGGGGTCACCAGTGGCGGGAAGCCGAGGTCTTCACGTACTCGCGGAATTTCCGCCAGCACTTCGGCCATGCGGTTCAGCGCGCCCTGCTCTTTCAACTGGTTGGCGAGGTTGGAGATCATCCCGCCCGGCACCTGGTTGACTTGCACACGGGTATCGACGGCGGTGAATTCGCTTTCAAACTGGTGGTACTTCTTGCGCACGGCGTAGAAGTACAGGCCGATTTCTTGCAGCAGCTCCAGGTTCAGACCGGTGTCGTACTCGGTGCCTTTAAGGGCGGCGACCATCGATTCGGTGCCCGGGTGGCTGGTGCCCGAGGCGAAGCTGGAGATCGCGGTGTCGATGTGGTCGGCGCCGTTTTCGATGGCCTTGAGCTGACACATGGTCGCCAGACCGGCCGTGTCGTGGGAGTGGATGAACACCGGCAGCGACTGCTCGGCTTTCAGCGCGCGGACCAGTTCGCCAGTGGCGTACGGGGTCAACAGGCCGGCCATGTCCTTGATCGCCACCGAGTCGCAACCCATGGCTTCCATTTGTTTGGCTTGCGCCACGAAGGCGTCGATGGTGTGCACCGGGCTGGTGGTGTAGGCGATGGTGCCTTGGGCGTGTTTGCCCGCCGCTTTCACCGCTTCGATGGCCACGCGCAGGTTACGCACATCGTTCATGGCGTCGAAGATGCGGAACACGTCGATGCCATTAACGGCGGCTTTAGCGACGAAGGCTCTGACCACATCGTCGCTGTAGTGGCGGTAGCCCAGCAGGTTCTGGCCACGCAGGAGCATTTGCAGACGCGTGTTAGGCAACGCGGCGCGCAGTTGGCGCAGACGTTCCCACGGGTCTTCCTTCAGGAAACGTACGCAGGCGTCGAACGTCGCGCCGCCCCAGCATTCCAGCGACCAGTAGCCGACTTTGTCGAGCTTGTCGCAGATCGGCAGCATGTCTTCGGTGCGCATGCGGGTGGCGAGCAGCGATTGGTGGGCGTCGCGCAGGATGGTGTCGGTTACAAAAATCTTTTTAGTCATTGTTCTATTCCTCACAGGCCTGCGTGGGCGGCGATGGCGGCAGCGATGGCCAGGGCCAGCTCTTCGGGTTTGCGCTTGATCGAGTAGTTGGTCAGTTCAGGGTGGCTTTCAACGAAGCTGGTATTGAACTGGCCGCTACGGAATTCCGGGTTGCGCAGGATTTCCTGGTAGTACGCGGCGGTGGTTTTCACACCTTGCAGACGCATGTCGTCGAGGGCGCGCAGGCCACGATCCATGGCCTCTTCCCAAGTCAGCGCCCAGACCACCAGTTTCAGGCACATCGAGTCGTAGAACGGCGGGATGGTGTAACCGGTGTAGATCGCCGTGTCAGTTCGCACGCCCGGGCCACCGGGGGCGTAGTAACGGGTGATCTTGCCGAAGCTCGGCAGGAAGTTGTTTTTCGGGTCTTCGGCGTTGATGCGGAACTGCAACGCGAAACCACGGTGCTGGATGTCTTCCTGCTTCACCGACAGCGGCAGGCCGGAGGCGATGCGGATCTGTTCGCGGACGATGTCGATCCCGGTGATTTCTTCAGTGATGGTGTGTTCCACCTGCACCCGGGTGTTCATCTCCATGAAGTACACCTCGCCCTCGGCGAGCAGGAACTCCACGGTGCCGGCGTTCTCGTAACCGACAGCCTTGGCCGCACGCACCGACAGGTCGCCGATGTAGGCGCGCTGTTCCGGGGTCAGTTGCGGGCTCGGCGCGATTTCGATCAGCTTCTGGTTGCGACGCTGGATCGAGCAGTCACGCTCAAACAGGTGCACGACGTTGCCAAAGCTGTCGCCGAGGATCTGCGCTTCGATGTGCTTGGGATTGACGATGCATTTTTCGAGGAACACTTCCGCCGAGCCGAAGGCCTTGGTGGCCTCAGAGATAACGCGAGGGAAATTCTGTTCGAGCTCTTCGCGGCTGTTGCAGCGACGGATACCGCGACCGCCACCACCGGAAGTGGCTTTGAGCATCACCGGGTAACCGATGCGGTCACCCTCGATCAGCGCTTCTTCGATGCCTGCGACGTTGCCTTCAGTGCCCGGCGTGACCGGCACGCCGGCCTTGATCATGCTGCGGCGCGCTTCGGTCTTGTCGCCCATGCGGCGAATGACTTCTGCCGACGGGCCAATGAATTTGATTCCGCGTTCGGCGCAGATGTCGGCCAGTTCGGCGTTTTCCGAGAGGAAACCGTAACCGGGGTGCAGTGCATCACAGCCGGTTTCCACGGCCAGGTTCACCAGCTTGCGCGGGTTGAGGTAACCGGCCAGTGGCTCGGCACCGATGCTGTGGGCCTCGTCCGCACGCTTCACATGCAACGCATGCCGGTCGGCGTCGGAAAAAATCGCAACCGAGCGAATGCCCATCTCGGCGCAGGCTCGCACGATTCGTACGGCAATCTCACCACGGTTGGCGATCAGGATCTTTGTTATCACTTGGAGGTTCCCTTGAGCCGGTGGCACCACGACCTGCTAGACCCAGGTCGACGCGTGACCAAATGTTTCAATTTAGTCGCGACCCCACACTAGCGCCCACAAGGGATTAACAAAAATGAATAAAAATTGGGTTAGCCATAAGTAAAGACTTATAGTCAGCGCATCATCTAGCGTTCAGAGCGTGTAGAAAATGCGTAAGTCCTTGATGCGTATGACATTGCGTCAGTTGCAGATCTTCAACGAGGTTTGCGATTTACGTTCTTATAGCCGCGCAGCCGATGAAATGTCTCTCACACAACCGGCCGTCAGCCTACAGATTCGTCAGTTGGAAGAGCTGATCGGGCAGCCATTGTTCGATTACGTCGGCAAAAAACTCTACATGACCGAAGCTGCCGAAGCCCTTCAACGTGCCAGTCGAGACATTTTCGGGCGCTTGGAAAACCTCGATATGCAGCTGTCGGACATGCAGGGATCGCTGCAGGGCCAACTGAAACTGGCGGTGGAATCGAGCGCCAAGTATTTCGTGCCGCACCTGTTCGCGGCGTTCAAGCGCCAACATCCGGAAGTGAATCTGCAACTGACCGTGGTCAACCGCGGCCAGGTGATCCGGCGTCTCTCGGACAACCGTGACGATCTGGTGATCATGTCGATGGTGCCGCAGGACATGGGCCTGGAATTTCTGCCGTTCTTGAACAACCCCATCGTGGCCACGGCGCGCCCGGATCATCCGTTGGCGCATATGGGGCCGCTGCGTTTGCAGGATCTTGAACCGTATACGTTGCTGATCCGCGAACCCGGTTCGGGCACGCGACTGGCCTGCGAGGAATACTTCAAAGAGAAACGCGTGCACTTCACCCAGACCCAGGAAGTGGCCTCGGCCGAAGCTCAGCGCGAATGCGTGGTGGCGGGTCTGGGCCTGGCGCTGTTGACGCGCCACGCCCTGAACCTGGAGCTGGCGACCGGCGGCCTGGTCGAGTTACCGGTCGAAGAGTTGCCGCTGTTCCGTAGCTGGTGCCTGGTGCAAGCCAAAGCGAAACGACTGTCACCGGTGGCGCACGCCTTCCTGGCGTTTATCCGCAGCGAGCGCGTGCAGATCAGTGCGCTGGTTGAGCGCTTCGACGGGAAGCTGCCGGTGCTGCCTGCCAGTGATTGATCTCGGGAAAGTCGCCGATTTCGGCCTGAAGCTGACGGAGTTCGAAGCGATCTTCGATCGCGCGGCGAAACTCCATGCGGCGCTGGTCTTCCTGCTGACGACGGGTTTTCGCGGCGCTGTTGCGTTCTTCGTAAGGCTGAGCCATTTCGAGTCTCCCAAGGCGTTTACGGGAGTTTCACGATAGGCGTGGGGGATGACGGTTTGGCGGCGGCTGGATGACAGTCCGATGAAAATTTCCATCGAAAAGCAAAAGATCGCAGCCTTCGGCAGCTCCTACACCGATCTCTGTAGGAGCTGCCGAAGGCTGCGATCTTTTGATCTTAGTCGTCGAGGGCTTTTACGGCTTTGGGCGACAACCGCAAGCTACGCAAACTGCGTTTCACACTCTTGAGATGGTTGACCAGACTCGGCCCGCGCGCCATCGCCACGCCCATCGCCAGCACGTCAATCACCACCAGATGCGCAATGCGCGACGTCAGCGGCGTATAGATTTCAGTGTCTTCGTGAACATCGATGGCAAGGTTGACCGTCGACAGTTCCGCCAACGGCGTCTGGCTCGGGCACAGGGTGATCAGCGATGCACCGCTCTCACGCACCAGATTGGCAGTGATCAGCAGATCTTTCGAACGCCCGGACTGGGAAATGCAGATCGCCACGTCGGTCGGTTTCAGCGTCACTGCCGACATCGCCTGCATGTGCGGATCGGAATACGCCGCTGCGGTCAGCAGCAAACGGAAGAACTTGTGCTGGGCATCCGCCGCCACCGCGCCCGACGCGCCGAAGCCGTAGAACTCGACACGCTGCGCCTGGGACATCAGCGTCACCGCGCGCTGCAACTCCACCGGATCGAGCTTCTCGCGAACCTCCATCAGGGTGTGCAGGGTCGTATCGAAAATTTTCAGGCTGTAATCGGCGACCGAGTCGTCTTCATGGATCGCGAACTGGCCGAAGCTGGCACCGGCGGCCAGGCTCTGCGCCAGTTTCAGTTTCAGATCCTGAAAACCGGAACAACCGATGGCGCGACAGAAGCGCACGATGGTCGGCTCACTGATGCCGACGCTGTGCGCCAGGTCAGCCATGGAACTGTGCATCACTGCCGCAGGGTCAAGCAGCACGTGGTCGGCGACCTTGAGCTCCGACTTGCGTAACAGGTGACGTGACTGGGCGATGTGTTGCAGCAGATTCAAGGGGCTGGACTCTTGTTATGGTCGGGGATGTAGCAAGCTTGTAGTTATACTACATGAATTGGCTTTTTGCCTGCTCAATGCGTAACTCCATGTCCCCATATCAGGCGCGATGGGGTGCATGTAGCCCTTAAAGCGGATTTCCCTGTTGGCGCAAAAGCCCGGCCAGACCGGCGGCCTCCACCGGTCGACTGATCAGATAGCCCTGCACTTCATCGCATCGCTCTGCGCGCAAAAATTCCAGCTGCTCGTGCCGTTCGACGCCTTCGGCCACTACTTTCAGCGACAGTCCATGGGCCATGGCAATGATCGCGCGGGTGATCGCCGCATCTTCACTGCCCTCGCCCAAACCGCGAATGAACGCCTGATCGATCTTCACGTAATCCACCGGAATCCGCTTGAGATAACTCAATGACGAATAGCCGGTGCCAAAATCGTCGATGGCAAGCTTCACGCCCAGATCGCGCAGTTGCTGGAAGGTCGCAATGATGTGCTCAACGCTGTCGAGCAACTGGCTTTCGGTCAGTTCCAGCTCAAGGTAGTGCGGCGCCAGGCCGGTTTCCTCCAGCACCTGGCGCACCAGACTGACCAGTTTGCCTTGGCGCAACTGATGCACCGACAGGTTCACCGAAACACGGATCGGCGCCAGCCCCTGACGCTGCCATTCGCATGCCTGCCAGCAGGCCTGACGCAATACGAATTCGCCGATAGGGCCGATCAGACCGGTTTCCTCGGCCAGCCCGATGAAGTCCCCCGGCGGCACTCGGCCCATCGTTGGATGATCCCAGCGCACCAGCGCCTCCGCCGCATTCAGGCGCCCGGTTTCCAGGCACAGCTTCGGCTGATAAAACACCTTCAATTGCTTCTCATCGATGGCTTTGCGCAGCTGGTTTTCCAGCTGCAAACGCTCAAGCGTGCTGGCCTGCAAGCTCTCGGTGTAGAACTGGAAGTTGTTGCCGCCCAAGTGTTTGGCATGTTGCATGGCCATGTTCGATTGACTGACCAGCGCGGAAATCTCCCGGGCGTTATCGGGCAACATGCTGATGCCCATTGAAGCGCTGACCACTAACTCATGCCCTTCGACCGTCAGCGGCAGACGCAGCTTGGTCGACAGTCGTGTGGCGACGCGGGCCAGACTCGACAGGTTGCCGTAAGCATCGAACAACACCGCAAATTCGTCACCGGACAGCCGGGCGATGGTGTCGGCTTCCGGTAAGGCGTTGACCAGCCGCCGGGCCATTTTCTGCAACAACTGGTCAGCGACTTCATGGCCGAGGCTGTCGTTAAGCAGTTTGAAGCGATCGAGATTGATGTGCAGCAACGCCAGGCTGCGCCGCCCGCCCTGCCGCACCCGTTGATGCGCCTCGTGCAGGCGTTCGCGGAACAGCGAGCGGTTCGCCAGCCCGGTCAGTTCGTCGTAATGGGTCAGATAGCGCATGCGCTCTTCGGATTCGCGTCGCGCCGACAGATCGGCGAAGAAGCCGACGATATGGCTGACATTTCCCCGACTATCGCGCACCGCGTTGAGTTGCAGCCACTGCGGATACAGCTCACCGTTCTTGCGGGTTTCCACCAGTTCGCCCTGCCAACTGCCGTGCTGCTCCAGCGCATGGCGGATCGCGACGTAATGGCGGCGGGCATCGCGACTGCACGGCAGCTCGACGACGTTGCGCCCGAGCATGTCGTCGATGTCATAACCCGTCACGCGGCTGAAGGCCTGGTTGATCGCGATCAATGCGTAGTTCGGGTCGAGAATCACGATGCCTTCGCTGGCAGCTTCAAACACCGTCGCCGCCAATCGCTGCTGCTCCTCCAGATGCTTGCTGGCGCTGATGTCGCGCCGCGTGCCGAGCATGCGGATCACCCGCCCGCTGTCGCTGCGCTCCACGGCGCGGCCACGGTCTTCGATCCACACCCAATGGCCATCGCCGTGACGCACGCGGTATTCGATCTGATAGTCCTCGGTGCGGCCCTTCAAATGCTCTATCAGCGCGTGCTTGAGCGACGGCAGGTCTTCCGGGTGCAGACGGGGCTTGAGGTCGCGCAGGATGGCCGTGACGTATCCCGGGGCAAGGCCGACTAACTCCTGAATCTGCGTGTGATGGACTTCGTCGGTTTGCAGGTTCCAGTCCCACAGGCCCAACTCACTGGCCTTCAACGCCAGCGCCAGACGCGCCTCGCTTTTGCTCAAGGCCTGATTGGCCGCGTCCAGTTCGCGGCTGCGCAGGGCAACGCGGTCTTCCAGCTCAACCTGGGCTTCGCGCAATTTGCCCTCGGCACAGCGACGGTGTTCGATTTCCTTGGCCAGTTCCTGATTGAGCTGCTCGCTGCGAGCTTGCGTCTGTTGCAGGTGTTCGATCAGGTGCTGATTCTGAAAGCGCCGTAACAAGCCACGATCAATCAGCCGATTGACCTGCCACGCCACCACACTCAGCGAGCCCAACAGGATCAACCCGAGCCAGCCCCAGCCCCGCGCCATGTCATCACCGCCCCAGAACAGAAAGCCAATCGCCGGCAGCAGGCACGGTAAGGTAAAGGACAGAAACGCCGGCAGGCTCACCGCATAGGCGACGCTGGCCGACAGGGTCGCCGCGCCGATCAGGCCGAACACCCAGGCCTGCTGCATAAAGTTGTCGGCGGGCACGAGGGCGATGCCGGCTCCGGCCAGGGTCAACCCGGTCATGGTCGAACCGATCAGAAACATGCGGAACCAGATCGGCTGGGCCTGACGATCAGGGATCGCCGAATCGAACGCCGCGACCTGAATCACCCGTAGCGCCACCAGCGACAACAGCCACACCAGCCAGACGCTGACCACGAAGTAGCGCTGCGGGCTCCAGAGCAAACCGGCGCAGACCAGACCATTGATCAACATGAAAAGGGTGGGCAACAAGGAGCCCTGATAGAGCAGGCGCGTGCGCTCGACTGCCATTTCGACTGCATAGTGCTTGCGGATAACCCGGGGTTCCACAGAGGGGCCCGACAGTTCGGCGCTGAGGGTCATGGGCAACGTTCTTGTTCTTATAAGGGGGCGTGCGCCCGAAACGTGAACGGAGCATACACAAGCCAACCCCTTTGCCAAACTGCCCCGGATCATAATTTCAGCGAAACTTTTCGCCCCCGTGGCACCGACAAAACCCGCAAAGCGAGACGGGCTGACGCTTGTAGCCAGTGACCGACCGGTCGTCATCGGCAGCAGTTTCATCGGCTAATGCAAAGCTCGGTTTGCCCGGGCCTGCGGCGCACCCTAGAATGCCCCGATGCGCGATGATCTCTCCCTTCTGCTGAACTCCCTCAACGATGCCCAACGCCAGGCCGTAGCAGCCCCCGTTGGCCGTCAGTTGGTCCTGGCCGGTGCTGGCTCCGGTAAAACCCGAGTGCTGGTGCACCGTATCGCCTGGTTGATCCAGGTCGAAAACGCCTCGCCCCACTCCATTTTGTCGGTGACCTTCACCAACAAGGCTGCTGCCGAGATGCGTCACCGCATCGAGCAGTTGCTGGGCCTCAACCCGGCCGGCATGTGGGTCGGCACCTTCCACGGCCTGGCGCACCGCTTGTTGCGGGCGCACTGGCAGGAAGCGGGCTTGAGCCAGACTTTCCAGATTCTCGACAGCGATGACCAGCAACGGCTGGTCAAGCGGGTAATCCGCGAGCTGGGCCTGGACGAGCAACGCTGGCCGGCCCGTCAGGCCCAGTGGTTCATCAACGGACAGAAAGACGAAGGCCTGCGTCCGCAACACATTCAGGCCAGCGGCGACTTGTACCTGGCCACCATGCGCGGCATTTATGAAGCTTACGAGGCTGCCTGCCTGCGCGCGGGCGTTATCGACTTCTCCGAACTGCTGCTGCGCGCCCTCGATTTGTGGCGTGATCACCCGGGCCTGCTGGCGCACTATCAGAAACGCTTCCGGCACATTCTGGTGGACGAGTTCCAGGACACCAACGCCGTGCAGTACGCCTGGTTGCGCTTGCTCGGCAAGGGTGGCGACAGCCTGATGGTGGTCGGCGACGACGACCAGTCGATCTACGGCTGGCGTGGCGCGAAAATCGAGAACATTCATCAGTACTCGTCCGACTTCCCGGACGCCGAGACCATCCGTCTGGAGCAGAACTACCGCTCCACCGCCGGCATCCTCAAAGCGGCCAACGCCCTGATCGCCAACAACACCGGCCGTCTCGGCAAGGAGCTGTGGACCGACGGCGGCGACGGCGAGGCGATCAACCTGTACGCCGCGTTCAACGAACACGACGAAGCACGCTACGTTGTCGAAACCATCGAAAGCGCGCTGAAAACCGGCTTGGCTCGCAGCGATATCGCGATTCTGTACCGCTCCAACGCCCAATCCCGCGTTTTGGAAGAAGCCTTGCTGCGCGAGCGCATTCCGTACCGCATCTATGGCGGCCAGCGCTTCTTCGAGCGGGCGGAAATCAAGAACGCCATGGCGTACCTGCGCTTGCTCGAAGGTCGCGGCAACGATGCGGCACTGGAGCGGGTGATCAACGTCCCGGCGCGCGGCATCGGTGAGAAAACCGTCGAAGCCATTCGCGAGCATGCACGCCACAGCGATGTATCGATGTGGGAAGCCATGCGCCAACTCGTCGCCAATAAAGGCCTGACCGGTCGCGCGGCCGGTGCACTCGGCGCGTTTATCGAGCTGATCGAAAACCTCGCTGCCAAGTGCATGGAGATGCCGCTGCATTTGATGACGCAAACCGTCATCGAGCAGTCCGGCCTGATCGCCTACCACGAAGCGGAAAAAGGCGAGAAGGGCCAGGCTCGGGTAGAAAACCTTGAGGAACTGGTCAGCGCCGCACGCAACTTCGAGAACACCGAAGAAGACGAAGAACTGACGCCACTGGCGGCATTCCTCGGCCACGCTTCGCTGGAGGCCGGCGACACTCAGGCCGACGAACACGAAGACAGCATTCAGCTGATGACCCTGCACAGCGCCAAAGGCCTGGAATTCCCTTACGTGTTCCTGGTGGGCATGGAAGAAGGCTTGTTCCCGCACAAGATGAGCCTGGAAGAGCCGGGGCGTCTTGAAGAAGAACGGCGCCTGGCCTACGTCGGCATCACCCGGGCGATGCAGAATCTGGTGATGACCTATGCAGAAACCCGACGCCTGTACGGCAGCGAGACCTACAACAAGGTCTCGCGTTTCGTACGTGAAGTGCCGAAAGGCCTGATTCAGGAAGTGCGCCTGTCGAACAGCGTCAGCCGACCATTCGGCGGCAACCAGTCGATGAGCGGCAGCAACCTGTTCAGCGGCAGCGAGATTCCGGAAACCGGCTTCAGCCTGGGTCAGGCTGTGCGTCACTCGATCTTTGGCGAGGGCGTGATCCTCAACTTCGAAGGCGCCGGGGCCCAGGCTCGGGTGCAGGTGAACTTCAGCGAAGGCAGCAAGTGGCTGATGCTGGGTTACGCGAAGCTGGAAGCGATCTGACGTTCACGCGTAGAACAAATGTGGGAGCGAGCCTACTCGCTCCCACAGGGATCGATTTCTTTCTGAACCTATCGACTTTTCCTACAGCCAAAAGTACATGGCCTTATTGCCGCGACCGAGCTGAACGTAACCTGTCAGGCAAAAGCCCGAAACACTCTCTCGCTAGCCAGCAACAGTTCAGCTGTGCAACATGGCGCGCGTGTCTCCACAAACGGGAATTCCCTTTATGAAACGTTTTCTTAGCATCGCCATGGCGTTGTGCATCGGCCTGACGATGAGCCTCGACGCCAACGCCAAGCGCTTTGGTGGTGGCAAAAGCGCCGGCGCTGCGCCGACGCACCAGACCAGCCAGATGGCTCCTTCTTCCCCAGGCGTGGGCGGCGCTGCAGCGACCGCTGGTGCTGCCGGTGCCGCGGGCGCTGCTGCCAAGGCTGGCGGCGCTTCGAAATGGCTCGGCCCTCTGGCCGGCATCGCCGCCGGTGGTCTGCTCGCTTCCATGTTCATGGGCGGCGGCTTCCAGGGTATGCAGATCTTCGACATCCTGATCATGGCCGTGATCGCGTTCGTGATCTTCCGCTTCATCGCCGCTCGTCGTCGCAAGCAGCAGGAGCAACTGGCTCCGGCCGGCGCGCCAATGCAGCGTGAAGTGTTCGAACAAAAGCCTGCCGGCATGGGTTCGATCTTCGGTGGTTCGGCTGCACCTGCCGCCGCCCGTCCGGTAATCAACGCACCGGCCTGGTTCAACGAACAGAACTTCCTTGAAGCAGCCCGTAGCCACTTCCAGTCGCTGCAGCAGCACTGGGACGCCAACGAAATGGACAAGATCGCCGAGTTCGTGACCCCGCAAATGCTTGAATTCCTCAAGCGTGAGCGTGCGGATCTGGGCGACGCTTTCCAGTCGACCTACATCGACAATCTCCAGGTGCAACTGGATGGCGTGGATGACCGTGCGGACAAGACCATCGCCACCCTGACCTTCAGCGGCGTGTCGAAGACTTCGCGTTTCGACCAGGGCGAAGTGTTCAGCGAAAGCTGGAACATGGAACGTCCGCAGGGCGACAACCAGCCTTGGCTGGTGGCTGGTATCCGCCAGAACGGCTGATACCCTCTGCCTTAAGCATGCGGTAACGAAAACCCCGGACTTGTCCGGGGTTTTTCTATTTCGCGGTTGCATCTATAGCGAGCTACTGTATAAACCGGCCCATATAAACCGCGCCATTCAAGCAAGAGGATCCCGGACGTGGAAGAAATCATCGAACAACTGCGCGAAGCCAACGAACCCGTACCGGTTCCATTGGAGTTGCCTGACGAAGACTTGCTGGTCGAAATCGAAGAACAGCTGTTCATCGACATTCCGTTTGTCTTCAGAGAGTTTTTGCTGACGGTCAGCGACGTGGTTTACGGCAGCCTGGAACCGGTGACTGTCACCGACCCGCAATCGCACACCTACTTGCCGGATGTCGCCGCCAACGCTTGGGATGCCGGCGTGGATCGCAGCCTGATCCCAATTTGCCAGGACGGCGACGACTACTACTGCGTCGAAGAAGACGGCACCGTGGTGCTGTGGCAGGCCGAAGAAGAACTGATTGCCGAAGAAACCTGGGAGTCGGTGTGGCACTGGGCGCGGGACGTCTGGCTGGAAAGCTGATCGGCCAAACGCCCCGGTTGGTCAGTGGCCCGACGACTCCTTGTGGTTGTCGAGGGTTTCCAGCAAGGCCACCTGCATCCGCGTGTGCACGCGGATGAACCATCGCCAGAGCAGCGCCGCCACGGCGGCCGCGACCACGGCGATCAGCACCAGCAACTTGTTGGTCGGCAAGATACTGGCCGACAAGGCTGCCAGCAGCAGGAAAATCACCAGCAGCGAGAGAATCGGGATCACTTCTGAGATCACCCGACGCACTCGCTGCGTGTGCCGCCCGGCCATCTCCGGCTTCACGCCCATTTCCGCCAGCAGCATCGACAGTGCCTTGAGCTTGCGATAGGCGGCGATGAGGAACGGCAGCGACACCAGCAATGCCCCGCCCCAGATCAACGCCTTCTGCCAGCTCGAATCACTGATCCAGTCTTGCAGCGACAGCGAGATGCGCTCGGCGAAATACGCGCCGGCAAAGAAGATCGCAATCACCAGCGCCAGATTGACCCCGACCTGCAACAGAATCCGCCGGATCATCGACGCCAGCATGGCGCCCTCGCCTTGCGGCTGGATGCTGCGCAGCCATTCGCCGTACATTCCGAATACCCGTGCGAGAGGCTTGGGCATGGCGGCAGACAGCTTGATCGACAGCGGATCCGCCGCGCGAATCAGGTACGGCGTCAGCAGTGTGGTGATCACCGACACTGCCACGGCCACCGGATAGAGGAAGTTGCTGGTGACCTGCAAGGTCATGCCCAGCGCGGCGATGATGAAGGAAAATTCGCCAATCTGTGACAGCCCCATCCCTACCCGCAGTGAGGTCCGTCCGTCATTGCCGGCGATAAAGGCACCAAGGCCGCAGGACAGAATCTTGCCGAGCACCACGGCGACGGTGATCACCGCGATCGGCCACGCGTATTGCAGGAGAATCATCGGGTCGAGCATCAGGCCAATGGCGACGAAGAAGATTGCACTGAACAGGTCTCGAACCGGCTCGATCAGCCGCTCGATCTTCAGCAGTTGCCGCGACTCGGCCATGATCGCGCCAATCAGGAACGCCCCCAGCACCATGCTGTATTCGAGCTTGACCACCAACAGGCAGAAACCGAAACACAGGCCCAATACGGTGATCAGCAGCATCTCGTTGCTTTCGAATTTCGCCACGTAAGCCAACAGACGCGGCACCAGCAGAATGCCAATCACCAGCGCGACAATCATGAACAGCGACAGCTTGCCAACCGTGGAAAATACTTCGCCGGAGCTGACAGTGCCGCTGACCGCGATACTCGACAGCAAGGCGATGATGCCGATGCCGAGGATGTCCTCGACGATCAATACACCGAAGATCAACTGCGCGAAGCGCTCGTTCTTCATCTTCAGATCGTTGAGCGCCTTGACGATGATGGTGGTCGAGGAAATCGCCAGGATCGCGCCGAGGAACAGCGAATCCATAGTGTTCCAGTCGAACCAGCGGCCGATTTCGTAGCCGATCCAGATCATCAGCACGATTTCGAGGAACGCCGCGATAAATGCCGTGGCACCGACCTTGAACAGCTTGCGCAAGCTGAACTCCAGGCCAAGGCAGAACATCAGGAAGATCACCCCCAGCTCGGCGAGGGTCTTGATGGTTTCTTCGTCGTGGATGAGGCCGAACGGCGGGGTGTGCGGGCCGATGATAAACCCGGCGACGATGTAGCCAAGCACCACTGGTTGCTTGAAGCGATGAAATAGGACGGTCACCACACCCGCGACCAACATGATCACTGCCAGGTCCTGAATAAAACTGATGGCATGCATGGCGTGGGCTCCTTGAATGACGAGGCTCGCAGTCAGACATCAGAAAAGTCTGAGCGAGCTGGGTAAAAATCCGCTTTTCGTGTGGGAATTGCCCTTGAGGCGGGCTTTTGCAGGGTAACACCGCGACTTCCGGCAGGAAGGCGGTGCAATATAAGGAAACAGATCGATCCCGGCGTGACGGCGGTCCGTCGCCCGGCGTCCCGATAACGGTACTTTTGAAAAGCGACCAGGCACCCGCAGAGGTGCTTCCAGCAAACCCGCCTTGATCCGTGAGAACGTTATGGAACCCGGAAACGCCCAGCTGTCGATGACGGTACTGATGACCCCCGACATGGCCAACTTCTCTGGCAATGTCCACGGCGGCACCCTGCTCAAATACCTCGACGAAGTGGCCTACGCCTGCGCGAGCCGTTATGCCGGCCGCTACGTGGTGACGCTGTCGGTGGATCAGGTGATTTTCCGCGAGCCGATTCATGTCGGCGAACTGGTAACCTTTCTGGCGTCGGTCAACTACACCGGCAACACCTCGATGGAAGTCGGTATCAAAGTGGTGACCGAGAACATCCGCGAGCGCTCGGTGCGCCATACCAACAGCTGCTTTTTCACCATGGTCGCGGTCGACGATCAGCGTAAACCGGCTCCAGTGCCGCCGCTGCAGCCGCAGAACAGCGAAGACAAACGCCGCTACATACAGGCCCAGCAGCGCCGGCAGATTCGTCAGGAGCTGGAAAAGCGTTATCAGGAAATAAAAGGCGACGCTTAAGATCAAAAGCAAAAGATCGCAGGCTGCGGCAGCTCCTACAGAGGATTAACGTCCACCCTGTAGGAGCTGCCGCAGCCTGCGATCTTTTCGCTTTTAAACGATTAAAGACTGATCGGTGTAGCCTCGAACTTCACCCGCGGATGCGCAATACGATCCTGCGCTCGCACCAACTGCAGCTCATAACTGGCACACGCCCGAGTCTCCAGCAGCACCTCATGCACCGCTGCCGCCGTGAACTCGAACGCGGCTACCAGACTGTCGCCCAGCAGCACCCGCGCCAGAAACAGGCCGGACGTCAGATCGCCCACACCCACCGGTTGACGCGGAAACGCCAGCAACGGACGGCGCAGATGCCAACTGCCCTCGGCAGTCACCAACAGCATCTCGAAAGCCTCCGCCGGTTTGCCCGGGTAGTCCAGATGCTTGACCAGCACCGCTTTCGGTCCGCGCGCCAGCAGCGCCCGCGCCATCGCCAGGCAATCGAACAGCGATTGCGGCTTGCGCCCGGAAAAGCTGTCCAGCTCCAGTTGGTTCGGGCACATGAAGTCGGCCACAGCCGCTGCTTCTTCCAGCAAGAAATCACTGACCTCAGCCGGTACGCTGCAACCCTTCTCCGGGTGGCCCATCACCGGGTCGCACAGATAGAGAGCCTTCGGGTTGACCGACTTGATGCGTGCAACGCCGCTGAGAATCGCCCGGCCCTGCGCTGCGTTACCCAGATAACCGGATAGCACCGCGTCACAGTTGCCCAGCTCACCAATGGCCGCAATACCTTCGACCAGCTCGGGAATCTGTTGCGGCGCCAGCACTTCGCCGGTCCATTGGCCGTACTGGGTGTGGTTGGAAAACTGCACGGTGTTGAGCGGCCAGACATTCACCCCGACCCGCTGCATCGGAAATACAGCGGCGCTGTTACCGGCGTGGCCGAACACCACATGGGACTGAATGGCGAGCAGATGAGGCGTACGTTTCATTCGGGTTTTCCGTAAAACGATTGAAATTCAAGCCGCGCAGTATGCGACGAAACGCAGCCTGTACGACAGACCGGCGACGCAGTTAAGCTGACGCTATCTTTTGGAGTCCCTTGTTGATGCTGACCCTCGAAAACATCTTCGTGTTGATGCTGTTCGCCGCTGCCGGCGCTTGGCTTTGGCACAACCACGGCTTGCGCGAGCGGGCGCTGGAGCGGGTCAAACAGCATTGCACCAACGTCGGCGTCGAGCTGCTGGACGGTAACGTCGCGTTGAAGAAAATTGGTTTGATCAAGGATGCCAGTGGTCGGCGACGCCTGGCGCGGGTCTATAACTTCGAATTCACCGTGACCGGCGAAACCCGACACAACGGCACCATCACCCAATTCGGCGCCCATAGCGCGCAGATCGAACTGGCGCCCTACCCGGCCCCATTCGACGACACGCCGCCAGTGGTTGAGGTGCATAAGCCTCGGGCTGAAGTGATCGAGCTCAGTCAGTGGCGGCAGGAACATACCAAGTGGAAGCCGTGAGTCAGCCTGCCTGAATCCGACACTGCGCCAGTCCAGCCTGTAATTGATCGATATTTTGCGGATCGGCGAAGATCAGCTCGATCCGCGAGTCCTTACGCCATTCGCTGGCTGTCCAGTTCAGCATTGAGTTATCCAGCGCATTCGCCGAAACCCAGCCGTCCGCGCTGTGGATAACCAGTTTGGCCCTTGCCCACACAAGGCTTTCAAGCCAAACGGCCATTCGATGCATGTCTAACTGCTGACTCGGATGCCAGCGCCATCCGATACTCCAACCGCCCTCCTGCGCCTGACTCAGGCAAATCGGTTGCGTCGGATCGCTC
Organism: Pseudomonas sp. N40(2020); assembly: GCF_014472415.1. GTDB lineage: Bacteria > Pseudomonadota > Gammaproteobacteria > Pseudomonadales > Pseudomonadaceae > Aquipseudomonas. The sequence continues at coordinate 117,256 of NZ_JACSZV010000003.1, forward strand.
CAGACCGTCGGCATCTGCGCCAATCCTTTGGGCACGACCCAGTTATCCACACCCGCCACCGCTTGAATGGCCAGACCTGGCAGTTCGCTCAAGGACAGTTGCGCCTGTTGCGTCCAGATCAGCCTGACGGGTGGCAACTGACTGGATATTTTCTGTAGAGCGACCTCATCCATGTTTTCAGCCTTGTTAAGCAACAACAAGCCGGCGCTGGCCATCGCTTGCTGTTGCGCAGCCGGCAGCGCTTTCCCCGCGTTGAGCGACTGGGCATCTAACACCAGCACACACGGCTGTATGGCGAGTACGCCCTGCCATGGTGCTTCACTCAGTTGCTTGAGTAATTGCGCCGGATGGCCCAACCCGGATGGCTCGATAAACAGCCGATCCGGCCTGGCCTTGCGCAGCAACCGCCCGAGGCCGATCTGAAACGGCGCGCCATTGACGCAACACAAGCAGCCCCCGGCCACTTCGCCCAGTGCGATACCATCGCCGTCGCGGGTCAGCAGTGCGGCGTCGAGGCCGATCTGGCCGAACTCATTAATCAGCACCGCCCAGCGCTCGCCTTCCGGCCGTTGCGTCATGAGATGGCGGATCAGGCTGGTCTTGCCGGCGCCTAACGGGCCTGCAATGACATGAGTAGGAATGTTCTGCAACATGGTGGGTATTTTCTGAGGAAAGCTTCTGAGGAGGTTGAAGATGCGTTGGATGGGATGGTCGTTGCTGTTAATGATGATGTCGAGCGAAGTGTTGGCCCAGGCCTGCGTGGTGCACAGTCAGGGCGAGCGGCTCGACGTCAAAGTCTGCCAGCAAAACCGCAACATCCCGGAAAAGCTGTTCAACGACGGCTTTTGCCAGCCCACACTAGCCGGGCAGAAAGTCGACGTGCAGTACGTCGATCAATGCCCGACCGGAGCTTTCGGCGTGTGCAGCAACGCGCAAGTCGCCAATATGCCCTATCGCCAAGACATCCACTATTACGGCGTTGCCACCGATGCCGCGTATCTGAAACCTTACTGCGAAGGCCGGAGCCAGGGTGCTTGGCTCAAGCCTTGAGCCGTTAGCCGAGCCAGTCGAGGGTCAGGATCAGTCGACGCTCATCGTGAGCGAGTTGCGGCGAGCGATGGATCAGGCCGAAGCCTTCATTGCCGTGCCATTTTTCGCCTTTCAACAACGCCACATCAGCGCATTTGAGTTGCTGGATCTGCCCTGCTTCCTGAGGCTCGGCGTTGGCCTGGCCCAGTTGCTGACGATCCATTGCGCCTTCCCTGAGCCACTGGCTGCCGACTCCCGCGTAGGTGGTGATCAGGCGCACCGGTACATGATCGACGTGAAAGCGTGGGCACATGGCTTTATCCAACACCCGCAGGCGCAGGCCGATCCGCCGGGCGCCGAGCAGGCACGCGAAGGCGCTCACGAGCCATTTCAGATCAGCGATAAAGCCGTCATAGCCTTGCAGATCGCGAAACCCCAAGGCTAGCCCGGTAAGATCCGGCTCTGCCTCCTCGTCGGATAACTCCAGGCAGCGCGACTCGGCCAGAGGCTCGTTGAGTGACAGCAGCAAGTGAGCGAAATCGGCGATGTGCAGCGGCAGTTGTCGCTGCCAGACGGCGAGGTTGGTGTCGTCCTCAAGGATTCGTGTCAGCACCTCGGGCGTCGGGCCTTGATGCTGATGGCGTGTGCGGTTTTGCTGGAGTTTCAATGCGAGCATCAGGCAGCCTCTTCGTGCCAAGGGCCGAACGGATCCGGCAGCAATCGCCAGCCTTCAACACCGATCGCCATTTCATCGTCGGTCAGCAGACAACCATCCAGTTCGGCAGAGAGCTGTAGGAAATTGATGTTTTGGCCGATGAAGACCAGTTCCTGACGACAATCTCCGACACTCGACGTCCAGTTTTCCATGATCGCCTGGGCACTTTCCTGATCCTGCGGCCACTGGTTTTTCGGCACGAAACGCCACCAGCGTCCAGCAAAACCGTGGCGCATCAAACCGCCGGCCTGCGACCAACTGCCCGCATCTGTAGGCTTGCTCGCCAGCCAGAAGAAACCTTTGGAGCGCAACAGTTTCCCGTTCAGCCATGGGCGGTCGATGAAGCTGAAGAAACGCTGTGGGTGAAAGGGCCGGCGCGCGCGGTAGGCGGTCGAAGCAATGCCGTACTCCTCGGTTTCCGCGACGTGCTCGCCGCGCAATTCCTGCAACCAACCGGGCGCTTGCGCGGCTTTCTCGAAGTCGAAACGGCCGGTGTTGAGGATCTTCTCCAGCGGCACTTCGCCCATCACCATCGGGATGATTTCGGCGTGTGCGTTGAGACGTTTGAGGATGGCGATCAGCTCTTCACGCTCATGTTGGCTGATCAGATCGATCTTGCTGATGAGCAGTACATCGGCAAACTCGATCTGCTCGATCAGCAAATCGGTGATGGAGCGTTCGTCCTCTTCGCCCAGGGTTTCACCGCGAGAGGCAAGGCTTTCGGCAGCCTGGTAGTCGATGAGGAAATTCACGCCGTCGACTACAGTGACCATGGTGTCGAGGCGCGCGATGTCGGCGAGGCTTTGTCCCTGTTCATCGCGAAAGGTGAAGGTCTCTGCCACCGGCAGTGGCTCGGAGATACCGGTGGACTCGATCAGCAAGTAATCGAAGCGACCATCGCGAGCGAGCTTGCTGACTTCTTTGAGCAAGTCTTCTCGTAACGTACAGCAGATACAACCGTTACTCATTTCTACGAGTTTCTCTTGGGCGCGGTTCAGGCTGACATCGCGCTGAACTTCGCTGCCATCAATGTTGATCTCGCTCATATCGTTGACGATGACCGCTACGCGCATTCCCTTGCGATTACGTAGTACGTAATTCAAAAGTGTACTTTTTCCAGCGCCGAGAAATCCGGAAAGAACGGTGACGGGCAGTTTGGCTGACATTGGGTAATCCTCTTCAGGTAGCAGCCGATCTGCACTTTTGTGTGGCGCGCGACGTTCTGGGCTTCATACGACGGTTCGTAGAAGGTAAACGCTTGAAATCGGCTGAATCAGGCTTAGCTCAAATTAATGTTATAGTATAACAACATGAATTAGCCAGCCTTGCTCTTGCCCCTTAGAGATAAAGAGTCAGAAGCTGCCATCAGTCCGCCGATGGGGAATGTGATGAAAATTGCGCTGAAATGCTGTTCCACGCGCTTCTGATGCAACGTGGTGATGCCGGCCAGACTGCCGAGAATCGTACTTCCCAGTTGCAAACTCGCGGCGATGGTAGCGTTCATTGACATGTCGAGAATCACACCGGCGAGCGTCGGATCCTTGTCCTTCAGATTCAGCAAACCGGTCGCACCGAGCAGATCCGCACCGTTCTCTCGCTGTGCCATGAAACGCGCAGTCGCCGATGTCGCGCTTCGGATGAGTTCTATCCCGAGGTGTTTCACGTGGAACCTTTAGTGTCGGGATTGCCTGATTGTTCGAACGAATCACCGTGTCGCCGAGCGCTCAGAGTCTCACGCTGCGGATCTTTGTCTTTGCGGCTGAGACAGTGAAAGTTAAAGCGAACACGGCGGCGAGGATCAGATTGAGCAAGTGGCATCTGTGAATATGAAAGCCTGTTCATGAAAAATGCGTCGTGATTTGAATTGTTATAATGTAACATTAAATTCAATCAACACGATGGTCCCGAACATGAATTCGCTGACACTTCCGGATATCGCTGCGCAGGCTGCGCGCCAAGCGTTAACACTCGAATGGGTGGGCATGCGCGGCATCGCTTTGCCAGTCTTGTTAGAGAGCCAACGGCTGAATGCCAAAGTCGATGCAGGTGTAAGCCTTGATGACGGCGATGCTCGCGGTATTCATATGTCACGACTGTATCTGGCACTGGAAACCCTTGAGCGGGACAACCTTTGCCCTACTTTGCTGCGTTACGTACTCCAGCGTTTCGTCGATAGCCATGAAGGTTTATCCAACAACGCGTACCTGAATATCCATACAGAGATTCTGCTGAAAAGGCCTGCACTGGTCAGTCCTTTGGCCGGTTGGAAATCGTATCAAGCGACCATTTCAGCCAGTCTGAAAAACGAAATGTTCCACGTGGAACTCAAAATCGATGTGCCCTACTCTTCGACGTGCCCTTGTTCTGCAGCCCTCGCAAGACAATTGATCCAGCAACAATTCATCGACGACTTCGCAAACAAGCCGCTACAACACGCCGACGTTTTAACTTGGCTCGGTTCTACCCAGGGCATCATCGCCACGCCGCACAGCCAACGCAGCACCGCACAACTGCATGTTCATCTCGATGAATTCATCGATGAGTTGCCGCTGAGTGCACTCATCAATGACGCAGAAGCAGCACTCGGAACAGCCGTCCAAACCGCCGTGAAACGCGCTGACGAACAAGCCTTCGCACTCGCCAATGGACAGAATCTGATGTTCTGCGAAGACGCCGCGCGTCGACTGAGTCTGGCACTGCGTCGCTCCCCCGGCGTCAGTGCTTTTCATCTGCGGGTGATCCACGCCGAAAGCTTGCACGCACACGATGCCGTTGCTGAAAGCCACTGGCACCGGGAGCACGCATGATTCGCTGCCAATCATTGAGTTGGGGCGCACCCGGTCAACCGCTGACATCCCCCCTCAGTCTCGAACTCGACAGCGGTAGTCTCACGGCAATCATCGGTGCGAACGGCTGTGGCAAAAGCAGCCTGCTGAAAGTCATCGCCGGACTGCAAAAGCCATTGGCAGGCAACGTCACCCTGAGTGTTCCACGCCAAAGCGGATTGTCCTTCCTCCCCCAGCAACAGCATCTGGATCGCCAGTTCCCCATCAGTCTCCAAGATTTGGTAGCCGCTGGTTTCTGGGGACGACGACTGTCCACGCAATTGCGCGCTCAACGCCTCGCTGCGGCACTGGAAAACTGGCACCTGAGTGGACTCGAAGATCGTCCGCTGATGGCCCTGTCCGGCGGAGAATTACAACGTGCCCTGCTCGCTCGATTGAGTCTGACCGACTCACCTGTGCTACTGCTCGACGAGCCCCATGCTGCACTTGATGAGCTAGGTCAACGGCTGCTATGGCAACACATCCACGCATGGCATGGCGAAGGTCGAACATTGGTCGTGGTTTGCCATGACCTCGCCGCCGTCCGCCAACACATCCCAAAAACGCTGTTAATCAAAAACGGAGATTGCGTATTTGGCGCCAGCGCAGAACTCATCCAGCAGTCACCTCACACTCAGGTGGCCTGATGCTCACCTTCGCTCACTTCTGGCAACCGTTCACCGAGTTCGTCTTCATGCGCCGCGCCCTCCTCGGGGGCCTGGTATTGGCCTGCAGCACCGCGCCACTGGGTGTGTTTCTGATCCTGCGGCGCATGAGTCTGATCGGCGACGCCGTGGCCCACGGCATCCTCCCCGGCGCCGCATTGGGCTTCTGGTTCGCCGGGCTGAGTCTGCCTGCGTTGACCTTTGGCGGTCTCGCCGCGGGTCTGAGCATGGCCGGCCTCGCCGCCTGGATTACCCGCCGCACAGGCCTGCGCGAAGATGCTAGCCTCGCGGCGATCTATCCCATATCGCTGGCCAGTGGCGTGTTGATTCTGGGCATCGCCGGCAAACGCCTCGACCTCTTGCATCTACTGTTCGGCTCGGCATTGGCCGTCGACGGACCAACCCTCAATGGCATGTTGTGGGTCTCGGCATTCAGCCTGATCGCGATGATGCTGATCTACAAACCCCTATTGCTCGACACCCTCGACCCATTGTTTTTAAGAACCGTGAGCCGCCTCGGTCCTCTCGCCCACGGCGTATTCCTGACCCTGGTTGTGCTGAATCTGGTGATCGGTTTCCAGGCGATCGGCGCGTTGATGGTGGTCGGCCTGATGATGCTGCCCGCTGCCGCTTCTCGATTCTGGAGCCGCCGATTGCCGCCCCTGATTGCCATCGCGGCGATCATCGGTTGCGTCTCGGTGTGGTTCGGCTTGCTCGTCTCTTTCTATTACTCGCTCCCTAGCGGCCCGGCCATCGTGCTGGTCGCTGGCACGGGTTATCTGCTGTCCGTGGTGTTCGGGCCGGTCCATGGCCTGCTGCGCCGCCCGCCTTTGCTCACATCCCAATGAGGTGTTTCCCGATGCGCGCTCTACTCGTGCTGTTCAGTCTGATGCTGTCGATGTCCTTATCGGCAGCGGAGAAAATGCCGGTGGTCACCAGTTTCAGCATCCTCGCCGACATGGTTCATCAGGTCGGCGGCGAGCATATTCAGATCATCAACATGGTCGGGCCTGACGCTGACGCTCACACCTATGAGCCGACTCCGGACGACGCCAAAGCGCTGCTCAAAGCCAAACTGATCATCAAGAACGGCTTGGGTTTCGAGCCGTGGCTGGATCGCCTGGTGAACAGCACCGACACCCAAGCCACAGTCATCAGTGCCAGCCATGGCGTGATTCCACGTTCACTCGATGAGGACGGTGAAACCATTCCCGACCCGCACGCCTGGCACAATCTGGCCAACGCCGAGTTGTACGTCGCCAACATCACCAAGGCACTGGTCGCCGCTGATCCGACGAACAAGGCCGACTACGAGCGCAACAGTAAAACCTACCTGAAACAAATCTACGCCCTGCTCGCCAAAGCCAAGGCCAAGCTCGGATCGCTGCCAGCAGGCAACCACAAAATTGTCACCAGCCACGATGCGTTCGGTTATCTCGGTCAGGCTTACGGCATCGACTTCATAGCCCCGCAAGGTCTGTCCACAGAACGCGACCCTTCCGCTGCAGAAGTCGCTGCGCTGATCACCCAAATCCGCCAAGCCAAAGTCAAAGCGGTGTTCATGGAAAACATCAAGGACGCACGACTGCTCAAACAGATCGCCGACGAGAGCGGCGCCCACATCGGCGGCACGCTCTACTCGGATGCCCTCGCGGCGAGCGGCCCGGCCAGCACCTTCACCGGGCTGTTCGAATACAACCTCAACACCCTTTACAACGCGCTGAGCCAACCATGATCCGCAAGAATCCTTCAGGCGATCTCCCCCAAATTGCCGAGTCGGCCTACGTCGATAAAACCGCGATCATCTGCGGCAAAGTAGTGATTGGCGAAAACGTCTTCGTCGGTCCTTACGCAGTCATCCGCGCTGACGAAGTGGACGCTTCGGGCAACATGGAGCCGATCACCATCGGCGCCAATTCGAACATCCAGGACGGCGTGGTGATCCACTCCAAATCCGGTGCGGCGGTGACCATCGGCGAGTTCAGCTCCATTGCTCACCGCTCGATCGTCCATGGCCCCTGCGTGGTCGGCGACCGGGTGTTCATCGGCTTCAACAGCGTGTTGTTCAATTGCGTGGTCGGCGACGGCTGCGTGGTGCGGCATAACTCGGTGGTCGACGGTCGTGATTTGCCGGACGCGTTCTACGTGCCCTCCACTACCCGGATCGGGCCGAACACCGACCTTTCGTTATTCCCGCCGGTGAGCGTCAGCGCTTCGGAGTTTTCCGAAGATGTGGCGCGCACCAACGTCGATCTGGTGCGCGGCTATAAAGCCTTGCAGAACGAGTTCTGAACCATGAGCAGCGTACTGATCCGCAACGCCAGACTGGTCAACGAGGGGCGTGAGTTCGACGCAGATTTGCTGGTTAGCAACGGCCGCATCGTCAAGATTGCCCGCAGCATCGAAGGTGAAACCGCGCGCGTGGAAATCGACGCCAAAGGCCAATGGCTGCTGCCGGGCATGATCGATGACCAGGTGCATTTTCGCGAACCCGGCGCGCCGGCCAAGGGCAGCATACATAGCGAATCCCGCGCGGCGGTCGCGGGTGGCATCACCAGTTTCATGGACATGCCCAACACCAATCCGGCGACTCTCACCCTCCAAGCGCTGGCGGATAAGAAGCGCCGTGCGGCAATCAGTTCGGTGGCCAATTACGCTTTTCACTTTGGCGTGAGCCAGGACAATCTCGACACCGTTGCCGCACTCAATCCTTGTGAAGTGGCCGGGGTCAAAGTGTTCATGGGCGCGTCTACAGGCAACATGCTGGTGGATGACCCACAGATTCTTGAACGACTGTTCGCCGAGGTACCGACGATTCTGTTGGCACACTGCGAGCACACGCCGAGTATCGACGCCAACGCGGCCAACCTGCGTGAGCGGTTTGGTACTCATCTGCCTCCTGCGGCTCATGCACTGATTCGCAATGCCGAGGCGTGTTATCGCTCCTCCTCACTGGCCGTGGATCTGGCGAGACGTCACGGCACGCGCCTGCATGTTTTACATCTGACTACCGCCCCTGAACTGGAACTGTTCGAGGACAAACCCCTGACGCAAAAACGCATCACTGCCGAGGTCTGCCTGCACCATTTGTTGTTCGATGATCGCGACTACTCAAGCCTCGGCAACCTGATCAAATGCAATCCGGCGATCAAGACTCAGGCCTACCGCGATGCATTGCGTGAAGCGTTAAACAGCAATCGACTGGATGTGATCGGCAGTGATCATGCCCCCCATACGTGGGACGAAAAGCAGCGTCCCTATGCCGAAGCGCCTTCGGGGTTGCCGTTGGTGCAGCACGCCCTGCCGGCGTTGCTGGAACTCGTGGCGGAGGGTGTGCTGCCGATCACCACGCTGGTGGCGAAGATCAGCCACCGTGTGGCGGATCTGTTTGCGATTCCGGATCGGGGTTATCTGCGTGACGGGTATTGGGCGGATCTGGTATTGGTTAAACCAGAGATGCTGGATGTGTCGCGGCAACCGGTTCTGTCGCAGTGTGGATGGACCCCGTTTACCGGTCGAAGCTTTCGGCATCGGGTAAGGATGACGTTGGTGTCAGGGCAGATTGCCTGGCACGAGGGCCAGGTGAATGAGGGGTGTCGGGGATTGCCGCTGCGGTTTATGCGCTGATGCCTTCGCGAGCAGGCTCGCTCACACAAGTACAGCGCACAACCAGTGGGAGCGAGGCTACTCGCGAAGCTTTCAAGCTCTTGGTTTGACCGTGCCGCAATCCTGTCCCAGCCACACTGCACGGGTTTCCAGGCTGCCCTTCTGGTTGATGCCAATGGCATTGAACGTACCGTTGGCAACCGTGGTGAACTCACGATCACTGAGGAACGTCGCCACACCAGTACCCTGAGCTTTCGGGCAACTGAAGCGGAATTTCCACTGGTTACCGCTGCGCTCGGTAATCTGCTGTTTGCAGCCCGATTGTGGATCGGCCAACGGAATATCATTGGTCGCCACTTGCTGTGGAGTCAGGCAGGCGCGGATGCCCTTGCCGCCGATATTGATGCCGTTTTTCTCCAGCGCCGCCCGTTGCTGCGGCGTCATCTGGCCTTGAAGCTGACCCAGGATCGATTGCACATCCATTGGCTGGTCATCGACTTTCACATTACTCGACGTCATTTCCCACAACCCCGGCTGCAGCATTTGCGCCTGCGCAATCACCGGCAATGCCAAACCCAGGCCCAACGCCAAACCCAGCAGACGAACGTTCATCGAGAAACTCCTGATCAGTAGTGGCCGTTAGACGTCGGCCGATTGCTTCGGTTCATGCGCCAATTAAATAGCGACATTCGCCACAGAACATGGTCTGTTAAGGCATCAAAATCTTGCGGAGCAAGGCTGCCCCATGGATTATTTTGGACCGCACATTTTCGGTTATTTGATCGCCCTTATACACACCCTCGGCTTGATCGCTGCCATACATGCGGTGCTGACGGTGCGCACGGCTCAAGGCTCGATCGCCTGGGCATTGTCGCTGATCTTCATTCCTTACCTGACGCTTATTCCGTACCTGGTGTTCGGTCGCAGCACCTTCGATGGCTACATCAAGGCGCGCCGCCAGGCCAACGAGCAGATGCGCCTGGCCATTTCCGAGCTGAACTGGCGCCCGTGGGTGGAAGAAGCCCTGACCGCGCGCGCCTCGAATGCCTACGCTTCCTTGCGTGCGATGCCGAAACTGGGGCGCATGCCGTGTCTGGCGAACAACGAAGTCCAGTTGCTGGTGAACGGCACCGAGACGTTCAACGCGATTTTCCAGGTCATCGATCAAGCGAAGGAAGCAGTGCTGATCCAGTTCTTCATCATCCATGACGATCGCCTTGGCCAACGCCTGCGTGACTTGTTGCTGAAGAAAGCTGCCGAAGGCGTGACCATTCACCTGCTCTACGACCGTATCGGCAGCCACGCCCTGCCCCACAGTTATGTGCAGGCGCTGCGTGATGGCGGCGTCGAGGTCAAAGCGTTCGCCACGCGCAGCGGCTGGCTCAATCGCTTCCAGGTCAACTTCCGCAATCACCGCAAAATCGTCGTGGTCGATGGCGTGGTCGGGTTTGTCGGCGGGCACAACGTCGGCGATGAATACATGGGCGAGAAACCGCCGCTGGCACCGTGGCGCGACACTCACGTAAAAGTGCGCGGCCCGGTAGTAGCGTGCATGCAGGAATCCTTTGCCGAAGACTGGTTCTGGGCCGCGCGCACGTTGCCGCCGCTGATCCTGCCGGACGAATACCCTGACGACGGCGTGCTCTGCCAATTGCTCGCCACTGGCCCTGCAGACGCCTACGAAACCTGTTCGCTGTTCTTTGTCGAAGCCATTCACGCAGCGACAGAGCGGGTGTGGATCACCAGCCCTTACTTCATTCCGGATGAAGCCGTGTTTGCGGCGTTGCGTCTGGCGGTGTTGCGCGGTGTCGATGTGCGCCTGTTGCTGCCGTCGCGCCCCGATCACCGCATCGTCTACGCCGCGTCCAGCCTATATGCCTTTGAGGCTGTGCGTGCAGGCGTGCGGGTGTTCCGTTACGAGCCTGGGTTCCTGCATCAGAAAGTGGTGTTGATCGACAGCGAGATCAGCGCGATCGGCAGCGCCAATCTGGACAATCGTTCGTTCCGGCTGAATTTCGAGGTGATGCTGCTGACCGTCGACAGCGACTTCGCCGCCAACGTGGAACACATGCTCAAACAGGATTTCGAGCAAGCCTACGAGATCGCCAAAGAAGAAAGCCGGGAGGTCCACCGCCTGCAACAAGTCGGCATGCGGATCGCCCGGCTGATCTCACCGATTCTCTAAAAACCATCAAGGATGGTAGATATCGTCGCGTGTCCATGGCAGTTCATGGCTGCCATCGGCGTGTGCTTTCACCGCAAGGATCTGGTGCAGATTGATCCAGCCGTGCGCGAACGCGTAAGCACAACCGGCCAAGTACAGCCGCCAGATCCGTAGCGCCTGATCGGGCACCAGTTTGCCGGCCGCTTCGAGGTTGTCCTCCAGCCGCTCACTCCAGTGATCCAGCGTACGGGCGTAATGCAGGCGCAGACTTTCGACGTCGACAATCTCCAGGCCTGCTTCGCTGATCTCGGCGGAAATCATCGACAGATGCGGCAACTCACCGTTGGGGAATACGTATTTCTCGATGAACTCCCCGGCGCCGCGCCCGACCGGACGGCCATCGATGTGCTTGGCGGTAATCCCATGGTTCATCACCAGACCGCCCTCCTTCACCGCGCCGAACAGGGTCTTGCAGTACTCAGCCAAGTTGGCGTGGCCAACGTGTTCAAACATGCCGACGCTGACGACTTTATCGAAACGGCCGTCCTGCGGCAGATCGCGGTAGTCGAGCAATTGCAGCTCGATCTGGTCTTCCAGACCTTCGGCCTTGACGCGCTCGCGCGCCAGTTCGAGTTGTTCCTTGCTCAGTGTGATGCCGAAGACCTTGGCACCGAATTCCCGCGCAGCGTAACGCGCCAGTCCGCCCCAGCCACAACCGACATCCAGCAGATAATCGCCCGGCTGCAAACGCAGCTTGCGGCACAGATGACGGAATTTGGCTTGCTGTGCCTGTTCGAGTGACTCGCTGCCAGTCTCGAAATAGGCACAGGAATACGCCATGTCGCTGTCCAGCCAGAGCTGGTAGAACGCGTTGGACAGGTCGTAGTGGTAGGAAATGGCTTTGGCGTCGGTTTCCTTGTCGTGCAAGGTCCGCACAGGCTGATTGTCTTCGTCTTCATTGAGCAAAGCGTTGCTCAGTTCGTCGCAGACCCGGATGACCTCGCTGATCGAGCCCTCCAGTTCAAGCTTGCCTTCAACGAACGCCGCCCCCAGGGCGTTCAGGCTTGGATGGGTGAACTGGCTGACCATCTGCGGGTCCTTGACCACGATGGTGACACTGGGCGCCGGGCCCAGATTGTACTCGTGGCCGTCCCAGAGCCGCAGGCGAAGCGGAAGCTGCAGGTTCTGTAAGGCCGGTGGAAGTTGCACGAGCATGGAAAATCCCCCATGTTTCAGACGTCCAATCTGAGGGTAGACCATCCTGGAAAATTAGCAGGCTATCGATTTAATTAGCCTTATCTATCGTTGCAGACGCTCTAGCAGGCCCTCCTGCACCCACTGTTTCAACCAGGTCACTGCCTGAAGTGGAGCGCCCTCTCCATAGATGACTGCTAACTCGGCGCACAGTTCGGCGAAACTCCAACCTTCGTTTACCAAGCCATTCAGAGCATTGGTCTCGGCAGATTCCAGACTGCGGTAATGACAGCTCAGACCGTTGCGCCAGATCAGGTAGATCTGGGGGATTTGAAGTGGCTGGCTGGGAGGGAAATCGGTTTCTTCCTTGACTGAGCGCCACAGGGCAAAGCTATTGAACCGGCATTCCAGCCACTGAACGCAAGACGCCTGTTTGACTCGCAGCGCTGGCCATTCTTGCGCGGACAGTGTCGTCATTGTTTCGAGGGTTAACGGCTCACCCGCTGGCGCATCGAAAGCCAACGTGAATGCCCATTCGACCACTGCCATTTCAGCCAAAGGAGCACTTTGCTCAGGCACCAGATGCTCGCGAATAAACCCTTCGAAGCCTTTGCCCAGCCAACGCAGACTGTAATGCGCAGACGGGGATTGGCGCAGGTACGCGGTAGCGAGCGCGTCAAATTCCTCGTCGCCCATCCAGTGCCAGATGGCTGGAAAATCGTTGCGCAACACCTCCAGTAACCGCGCTAGATAGGCGTTGTGATAGATCGCCAGACCGGTGCCGACATCCAGTGTCGGCCCGCCGATCAGGCTGGTGCTCAATAGCGGATGGGCTGTTGCCCCCTCATCCAGCAAAAACGACTCAAATGCAGATTGCCATTCTTTCAGGCGCATTGCTGTCTCCCGGCCAGAACCGTGTCACCTGACTGCCGGGCTTTCTGCAGTTCATCAAGCAACTCTTCAAAAGGCGGAAAATGATCATCACGTTCCAGCAAAGTAGCCACCGGCCCGAAGTGCTCCAATGTACGTTGATACAGCGCCCAAACGGGGTCGCTCACTGGTTGGTCATGGGTATCGATGACGTAATCGCCGTAATCGCTATGGCCCGCCAGGTGCAGTTGACGCAACTTGTCCGCCGGCAGGCTTTGAATGAATGTCCACGGATCGAAGCCGTGATTGCGTGAGCTGACGTAGACATTGTTGACGTCCAGCAGCAACTGGCAGCCGCTTTCCCGGCTCAGGGCAGCAAGAAACTCCCATTCAGTGAAATCATCTGAAGCGGCTCGGACATAGCTGGAGACGTTCTCCAGCACCAACGGACGCTGCAAAACATCCTGAACGTGGCGCACTCGCTGGGCAATGTACTCAAGACTTTCTTGGGTGTAAGGCAGAGGCAGCAAATCGTGCAACTGATGGGCGTTGCCGCGGCTCCAGCACAAGTGATCGGAGATCCACGCCGGGTTGACCCGTTCGGCCAGTTGCTTGAGTTGTTTCAGATAGTCCGCATCTAGGGCATGCGGCCCGCCGATGGAGAGGGAAACGCCATGCATCACCAGCGGATAGCGCTCGGCGATGGCATCCAGGTAATACAGGGCTTTGCCGCCCTGCACCATGAAATTTTCGGAGACCACTTCAAACCAGTCCACGTCCGGCGACTGTTCGAGGATCTGCTGGTAATAAGCGCTACGCAATCCCAAGCCGTAGCCGAGGAAGGGAACAGAGGCGGACATGTGCAGACTCCTGATTAAAAGTGGCCGCAGTGGCGTGAGCCACTGCGGCGGCACTTGCCGGCCAGTTATTCGCCGACCTTGCCACCTGCTTTTTCGCAAGCCGCTTGAGTCATGGCTTTGAAACCGTGGCCTTTGCAGGAGCCCAAGCCTTTGCAAGCGTGGTCTTTGGTTTTGCAGTCGTTCTGGCCTTTGCAGGCAGTCACGCCGTAGCAGTGAACGTTGGCATCAGCGGCCATCGCGTTGGTTGCGACACCGGCAAACAGGGTAGCGGCAGCCAAAGCGAGAGCGGCACCAGCAGCAGCGGTCTTGATAGTCATTTTTCTTATCCTCGGTAATCGTCAGGTGTGTCGGCTGGACGGTGTGTTCAGTCACGACATAGCACTAGAGAGAGCGGTCCCGACGGCGTTACAGAGGTGTCAGAAAAAATATTCAGATTTATTCCTTGAGCTTGAGCAGCGGCTCCTGAAAACGCAGCAAACGCCCAGCGTTGCCCAGTACCAGCAACGTACTGAGGTTATGCAACAACGCGGCGATCATCGCCCCGGCGGCGCCCAACCAGCCGAACGCGGCGAATACCACGATGGCCAGCGTCCAGCCCAGACCGATGATCACGTTAACCTGCAAGGTGCGACGACACTGACGACTCAGCCGCACGCAAGTGCCGAGGCGACGCAGGTCGCTGCCTATCAGAACGATGTCCGCCGACGCCAAGGCGATGTCTGCCCCGCCCGCACCCATCGCCACACCGACTACGCCCGCCTTCAGTGCCAGCGAATCGTTGATGCCGTCACCGACCACCATAGGCCGGAAGCCGTTGTCGATTTCCTTGAGTACGCGATTGAGTTTGTCCTCGGGCAAGGCCTGGGCTTGTACCTCGTGCAAGCCGACTTCTTGCGCCAATGTCTGGGCGACACTTTGTCGGTCGCCAGTCAGCAACAATTGCCGCCCGAGGCCCAATTCGCGCAATTCATTGAGAGCAAACCGGGCTTCCGGTTTGACGCTGTCGGCCAACAACAGCCAAGCTAGAAATTCACCGTTCAGGGCCAGGCCGGCAATGGGGCCGTCATGCTCGGGAATACTCGTCGTGGCGATTTTCAATTGGCCGAACAACTCTGGCCGACCAAGCGCTGCTTCGCCCTGCGCGGTCATTGCGACGATACCGAGTCCCTGCCGCTCGTGGATTTCGCTCAGCGGCAGATAGCCTTCCTGACTGACCAAGCCTGCCAGTGCCCGACTGACCGGGTGACTGCTCGCCGCGCCGAGGCTGGCGGCGAGCGCCATGACCGTCGATTGATCCGCGCGCGAACTGTTGATCGACTGCAAGCGCAAGGTGCCGTAAGTCAGAGTGCCGGTCTTGTCGACCACCAGCGATGTGAGGTCGGCCAGTTCTTCGAGGAACGCCGAGCTGCGGATCAGAATCCCGTGCCGCGCCGCAACCGCTACACCGGCAATCGCCGTGGCTGGCGCCGACAACACCAAGGCGCAAGGGCACGCCGCCACCAACACCGCAAGCATCGCTTGCGCGTTGTTGGTGATGAACCAGGTGACCGCCGCCAGCAGCAACACCAGCACCATGTAACTGCCGGCATAACGTTCAAGCAATCGAGTGATTGGCGGTTTGGAGCGTTCGGCGTTTTGCATCAGAGCGATGACTTTGCCGAGCGTCGATTCGTCTCCGGTACGGCTCACTTCGATTCGCAGCAGGCCGTCCAGATTGATCGCGCCGCCGAACACCGTCATGCCCACTGCAGCTTCTACCGGAACCGACTCTCCGGTAATAGAAGCGGTGTCGAGGCTGGCCTGGCCAGAGAGAACTCGACCGTCAGCCGGCACCCGATCGCCGGCACGCACCTCAACGGTATCGCCCGGTTTCAGCGTGCCGTTGTCCACTTCAATGATCGAGCCGTCAGCCTGAATCTTTCGTGCATGGCTGCGGGTCAATTGGCCGAGTGCATGAATCGCTTCCTGCGAACCGATGACGCTGCGCTCCTCCAGCACATGACCGAAGATCATGATGATCGGCAGCAAAGCCGCAGTGAGCAGATCACCCGTCGCCCAAGCGCCGAGCATCGCCAAAGCAATCAGTTGATCAGTGATGCCGTGCAGGCTTGGATAACGCAGGCTGTACCACGCCGAACGCATCACCGGCACCGCCACTAATAAAGAAGCAAAACCGAGCAGCAACTGGCTGACACCGGTTTGCTCCGGCGCCAGCCAACGCCAGATCAAGCCGAGGCCAAGCAAACCCAGGGCGAGCATCGCCAAGGTCAATTGCCTCGCCGCACGACGTTGTTCGGCCGAGGACAACAGGCTCGGTGCTGGGGTGGTCGCGCTCATTGACTGGCTCCCTGAATGATCAGGCGGGAATCGTCTTTCGGATCGACTGTGGTCACCGATCCGGCCTGGCCGAGGATCTTCGGCATGCGCTCGCGGTACAGACGCAAGAGCATTTGCGGGTCGGTGCCTTGTTGTTGAGATTTGGCCAGGCGCAACACCGTCGCAGTGTCGGCAGATGCTTTGGCCAAGCGCTCACCCGCCTGAGCGTGGGCGACTTGCAGCGTGCGGTCAGCTTGTTCGTTGGCGGTCTGGGTGAGTTTCTCGGCATCGGTGCGCGCGTTGGCTACGGCTTTGTCGGCTTGCTGACTGGCGGTCAAAACGGCGTTGAAGGCACTGACGGCAGGATCGGGCAGACTCGATTGCACATCGACCCGCGTCACTTCGACACCGATGCCCTGCCCGCTCGCCTTCAGTTCGGACAAGCGTTTGTTGATGCCTTGCACCAGATCACCCCTCAGTCTTTCGCGGCGCTCGGCAGCCTGATTGTCGGCGCCGATCAGTTCCGGTCGGGCAACCAGAATGGTGTCCAGATCCCGAGCGGCCGTCAGTGCCACGGCGCTGCGCGTGACCAAACGATCCAGCGCCGGCACCACATGCTCGCCCTGAAGCACAAAGTCATAGGGGTCAGTGACCTTGTAAAACACCCGCACATCCAGCTGCACCACACCGGCATCACCGGTCAATAAATAACCAGATCCGGCCAACGCATCGCTGATCGGTGTGGCGAATGAAGCGACCCGTTCAGCTTTCAGCGCTTCGTCACTGCGCAGCAGATTCGCCACTCGACGCTCGATCACACGATCCGCCGCTGGCAGCAAAACTACCTGCTCGAACGGCTGTGGCCAGGCCAATAACAGGCCGGCGTTCTGGATGCGATCCAGCGCACCAAAGTGCAAAACCACGGCGCGATTCTGCGGATCAATCTGCCGCACATTAGAGAACACCCAAGCCAATGCGGCCAACACCGTCACCGCGTACAAGGCTAAAAAGGCCAAGCGTCCCGCCTGAATCCACGGACTGCTCAACGAATGTGTTCCACGTGGAACTTCTTCATTCATGGCTGCGATCCGGATTTGCTGTCGAGATTTGGCGGGCCATCGACCAGCACGCGGAACGGCGCGGCATCGGTGCGCAGTATCAGTTTTGTGTCTGGGGTGACGATGGTCCCGAGGGTATCCAGTGAGCGCAGCAGGTTGTACAGCTGCGGCGAACCCGCGTAGGCGCGACCATAAATCTGCGCGGCCTCAACGCGAGATTGCGCTTCGATATCGGCGGCTTTCACTGAGGCATCCGCCTGCACAATCCGCGCATCGCGTTCGGCGGCAGAGCGAATTTGCGCCGCCTCACGCTTGCCGATTGCGGTGCGTTCGGTGGCAATTGTTTCACGCTCGGCGCGCATGCGATCAACCGTGGCAGTGAGTGTCACTGAGGGCAGCGTCAGCCGTTCGATACCGACCTGCACCACCCGCACGCCATAAGTGGCGAGCAATTGCTGATCAATCTGCTGACGTAATTGTGCTTCGAAATCGGCAATCCGCACCTGACTGGCATCGGTGTTCACCAAGTTGGCCAAGTCGAAACTGCTGGCGGTGGTCTCCAGGGCAGAGCCGACAAACGTACGAATCTGCCGCGCCGCTTCGTCGGGTTGGTTCTGCACCGCACGCATGAAGCGCTGCACATTGTCCGGGTCACCCTGCACCTGCCAGGCAACGTAAGCCTGGACGATGATGCGCAAACCGTCGCGGGTGCCAACATCCTGCAAACCGCTGGAGGTGGTGCGCAGGCGCAAGTCCACCGGGATCGCCGCTTCGAACGGCGCCGGCCAGCGCCAGCTCAACCCCGGCTCGAGCAGAACTCGCGACGGGTTACCGAAACGGGTAATGACAGTCGCTTCACCGGAGCGCACTTGCACCGCACTCGCTGCGGCGATGGCGAACGCCACCAGCAACGCCGCCCAACCCATGCGCCGCCAAGGAAATGGCCCCGCCTCCTCCGGCGTACCGTGGTGGTGACCGTGATGATGGTGATGCCCGCCGTGGCCGTGATCGTGGCCGCCGTGGTCATGATGATCGTGTGTATGCGACTGGCTCAATGGGCAACTCCTGGTTGAGCGGTGGTACGCGCGGGCGTCGGGTCAGCCGGCAGCGTGAACGTGCGCAAGTCGATGGTCGGCGCGTTGCTGCTGCCGCCCAGGCGATGGTCGAGGATCAGCAATTTGGCTTTACTCAGGCCTTGGCTGAGCTGACTGAGGTATTGCTCCAGCACAAACGCCTGGCCGGCGCTGACGTAGGCTTTTTGTTCGGCACTGAATTTCAAATCAGCGGCCTGTGCGGCTGCGCCGATTTCGCGGGCGTTGGCGCTGGCCTGATCGCGAGCAAGGCTGGCTTGCAACTGCGCTTGGTTGCTCGCTTCGGCAGCAGCACCGCGCTCGCGGGAGATCAACGCCTGCGCACCGATCTGCGCCGCTTGCACACTGTGATAGGCGTTCGCGGCGCCGGCCGGCGGGTGAATCGCCTCAACCACCGTGGCGAGAATCTCCACGCCACTGTCGAGTGTTTGCAGATCATTTTGCACCGCACGGCCGATCTCTTCCGCCAGCCCTACCCTGTCCGCACCGAGCAAACCGTCGAGGGTGCGGGAGGCGAAGTCGTGGACGAGAATTCGGCTGGCGGTGCTGCGGATGAGAGTCGGCACGTCGGCGCTGTTGTAGGTTGCAGCCAACGCTGCCTGATCACTCAGACCGATGCGGTAGACGAAGCGCACGTCCATATTGACGATCTGAAAGCTCTGCTGCTCGCCCCGGCTGCTGGCGATGACTTGGGATTTATCGTTCACATGACTGGCGTCCCACAGGCGATTTGCTGTGATCGGTGCTGGGCCTTCGGCGGGATCGAATTGCAGCGGTGCCGGGTTTTCGCCGACGCTGGTCGCCAGTTCATGGACCACGCCGTTTTCGACGTTCAACACTCGACCCAGTGGCCATGGCAAACCGGAGTGCAAACCAGGGCCGAACACCTGCACCGGTTTGCCGAAACGTTCGTAGATGCCACGACCTTGCAGGGGAATTTCGTGGATACCGGTCAGCAACCAGCCGAACGCCGCGACCAGTGCCAACACCGGAAGAAACGCACGACGCATGTAACTGAACGCCCAGATCTGGCGCAGATCGATGCCGAAGCGGTTGTGCAATTCGTGCTGCAGCGCGAGCAGTGGTTGAGGCGGCCAACGCAGCAGGTCGGCGACAAAACTGCGCGCCAGTAGCGTCGGTTCAAGCTGATCGCGGCGCGGGCTGAATATCGAAAGAACGGCACGCAATAGAAATTCAATCGCGACCAACCCCGGCAAGATGCCGATCAGCACTGCAAGGCGAACCGGCCATAAGGCGGTCTGGCTGGCGAACAACAAACACAGCGCCCCCACCACCAGGCTGATGATCGCGACTCGCGACAGTTGCGCCAGCGAACTCGCTTCAGGCCATTGCGCCGGGGTTTGCTGAGCCAATTGCCGCTCCAGCACCAGCAAACCAAACGCCAACAACAGGGCCAATGCCGCGCCGACGGTGGCAGACGCCCCTACAGCGGCGGGCGGTAAGGCAAGGTTCCACACCTGCTCAATGCTGATCACCGCCAGCACTGCCCAAGCGCCCAGCCATAACGTCGCCGCACCGATCAGACTTAGTAGGTGCAGGCTGCGTTGACTCAGTCGATCCAGCAGCCGTTCGTACCAGCCATCCGGCGCGCCAGGCTGCTCCATCGGCGCAGGATTCGGTACGACAGGATTGATCACCCGTGCCCGCCATCGCGTCACCCACCAAGCCGATTGCAACCCGGCAACCAGCACCAGCAACGCCGCGCTCTGGTTGATCAACAGCGGAACCCACAACGATTGCGGCGCAAACAGTGCGACAAAAAACGCCAGCACCCACCCTGCCCCGGCCAATCCCCCCAACGCAATTGCCAGCCGTCGCAATCGGCGGCCCTGCGTAACCGCCTGCTGAAAGCGCGGCAATCCGGCCACTTGCGTGCCATCAACCTCCAGATCGACCTGCATATCACCCCAACGCCATCGGCTCTCATCTCATATCGTTACGATATAACGAAATACGTGAAATATTCGTCCACAAATTGCGCTTATCTAAGAACGCCCAAGCTGTCGCTTGCCTGAAGCCTTGACCGAAATGTTCGGGAGCGCACATATTACGCTCGTAATTTTACTCAAGAACTACCGTTAGCGATCCGCATCCCTCAACCAGGAGTAAGCGCATGAGCAACTATGACGTAGTGATTCTGGGCGGCGGCCCCGGTGGCTATAACGCGGCCATCCGCGCAGGCCAGTCGGGCCTCAAGGCTGCCTGCGTTGAAGGTCGCGCGACCCTCGGCGGCACCTGCCTGAACGTCGGTTGCATGCCGTCCAAAGCCTTGCTGCACGCCTCCGAGCTTTACGATGCGGCCATGGGTGCGGAATTCGCCAATCTCGGCATCGAGGTCAAACCGACGCTCAATCTCGCGCAGATGATGAAGCAGAAAGACGAAAGCGTGACCGGCCTGACCAAAGGCATCGAGTTTCTGTTTCGCAAGAACAAGGTCGACTGGATCAAAGGCTGGGGCCACATCGACGGCCCGGGCAAGGTCACCGTGACAGGCGATCAGGGCAGCAAGATCGAGCTGACCGCCAAGGACATCATCATTGCTACCGGTTCCGAGCCCACGCCCCTGCCCGGGGTCGAGATCGACAACCAGCGCATTCTCGATTCGACCGGCGCGTTGTCACTGAGCGAAGTGCCCAGGCATCTGGTGGTGATCGGCGCCGGCGTGATCGGCCTCGAATTAGGTTCGGTGTGGCGCCGTCTCGGCGCGCAGGTCACCGTGGTCGAATACCTCGACCGCATCTGCCCCGGCGTCGATGGCGAGGCAGGTAAAACCCTGCAACGCTCACTCAGCAAGCAAGGCATCGCGTTCAAATTGAGCTCGAAAGTCACCAGCGCCACCACTTCGGCCAATAGCGTACAACTCAGCGTCGAACCGGCCGCGGGCGGCACGGCTGAGTTACTGGAGGCGGATTACGTGCTGGTGGCCATCGGTCGCCGCCCCTACACCCAAGGCCTGGGCCTGGAGAACGTCGGCCTGAGCACCGACAAACGCGGCATGCTCGCCAACAAACAACATCGCACCGAAGCTCCGGGGGTCTGGGTGATCGGCGACGTCACGTCCGGGCCGATGCTCGCGCACAAGGCTGAAGACGAAGCCATGGCTTGCGTCGAGCAGATCCACGGCAAGGCCGGCGAGGTCAATTACGACCTGATCCCCAACGTGATCTACACCAAACCGGAGCTGGCCAGCGTCGGCAAGACTGAAGAGCAGCTCAAAGCTGAGGGCCGCGCCTACAAGGTCGGCAAGTTTCCGTTCACCGCCAACAGCCGGGCGAAGATCAACCACGAGACTGATGGTTTTGCCAAAGTCCTTGCTGATGAGCGCACGGATGAAGTGCTCGGCGTGCACCTGGTCGGCCCCAACGTAAGCGAAATGATTGGCGAGTTTTGTGTGGCGATGGAATTCAGCGCTTCGGCCGAGGACGTCGCCCTGACCTGCCACCCGCACCCGACTCGCTCCGAGGCGCTGCGCCAGGCCGCGATGAATGTGGAGGGGATGGCGACGCAGATGTAGAAGATCAAAAGATCGCAGCCTCCGGCAGCTCCTACCTGAAATGCGTACCCTTTAGGAGCTGGCGAAGGCTGCGATCTTTTCGGTTTTCAGGATGGAAGATGCCCCAGCGGCAAGGCGCCCGGCGTCTTCACCGTGTGAATCGCAAAGTTGCTGCGGATATCACTCACGCCCGGCAGCTTCAATAGGCAACCACTGAGAAACCGGTCATACGCACGCAGATCCGGCACCACCACTTGCAGCAGAAAGTCCGATTCCCCCGATACCAGAAACGCTGAAATCACCTCCGGCAACGCGGTGACGGCCGCGTAAAAAGCTTCGGCCTGTTCGTCGTTGTGGCGCTCGACCTTAACCCCGACAAACACCGTCAATCCCAGCCCCACCTCATCGCGATCCACGTTGGCCTGATAGCCGCGAATCACCCCCGCCTCTTCCAGCATCCGCACCCGCCGCAAACACGGCGACGCCGACAGGCCGATCTCATCCGCCAGCTCGACATTGCTCAAGCGTCCGTCACGTTGCAGGGCGGCGAGAATCTTGCGGTCGAAGGCGTCGAGTTTCATGGTTGGCAGATCCTGATGGCGAGAGCGCAAAAAGAAATCAGGTTATGCCAATACAGAGGCATTTTGAAGCGGACTACGCAAGCACCTGCCTCGCCCTTCGCCTCTAGACTGACGTCACCGAATCGACAACGAAAGGAGTGTGACGTGGCGAGTCTATGGCTGTTTTTCCTGGCATTGGCGGTGGTGTTTCTGTTGCCCGGGCCGGACATGATTCTGCTGCTGCAAACTGGCGCCCGACAGGGCCGCGGTGCGGCGCTGGCCACCGTAATAGGCTTGGCGATTGCCCGCGCATGTCACGTGGTATTGGCGGCGTTGGGGCTGTCGGCGCTGTTCAAGGCTGCGCCGTGGACGTTCGAAGTGGTGCGCCTCGCCGGGGCGGCGTATCTGCTGTGGATCGGCATTCAATGCCTGCGCAGCACGCTGGTGCCGAGCCTGAATGCCGGGGATGTTACCGAGGCACGCGGGCAATGGCGCGAAGCGATCCGCCGTGGTTTGCTGACCAATCTGCTCAACCCCAAAGCGTTGCTGTTCTGCTCGGTGCTGCTGCCGCAATTCATCGTCACCGACGGCGCACCGGTGCTGAGCCAGTTCGCCCTGCTCGGCCTGTTGCTGGTCGGCATAGGCCTGCTGTTCGACAGCATCTACGCCCTGGCCGGTGCCGCGCTGGGCCGTTGGCTGCAACACAGTCCAACGGCGCAACGGGTTCAACAATGGCTGTTCGGCAGCCTGTTGATCGGCTTCGCGGTGCGCCTGACGTTCATCCAGCAGGCTTAACCCTTGCGAGCCTTGCGCTGGCGACGAGTGATCAGCAACAACGCCGCGCCGACCGCCAGCACAATCGCGCCGATCTGCACCGGCCACTTGTACGGTCGCAGGCCCGCGCGGACAGCGTCGGTGACTTGGGTGACGTAGCGCTTGTCGGCGTTTTCGAAATCCGGGTACGGGCACTGATTGCCGAAATCCACTGCCCACGGCACGTAAGCGCCTTCCTTCACGTAACGCTGATACAACGCGCTCTGATCTTCCAGGCTGCTGTTCCAACCAGCGGCGGAACACAGCACGGCGGCGAACGCCTGACTCGTGTGCGGCAGGTTGTCGGCGGCGCGATTGGCCAGCGCGGTGGCAACAAAGCGATAGTGATAACGCTGATCGGGCTGCGCTTCACTGGCCTTTTGGCGTTGAACCTCGGCTTCGGATACCAACGGACCGATTTTCAGCTCGGCGGTTTCCAGGCTGTAATTGCCGCCGAACGTGGCGTAATCCGGGGCCATCTCGTAACCGAGGATATCCATGCCCCACTCACGGGCCGTCCACGCCGCGTTGTACAGCGCACTGGCGCGCTTGGTCGGCCACCAGGCGGAATCGGCTTTCAGTCTTTGCTCGCCGTAGAGGCGGGCCTTGTTCTGCAGATCGGCATTGTCGAAATAGCCGACGGCCTCTGCGTAATGCCCTTCGCGCAGCAAACGCCGGCCCAGCAGATTGCGCAGGCTGGCGGCGACGGGCAGCGGCACGTAATTGTCACGCTGCTCTTGAGTCAGCGCCGGCGGAGCCGGCACGTTGGCGTCGACATACTGCTTGAGTTCGTCGACGGTCAGCACGCGTTCGGCGACCGTCGCGGCATCGAACCAATAAATGCTGTTGCTGCGATACAGCTGGACGAAGGCTTGCAGGTACTCACCGCGTTGCAACGCCAGAATCGCGCTTTCGCCCTCGACCCGGCATTTCGGCTGGACCGTTTCCAGTGCCCAGTCCGGCGTGCGTCGAAAGCCCCAGTCTTCGTTTTGCGGGAAGGCCTGCGCGGCTTTCGCATAGGCGGCTGCCGCCGCATTCTTGTCACCGTCGCGCACTGCCAGTTTCGCTCGCAGCCACCACGCGAGACCACCGTCGCCAGCGTGTTCGAGGAAGGCTTTGGCGCTGGCGTAGTCGCCCTGCTGATAATTCACCGCTGCCAATCGATCGGCGTTGTCGAAGGTGCCACGGGTACTGTTTTGCAGAAGCTTGACCAGTTTCTTTTCGTTCGGCGGTTCATCGCCAAACGACCAGCCGAGGCGGCTGAGCAACGATGCGGTGACCAGTTTCTGCACCTCTTCGTGTTGCATCAGCTTGGCCAATTCCGGCTCGGGCATGTCGGCCAACTCGTTCGCCAGTTGTTTCAGCGAGGTGTAGCCAACCGGTGAACCGTGCACGCTCTGCGCTGCATAAAGATTGATCGCATCGTCCCAGCCACCGGCCATACGCGACGCTCGCGCCTCTTCCCCGAGGCTGGCGACACCCAGCCCCAACGGATCGCTGAAACCGTCGATGCTCAGTTGCCGGGTCTGGCGAAACGCCGAGATCGCCTGCTCCAGCGGATCGAGCATGTCGTCAGCCTCGGCGCTCATGGCGAACAGCGCGCGCCCCTCGGAATACGCTGCCCACGTACTGCGCAACGGGCGCTGATCCGCCGGTAGCGCCAGCAGTTGGCGGAAATAATCGACCGCCAGTTGATGCTCGCCGACATTGAAGGCCACCGCTCCCGCCACATACAGACGGATTTCCGCCGGCAGACTGCTGCCCTGTGTATAAGCGTCGCGGGCATCGGTAAGCCCGCGCAGACGCGTAACCAGTGCTTGCTGTTCATCGGTCAGGCCGGCGGCTTCAGCCTTGTTGCGCTCCTCGGCAGGCTCCGCCGGCTCGGCGTAAATAGCGTTCGCATTGTCGGCGGCAGGTGCGGGGTTTTTCAGCCCGGCGATCGCTTTGCCCAAGCGGCTGATTTCGAAGTTGAAGTTGCCTTCGGGCAGATCGGCCAGCGTCTGCCCGCGATTGTCGAGCAGGCGCATCGGGAAGTCCGGGCCGCAGGCCAGCGCCGAGCCCAGCGGCAGACAGAGGCTCAGGCAGAGCAGATGGCGGGGCCAGTTACGGGTCAACATGCGAACCTCCTTGATCAATAAATGCACAGCGCGCCCAACCGATGGCGCGCTGCCCGTTCGCCGGCAAGCGACCGTTGCGAAGGCGGGTGAAGGTAAGCAGATCCGGGCTCTGTTGCAATGAATAACCGGCGAGCGCGTCGGCGCCTTCGCAGTCGCTGGCTTTCACGGTGATACGTGCGGGCCAGGCGCTGTCGAGGTTGCCGGCATTGTCGAGTCGGAGGTCGTAGAGGCCGCTGTGTTCACTGACGCTGAGGGCGAGTGGGCTGTGCAACTCATCGCCCCGCGCAACGGCGCGCAGCGTGGTCAGGCTCCAGGCGCGGCGGTCATTGACCAGCGGCAAGCGAAACCAGATCAACCCGGCCAGATGCGTGGGTGGATCGTCCCGCAGCGCTTTGCCGAGTTGGCTCAGTTGCACTGGATCTGCGAGCAGTTCTCGGCGCTGACCGCCACGCTCAAGCGGCACCTCACTTTCCACCACCGGCGCGCCGTCGACATCCGGCAACAGCGCCACACCGTAGGCGGGCAACGCCAGATAAAACGGTTTGCGGGTGATTTCCCCCCAGGCCTCGGCCCAACGCCGCGCCTGCTCAGCGTCGAACAAGCCGCGTCGCGGGTCGCTGACGGCATGCACTTGCAGCACGCTGCTGTCGACTGTCGCCAACAATGTCGGCAATTGCGCACTGTCGAGCCAGGCCGGCAGCGCGGTAATGCTCAGAGGCAACGATTGCGGGAGTGCCGAGCGTAGATGTGTGAGAAATTCTGCATAGGCCGGCAGCCGCGCATTGCCGGCATCGTGGTCGATTTCCACGCCACTCAGGGTCAGGCCCAGCGCCTGCCAGTCATTGATGAGCTGAAGGGTCTGCGCCGTGACCTGTTGCTGATCCAGCGCCTTGAGTTGGCCATCGAGGCGAATCACCGCAATCAGCGGGCGGCCATCGCTTTTCAGCAACTGTGGGTCGATACGCGCGCGGCTCCACCCGGCATTCGGGAACGCCTGCAACGCAAGCACCCGCAAGGTGGAAAATTCACTGCGGCTATCACGCAACGCCGCCTCATGGGCCGACGTCCACTGGCGTTGCCAGACGTAGAGTTGCTGATCGAGTGGCGCTGCGCTCTGCTGTTCACAGGCAGACAGCATGAGCAAAGCCAACAGACCGACGATAAAGCGCATACCTTGCAAACCCCTGACACACAGGGCTGCAAGGTTACACAAAACTCAGTTGCAAAAGCTTCAAGGCTTACGGGCGATGATCACCTGACTTTTCGCCACGACCGCATCCAGCGCCTGCTTGATCTGCGCCCCGCGTGGCGAGTCCAGCACCGCCTGCCAGGTGTCGGCCCAATGATTGAGCAGTGGATGATCAGGGTTACTGAAATCGACCTTGGCTTCCCAGAACAGCAGCATCCACATCGACCAGTAAAAGCCGTACTGGCTGTGGCTGATGATCTCAAGGCCGGCCTCACTGACCATGGCCTTGAACTGCTCTTCGCTGATGATCCGGATGTGGTTGGGCTTCTGGAAATACTCCGGCGCCGCGATGTCTTTTTGCAAGTCTTCGGAGCTCGGGTGCGGCACGCTCAACAGGTACAACGCGCCCGGCTTGCCGACGCGCACCAGTTCGGCGAGAAACTGCGCGGGGTCGTCGACGTGTTCAATGACTTCGGTGGACACCACGCGCGTCGCTGTCGCGTCGGCAATCGGCAGCGGATTGCAGTCGGTGACGTGGCATTCGATATCGCGCGCCGGGGTGTCGCTCAGACGCTGACGCGTCGCCTCGACCTTGGCGCCGTCGATGTCGGCAATGATGATCTTCGCCCCACGCATACCGCAGAAATGCACGTTGCCACCATCACCGCAGCCGACATCCAGCAGCGTGTCGTCAGCGCTCACGGGAAAGCCTGTGAACAGCTCGCCGGTTGCCTGGTTGAACCAGCCGCTGAGCATCGCGTCGTGCAGGCCGAGCATGTACGGATCAGTCTTCTCGGCGACCGCAACGGCAGGCTGTGCAGACGTCGCCGCCGTGAGTTTCTTCAAAAGGCTCAGCATGAGGTGGCTCCAGAGGATGGGACGGCGGTGGGTGACGTACCGAGGCGTTTGACCAGTGCTGCGCCGCGGTTGCGCATAGGCATTTCGATGAAACGGTAATTGAGTTCGCTGAGCAGCGCGATCAGGCCGAAAGCGATTACCAGCGTTAGAATCGGATGGCCGGCAGGGCTTGGCAGACCGGCGCTCTGTAGCCGGAAAATCAGTTCACGCACCAGTTGATAGGCCGGAATGTGGATCAGATAGATACCGTAGGAGCGGCTGCCGATCCACGCCATCAGCCGTTGCGCATGGCCGGCGGGCAACAGATAGTCACGGTTGTAAGAAGCAATCCAGACCAGCACCGCGCTGAGCAGCGCGATCGAACCGATGCGGTAATTGGCGAAGGTGAAACGGTCGGTCGCCATGAAACTCATCAGCAAACCGGTAGCGATCAAGGCCAAAATCCCGAGCCAGGGCCTGCGCAGACACGTCGGCTGCCAGCGCTGATAACCCGGCTGCACACTCCACATTGCCAACAGCACGCCGAGAGCCAGGGCGTCGGTGCGCACGACCATCAGCAATGGCGTGCGCATCGTGAAAATCTGCACGGCGACCAGCGCCAGCAAGGCCCAGACCAGATGCTTGCGACAGAGCAGAATCAACAGCGGAAACAGCAGGTAGAACTGCTCCTCCAGTGACAGGCTCCAGTAGACGAAACTGCTGCCGTACTCGTACTGGAAGAAGCTGTCGGCAAAACGGAAGTTGGCGTACTGCAACACACCCGCCAGCGTTGCTTGCAGGTTGGCGTACAGCGAACCGAACGCGCCCGAACGATTGAGAAACACACACGCCAGCAGCATCAGAGCCAACCATAACCAGGCCGATGGCAACAGCCGAAAAGCCCGGCGCAGCCAGAAGTTGCGCGTCTGTTGCCAGTATTCCTGGCGGGTTGTGCAACCTTGCAGCACCGGGATCAGGCCACGGGCGATAACAAAACCGGAGATGGCGAAAAACAGATCGACGCCCCACCACGGCTGGGCCCATGCGTGAA
Source organism: Pseudomonas sp. N40(2020) (assembly GCF_014472415.1). Classification (GTDB taxonomy): domain Bacteria; phylum Pseudomonadota; class Gammaproteobacteria; order Pseudomonadales; family Pseudomonadaceae; genus Aquipseudomonas. The sequence goes on from NZ_JACSZV010000003.1 coordinate 145,730, forward strand.
TTTTTACCAGCAGCGGCACCGGGTCGGTAAACAGGCTGCCCTGCAAGTGATGGAACAGCACCCCCAGCACCGCGATCGCACGCAGGACCTCAATGTCCATGATCCGTTTGCTGTTCATGCTCCGGGGGTTTCCACGGTCACACCACGGCGCTCGAACAACTGCGCAAAGAAAACCCGTAACCGCTGTTCAGCGACTGCCTGGCTGCAGAACGCTTGCAGGCTGCTGACCGCTTGCGCCGACATCCGGGCATAGCGCGCCGGGTCGTTTTTTGCCACTGCATAACTTTCCCGATAGGCCGCGCACAACGACGCCCAGTTGGTCATGTAGCGCAGCGTACGAAAGGCCTTGCGTGGGTCGTGCGGCCAGGCTGTGAGTTCATCGGTCGACTCGATCAGGAACGCATTTTCGGCGCTCAGGTAATCGATCATCGCGGTGGTGCGCGGGGCCACCGCCGGTTTGCCGCACGACATGAATTCCATCAGCGGCAAGCATTGGCCCTCGCCGTATGACGTATTCACTACATAACGAGTGGCCTGGACCAGTCGCTCGTAGTCGGGGTCGGCAAGGTAGCCGTAGATCAGCACGATACGGCAGCGATAAGACTGATTTTTGTACAGGTGATGCAGGATGTCGCTCAGCGCTTCTTCGGCATCGTGGTGCGTGAGCTTGAGCACCAGCGTGGCGTCTTCGATGTCGCGAAAACTCACGCAGAACGCGCTGAGCATGTCTTCCCAATTCTTGCGCCCATCACCGGGATTGAACACCGAGGTGTACACCACACCGTCAAGCAGCAGCTCCTGCTCGGTGAGGGGCGCCTCAAAGTCGATGCCTTTGCCACTGCGCAAATGCATCGGGCCGAAGGCATTCAGATCCAGTTTTCGACTGTCGGCCACCAGGCCTTTGATCTTCAATCGCACCGTAGCCACCGGCGACTGCCCTTGCAACTGCGCGCCGCGGGCTGCGAAGCGATCCCATACCGGCGCCGGCACCGCGACAATCGGGTAATCAGCCTCCATTGCTTCGCGCACGGCGTTGACCGTGTAGCTGGAATGGGTAATGGCAGCACCGCAAGCGTGCAGCACGGTGCGCCAGTCATTACGCGGCTCACCGGCAAACGGTTCGTTGGGGATCGTGCTGAATTCCCATGCAAACACCGGGAGCGTCGGACATGCCAGGTTCACCGGCGTGCGATGCGGCGGGGAAAACGACAGGAACACACAGGGCTCGCCCCGAGCCAGACACTCCAGATAGAGCGCATCGACTTCGACCTGCGGGTCTGCCACTTCCACCACGCGCCCGAGGCGCTCGAGTACCGGGCGATACTCCTTGAGCACGAAGTAGTAGCTGTATTCCGAACGGCCCAGGTTCTGCGCGATGGTGTGCTGGTTGGTTTCAGAATGGATGATGATCAGCATGAGGCGCTATCCGTCACTGGCACAGCATCGAGGGTGCGCGGCACCAGTCCGAAAAAATCAGCCATGCGCTTTTGCACCGGCGCGAACGCGCAGTAATCATGCATCCGTGCAATCGCAGCAGCCGACAGGCGCTGGTAATCCTCAGGCTGCGTTTTGGCCATTCGATAGCTGTGTTCATAAGCACTTCTCAGCGAACCCCAGTCGGGTCGATGACGCAGTGTGCGATAGATGATGCGACTGTCCTGCGGCCAGATAGTGAGTTCCTCACTGGACTTGACCACGAACGCCACCGACTCGTCGATGTAGTCTTCCATGGCCGTGTGATCCGGTGCGATCACCGGTTTGCCGCTGGACATGAATTCCATCAACGGTAGACACAGCCCTTCGCAACGCGAGGCATTTACGTAGAAACTGGCGGCGCCATAAAGCCTGGCGTATTGCGCGTCGTCCAGATAACCGTGCATCACCACCACCCGGCAAGCAAAGGGTGAAAGCTGCGCGAGCAAGGTCATTAACTCGCTGTAGTAAGACGCCAGATCGTTCTGGGTGATCTTCAGCACCAGTGTCGCATCGGCTCTTTCGCGCAAGGCCCAGCAGAACGCGGTGATCAGTTGATGCCAGTTCTTGCGGCCATCCTTGGGGTTGAACACGCTGACGTAGATCACGCCGTCGACCGCTATGTCGACCACCGCCGAGGTGTCCGGCAGGTTCAGCGGCTCGGGTTCGATAACCGGTACCGGTTGCGGGCCGCAAATGGCCGGCAGGCGTTTTTCGAGCCAGCCGTGCAATTCGTCCGGGACCCGATCGCGAACCCCTTCCCAATACCAGTTGTACAAAAACTTCGACCGCGGCAGCGGTGGCGCGTAGTCGCGCCCTGCATTCAGCAACCACAGACGCAGGTAATGCCGGGCAATGATCAAGCGACGTTTGAAGGTCAGCGGTGGCGGTCGGGCGGCCTCGAGTTCGGCGGCCAAAGCCGCTTCCTGCTCGGCGGTCAGTGGTGTCGGGATCAACGCATCGGCCGACAATCCGAGCGTTCGGGTATCGAAGATGCAGCCCTTGATGGAAAGCACCGCGCCCGGATTGATCGGCCTACAGACGTGCTGCTCGCGAATCGCCGCAAAGTTCTCCCACAGCGGCGTCGGCAACACCAACACCGGAAAGTCTTCGCCCATGGCCCGGCGAATGGCTCGGGCGGTGTGGCTCGACAAGGTGATGACCCGGCCCTGACGTGCAAACATCTGCGTCCAGTCATGGCGCGGATCGTTATCCCACTGCTCATCGGGGATCGAATCGAACTCCCACGCGACCACGCAAATCGTCGGGCATTGCAGATCGACCGGAGTTTTCTGTGGCGGGGTGAATGACAGGAACACGCTGTCTTCGCCGGCGGCGAGCAGTTGGCGATAAAGCGGATCGACTTCGGCGCTGGACGACACAATGTGCACCTGACCGAGACTCTCGAGTATCGGGCGATAGGCCTTGAGCACAAAGTAATAGCTGTATTCGGGACGTCCCAGGCTCTGGCTGATGGAGCTGTCGTTGACGTCCGAGTGAAGAATGAAATTCATGGCATCCCACGATGAAGCCGCCATCCCGGCAGCCTCATGCTATGACGGCCCGGCGTCGGATCAAGTCGGCATCACCGGTGCTTGTCCTTCATCTTCAGGCACGTCTTTGTTCTTGTTTTAGTGGTCAGTTTCACCCCGTTGCACAATGCCCACGGCGAACCGACGGGAATGGCGACGAGGGGCATTCTAAACACATCCGCAAAGGATCCGTGAACCGCCCGGCGAGAATAAATCGGTCTACGCTAACGAGAACTGACCAGTCACGGTTTGGCCAGTTGAAATTGCTGTGCAATTGGCACAGATTGGTAACAAACAACTACAACAAAGACTTCGCCTGTCGTCCTGCCGGTTTTTTCTACCGGTCTGACAGACTTACCCTCAAAGCCTGTGGGAAAGTGGCGCAAGTTCAAGACCAAGGGGTCGCTGTTTGAAAAAGCGTCTGTTCATCACGGGTCTCAGTGGCTTCGTGGGACAACATATTCAGTCACGTCTGACCTTGCCCGATTCGTCGTGGGAGCTGCTGCCTGCCGCATCGCCCTACGACCTCACGGATGCCGGCAGCCTCAGCGACCTGTGGCCGCAGATGCCCGACGCGGTGATTCATCTGGCCGGGCAGACCTTCGTCCCCGAAGCCTTCCGCGATCCGGCCCGCACCCTCGATATCAATGTTTTTGGCACCCTCAATCTCTTGCAGGCGCTCAAGGCTCGCGGCTTCGCCGGCACCTTCCTGTACGTCAGCTCCGGCGACGTTTATGGCCAGGTGGCCGAAAGCGATCTGCCGATCACCGAACAACAACCGCCCTGCCCGCGCAACCCTTACGCGGTGAGCAAACTCTCGGCAGAGTTTCTCAGCCTGCAATGGGGCCTGAGCGAGCACTGGCCGGTGCTGGTGGCGCGCCCGTTCAACCATATCGGCACCGGGCAGAAAGACAGCTTTGTCATCGCCAGCGCTGCGCGCCAGATCAGTCGCATCAAACAAGGCCTGCAAGCGCCGCAACTGGAAGTCGGCGACATCGACGTGACGCGTGATTTCCTCGATGTCGGCGATGTCGTATCGGCCTACTTCGCGCTGCTCGAAAAAGGCCAGCCGGGGCAGGTCTACAACATCTGCTCGGGGCGCGAGCAAAGCATCCGCAGCCTGATCGAGCAGTTGGCGGATCTGGCCGAAGTCGAGATGCAACTGGTTCAGGACCCGGCGCGCATGCGTCGCGCCGATCAGCGCCGCGTTTGCGGCAGCCACGCAAAACTGGCCAAAACCACAGGATGGGCGCCAGACATCACCACACAACAATCCCTGCGGGCGATCCTGTCCGACTGGGAGACGCGAGTACGACAAGAATGACAAAAAGTGCACTGATCACAGGGATCACCGGCCAGGACGGCGCGTATCTAGCCAAATTGTTGCTCGACAAGGGCTACAAGGTTTATGGCTTCGTGGCACGGCGCAGCAGCGATTCGCGCTGGCGCCTGCGCGAAATGGGCGTCGAAGCCGACATTGTCTATCTGGACGGTGACATGGCCGATGCCTGCTCGGTACAACGTGCGGTCATTCAATCGGCTCCGGACGAAATCTATAACCTCGCCGCGCAGAGTTTCGTCGCCGCGTCGTGGAATCAACCGGTGACCACCGGCATCGTCGATGGCCTGGGCGTTACTCATATCCTCGAAGCGATCCGCCAGTTCAGCCCGCACACCCGCTTCTATCAGGCCTCGACCAGTGAAATGTTTGGTCTGATCCAGGCTGAGCAACAGGACGAGAACACCCCGTTCTACCCGCGCAGCCCATACGGCGTGGCGAAACTGTATGGCCACTGGATCACCGTCAACTACCGCGAAAGTTTCAACCTGCACGCCAGCAGCGGCATCCTGTTCAACCACGAATCGCCGCTGCGTGGCATCGAGTTCGTCACCCGCAAGGTCACCGATGCCGCCGCCCGCATCAAACAGGGCAAACAGCAGGAGCTGGCCCTGGGCAACATCGACGCCAAACGCGACTGGGGGTTCGCCGGCGACTACGTCGAAGCCATGTGGCTGATGCTGCAACAAGACAAGCCAGACGATTTTGTGGTCGCCACCGGTGTCACCACCACGGTGCGGGAAATGTGCCGTATCGCCTTCGATCACGTCAGCCTCAACTACCGCGACTACGTGAAGATCGACCCGGCGTTCTTCCGCCCGGCTGAAGTCGAAGTGCTGCTCGGCAACCCGGCCAAGGCTCAGCGCGTGCTGGGCTGGAAGCCGAAAACCGACCTGGATACCTTGATCCGCATGATGATGGATGCGGACATGAAACGCGTCGCCAAGGAGTAGGCCATGCTGATCCCCGTGATTCTGTCCGGCGGTGCCGGCACCCGTTTGTGGCCGGTGTCCCGCGAGGGCCATCCCAAGCCGTTCATGACCCTGCCCGACGGCCAGTCGCTGCTGGGCAAGACTTACCAGCGTGCAGCAGGGTTGCTGGACGGCTGGGGCGACATCGTCACGGTGACCAATCGCGAGTACTACTTCCAGAGCAAGGATCACTATTGCGCCGCCCACGTGTCGCGCCATCGCGGGCACTTCCTGCTGGAACCGACCGGGCGCAACACTGCCCCGGCCATTGCCGCCGCCGCCCTTTCGCTGCAAGCGCTGCATGGCGACGACGCGATCATGGTGGTGATGCCCGCCGACCATTTGATCGTCAATCAGGACGCACTCAAAACGGCCGTCGAGCACGCGGTGAATCTGGCCAGGGACGGTTATCTGGTGACCTTCGGTGTGCTGCCGACGGCGCCGGAAACCGGCTTCGGCTACATCGAAACCGGTGCGCCGCTAGATGCAAAAGGCGCGGCCAAGGTGCAGCGCTTCGTGGAAAAGCCCGACCTGCAAACCGCCACGCATTACCTGGAGAGCGGCAACTTCCTGTGGAACTCGGGCATGTTCTGCTTCACCACCGCGACCGTGCTTGCCGAGCTGCAACTGCACGCGCCAGAACTGCTGGAGCAGACCCGCGCCTGCATGGCCGCAAGCGCCCCGGTGGAAACCGTCGGCTGCCTGCAACAGGAACTGTCGCCCGCGCTATTCGCTGAAATCACCGACATTTCCATCGACTATGCGTTGATGGAACGCTCGGGAAAAGTCGTGGTGGTGCCCGCCGGTTTCGACTGGAGCGATATCGGTTCGTGGGGGGCGGTGGCCGCACTGGTGCCGGCCGATGCCGACAACAACCGCGCCAGCGGCGAAGCGATTTTCATCGACAGCCACAACAACTTCGTCCAGAGCGAAGGCCGGCTGGTAGCCGCCGTCGGTGTGGATAACCTGATCATCGTCGACACCGCCGACGCCGTGCTCGTGGCCCATGCCGACCGTGCGCAGGACGTGCGCCGCGTGGCCAAGCAGCTCAAGGACAAATCCCACGAAGCCTATCGCCTGCACCGTACGGTCAGCCGCCCATGGGGCACCTACACCGTTCTGGAAGAAGGCCCGCGCTTCAAGATCAAACGCATCGTGGTCAAACCCGGCGGCAAGCTGTCGCTGCAAATGCACCATCACCGCAACGAACACTGGGTGGTGGTCGAAGGCATGGCCAAGGTCACCAATAATGGCACCGGTACACACTTGGTGGCCAAGAACGAATCCACGTTCATCGCTGCCGGCCACCGGCATCGCCTGGAAAACCCTGGCGTGATCGATCTGGTGATCATCGAAGTCCAAAGCGGCGAATACCTGGGAGAGGACGACATCGTCCGCTTCGAAGACCAATACGGCAGGACGGTTTGAATGCTGCTTTCCCTGTATCGCTCGCTGCACAGCTACCGTGGATTCATCCTTGGTAGCGTGCAACGAGAGTTTCAAGCACGTTACCGCAACTCGCTGTTCGGTGCTTTGTGGCCGATCTTCAATCCGCTATCGATGATCATTGTTTACACGGTGATCTTCTCGCACATCATGCGTGCCCGCCTGCCCGGCGTGGACGACAGCATGGCGTACAGCGTCTACCTCTGCGCCGGCCTGTTGGCGTGGGGGCTTTTTTCGGAGATCACCCTGCGCAGTCAGACCATGTTTCTGGACAACGCCAATCTGCTGAAGAAAATCAGCTTTCCGCGCATCTGTCTGCCGGTGATTGTGTTGATCAATGCCGGGATCAACTTCGCCATTATCATCGGGCTGTTTCTGGGCTTTTTGCTGGTGACTGGACGCTGGCCAGGCATGGCCTTGATGGCGTTGTTACCGTTGATAGCGCTGCAGATGATGTTCTGCGCAGGGCTGGGGATGGTTCTCGGCGTACTCAATGTGTTCTTCCGTGATGTCGGACAGCTCTTTGCCATCTGCTTGCAGTTCTGGTTCTGGCTGACGCCGATCGTGTACCCGATCAGCATTCTGCCGGAATGGGTGCAGCGTCTGCTGCAACTGAACCCGTTGACCAACCTGTTCAGCAGCTATCAGAACCTGTTTCTCTACGGTCAGTGGCCGGTCTGGAGTTCGCTGCTGCCGATCGCCATCACCGGGGCGGTCTTCTGCCTGATCGGGCTGCGGCTGTTTCGCCAGCGCGTCGGCGAAATGGTGGATGAACTCTGATGGGGCATATTCGCGTGACCGGCCTGAGCAAGGCCTACAAACAGTACCCCAACCGCTGGAGCCGACTGGCCGAGTGGCTGATCCCCTTCTCGCCCATCCGTCATCGCCAGCACTGGGTGCTGCAAGACGTCGAATTCGAAATCGCCCCCGGAGAAGCCGTGGGCATCGTCGGCGCCAACGGGGCTGGCAAAAGCACCTTGCTGAAGATGATCACCGGCACCACGCAGCCCACTGGCGGCAAGATCGAACTTGAAGGCCGTGTGGCGGCGTTGCTGGAGCTGGGCATGGGCTTTCACCCGGATTTTACCGGCCGGCAGAACGCGATCATGGCCGGCCAGTTGCTGGGAATGCAGCTCGAAGAAATCGAAGCACTGATGCCCGATATCGAGCACTTCGCCGAGATCGGCGATGCCATTGATCACCCGGTGCGCACCTACTCCAGCGGCATGCAAATGCGACTGGCGTTCAGCGTTGCCACCGCGCGGCGCCCGGACATTCTGATCGTTGATGAAGCGCTGTCAGTGGGCGACGCCTATTTCCAGCACAAAAGCTTCGAGCGCATCCGCAGCTTCCGCAAAGCCGGGACAACCCTGCTGATCGTGTCCCATGACCGCTCGGCCATTCAGTCGATCTGCGACTCGGCGATCCTGCTCAAGGACGGTCGTATGGCCATGTACGGCAAACCCGAAGCCGTGCTCGATTACTACAACGCATTGATGGCCGAACGCGAAGGTCAGGTGGTGCGCCAGGAAATGCTCGCCGGCGGTGAAGTGCAGACCGTTTCCGGCACCGGCGAAGCGGCGATTCTCGGCGTGCGCCTGCTCGATGAACACGATCACAGCATCGACGCCGCCGAGGTCGGGCAACCGGTGGTGCTGGAGGTACAGGTTGAAGTGCGCAAGGACATCGAGCGGCTGGTACTGGGCTTCATCCTCAAGGATCGGCTGGGGCAAATGATGTACGGCATCAACACTCACCGTCTGAACAAGGCGCTGACCGACCTGCATGCCGGTGAACGTTTTACTTACCGTTTCGCCTTCATCATGGGCCTTGGCAAGGGTAATTATTCGGTGTCGCTGAGCCTGTCGCGTCTGGATTCACACTTGGACCGCAACTTTGAATGGCGTGACTACGGCTTGGTGTTCCACGTAATCAACAATCGCAAGGAAGACTTCGTCGGTTGTTCATGGCTGGACGCGCAGACCACGATCACCCGTGATACGCCGGCCAGGATCACCGAGCGCGCGCCATGAGCCGAATGCTGGTGGAATGCACCCACGTATTCAAACACCCAGGGATCAACTCCGGGATACAGCGGGTGGTGCGCAATGTCATCAATCAACTGCCGCCGAGTGTCGACGGCGTTGAATGTTTGCCGGTCATTTTGCTCAACGGCCAACTCTATCGGGTGACCCGTCTGGCGCCGTTGGACACCCCGGGGTTCAACGCACTGGCGACCTTCGGCGAAAGGCTGCAACGCCTTGCCCATCGGTTCTGGCAATGGCATCAGCGAGTCGACGCCGACCGCACCTCGAAACTGGCGCGACGGCTCCTGTATGTCGGCTATCGCCTGACGGCGTTCGCTGCGTTCGGCCTGCCACTGCGCCTGATCAATCAGATCAACCGCACGCAGCTCCTCAAACGTTGTTCACCGCTGCAACACCGGCCGGGCGATCAACTGGTGCTGTTGGACTCGTCCTGGCATTCGGATTTTTTCGCCCACATCGAGCAGCTCAAACGCGACGGTGTCGGCATGATTGCGGTGATCTACGATTTGATCCCGCTGACTCACCCACAGTTTTACGACACACGTCTGGTCGAGGTCTTCAGCGAGTGGTTCGACTGGATCACCCGCACGGCCGATGGCTACATGGCGATTTCCGCCACGGTGCGTGATCAGGTGCGCGACGAACTGCAGCGGCGCATCGGCGTCGAGCAGACCAACAAGCGTTGGTTCGACTTTTTTCATCTGGGCAGTGAGCTCGATCTGCACAGCATCGAAACGACAGTCGACCCGCGCCTCAAGTCGTTGTTCGCCACACCTGAGCCGGTATTCCTGATGGTCAGCACCATCGAGCCGCGCAAGAACCACGCGTACCTGCTCGACGCCTTCGAACGCGCCTGGGCGGGCGGTTCAACCGCACGGCTGTGCATCGCCGGACGGGTCGGCTGGAAATGCGAAGCCCTGCTTGCCCGGGTGCGAAATCATCCAGAACTGAACCAGCGTTTGTTCATGTTCAACGACCTCAACGACACCAGCCTCGAACACGCCTATTCCCACGCTACTGCATTGGTATTCCCCTCGTTCGTCGAAGGCTTTGGTTTGCCACTGGTGGAAGCCATGCAGCGCGGCTTGCCGGCGATGGGCAGCGATATCGCGATATTTCGCGAAATCGGCGGCGAGTTCATGGCGTACTTCGATCTGCAGGATCCGCAAAACCTTGCCGACTTGATCACCGGATTCCAGCGCACCGGCCAGTTTCCCGCCGCCCGCGATGTCGCCGATTGGCAGTGGATCGGCTGGCGGGAAGCCAGTCTGCAACTGGCTGAACGCAGTGTCCGCAATGTCCTTCAAGCGCCAGCGGCGCCAGCGAGGCAACATGCGCATTGCCCTTAACGCACGGATCCTGCAAGCGCCGCGCACCGGCATCGGCCACTACGTCGCCGAGTTGGTCAACGCCTTGCGCAGCGAACCTGATATTGAAGTGACGTTGTTCCACGGCTGGGGCTGGAGTTCGGCGTTGCCGGAAGCCGCCATGCCCGGTTATTCGCGGCTGACGCCACTGCTGCGGCAGATTCCAGGGGCGTATCAGGCACGCCGCTGGCTGGAGCAGAAGCGCTTCGATCAGGGCCACGTGCAGGGCATCGACCTGTATCACGAGCCGAGCCTGTGGCCGCTGGCCTTCGACGGGCCGACCGTGATCACCCTGCACGACCTGACACATCTGCATTTTCCTGACACTCAGCCATTGCCACGCCTGAAGGAAATCGAGCGTCGCCTGTCCGTCGGCGTACAGCAGGCGCGGCTGATTCTGACGGACTCGCAAGCCATTGCCGACGAAGCTCAGGAACATTTCGGGCTGCCCGCCGAGCGTTTTGTCGTCGCGCCACTGGGCGTCGCCGAACGCTTCCATCCGCGTGAGGCGAACGCCATCGACGCCGTGCTCAAAGCACATGCCGTCAAGGCGCGGGAGTATTTTCTGTGTGTCGGCACGCTGGAGCCGCGCAAAAACCTGAGTCTGGCCTTGCGCGCCCATGCCCTGTTGCCGGAGGCGGTGCGCGAGCGCTTTCCGCTGCTGATCGTCGGCATGGCCGGTTGGCAGCGTGAACAGTTCAGCGACGAGCTGCGTCAGGCACTGGCCAGTGGGCATGTGTGCCTGCTCGGTTATCTGCCCGATGAACAAGTAGCGCAGTTGTTGGCCGGCGCCCGGGCGCTGATTTTTCCTTCGTTTTACGAAGGCTTTGGCCTGCCGGTGCTGGAAGCGATGGCCAGCGGCACACCGGTGGTGATCACCCGCTCTTCGGCCATGCCGGAAGTGGCGGGCGCTGCCGGCAACTATATTGAAGCTGACGATGCAGTCGGATTGCGTGACGTGATGAGCCGACTGATCGACGATCAAGCACATTGGCAGGTATGCCGAGAGGCCGGATTACAGCAGGCACGGCTTTTTTCCTGGGAGCGTTGCGCACAGGCCACGGCCGGTGCCTACCGCCAGGCCATGGGAGGTTGAATGCGAGTTCTTCATTTTTTCAAAACGTACCTGCCTGACTCGGTCGGCGGCATCGAACAAGTGATCTTCCAACTGTGCGAAAGCGGCGCCCAACACGGTATCGATGGCCAGGTCCTGACCCTCAGCGCCGACCCGAATCCGCCGGTTGTGCAACTCGGTCAACACGAAGTCCACCGGGCCAGACTCGACATCCAGTTCGCCTCCACCGGATTTTCCTGGAGCGTGTTCAAGCAGTTTCGCGAGATGGCCGCCGAGGCCGACGTGGTCAATTACCACTTTCCGTGGCCGTTCATGGACCTGGTGCATTTCGCCAGTGCCACGAAGAAACCGAGCGTGGTCACCTATCACTCGGACATCATCCGCCAGAAGCACCTGCTCAAACTCTACCGGCCATTGATGAACCGCTTCCTAGCCAGCGCCGACCGCATTGTCGCGGCCTCACCGAATTACCTGCACACCAGCGATGTATTGCAGCAGTTCCAAAACAAGACCCGAGTGATTCCATACGGCTTGAACAAGGCAGGTTATCCACAGGCCGATAGTGAGCGCATGAACCGTTGGCGCCAGCAGCTTGGGGATAAGTTTTTCCTGTTTGTCGGGGTGATGCGTTATTACAAAGGCCTGCATATCCTGCTCGATGCCTTGAAAGATGTGGACTACCCGGTAGTGATCGTTGGCGCCGGCCCGCTGGAGCAGGAACTGCACGCCCAAGCGGCAGCGCTGGGCCTGCGCAACATTCATTTCCTCGGACGTCTGGGTGATGAGGACAAGGTCGCGTTGCTGCAATTGAGCTACGCCATTGTCTTCCCGTCGCACCTGCGCTCCGAAGCCTTCGGTATCTCGCTGCTCGAAGGCGCGATGTACGGCAAACCGATGATCTCCAGCGAGATCGGCACCGGCACCAGCTACATCAATATCCACAACGAAACGGGTCTGGTCGTGCCACCCAGTAATCCACAGGCCTTTCGCGAGGCGATGCGCACATTATGGGAAAACCCGCTGCGTGCGGCAGAGATGGGGGTGAAGGCAGAGGCCCGCTATCGGCAGTTATTCTCAGCCGATGAAATGGGCCGCAAATGGACGGAGCTGTATCAGGAGTTGCTGGAAGAAAAATCGCTGTCCTATGCCTGATTACACGGGATCAGGTTTAAAGATCCAGCACCAGCGGCTGCTCACTCTGCGCCGGCACCGCACAGCAAATCAGCACATGTCCCGCCTCAGGTATTTCGGCCGGTACCTGTGGATAATTCACCGCGCCACTGACCAGCCGCGTCTTGCAGGTGCCGCACGAACCACCGCGGCAACTGAACTCCGGACGCAATCCGCGACTTTCCGCCAGCTCCAGCAAACTGCCGCCATCCGGTTGCCAGCGTGCTTCCTTGGCTGAACGCTCGAATACCACTGGCACCGATTGGGTGGCAGCCGGTGGTTGCTCAATGACGATCGCGTCCGCATCGGCACGCCGCTTGAGCGTCGAGGGGCCGAAGGTTTCGGCGTGAATCTGCGCGTCGCGCACATCCAACTCGCGCAAACTGTCGTACAGGCCTTGGGTGAAAGCGCCGGGGCCACACAGAACAAAGTCGATCTGATCGTAATCCTCGACCTCCAGCAGATTCCTCAGCACCGCTTCATCGAGGCGCCCGTGCAGGTCGAAATCCTCGCCCTCGTGCGCATCCGCTTCCGGCTGACTGAGCAAACGCAGGACCCGCACCGCATCACCAGCACTTTCCAGCAGACGATCCAGTTCCTTGCGAAACGGCTGATCGGCCAGGCTGCGCGAACTCTGCAACAACCACGTCGGACGAATCCTGCGCGTGCGCAAACCCTGATAAATCACCTCACGCAGCATCGACAGTATCGGCGTGATACCGACCCCGGCCGCCAACAACACCAGCGGCCGGCGCTCCAGTGGCGCCACGGTGAAATGCCCTTGCGGCGCGCGCGCCTCCAGCACATCACCCACTTGGATCTGCTCATGCAGATGGTTCGACACGCGCCCCTCGCGCTTCACACTGATGCGATAGAAACCATCCGATGGCGCACTCGACAGGCTGTAAGTGCGGATGTGTACTTCGCCGTCGAGGGTAAACCGCAGTGGCAGATGCTGGCCCGCGAGAAACACCGGCAAACCGGCACCATCGTCCGGCTCCAGGTATATCGAGCGAATGTGGCGGCTCTCCATTTCAATCTTTGCTACCCGCAACGGCCGCCACTGGTTGCCCAAAGCCTGCGCTTGCAAACGCGCGTCGGCCTCAGCCCAATTGCCGGTCAACAGACTGGTGGGCGACATGCCGTCGAAGCGCCAGCGCAAGGCCAGTGCCGCCGGACGCCGCACCAGTTTCTCCACATCGAATGTCCACAGCCGCTCCGCGCCCTGAAACGCCTCGATCTGCGGCCCTTCCAGAATGATTTCGGTGCGCCCGCTGAGCTGCAACAGATCGCCTGTGGAAAAGTCGATGAACAGCAGGCCGGCCTTGGGGTTGAGCAGTAAATTGCCGAGGGTGTTGAAGTGCAGGTTGCCGGCAAAGTCGGGGATGGTCAGGCGATTGCCTTCCACCCGCACAAAACCGGCCTGGCCGCCTCGGTGGGAAACGTCCACAGCACGCTGGCCGTCGGCGTCCACATAACTGGCGACAAAGAACGTGTCGGCGCCTTCGATCAGGGTGATGGCCGCGTCATCAAGCGCATCGGAATGCTGAGCAGGCCGGGTCTGCGGATCGCTCAGCGGGACGCGCTGGAATTGACGCAACTGGATGTATTGCGGGCAGTTGCCGAACGCTTGATCGACGCTCACCTCGAAACCGTCGGTGCCGAGATGATCGACATGGCCATTAAGGCGATTGCGCCGACGGGTGTGCAGTTCGATGCCGAGCAATCCGATAGGCTCGCCGTTACGCAACTGCGCCGGATCATCGGCAGCAGGCAGACTTGCGAAGTGCAGATGCTCAGGATCGGGCGAATGGGCAAACCCCGGCGCGCCTTCGAGCACACTGGCCCAAGGACGACCGTCAGCATCGACCGCGCCGTACACCATGAAAGGCAGTTGCTGATAGAACTCGCGGTGCTGATCCGGCATCCAGGTGCGAATCACCTTACGCCCAAAAGCCTCCATGCGTTCGGCAACACCGACATGGGCCTGCAATTGTTGCTCGCCAGCGTGCCACGGTGAACGTTCCATCACGACCTCTCCTCTGCGCCGTCGGCACAATGTGAATTGCGAGCATCAGACTGAAGTTTGCAGACCGGCGACGGTGCGCGGCATCGCGACAAAACCGGGCAGCGCTTCGATTCGAGCCAGCCAGGCGCGCACGTTGCCGTAGTCATCCAGCGATACGTTGCCTTCCGGCGCGTGGGCGATATAACTGTAGGCCGAAACGTCGGCGATGGTCGGCTCGCTGCCCGCCAGATAGGGCGTATTGCCCAACTCGACGTCCATCACCTTGAGCAGGTTGTGTGCCCGGGTGATCACCTCTTCAGCATTGAAATTCGCGCCGAACACCGTGATCAACCGCGCCGCCGCCGGACCAAAAGCAATCGGCCCAGCCGCTGCCGACAACCAGCGCTGTACCCGTGCGGCACCCACCGGATCGCTTGGCAACCAACGACCTTCACCGTACTTTTGCGCCAGATAGACCAGAATCGCGTTGGAATCAGCCAGCACCACGCCATTGTCATCAATGGCCGGCACCTGACCGAAACTGTTGATGGCGAGATAGGCAGGTTGTTTGTGCTCACCTTTGGCCAGATCAACAAAGATCAGCTCGGTCGGCAGTTGCAACAGGGACAACATCAGCTCTACCCGGTGGGCATGGCCGGAACGGGGAAAGTTGTAGAGTTTGATCGCTTGCATGGTCGACTCCGCTGGATGATCGCACTGCCCGAGGGTGGCAGCGCCGATGGAAGCCATCTTCCACCTATCTTCGAAGCAACAGAATCACCAGCATTCGCAATCGATTATTTCTTCTCGTGCAATAACGCTGCGTTTTTCAGCGCCGGATGCTCACGCAGAGCGTTCACGGTGAAATCAACAAAACTGCGCACCCGCGCCGGCGCCTTGCGCCCCCCCTGATACACCACATGGATCGGCAGCGGTGGCAGTTCGAATTCCGCGAGGACGATTTCCAGTTCGTCGGCCGCGACCTTGCTCGCCACTTGATAGGACAGCACTCGAGTCAGCCCCAGCCCCAGACATGCAGCCGTGATCGCGGCCTGATTGGCGGTGACCACCAAGCGCGGCTCGGGACGCACGATCAGCGGTTCACCTTGCTCCAGAAACGGCCAGTTCCGCATCTGGCCGGTGGCCGAAGTCGCCACCACGGACAAACCGGCCAACGCCTGAGGATGGTTGGGCCGGCCGTGATCTGCCAAGTATTGCGGCGAACCACAGACCACTCTCCGGACTTCACCCACGCGAATCGCATGCTGATTGCTGTCCGCGAGCTCGCCGATACGCACGGCTACATCGATGCCCTCTTCAACCATGCTGACGACCCGGTCAACCAACACGGCGTTGATCGAAACGTCCGGATACTGCGCCAGATAACCCGCCATCACCGGGGTAACGAACAACTCGCCGAACAACACCGGCGCCGTCACCGTCAATTGCCCACGGGGCTGGGCGTGACTGCCCGCCGCGGAATCCTCGGCTTCCTGCACCTCGGCGAGAATTCGTCGACAGTCCTCCAGATAACGCTGCCCCGCTTCGCTCAGATGCACACTGCGGGTGGTACGGATCAGCAACTGCGTACCGATCCGCTGCTCCAGCGCTGCTACCGCGCGGGTGACACTGGCGGCCGACAGGCCGAGGCGCCGCGCGGCTGCGGAAAAACCCTGGTCCTGGGCGACGGCGGCGAATACCTGCATTTCCTGGAAGCGATCCATGACTCAACTCCTATACAGCCGCAGTCATCCGTTGATGCAAGTCAGGGAACAAAAGCTGGGCAAACCAAATTGGTAACCCGGGATACAGATCGCGCGCCTTTGGTGTCGCGCTTTCGACCAACCCCAGCTGTACCAGACTTTTCAACTGATCCGTTGCCACCCGATCTGACAGTCCGGTGAATATCTTGAAATCCGCTCGGCTCAACGTCCCCTGAGTCAGCAGAACATGCAGTGCACGAGCAACCTCCGGTTTGATCCCGGCCAGCTTTATGCGCTCATCCCACACGAAAATGGTGTGCAGCCGTTCGCGCATGTTCGCTATGTTCAGTGCGCGTTCGGTGTACCGCATCTGATCCAGGCAGGTTTCCAACATGAAGCCGACAAACTCGAACAGACCTGCCTGAGTCAGTTGCCCTCGCCCATCCAGGTCGCCGCGGCGCGGTTTGTCGGCGTTGGCCAATCGTGCGTAATAAGTTTCTTGTTCACGAGCGAGCCCACGGGATAAAGACCACAGGGGCGAAACCAGCCCCAGCTTTTGCAACTGCAAGTGGGTTAGCAGTCTGACTGTGCGTCCGTTTCCATCCACGAATGGATGTACCCATGCCAAACGGTGGTGATAAGCCATTACCGAGAGCAACCGGCTCCGCGCGTCTGGTAGACGACCATATACCTGCTGCATACGAACCAGCATGGGACCGACGGATTGGCAGGGTGGCGCTGCATGATTGCCCACCAGAACCTCTCGAAGCGCAACATCACGCAATTGACCTGGCACCAATTGAGAGCCGTCACCAAGCCTCAACTGTTCATCGCTGGCACCATGGAAGAGACGCCTGTGCAGGCGCGCAACAAATGCAGGGCTGAACAAGGTATCCCAAGCCAGATCCCGGTGAACGGCCAAGGCTCTTTCGAAAGACTGCTGCGTACCGATGTGTGTCATTGCAAGCTCTGTCAGCTCTTTGCGATGGCGCTTGGGAGCAGTCGGAGCCAGTGTCACCGGCTCGGTGAATTGGCCTTCTATCAAGTTGCTATAGAAGCTGCTGGTCACGCGCAGCAAACCGCCAACCCGTTGCAACATCGACGGAGCAACCATTGCACTGAGTTTTCCAGCCTGGAATGGTACCTGCTCAGCCAACTGCAATATTTCACTAGGAAATACCGGCATCAGCGGCTCTAGCCAGTGATTCCCAATCGTCGACTCAGTGCTCATTGGATCTCCAGAATCGCGGATTTTATTGCGGATTCAAGAGTACGCTCTAAGCCTCTATTTACATAGCCTAGCGTTGCGTAGGGGGTTTCTGAAATAGTAGTAGTTCGCGGATTTTATTGCGGATTTTATGAAGGGTATGGCTGCATTGAGTCCAGTGTCCTACACAAGAGCGCGAAAGCTCGCACTCTTGTGTAGGGGCGATTACTCCACCGTCACCGACTTCGCCAGGTTACGCGGCTGATCAACGTCCGTACCCTTGAGCACAGCAACGTAGTACGACAGCAGTTGCAGCGGAATGGTGTAGAGGATCGGCGAGAGGATGTTGTGGATATGCGGCATTTGCACGACGTGGGTGCCTTCGCCGTTGGTCATCCCGGCTTTTTCGTCAGCGAACACGATCAGTTCGCCACCACGGGCGCGGACTTCCTGCAGGTTGGACTTGAGCTTCTCCAACAGTTCGTTGTTCGGCGCCACAGTGACTACTGGCATGTCGTTATCCACAAGCGCCAGCGGGCCGTGTTTCAACTCGCCCGCCGGGTAGGCTTCGGCGTGGATGTAGGAGATTTCCTTGAGCTTCAAGGCACCTTCCATCGCCACCGGGAATTGTGCGCCGCGACCGAGGAACAGGGTGTGGTTCTTCTCGGCGAACAGTTCGGCGACTTTTTCCACAGTACTGTCCATCGCCAGCGCTTCGCCCAGACGTGTCGGCAGGCGACGTAGCTCTTCCACCAGCGTGGCCTCAACGCCTTTTGCCAGACTGCCACGTACTTGGCCCAACGACAGGGTCAGCAACAACAGGCCAACCAGTTGCGTGGTGAAGGCCTTGGTTGAAGCCACGCCGATTTCGCGACCGGCCTGGGTCAGCAGGGTCAGATCGGATTCGCGCACCAGCGAACTGATGCCAACGTTGCAGATCGCCAGGCTGGCGAGGAAGCCCAGCTCTTTAGCGTTGCGCAACGCGGCCAGGGTGTCGGCGGTTTCGCCGGACTGGGAGATGGTGACGAACAGGGTGTCCGGCTGCACCACCACTTTGCGGTAGCGGAATTCGCTGGCGACTTCGACCTGGCAAGGGATGCCGGCCAGTTCTTCAAGCCAGTAACGCGCAACCATGCCGGCGTGGTAGCTGGTGCCACAGGCGACGATCTGCACGTTGCGTACTTTGGCGAACAGCTCGGCGGCTTGCGGGCCGAAGGCTTGCACCAAGACTTGATCGTTGCTCAGACGACCTTCAAGGGTGCGCTGCACCACCGCCGGCTGCTCGTGGATTTCCTTGAGCATGTAGTGGCGGAATTCGCCTTTGTCGGCGGCTTCAGCACCGTCGCTGTATTGCACAGTCTGGCGCTCTACGGCGTTGCCGTTCACGTCCCAGATCTGCACGTTATCGCGGCGAATTTCGGCGATATCGCCTTCTTCCAGATACATGAAGCGGTCTGTGACCTGACGCAGAGCCAGTTGATCGGAAGCGAGGAAGTTCTCACCCAGACCCAGACCGATCACCAGCGGGCTACCACTGCGGGCGGCGACCAGGCGATCAGGCTGCTTGGCATTGATCACTGCCAACCCGTAGGCACCGTGCAGCTCTTTGACGGTGGCCTTGAGGGCGACGCTGAGGTCAGGCTGCGCCTTGAGCTTTTCGCTTAGCAGGTGGGCGATGACTTCGGTATCGGTGTCCGAAGTGAATACGTAGCCCAGGGCTTTCAGTTGCTCACGCAGGGCTTCGTGGTTTTCGATGATGCCGTTGTGCACCACGGCGATGTCGCCGGAGAAATGCGGGTGCGCGTTGCGCTCGCACGGGGCACCGTGGGTTGCCCAACGGGTGTGGGCAATACCGAGACGGCCAACCAACGGATGCTCGGCCAATGCCGCTTCCAACTCGCTGACCTTACCCGGACGGCGCATGCGCTCGAGGGTTTCGTCGTTGGTGTACACCGCCACACCGGCGCTGTCATAGCCGCGGTATTCAAGGCGCTTGAGGCCTTCGAGCAAGATGGCGGTGATATTACGTTCAGCAACTGCGCCGACAATTCCACACATGCTTATTTCTCCTGACTGACAGCCGCGCAAATCACGGTGATACCGCGGGCCTGAATCTGATCGCGTGCATCAATGGGCAGGCGATCATCGGTAATGAGGGTATGGACGCTGCTCCATGGCAGCTCCAGGTTGGGAATCTTGCGGCCGATCTTGTCGGCTTCGACCATCACGATCACTTCACGCGCCACTTCAGCCATCACCCGGCTCAGGCCAAGCAATTCGTTGAACGTGGTGGTACCGCGCACCAAATCGATCCCATCGGCGCCGATAAACAATTGGTCGAAGTCGTAGGAGCGTAGTACCTGCTCTGCAACCTGGCCCTGGAAGGATTCCGAATGCGGGTCCCAAGTGCCGCCGGTCATCAGCAGCACGGGCTCGTGTTCGAGTTCGCTCAAGGCATTGGCCACGTGCAGGGAGTTGGTCATGACCACCAGACCCGGCTGCTGGCCGAGTTCGGGAATCATGGCAGCGGTGGTGCTGCCGCTGTCGATGATGATGCGCGCGTGTTCGCGGATGCGTTTCACCGCTGCGCGGGCGATGGCCTGTTTGTACTTGGAAACGCTTTGGGCAGTCTCCGCGACCAGTTCCTGAGGCATGGTGATCGCCCCGCCGTAGCGGCGCAGCAACAGACCATGGCTCTCAAGCGCGGCGAGATCCTTGCGAATCGTAACTTCGGAGGTTTCGAAGCGCTTGGCCAGTTC
This sequence comes from Pseudomonas sp. N40(2020), assembly GCF_014472415.1. Taxonomy (GTDB): domain Bacteria; phylum Pseudomonadota; class Gammaproteobacteria; order Pseudomonadales; family Pseudomonadaceae; genus Aquipseudomonas. The sequence continues at coordinate 165,828 of NZ_JACSZV010000003.1, forward strand.
GTCCACACTGACTTCGCCCTGCTCGTTGAGCAAGGCGAGAATATTGTGGCGGCGTTGCGGCGTGTTGCGTTTCGACATGGCGGCGGCTTAAGTTTCGATTCGAAAGATAACGGAAGCAATCAAAACCTATCGGCTATGAATCGTCAACCCGGAAGACAAAAAAAATCGCAGCCACCGGTCAGCTCCGTTGAAGAGCTGCCGAATGCTGCGATCTATTGATCTTTAAACGGCTGTGGATAACTCAGCCCTTCTTGATCTTCTCAGGCCGCTTCCAGCCATCAATATTCTTCTGCCGTGCGCGACCGACGGCCAACTGTGCGTTATCCACATTCTGTGTGATGGTCGAACCGGCCGCGGTGGTCGCACCGTTCGAGATACCCACAGGCGCTACCAACGAGTTGTTTGAACCGATGAAGACATCCTCGCCCAGCACGGTTTTCCACTTATTGGCGCCATCGTAGTTGCAGGTGATGGTGCCAGCACCAATGTTGGTGCGCGCACCGATTTCGGCGTCACCCAAGTACGTCAGGTGTCCGGCCTTGGCGCCTTCGCCCATGTGAGCGTTTTTAAGCTCAACAAAGTTACCCACATGGGCACGGGCATCCAGCACAGTACCCGGACGCAGGCGAGCAAACGGACCGGCATCACTGCCCTCACCCAGAATCGCGCCTTCGATGTGAGAATTCGCCTTGATCACCACGCCTTTGCGCAGGGTGCTGTCCTTGATCACACAGTTAGGGCCAATGATCACGTCGTCTTCAATGACCACGTTACCTTCGAGGATCACGTTGATATCGATCAGCACGTCGCGACCAACGGTGACTTCGCCGCGCACGTCGAAGCGCGCCGGGTCGCGCAGAGTGACGCCTTGTGCCATCAGGCGACGACCGGCGCGCAATTGGTAATGACGCTCCAGTTCGGCCAGTTGCTTGCGGTCGTTGGCGCCCTGCACTTCCATCGGATCGTGCGGTTGCTCGGTGGCTACCACCAGACCGTCACTGACCGCCATTTCGATGACGTCGGTGAGGTAGTACTCGCCCTGTGCGTTGTTGTTCGACAGGCGGCTCATCCAGTCGGCCAGACGATTGGCCGGTACCGCGAGAATACCGGTGTTGCCTTCGGTGATCGCGCGTTGCGCTTCGCTGGCATCTTTATGCTCAACGATTGCAGCGACCTTGCCCTCAGCGTCTCGGACGATGCGGCCGTAGCCCGTTGGATCGTCCAGTTCGACAGTCAGCAAACCCATCTGCCCTGGCACAACGTGTTTGAGCAGGCGTTGCAGGGTTTCGACTTCGATCAGCGGCACGTCACCGTAAAGAATCAGCACGGTGTCGGCAGTAATGAACGGCACGGCCTGAGCAGTGGCGTGACCCGTGCCCAATTGTTTGTCCTGCAGCACGAAATTCAAATCGTCAGCCGCCAGACGTTCACGCACCACATCGGCACCGTGACCAATAACTACGTGAATACGCAGTGGATCAAGCTGGCGGGCGCTGTGGATAACATGACCCAGCATGGAATCGCCGGCAATCGGATGTAGCACTTTCGGCAATGCCGAGCGCATACGAGTGCCTTGACCGGCCGCGAGGATAACGATTTCGAGAGACATGACTGGCTACCAATCCTGGGTGGTCAGCAACTGCGACCGGGGTTGTTAAAATCGGAAAAGAAAAAAGGGTAGCCGAGGCTACCCTTTTTTATCAATCACACAACAAGTGGCTGACGAATTAACCGCCAAACTTCTTGCGGATCTGTTGGACGGTGCGCAGCTGAGCTGCAGCCTCGGCCAGACGTGTGGCAGCGGCGCCGTAATCGAAGTCCGCGCCTTTTTCGTTCAGGGCATTCTCGGCAGCCTTGAGAGCTGCTTGAGCCTGAGCTTCATCCAGGTCGGCAGCACGTTGCACGGTGTCGGCAAGAACCTTGACCATGTTCGGCTGAACCTCGAGGAAACCGCCGGAGATGTAGAACACCTCGGCTTCCCCGCCTTGCTTGATCAGGCGGATAGGACCCGGCTTGAGATTAGTGATCAGCGGCGCGTGACCCAGAGCGATACCAAGATCACCCAGTGCACCGTGCGCAATCACCATCTCGACCAGGCCGGAAAAGATTTCCCCTTCCGCGCTGACGATATCGCAATGGACTGTCATAGCCATCTGATTGCCTCAACCTAAATTAGCGCCCGTTGCCGGGCGCCGGGATTACAGTTTCTTGGCTTTCTCGATCGCTTCTTCGATGCCGCCAACCATGTAGAACGCTTGTTCTGGCAGGTGGTCGTAGTCACCGTTGAGGATGCCTTTGAAGCCAGCAATGGTGTCTTTCAGGGAAACGTATTTACCCGAAGCACCGGTGAAGACTTCAGCCACGAAGAACGGCTGCGACAAGAAGCGCTGGATCTTACGAGCACGGTTAACCAACTGTTTGTCGGCTTCCGACAGCTCGTCCATACCCAGGATCGCGATGATGTCTTTCAGCTCTTTGTAACGTTGCAGAACGTACTGGACGCCGCGAGCGGTGTCGTAGTGGTCCTGGCCGATTACGTTCGGATCCAGTTGGCGCGAAGTCGAGTCCAGTGGGTCTACTGCTGGGTAGATACCCAGGGAAGCGATGTCACGGGACAGAACGACCGTGGCGTCCAAGTGGGCGAAGGTGGTCGCTGGCGACGGGTCGGTCAAGTCGTCCGCAGGTACGTATACCGCTTGGATCGAGGTGATCGAACCTTCCTTGGTCGAAGTGATACGTTCTTGCAGAACGCCCATCTCTTCAGCCAGGGTCGGCTGGTAACCTACTGCCGAAGGCATACGGCCCAGCAGTGCGGATACTTCAGTACCGGCCAGGGTGTAACGATAGATGTTGTCGACGAACAGCAGAACGTCGTTACCTTCGTCACGGAACTTCTCGGCCATGGTCAGGCCGGTCAGTGCTACGCGCAGACGGTTACCCGGCGGCTCGTTCATCTGACCGTAAACCAGTGCCACTTTGTCCAGAACGTTGGAGTCCTTCATCTCGTGGTAGAAGTCGTTACCCTCACGAGTACGCTCACCCACACCGGCGAACACGGAATAACCGCTGTGCTCGATGGCGATGTTACGGATCAGTTCCATCATGTTTACGGTTTTGCCTACACCGGCACCACCGAACAGACCGACTTTACCGCCTTTGGCAAACGGGCAAACCAGGTCGATAACCTTGATGCCGGTTTCCAGCAGGTCGTTGCCGCCTGCCTGTTCAGCGAACGAAGGCGCTGGACGGTGAATGCCCCAACGCTCTTCGGTGTCGATCGGGCCAGCTTCGTCGATCGGGTTACCGAGGACGTCCATGATCCGGCCCAGAGTCGCTTTACCGACCGGTACGGAGATGGCTGCGCCAGAGTCGGTAACTTCCAGACCGCGCTTCAAGCCCTCGGTGGAACCCATCGCAATGGTGCGAACCACGCCGTCGCCCAGCTGTTGCTGAACTTCCAGAGTGGTTGCGGCCGCGCTTTGAACTGTCAGCGCGTTGTAGATGCTCGGTACGCTGTCGCGTGGAAATTCCACGTCGATAACGGCGCCGATGATTTGAACGATACGTCCGCTACTCATAGCTGGATCCTCTGAATATTTGAACCGTTAAACCGCGGCAGCGCCGCCGACGATTTCCGAGATCTCTTGGGTGATCGCAGCCTGACGCGCCTTGTTGTAGATCAGCTGCAAATCGCTGATCAAATCACCGGCGTTGTCGGTAGCGTTCTTCATCGCGATCATCCGCGCAGCTTGTTCAGCCGCGTTGTTCTCGACCACCGCCTGGTAGACCTGCGACTCGACGTAACGGACCATCAAGCCATCAAGCAGCTCTTTGGCATCCGGTTCGTAGAGATAGTCCCAGTGGTGCTTGAGATCCTGATCAGGGGTCGCCACCAATGGAATCAACTGCTCCACGGTAGGCTGTTGCGTCATGGTGTTGATGAACTTGTTGGACACCACGGACAGGCGGTCAATACGGCCGTCCAGGTAGGCATCCAGCATCACCTTGACGCTGCCGATCAGATCATTGATCGACGGCTCTTCACCCAGGTGGCTGATAGCTGCAACGACGTTACCGCCGAAGTTGCGGAAAAAGGCCGCACCCTTGCTACCAACGACACACAGATCAATCTCGACGCCGTTTTCGCGGTTTACCGCCATGTCCTTGACCAGGGCCTTGAACAGGTTGGTGTTCAAGCCGCCGCACAAACCACGGTCACTGCTCACGACGACATAACCAACACGCTTGATTTCGCGGTCGATCATGAACGGGTGGCGGTATTCCGGGTTGGCGTTGGCCAGATGCCCAATTACCTGGCGGATACGCTCCGCATAAGGACGGCTAGCAGCCATGCGCATTTGTGCCTTGCGCATTTTGCTGACCGCCACTTTTTCCATGGCGCTGGTAATCTTTTGCGTGCTTTTGATGCTCGCAATCTTACTGCGAATCTCTTTTGCGCCTGCCATGTAACACCTATCAGGTTAGCAAGCGGGAGCCTCGCGGCTCCCGCTGCGGCTTACCAGGTTTGGGTGGCCTTGAACTTCTCGATACCGGCTTTCATGCCAGCGTCGATTTCGTCATTGAAGTCACCTTTAACGTTGATCTTGGCCATCAAATCGGCGTGATCGCGGTTGAAGAAAGCGATCAGCGCTTGTTCGAAGCTGCCGATCTTGGCGATTTCAATGTCAGTCAGGAACCCACGCTCAGCGGCATACAGCGACAGCGCCATGTCAGCAATCGACATTGGTGCGTATTGCTTCTGCTTCATCAGCTCGGTAACGCGCTGACCATGCTCAAGTTGCTTACGGGTCGCTTCGTCCAGGTCAGAAGCGAACTGGGCGAATGCCGCCAGTTCACGGTACTGAGCCAGAGCGGTACGGATACCACCGGACAGCTTCTTGATGATCTTGGTCTGAGCGGCACCACCCACACGGGATACCGAAACACCGGCGTTCACTGCAGGGCGGATGCCCGAGTTGAACATGGCCGATTCCAGGAAGATCTGACCGTCGGTGATGGAAATCACGTTGGTCGGAACGAACGCGGAAACGTCGCCAGCCTGGGTTTCGATGATCGGCAGTGCGGTCAGGGAACCGGTTTTGCCGGTCACTGCGCCGTTGGTGAACTTCTCTACGTACTCTTCCGAAACGCGGGATGCGCGCTCCAGCAGACGGGAGTGGAGATAGAACACGTCGCCTGGGTAAGCTTCACGGCCTGGTGGACGGCGCAGCAGCAGGGAAATCTGGCGGTAAGCCACTGCTTGCTTGGACAGATCGTCATAAACGATCAGCGCGTCTTCACCGCGGTCGCGGAAGAATTCACCCATGGTGCAACCGGAGTACGGTGCCAGGAATTGCAGCGCAGGAGATTCCGAAGCACTGGCAGCCACGATGATCGTGTTGGCCAGGGCGCCGTTTTCTTCCAGCTTGCGAACCACGTTGGCGATGGTCGATTGCTTCTGACCGATCGCTACGTAGACGCAGAAAATGCCGCTGTCTTTCTGGTTGATGATCGCGTCGATCGCCAGAGCGGTTTTACCGATCTGACGGTCACCGATGATCAGCTCACGCTGGCCACGGCCGACAGGAATCATGGCATCGACAGCCTTGTAGCCAGTCTGTACAGGCTGGTCTACCGACTTACGCCAGATCACGCCTGGAGCAACTTTCTCGACCGCGTCGGTCTCGGTGTTGCCCAGTGGTCCTTTGCCGTCAACAGGGTTACCCAGTGCGTCGACTACGCGACCCAGCAGTTCCTTACCAACCGGAACTTCGAGGATGCGGCCAGTGCACTTGGCGCTCATGCCTTCAGCCAGAGACTGGTAGGAGCCCAATACAACGGCACCTACGGAGTCTTGCTCCAGGTTGAGGGCCATACCGTAGACGCCGCCCGGAAACTCGATCATCTCGCCGTACATTACGTCGGCCAGACCGTGAATCCGCACGATGCCGTCAGATACGCTGACGACAGTGCCTTCGTTACGGGCTTGGGAGGTCACATCGAGCTTGTCGATGCGGCCCTTGATAATTTCACTTATTTCGGAAGGATTGAGTTGCTGCATTGCTCTGCTGCCCCTTCAAACTCAAGATTTCAATGCTTCGGCAAGTTTCGCGATTTTGCCGCGAATCGAGCCATCGATAACCAGGTCGCCGGCGCGGATAACGACACCACCTATAAGGGCAGCATCCTCCGCAACTTGCAGGCGCACTTCCCGGTTGAGTCGTGCACTGAGAACCTTGGCGAGTTTGTCTTGCTGTTCTTGGTTCAATGCAAAAGCACTGGTTACTTCCACGTCTACCGATTTCTCTTGTTCGGCCTTGTACAGGTCGAAAAGAGCGGCGATCTCCGGCAGAAGCAGGAGACGGTCGTTTTCGGCAACGACGTTGATGAAGTTCTGTGCCTTGGCATCAAACTTGTCGCCGCACACGTCAATAAACGTGGCGGCCTTTTCTGCGCTCGTCAGTCGCGGGGCCTTGAGCACGCGCTGCATGGTGTCGTCTTGCGACACCGCTGCAGCCAGGCCGAGCATGGCTGACCAATTGGCCAGTTGCTGGTGGGCCTGAGCGTGCTCGAAGGCCGCCTTAGCGTAAGGTCGGGCCAACGTGGTCAGTTCTGCCATGATCGCCCTCGCTTAGATTTCAGCAGCCAGTTGGTTAACCAGCTCTGCGTGCGCGTTTTGATCGATTGTGGCACCCAGGATCTTCTCGGCGCCGCCGACAGCAAGCATACCCACTTGGGCGCGCAGCTTGTCTTTGACACTGTTCAGTTCCTGTTCGATCTCGGCTTGAGCCTGAACCTTCACACGGTCAGCGTCGACACGGGCCTTTTCAACGGCCTCTTCGACAATCTGGTTACCGCGTTTCTTGGCTTGCTCGATGATTTCAGCTGCCTGAGCTTTCGCTTCGCGCAGTTGCTGACCCGCTTTTTCTTGGGCCAACTCCAGGTCGCGAGCTGCACGGCTGGCAGCGTCCAGACCATCAGCGATCTTCTTTTGACGTTCGTGCAGAGCAGCGATGACCGGAGGCCATACATACTTCATGCAGAACAGTACAAAAATCAGGAACGCAACGGACTGGCCAATCAGGGTCGCATTAATGTTCACGCCAACACCTCGCAGTTACGTTGTCCATCACATCAAATTACTCGGAAGACTCCGGGTAATTAGCCAGCGATCTGACCAACGAACGGGTTCGCAAAGGTGAAGAACAGAGCGATACCAACACCGATCATGGTTACGGCGTCGAGCAGACCGGCAACGATGAACATTTTAACTTGCAGCATTGGAACCATTTCTGGCTGACGCGCTGCGCCTTCCAGGAACTTGCCGCCCAGCAGGCCGAAACCAATTGCGGTACCCAGTGCGCCCAGGCCGATCAACAGTGCAACAGCGATAGCGGTTAGACCAACTACAGTTTCCATCTTTCCTCCCGACTTTTACGTCGTATGGTTTAGGTTTTTTAGATTAAAGCGGTAAAACAAATCGTTTCAGGTGCCCTGTGAAGAGCCCCTTCCCGTTTGACCGGGAAGGACATCAGACTAGTCGAGACTGGTCTTAATGGTTTTCTTCGTGCGCCATCGACAGGTAGACGATGGTCAGCATCATGAAGATGAACGCCTGCAGTGTGATGATCAGGATGTGGAACACAGCCCACGCCCACTGCAGAACAACGCCCAGGCCGCTCAGCCAGAGCAGGCCGCTGCCGAACATCACAGCGATCAGAATGAACACCAGCTCGCCGGCATACATGTTGCCGAACAGACGCAGAGCCAGGGAGATCGGCTTGGCGATCAGGGTCACGAATTCCAGCAGGAAGTTCACCGGGATCAGCAGGGCCTGAACGAAGATGTTCTTGCTGCCGAACGGGTGCAGGGTCAGTTCGCCGATGAAGCCGCCGATGCCCTTGACCTTGATGCTATAGAAAATGATCAGAGCGAAAACCGAGAGCGCCATGCCCAGGGTCGCGTTCGGGTCAGTAGTCGACACGGCGCGGAACGGGATGTGCTGGTCGCCGGAGATCAGGATGGCCAGTTGAGGAATCCAGTCGACCGGAATCAGGTCGACGGCGTTCATCAGGAACACCCAGACGAAGATGGTCAGTGCCAGCGGTGCAATCACCGGGCTACGGCCATGGAAGCTGTCTTTCACGCTGCCATCGACGAATTCGACCAATACTTCAACGAAGTTCTGCAAAGCACCCGGCTGACCCGACGTTGCCTTTTTTGCCGCCATGCGGAAAAGAAGGACGAAAATCAGACCCAACGCAACCGACCAGCCGAGGGTATCGACGTGGAAAGCCCAGAAGCCCATTTCTTTGGCTTCTGCTGCGGTATGGGCAAAGCCCCAGCCGCCGTTAGGTAGCTGACCGAAGGTCAGGTTCTGCAAGTGGTGCTGGATATAGCCCGAAGCGGTTGTTTCTGCCATGGTTGCCTCAAACGCCCTAAGGTCTCGAAAGTCTTGTTCTCATCAGCAGGGGAGCGAACCAGCTGACCGACTGAGTCAGCACGAACGCGCCGAATACAGCTATCGGCGCCAGTGGCTTCACACCTGCAAACACCAGTGCAAAGAGCACTGCCGTCAAAATCAGTTTGCCTGCCTCGCCGGCGTAGAAAGACCGGACGATGGACTGGGCTGCTCGGGCGCCGGAAAACCGAAATGCCTTGTGAGCGAAATAAACATTGGGCAGCAAGGCTATCAGGCCTCCGCAAAGTCCCGAGTATCCGGCAACGACTCCATGCCATTGCCAGAGCGCCAAAGCGGCAATGAGCAAAATGACAAATTGAGCCATTAACACCGGAAAAACCGCCAGGCGATGGAACGGCAGGCGGTTTGGCTTGCGGGTTTCCATCACGTTTGCTCTCCAATGGTCGGCTGCCAGAATTCAATAACTTGGCATAATTTGTGCCGACAAAATGCGCGCAGAGTATAGGGGCGGTTCTGCCCCTATTCAACTGTCAGGTAGTGATTTCCGACTGCTCGCTACATGTGGAAATGTTTCAGCGGATGTGTGCGAGCACACCTTGGAGCTCATCGAGGGAGTTGTAACCGATCACCAGCTGCCCCTTTCCCTTCTTTCCGTGGCGAATCTGCACCGCAGAGCCTAGGCGCTCGGCCAGACGCTGTTCGAGACGAGCAATATCCGGGTCGGGTTTGGTGGCTTCCACAGGCTCCGGTTTGCCACTCAACCACTGGCGAACCAATGCTTCAGTTTGGCGCACGGTAAGACCGCGTGCGACAACATGTCGCGCCCCTTCAACCTGCTGATTTTCCGGCAAACCGAGCAAAGCACGGGCATGACCCATTTCCAGGTCGCCGTGGGACAGCATGGTCTTGATGACTTCCGGCAGCGCAATAAGTCGCAAAAGGTTAGCCACAGTGACGCGGGACTTACCCACAGCCTCGGCGACTTGTTGCTGAGTCAGCTGGAATTCCTGCTGCAAACGCTGCAAGGCCACCGCTTCTTCAATCGGGTTGAGGTCCTCGCGCTGAATGTTCTCGATCAGCGCAATGGCAATTGCGGTTTCATCCGGGACATCGCGGACCATCGCCGGGATGGTTTCCTGCCCGGCTTGTTGGCTAGCGCGCCAGCGACGTTCACCGGCAATGATCTCAAACCGGCCACCACCGATCGGGCGCACCACGATCGGTTGCATGACACCTTGTGCCTTGATCGACTGCGCCAGTTCTTCCAGCGCCTGCGGATCCATGTCCCGGCGTGGTTGATACTTGCCGCGCTGGAGCAGGTCCAGGGGCAGGTGTTGCAACTCACGGGTATCCGCTTGCGCGGCTTGTTCTTCAAGCGAGCTGACGGTCGGACCACTCAGCAGTGCATCCAGTCCACGTCCGAGACCTCGTTTCTTGACGGCCATGGGGATTCCTTAAGTTGCCTGAGCGGCGGCGATGCGTGAATTTTTGCGCTGACGACGAACCATCTCGCCCGCCAGGGCCAGATAGGCCAGCGCGCCACGCGATTGCTTGTCGTAGGCCAGCGCCGGCATGCCGTAGCTCGGAGCTTCGGCCAAGCGGATGTTGCGCGGGATCACGGTGTCATACAGCTGATCGCCGAAGTGTTCCTTGAGCTGGGCCGAAACGTCGTTCATCAGGCTCAGGCGCGGGTCATACATGGTCCGCAGCAAACCTTCGACTTTCAGGTTCGGGTTCAACAGTTCGGCGATACGCTTGATGTTATCCACAAGGTCGCTCAAACCTTCCAGCGCAAAGTATTCGCACTGCATGGGGATAATCACCCCATCAGCAGCCACCAATGCGTTCAGCGTGAGCATCGACAGCGACGGCGGGCAGTCGATCAAAATGTAATCGTAATTTTCACGGATCGGCGCCAGCGCACTGCGCAGGCGGCTTTCCTTCATCTGCATTTCCAGCAGAACCACTTCGGCGGCCGTCAAGTCGCGGTTGGCCGGCAGCAATTGATAACCGCCGTGCTCGGAATAGTGCATGGCCTGAGCCAGATCGCATTCGCCGATCAGCAGGTCATAGACCGAGTTTTCCAGGCCATGTTTATCCACACCGCTACCCATGGTGGCGTTGCCCTGTGGATCGAGATCGATCAACAGCACCCGACGCTTGGTCGCGACCAGGGATGCTGCGAGGTTGATGCAGGTGGTGGTCTTGCCCACACCACCCTTCTGGTTCGCTATCGCGAATACCTTAGCCATTCTTGCTTGTGTTCCCAATCATGCCGTGCGGCGCAGTATCAGCAGATGGCGTTGGCCTTGGCAACCGGGTACGGCCAGGGCGTGTTCGCTATCGAGTTTGAAGTCTGCCGGCAATGCTACCAGCTCATCGGCCGGATGAACGCCCTTCATTGCCAGCCAGCGCGTATCGGCATCGCCCAGATGGCGAGTCCAGTTGGTGAAGTTCTCCATGCTGCTGAACGCCCGGGAAATGATCCCGTTGAATGGCTGGGCAGGCTGGAACGCCTCGACGCGACTGTGGATAACTTGCAGGTTATCCAGTTTGAGTTCGAGTTTGACCTGAGTCAGGAAGCGGGTTTTCTTGCCGTTGCTGTCCAGACAGGTCACTTGCGAGTCCGGATACAGGATGGCCAACGGGATCCCCGGCATGCCGCCGCCGCTGCCAACGTCGAGCCAGCGACCGTTTTCGATGAACGACATGACACTCAGACTATCGAGCAGATGACGCGAGACCATCTCGTCCGGATCACGAACCGCAGTCAGGTTGTAGGCCTGGTTCCATTTGATCAACAGGGCCAGATAACCCAGCAGCAATTCGTGCTGGGTTTCGCTGAGATGGACACCGAGCTCGCGGGCTCCTGTGGATAACTCTTCGGCGTGTTGCGAAGTGACCTTAGAACTCAAGCGCTTTGCTCCAACTGACGGCCCGCGCCGCGTTTTTTCAAATGAATCATCAACAGCGAAATCGCTGCCGGGGTCACGCCCGGGATCCTCGAAGCCTGGCCCAGCGTCTCTGGACGCGTCGTGCCGAGCTTGCTCTGGATCTCCTTGGAGAGACCGGAAATGTTGGTGTAATCGATATCCACAGGCAGTTTCGTGTCCTCACTGGCGCGCAGACGGGCGATTTCGTCCTGTTGACGGTCGATGTAACCGGCGTACTTGGTTTTGATCTCAACCTGTTCGGCGACCTGTGGATCTTCGGCGCCGTTCCCGGTCACTTCGACCAGACCAGCGTAGTCGATTTCCGGACGGCTCAAGAGGTTGAGCAAGTTGTATTCGTGGGTCAGCGGCGTGCCGAATTTTTCCGCAATCGCATCGCCTTGCTGCGTGCCCGGGCGAACCCAGGTGCTTTTCAGGCGCTGCTCTTCGAGCTCGATGCTTTCGCGTTTCTTGCAGAAGGCCGCCCAACGCGCGTCATCGACCAGACCCAGTTCACGACCTTTTTCGGTCAGACGCAGGTCGGCGTTGTCCTCGCGCAGGATCAGGCGGTACTCGGCACGGGAAGTGAACATTCGGTACGGCTCTTGGGTACCGAGGGTGATCAGATCGTCGACCAACACGCCGATGTAGGCTTCATCGCGGCGCGGGCACCAGGCTTCTTTGCCCTTCGCGCGCAATGCGGCGTTGGCTCCGGCGAGCAAACCCTGGGCGCCGGCTTCTTCGTAACCGGTGGTGCCGTTGATTTGCCCGGCGAAGAACAGACCGCCGATGACTTTGGTTTCCAGGCTGTACTTCAGGTCGCGCGGATCGAAGTAGTCGTACTCGATCGCATAACCCGGACGCACGATGTGCGCGTTTTCCATACCGCGGATCGATTGCACGATCTGCAATTGCACATCGAACGGCAAGCTGGTGGATATCCCGTTCGGATACAGCTCATGGGTGGTCAAACCTTCCGGTTCGATGAACACCTGATGGCTTTCCTTGTCGGCAAAGCGATGAATCTTGTCTTCGATCGACGGGCAATAACGCGGGCCAATGCCTTCGATCTCGCCGGCAGCGGAATACATCGGCGAGCGATCAAGGTTTGCGGCAATGATTTCGTGGGTTCGGGCGTTGGTGTGGGTAATCCAGCAACTGACCTGGCGTGGATGCTGTTCTTTGTTGCCCATGAACGACATCACCGGGATCGGCGTGTCACCTGGCTGCTCGGTCATCACCGAGAAATCCACAGACTTGCCGTCGATGCGCGGTGGCGTACCGGTTTTCAGGCGACCGACACGCAGTGGCATTTCACGCAGACGGTGTGCCAGGGCAATCGACGGCGGATCACCGGCGCGACCGCCGGAAAAATTCTGCAAACCGATGTGGATAAGTCCGCCGAGGAAGGTACCCGTGGTCAACACCACGGAATCGGCTAAGAAACGCAGACCCATTTGCGTAACAACACCGCGCACTTGTTCCTGCTCGACGATCAGGTCGTCAGCAGCCTGTTGAAATATCCACAGGTTCGGCTGGTTTTCCAGAATTTCGCGGACAGCGGCTTTGTAAAGAATGCGGTCCGCTTGTGCACGGGTTGCACGTACGGCTGGGCCTTTACGGCTGTTCAACACGCGAAACTGGATGCCACCCAAATCAGTAGCCATGGCCATCGCGCCGCCGAGGGCATCGATTTCCTTGACCAGATGGCTTTTGCCGATGCCACCGATGGCCGGGTTGCAACTCATGGCACCGAGGGTTTCCACGTTATGCGTCAGCAACAGGGTTTTTGCCCCCATACGTGCTGACGCCAGTGCTGCCTCGGTACCGGCATGACCGCCGCCGATGACGATCACTTCAAAACGGGAAGGGAAATCCACCACGCACCTCGTGCCTGCTTAAGTAGGTAATTCAGGAATAGTTTGAGATCAGGTTTCTGGACCTGGTCGGCAAGTATAGGGACTTCGCCCTTCCTAAAGAACCCTTTGCACAAAATTTAACCAGCTGTGGAGAACTCGCGGTTAAAAAAATAAAAAAGAAAGAAATTTATAGAATCTTTGTTTTTATGTTTATTCTTACTGCCCTACCTTTCTGTGGATAGATCTCTACAGGCCTTTATATTCAATATGTACAGAGATTCAAAACCCTGTGTCCATGTGCCAATGAGGCCCTTGGATAACCGGTGTAAGCCTGTGGATGAAAGGGGTGGTTATCCACAGAGGGGTTTATATCCAGTTTTCAGGCCCTGTTATCAACTGACCTCAATGGCAGTTATTCACAGGGCTTAATCCACAGAAATTCGATCATTGGATAAATTTCGGGCACGAAGAAACCGCTCGAACTGGAGAATCAGTCGGGCACATCAGGCTGATATTCAGAAAGAAGAAACAAAAACGGGCCACGAACGGGCCCGTTTGAACGTACCGGCGGGTTACTTACCGATGCAGAAGCTGGAAAAGATCCGTCCCAGCAGATCATCAGAGCTGAAGGCCCCGGTGATTTCACCCAAAGAGTGCTGGGCTTGGCGCAGATCTTCGGCCAGAAGCTCACCTGCCCCCGCCAGAGTCAGCTGCGCGCGCCCATGTTCCAGGGCTGCGCTAGCGTGGCGCAAGGCTTCCAGATGCCGGCGACGAGCACTGAAACTGCTTTCCGACGTTTGCTCGTAACCCATGCAGGCCTTGAGATGATCACGCAGTAGTTCCAGTCCTTCACCTGCCGATTTGGCGCTCAGGCTGATGGTCACGTGACCGTCATCGCTGACTTCCAGGGCAATGGCCTCGCCCGTAAGATCAGCTTTGTTACGAATCAAGGTGACTTTCGCCGGATCCGGGCGTACTTCAAGAAACTCCGGCCACAAGGCGAACGGGTCCAAGGCTTCTGGCGCGGTCGCATCGACGACCAGCAATACTCGATCCGCTTCACCGATGGCTTTCAGTGCCCGTTCGACGCCGATCTTTTCTACTTGATCATCGGTGTCGCGCAGACCCGCGGTATCGACAACGTGCAGTGGCATCCCGTCGATGTGGATATGTTCACGCAGGATGTCGCGAGTGGTGCCGGCGATCTCGGTAACGATCGCCGCTTCGCGCCCGGCCAAGGCGTTCAACAGGCTGGACTTGCCGGCATTCGGCCGACCGGCAATGACCACCGTCATTCCATCGCGCAACAAGGCACCCTGCCCGGCCTCGCGTAGCACTGTGGATAATTCATCGCGCACCTTGTCGAGCATACTCAACACATGGCCATCGGCGAGGAAGTCGATTTCTTCTTCAGGGAAGTCGATTGCAGCTTCGACGTAGATGCGCAAACCGATCAATTGTTCGGTGAGGTTATGCACACGCTGGGAAAACGCCCCTTGCAATGAACGCAGGGCATTGCGCGCAGCTTGTGCAGAACTCGCTTCGATCAAATCGGCAATCGCCTCGGCCTGGGCCAGGTCGAGTTTGTCGTTGAGGAAGGCGCGTTCGCTGAACTCGCCCGGACGCGCCAAACGGCAGCCCAGTTCCAGGCAACGCTTGAGCAACATGTCTAGAACGATCGGGCCGCCATGACCCTGCAGTTCCAGCACGTCTTCACCGGTGAACGAGTTCGGTCCCGGAAAATACAGCGCCAGACCTTCGTCTAGCACTTGCTGATCGTCGCTGAAAAAAGGGCCGTAATGGGCGTAGCGTGGTTTCAGTTCGCGGCCGCTGATGGCTTTGGCAGCAACACTGGCCAACGGGCCGGAAACACGGACGATGCCCACACCTCCGCGACCTTGGGCGGTGGCAACAGCTGCGATGGTTTCACGAGGTGCGCTCATAAACCGGAATCCATACAAAAGTGGCAGATAGCAAAACGCCCCACTAGGGGGCGTTTTGAGTGGTGTTATCCACAGAGCAAGTTACGCCTCGGCTTTTTTCGTCGCCGCTTCGATCTTACGCGTGATGTACCACTGTTGTGCAATCGACAGGCAGTTGTTCACAACCCAGTACAGCACCAGACCAGCCGGGAACCACAGGAAGAAGAAGGTGAAGATGATTGGCATCATTTTCATGACCTTCGCCTGCATCGGATCCGGAGGAGTCGGGTTCAACTGCTGCTGGATGAACATGGTTGCGCCCATGATGATCGGCAGAATGAAGAACGGATCCTTGATCGACAAGTCAGTGATCCAAAGCATGAACGGCGCCTGGCGCATTTCCACGCTTTCCAGCAGAACCCAGTACAGCGAAAGGAAAACCGGCATCTGCACGAGGATCGGCAAGCAGCCGCCCAGCGGATTGATCTTCTCTTTCTTGTACAGCTCCATCATGGCTTGCGACATTTTCTGCCGGTCATCGCCATGTTGCTCTTTCAGTGCAGCCAGTTTCGGCGCAACGGCACGCATGCGCGCCATCGATTTGTAGCTGGCAGCCGACAGAGGGAAGAAAATACCCTTGATCAGCATGGTCAGGAAGATGATCGACCAGCCCCAGTTACCGACAATGGCGTGGATATGTTGCAGCAGCCAGAAGATTGGCTGGGCAATGAACCACAGAATGCCGTAGTCGACGGTCAGTTCCAGACCTGGGGACAACTCTTTCAGCACAGCCTGGCTTTTCGGACCGGCGTACAGCACAGCACTGGTTTCAACTTTGGCACCCGGTGCTGCGGTCAGAGTTGGACCTGTGTAACCGATGATGTAGTTGCCTTTGCTGTCTTTACGGGTCTGGACGATGTTGTTTTCGCCCTTGACCGGAATCCATGCAGTCACGAAGTAGTGTTGCAGCCAGGCTACCCAACCACCGGTGACGGTTTCTTTAAGTTGGGCCTTGTCCATGTCCTTCATGGACACTTTCTTGTACGGCTCCGAACTTGTCCACAGGGCGGCGCCCAGGTAAGTAGCGGTGCCAGTAGCGGTTGTGGACGAAGGATCAGCGCTGCTATCACGCTTCAACTGGGCGAACATCGCGCCATTCCAGGGCTGAGCGCTCTGGTTATCCACAATGTACGAAACGGCTACGTCATACAGGCCGCGTTTCAGGGTGAAACGCTTGATGTAATTGACGCCGTCCTTGCTGAACTTCAGGTCGACGACCAGTTGGTCCTGACCGTCAGCCAGTTGATAAGTCTTCTTCTCCGAGGAGTAGACCGGGCGACCAGCCGGATTTGCGTCCGGGCCGTTGGTGCCGATCAGACCGCTTTGCGCCAGATAAACGCGTTCGCCGCCGTTATCGAACAGCTGGAACGGAACGTCCGGACGATCCTGACGACGTGGATACAGAGGCAAGGTCAGTTGAGCAACGTCACCACCTTGTGGATCGATCGCGAGATCGAGCACGTCGGTTTTGATCTGGATCAGATCCTTGCTGGCGGCTACCGGTGTTTCGGCAGGTGCGCTGGTATCGCTAGCGGCGCGCGGAATATCGTCACTGGCGGCAGCATTATTGCCAGTGGCGGTGTCCGGCAAACCGGATGTAGTCGTACTGGAAGCAACATTCTGAGTCGGCAGGGCAGCCTGGCCATAGTCCTGGTTCCATTTAAGAACCATAACGTAGGACACGATTGCCAGGGCGACGATCAGGATCGTGCGTTTGATATCCATGATTACTCGGCCATCGAAGAAGAACGGGAGGTAGGGATAGGCGGAACCGGGTCATAACCACCGGGATTCCACGGATGACAGCGACCTAAACGACGAAAGGTCAGCCAGCCACCGCGCAGAAGGCCATGATTTTCAATGGCTTCATACGCGTAGCAGGAACAACTGGGGTAGAAACGACAGTGACTGGCCATCAAAGGACTAATGGCGTAGCGATAAAACTGGATCGGAACGAGGGCCAGTTTACGCATCAGGACTGTCTACCCCTACAGTTTCGGCGTTGACTGCTGGAACTGGCTTGTTACGGGCCAGACGCTTCCAGAGCTTGCCGAAATGCTGAATCAATTCGGGGTTTTCTACATCACCCAAACCTTTGCGCGCGACGATAACGATGTCCCAGCCGACCAGTGAATCCTGGTGCAGACGGAACGATTCGCGCATCAGACGTTTGAGGCGATTGCGCTCAACGGAGAGCTTTACGCTCTTTTTCCCGATAACCAGCCCGAGACGGGGGTGATCAAGATCGTTGTTGCGTGCAAGGAGCAGGAGATTTTTCCCCGGAACCTTGCCGGTAGGGGAGTCAAAGACTGCCTTGAAATGCCGGGGGGTAAGCAGACGCTTTTCCCGACTGAAGTCCTGACTCACCTCCAGTACCGGATTATCAAACTGCCAGACGCGCACGACCTTTGGCGCGACGACGCGACAGGACTGCGCGGCCGTTCTTGGTTGCCATGCGAGCACGGAAACCGTGGGTACGAGCGCGTTTGATAGTGCTTGGTTGGAAAGTACGTTTCATGTCGTGTTACCTGGTTCGTCCACAACGGGCCGGAATGGCCCCCGTTTTAAGAGACCGGGGATTCTAGAGAAAGCAAGCCTTCAGGTCAATTTCCAACCAACGTTTCCTTATAAATAGATCTCGGGCACTTCTTTGGCTGAAAGCCTGTTCACCATACATAAAAATAAAGAAGGGAATTATTTAAAGCTTTTCTGTAAAGCTTATAAAAGCTAGGGCGGCATTCATCTGTGGATAACTGCCATAAGGCCATATTTTATGTGGTGTACAGAGAATGACAACTACAGTGGAAAACGGTGTTCAGCCTGTGCTGCGCTGTCGGAAAACCTGTGTATGGAAAGGGCTGTTATCCACAGGCAGGTTATCCACCGAGTTTCGCCCCCAGTTGTCCAGTGCCCTTAGAGGCGGTTATCCACAGAGCTTATTCATACACCGTTGGTCGCCTTTTTGCCGGTTAACGCATTGATAAATCATGGTCACCGCACAACCTGCATGTGGATAAGTGGACGGCTCGCCGCTACAATGGCCGCTTGTTTTTGCCTCACCGGCTTTCAACTTAGGGGATATCCGTGTCAGTGGAACTTTGGCAGCAGTGCGTGGAGCTTTTGCGCGAGGAGCTGCCTGCCCAACAATTCAACACCTGGATCCGTCCACTACAGGTCGAAGCCGAAGGCGACGAGTTGCGCGTCTACGCACCGAACCGTTTCGTGCTGGACTGGGTCAACGAAAAGTACCTGGGACGCGTCCTCGAACTGCTGGATGAGCACGGCAACGGCATGGCGCCTGCGCTTTCCTTATTAATAGGCAGCAAGCGCAGCTCGGCGCCGCGTGCAGCACCGAATGCTCCGTTGGCCGCTGCGCAAGCTTCCCAGGCTCAGGCCAATGCCGCGCCAGCGAACACGCCAGCGCCAGCCCCGGCGCCCGCTCCGGCCAAGCGTTCCACGCAGAAAACCGCTGAAGTCAGCGAAGAGCCATCTCGCGACAGCTTCGACCCGATGGCCGGTGCCGCGTCGCAACAGGCCCCGGTGCGCGCTGAACAGCGCACCGTGCAGGTCGAAGGCGCGCTTAAGCACACCAGTTACCTGAACCGCACATTCACCTTTGAGAATTTCGTCGAAGGTAAATCCAACCAGCTCGCTCGCGCGGCGGCCTGGCAAGTGGCGGACAATCCCAAGCATGGCTACAACCCACTCTTCCTTTATGGTGGCGTTGGCTTGGGTAAGACCCACTTGATGCACGCGGTGGGTAACCATCTATTAAAGAAGAACCCGAATGCCAAGGTCGTGTACCTGCATTCCGAGCGTTTCGTGGCCGATATGGTCAAGGCGCTGCAACTGAACGCAATCAATGAGTTCAAGCGTTTCTACCGTTCGGTGGATGCCTTGTTGATTGACGACATTCAGTTCTTCGCCCGCAAAGAGCGTTCCCAGGAAGAGTTTTTCCACACCTTCAACGCCCTGCTTGAAGGTGGTCAGCAGGTCATTCTCACCAGTGACCGCTATCCGAAAGAAATCGAAGGCCTTGAAGAGCGCCTCAAATCCCGCTTCGGCTGGGGCCTGACGGTTGCCGTCGAGCCGCCGGAGCTGGAAACCCGCGTAGCGATCTTGATGAAGAAGGCCGACCAGGCCAAAGTCGACTTGCCACACGATGCAGCGTTCTTCATTGCCCAGCGCATTCGCTCCAACGTCCGTGAGCTGGAAGGCGCGCTGAAACGCGTGATCGCCCACTCGCACTTCATGGGCCGCGACATCACCATCGAGTTGATTCGCGAATCCCTGAAAGACTTGTTGGCGTTGCAGGACAAACTGGTCTCTGTGGATAACATTCAGCGCACTGTCGCCGAGTACTACAAGATCAAGATCTCCGACCTGCTGTCCAAGCGCCGTTCGCGCTCGGTCGCTCGTCCGCGTCAGGTCGCCATGGCGTTGTCCAAGGAACTGACCAACCACAGCCTGCCGGAAATCGGCGATGTGTTTGGCGGTCGCGACCACACGACTGTTTTGCACGCCTGCCGCAAGATCAACGAACTTAAGGAATCCGACGCGGACATCCGCGAGGACTACAAGAACCTGCTGCGTACACTGACCACTTGATGAACACCAGCGCAGCTTATTAAGGCAAGGGACTAGACCATGCATTTCACCATTCAACGCGAAGCCCTGTTGAAACCCCTGCAACTGGTCGCAGGCGTCGTCGAGCGCCGACAGACCTTGCCGGTACTCTCAAACGTGCTGCTGGTTGTCGAAGGCCAGCAATTGTCGCTGACCGGTACCGACCTCGAGGTCGAGCTGGTCGGTCGTGTGCAACTTGAGGAGCCGGCTGAAACAGGTTCCATCACCGTGCCTGCGCGCAAGCTGATGGACATCTGCAAGAGCCTGCCCAACGATGCGCTGATCGACATCAAGGTCGACGAGCAGAAGCTGGTGGTAAAGGCTGGCCGTAGCCGCTTCACACTGTCGACCCTGCCGGCCAACGATTTTCCGACTGTGGAAGAGGGCCCAGGCTCGCTGACTTGCGGCCTGGAGCAAAGCAAACTGCGTCGTCTGATCGAACGCACCAGCTTCGCCATGGCCCAGCAGGACGTGCGCTACTACCTCAACGGCATGCTGCTGGAAGTCTCGGAAGGCATCATCCGCGCAGTGGCCACCGATGGTCACCGTCTGGCGATGTGCTCGATGAAGGCCGATATCGGTCAGCCGGATCGCCACCAGGTGATCGTACCGCGCAAAGGTATTCTCGAGCTGGCGCGTCTGCTCACCGAGCCGGACGGTAATGTCAGCATCGTCTTGGGTCAGCACCACATCCGCGCGACCACCGGCGAATTCACCTTCACCTCCAAACTGGTAGACGGCAAATTCCCTGACTACGAGCGCGTTCTGCCGAAGGGCGGCGACAAGCTGGTGCTTGGCGATCGTCAGGCGCTGCGTGAAGCGTTCAGCCGTACTGCGATTTTGTCCAACGAGAAATACCGTGGTATCCGTCTGCAACTGGCCAGCGGTCAGTTGAAGATCCAGGCCAACAACCCGGAGCAGGAAGAAGCGGAAGAAGAAGTAGGTGTTGAATACAACGGTGGCTCCCTGGAAATCGGCTTCAACGTGAGCTACTTGCTCGACGTGCTGGGCGTGATGACCACCGAGCAGGTTCGCCTGATCCTGTCCGACTCCAACAGCAGTGCGCTGGTGCAAGAGTCCGACAATGACGACTCGGCTTATGTTGTTATGCCGATGCGTCTGTAATCAGCGGACTCTAAATGTCGCTAAGTCGCGTCTCGGTCACCGCGGTGCGCAATCTGCACCCGGTGACCTTCTCCCCCTCCCCCCGCATCAATATTCTTTACGGCGCCAACGGCAGCGGCAAAACCAGTGTTCTGGAAGCCATTCATCTGCTGGGGCTTGCCCGTTCGTTTCGTAGCACGCGGTTGTTGCCGGTCATTCAGTACGAGCAACTCGCCTGCACCGTGTTCGGTCAGGTCGAATTGGCCGAGGGTGGGCACAGTGCGTTGGGGATATCGCGCGACCGTCAGGGCGAGTTCCAGATCCGCATTGACGGCCAGAACGCTCGTAGCGCCGCACAGCTCGCGGAGATTCTGCCGCTACAGTTGATCAATCCGGACAGCTTCCGTCTGCTGGAAGGCGCGCCGAAGATTCGCCGGCAATTTCTCGACTGGGGTGTGTTCCACGTCGAGCCACGGTTCATGGCCACTTGGCAGCGCTTGCAGAAGGCCCTGCGCCAGAGAAACTCTTGGCTGCGGCATGGTACACTTGACGCCGTTTCGCAAGCGGTTTGGGACAGGGAACTGTGCCAGGCCAGCGCTGAAATCGATGAATACCGCCGCGCTTACATCAAAGCCTTGAAACCAGTCTTTGAACAAACCTTGAGCGAACTGGTTGAGCTTGAAGGTTTGACGCTGAGCTATTACCGAGGCTGGGACAAAGACCGCGAATTGAGTGCCGTACTTGCCGGATCCCTGCAACGGGATCAGCAGATGGGTCACACCCAGGCTGGGCCACAACGAGCTGATTTGCGTCTTAGATTGGGCGCACACAACGCCGCGGACATCTTGTCCCGGGGTCAGCAGAAGTTGGTGGTCTGTGCCTTGCGGATTGCCCAAGGGCATCTGGTGAGCCAGGCCCGACGCGGTCAGTGTATTTATCTTGTGGATGACTTGCCGTCCGAACTGGACGAGAGCCACCGCCGTGCGCTGTGCCGTTTGCTGGAAGACTTACGCTGCCAGGTGTTTATCACCTGTGTAGATCACGAATTATTGAGGGAAGGCTGGCAGACGGAAACGCCAGTCGCTTTGTTCCACGTGGAACAGGGCCGTATCACCCAGACCCACGACCATCGGGAGTGAAGGCATTGAGCGAAGAAAATACGTACGACTCAACGAGCATTAAAGTGCTGAAAGGCCTGGATGCCGTACGCAAACGTCCCGGTATGTACATTGGTGACACCGACGATGGCAGCGGTCTGCACCACATGGTGTTCGAAGTGGTCGACAACTCGATCGACGAAGCCCTCGCTGGCCACTGCGACGACATCAGCATCATCATCCACCCGGATGAGTCCATCACCGTTAAAGACAACGGCCGTGGCATCCCGGTAGACGTGCACAAAGAGGAAGGCGTTTCCGCCGCCGAGGTCATCATGACCGTCCTCCACGCTGGCGGTAAGTTCGATGATAACTCCTACAAGGTATCCGGCGGTCTGCACGGTGTAGGTGTGTCGGTAGTGAACGCGTTGTCCGAAGAGCTGGTACTGACCGTTCGCCGCAGCGGCAAGATCTGGGAACAGACCTACATCCACGGCGTACCTCAGGCACCGATGGCCATCGTTGGCGACAGCGAAACCACCGGCACCCAGATTCACTTCAAGCCATCGGCTGACACCTTCAAGAATATCCACTTCAGCTGGGACATCCTGGCCAAGCGTATTCGTGAACTGTCCTTCCTCAACTCCGGTGTCGGCATCGTCCTCAAGGATGAGCGCAGCGGCAAGGAAGAGCTGTTCAAGTACGAAGGTGGTCTGCGTGCGTTCGTTGAATACTTGAACACCAACAAGACTGCGGTCAACCAGGTGTTCCACTTCAACATCCAGCGTGAAGACGGCATCGGCGTGGAAATCGCCCTGCAGTGGAACGACAGTTTCAACGAGAACCTGTTGTGCTTCACCAACAACATTCCGCAGCGCGACGGCGGTACCCACCTGGTGGGCTTCCGTTCGGCACTGACGCGTAACCTGAACAACTACATCGAGCAGGAAGGTCTGGCGAAGAAGCACAAAGTCGCCACCACCGGTGACGATGCCCGTGAAGGTCTGACCGCGATCATCTCGGTGAAAGTGCCGGATCCGAAGTTCAGCTCCCAGACCAAAGACAAGCTGGTCTCTTCCGAAGTGAAGACCGCGGTCGAGCAGGAGATGGGCAAGTACTTCTCCGACTTCCTCTTGGAGAACCCTAACGAAGCCAAGCTGGTTGTCGGCAAGATGATTGATGCCGCCCGTGCCCGTGAAGCCGCGCGCAAGGCCCGTGAGATGACCCGCCGCAAAGGCGCGCTGGACATCGCCGGCCTGCCGGGCAAGCTCGCTGACTGCCAGGAAAAAGATCCTGCGCTGTCCGAACTGTACCTCGTGGAAGGTGACTCCGCGGGCGGCTCTGCCAAGCAGGGACGTAACCGCAAGACCCAGGCCATCCTGCCGCTCAAGGGCAAGATCCTCAACGTCGAGAAAGCACGTTTCGACAAGATGATCTCGTCCCAGGAAGTGGGCACCCTGATCACCGCGCTGGGTTGCGGTATCGGTCGCGACGAGTACAACATCGACAAGCTGCGTTATCACAACATCATCATCATGACCGATGCTGACGTCGACGGTTCGCACATCCGTACCCTGCTGCTGACCTTCTTCTTCCGTCAGTTGCCGGAGCTGATCGAGCGTGGCTACATCTACATCGCCCAGCCACCGTTGTACAAGGTCAAGAAAGGCAAGCAAGAGCAATACATCAAAGACGACGACGCCATGGAAGAGTACATGACGCAGTCGGCGCTGGAAGATGCGAGCCTGCACCTGAACGACGAAGCCCCGGGCATTTCCGGTGAAGCGCTTGAGCGTCTGGTGAATGACTTCCGCATGGTGATGAAGACCCTCAAGCGTCTGTCACGCCTGTACCCACAGGAACTGACCGAACACTTCATCTACCTGCCGGCCGTCAGCCTGGAAACGCTTGGCGATCATGCAGCGATGCAAGATTGGCTGGCTCAGTACGAAGTCCGTCTGCGCACCAACGAGAAGTCCGGTCTGGTCTACAAGGCCAGCCTGCGTGAAGATCGTGAACGTGGCGTGTGGCTGCCAGAGGTCGAACTGATCTCCCACGGCCTGTCGAACTACGTCACCTTCAATCGCGACTTCTTCGGCAGCAACGACTACAAAACCGTCGTCACTCTCGGCGCTCAACTGAGCACCCTGCTCGATGAAGGCGCGTACATCCAGCGTGGCGAGCGCAAGAAAGCGGTCACCGAGTTCAAGGAAGCTTTGGACTGGCTGATGGCCGAAAGCACCAAGCGTCATACCATTCAGCGATACAAAGGTCTGGGCGAGATGAACCCGGATCAGCTGTGGGAAACCACCATGGACCCAAGTGTGCGTCGCATGCTGAAAGTCACCATCGAAGACGCCATTGGCGCAGACCAGATCTTCAACACCCTCATGGGTGATGCGGTCGAACCTCGCCGTGAGTTCATCGAGAGCAATGCGTTGGCGGTATCCAACCTGGATTTCTGATCCCGGTCGGCGGCTCCAACGAAAAAGGCCAACGCATTGCGTTGGCCTTTTTTATTACCCGCTATTTACTCGCCCGCCGACGTCACACTCTCCAACCGATACCCATACCCGTAAATCGTCAGCAACTGCCAACCGCGATCCGCCGTCAGCCCCAGCTTGTTACGCAACCGATAGATATGCGTATCCAGCGGTCTTGAGGAGGCTACTTCCTCATGTGGCCAAAATCGCTCATACAGGTAATCGCGCGACAGCGGTCGCCCTAAATTGCTGAACAGGCACCGAGCCAGCCGATACTCGCGCTCAGTCATAACGATCGGTATGCCCTCACGGGTGACGGTCAATTCGGCATCGTCGAAGGTCAGGTCATTGAAGGTGAGTACTTCGGCAGCAGGTGTGCGTGGCTGGCTGTGCCGGCGCAGCACTGCGGCGACCCGGGCTTTCAGTTCATTGGGCCGGAACGGTTTGCTAACGTAGTCGTCGGCGCCGGCGTTGAGGGCCTGGACGATATCGCTTTCGCCATCGCGGCTGGTGAGCATGATCGCCGCAGGTGGCGCTTCCATGTGTTCGCGGGTCCAGCGCAGCAACGCCAGACCCGAGAGATCGGGCAGTTGCCAGTCGAGGACCAGCAGATCGAAGGTTTCCCGGCGCAGCTGTCGCAGCAAGTCTTCACCGCGCTCGAAGCTGTGCAGCGACCATGGCTGTTCTCCGACCTCGGCCATCTGTTGCAAGGTCTGCTCGACCCGGCGCAGCTCGGCGGGTTCGTCGTCCAGTATCGCAACGCGCATACGCGGTGGTTCCTTGTTGCTGGGGCAGTTGGTCGTCAACCTTAGTCGCTCGGCCATCGCTATGAAAGGAAGCAGCCCGCCGTTGGTCGACGTCCGCTATGATTCTTCGGGTCATGTCTCAGACCTGTGACCTATGAAACCATTCACCCGCCCTACCCCTTTTTCCCATGAATGACCGCAGACGGCACGAAAGCCGCGAGCCGAGCCAGGTGCAGCGACTGTTTCGCCAGTTGGTGCGTGAGTGGTTGTGGATAAGTCTAGTGCTGTTGCCGCTGACTGCCCTGTTGTCTTATCGCGCGCAGATAAACTTGCCCGATGCTTCTCCGGCAGCGGGTGCCCTACTCTCGGTGAGCATGGTGGCTTGCGTGCTGGGCCTACTGCTGTGGCGGCCGCGCCTGGCACTTTGGATGACACTGATTGGCATGGCATGCGTGTTGATTACCAGCGCCGGCCTGGCGCAAATGCGCCTATGGTGGTCGCCGACGCCAGCGGTGCTGGGCATGCTGTTTGGCTATCTGATCTGGAACTGGCGCCGGCTCAGCGTGGTGCTGACGTACTTCGGCTGGGAGTTGGCGCGGCTCGACAGCGAACCGAAAGTGTTTCCCGAGCGCCGCCGCACGCAATTTACCGGCGCTGATCGCTTGCAGGGCCAGATCATGGCACTCGAACAAGCCATGAGCCGCACCCGCGATACCCGGCGGTTCATCGCGGACGGTCTGGAGTATTTGCCCGTTGCCACACTGATCAGCGACCCCAAGGGACGGATCCTGTTGGGCAATCGCAAGGCTCGCCTTCTGTTCGATCAGGCGCTGGTGGGCGACGATGTTCTCGATCAACTGGCACAGCTCGGTTATCCCGAGTTGTCGGCAGCGCCGCGCCCAACATTGTCCGCCCTGCCACTGCTGGAGTTTCGCGATCACAAAGAACGCAGCCTGCGCCTGGAGCGTGCCGCGTTGCTGCCGGTGGACGGAGACACGCCAATCGGTTGGTTGCTGAGCCTCACCGACCTCAGCGCTGAACGCGCCGCAGAGGAACAACGCGGCGTCTTGCTGCGCTTCCTGTCCCACGATCTGCGCGCGCCGCATTCGGCTATCCTCGCTCTGCTCGATGTTCACCGCCATCAGGCTGGCGCGGATTCTCCGCTGTTCGAGCAGATTGAACGTCAGGTGCGCCGCGCGCTTTCCTTGACTGATGGCTTCGTGCTGTTGGCGCGGGCGGAATCCGAGGCCTATCAGTTCCAGCCCAGTCTGTTTGCGATGCTGGTCCTCGACGTGGTGGATCAGGCATTGCCCATCGCCCAACAACAACGTATCGAGTTGCTCCACGACATGGACGAGCAAGCACAGGAGCGGCTGGTGCTGGCCGATCAGGGATTGCTGACCCGCGCACTGTTCAATTTGCTGGAAAACGCCATCAAGTACAGCCCGGCCGATACCGCGATTGAGCTGCGCGTCACTTGCCACAACGAATGGCTACGCTGCGAGCTTAGGGATCAGGGCAAAGGCATTGCCGCCGAAGAACTCCCCGATTTGTTCACCCAGTACCGGCGCTTTTCTTCGGCTCACGGCATCGATGGTGTTGGCCTTGGATTGTCGATGGTTAAAGCCGTGATCGATCATCATGGCGGCCGGATCGAGTGCTTTAGCGTGGTCGATCAAGGCACAACGTTCGTGCTTGAGTTGCCTTTGATCGCTGATTGATAAGGCACAAAAAAACCGGCTATATCAGCCGGTTTTTTTACTTCCGAAAAAAACTTATGCACCTTTTACGGTGTTTTATGAGCTTGAGAAATATATAAGTAAATCAATTACTTAAAATCAATATTCAGGCATTTTCAACAAAACCGTACACAGGTTATCCACAAAATCTCAGACAGCCAGCTGATCACTCGCAGCCGGCGCTTGCGGGGCCGGTGGCAGCGAACCCATTTCGCGCTGGGTCTTCTCGTTCCAGGCCTGCACCCGGTCGTTCAGCTCGGCGATGGCACGCGGGCCAGTGCCTTCGGCGTACATCGGTTCACCAATGACCACCGTGATCACTCCGGACATTTTGCCCCAGCCGACTTTCGGCCAGAACTTGCCCGCATTGTGTGCAATCGGCAGGACCGGAAGCGCCGCATTTACTGCCAATGCGCTGCCACTGCGCGAGAACTTTCCGACAGTGCCAAAAGGAACGCGCGTACCTTCCGGAAAGATCAGCACCCAAACGTTGTCCTTGAGCAGTTCATCACCCTTTGCGGCGACTTGTTTCAGCGCCGCTTTCGGGTTGTCGCGATCAATGGCAATCGGCCGCAGCATGGCCATGGCCCAGCCGAAGAACGGCACGTAAAGCAATTCGCGCTTGAGCACCTGGCTCAACGGCGAGAAATAAGCGGAGAGAAAGAACGTCTCCCAAGTGCTCTGGTGGTTCGACTGAATCACGCAGGGCCGGTCAGGCACGTTTTCCGCGCCTTTGATTTCGTAACGGATACCGAGGAACACCTTGGTCAACCACAAGGCGCAACGGCACCAGTACACGTTGATAAAACGATAGCGCGCCTTGAATGGCAGAAAGGGCGCGATGAAAAAGCTCAGGCTGCACCACAGCAAGGACGTGGTGCCCAGCAGCAGATAAAAAAGGAAAATTCTGAAGGCCCGCAGTATCGACATGGCGACGTTTACCGTTACGGGGCAATGCCCGTCTGTTCAAGCGCACTCCCGATCAATCCCTGGTCAGGAATTTCAGAAGTACTCTAGTTGTGGATAAGTTCTGCGGCAATCGCCGCCAGATCGTCAAAAATCAGAGTGCCAACCGGCAGGGTTTTGCCCTGAGTCTTTTCGCCTTTCCCGGTCTTTACCAAAACTGGCTGTGAATCGACGGCTTTGGCGGCCTCCAGGTCACCAAGGCTGTCGCCGACGAACCAGACATTCGTCAGCGCCACGTTGTAATGCTCGGCGATGGTTTTCAACATGCCCGGTTTCGGCTTGCGGCAATCGCAGCCTTCATCCGGCCCATGCGGGCAGTAAACGATCAGCCCGACTTCACCGCCCTGCTCCGCCACCAACTCGCGCAGGCGCGCGTGCATGGCATCGAGAGTGGCGAGGTCGTAATAGCCGCGAGCAATGCCCGACTGGTTGGTGGCGACCGCCACCGTCCAGCCGGCCTTGCTCAACTGCGCAATCGCCTCGATCGAACCGGGCAAAGGAACCCATTCCTCCACCGACTTGATATAAGCGTCGGAGTCGTAATTGATCACTCCGTCCCGATCGAGAATCAGCAGTTTCAACAGCAATCCCTCAACCCAGCAGCGAGATGTCGGCAACACCGAGGAACAAGCCACGCAGACGCGCCAGCAGCGCGTAACGGTTGGCCCGAACCTTGGCGTCTTCGGCATTGACCATCACCGCGTCAAAGAACGCGTCGACCGGCTCACGCAATGCCGCCAGGCGTGCCAGCGATTCGTTGTACTGACGCGCCGCCGCCATTGGCTGCACAGCCTGATCGGCCTGCTGGATCGCCGAGTACAGCGAAAACTCGTTGGCGTTGTCGAAGTACTTGGCCTCAACCACGGTCGGCACCGAGCCTTCAACCTTGCTCAGCAAGTTCGAAACACGCTTGTTCACCGCCGCCAGTGCTGCGGCTTCCGGCAGTTTGCGGAAGGCCTGTACCGCTTGCACACGCTGGTCGAAGTCCAGCGCCGAACCCGGCTTCAGGGCACGTACCGACAGGTAAGTGGCCACATCGACGCCTTCGTCTTCGTAACGCGCACGCAGACGATCGAAGATGAACTCAAGCACCGACTCGTTGAGGCCGGCAGCCTTGACCTTGGCACCGAACGCATTCACGGCGAAGGCCACGGCGTCGTTCAGGTCCAGATCCAGTTGTTTCTCGATCAGGATGCGCAGCACGCCGAGTGCCGCACGGCGCAGGGCATACGGGTCTTTGCTGCCGGTTGGCAGCATGCCGATACCGAAGATGCCGACCAGGGTGTCGAGCTTGTCCGCGATAGCGACGGCCGCACCGGTCAGGGTCGCCGGCAGTTCAGCACCGGCACCGCGCGGCATGTACTGCTCGTTCAGCGCCAGCGCGACGTCTTCCTGCTCGCCGTCATTGAGGGCGTAGTAGTAGCCGGCGACACCTTGCATCTCCGGGAACTCGCCGACCATTTCGGTGGCCAGGTCGCACTTCGACAGCAAGCCGGCACGGGCAGCCCACGAAGCGTTGCCACCAATGCGTGCGGCGATGTAGGCAGCCAGTTTCGATACGCGCTCGGCCTTGTCGTAGACGCTGCCGAGTTTTTCCTGGAAGACCACGTTTTTCAGGCGATCGTTGAACACTTCGAGTTTCTGCTTCTTGTCTTGCTTGAAGAAGAACTCGGCGTCGGTCAGACGTGGGCGAACCACTTTCTCGTTACCGGCGATGATCTGCTGCGGATCTTTGCTCTCAATGTTGGCCACAGTAATGAAACGTGGCAGCAACTTGCCGTCGGCATCCAGCAGGCAGAAGTACTTCTGGTTGTCCTGCATGGTGGTGATCAGCGCTTCTTGCGGCACGTCGAGGAAGCGTTCCTCGAACGAGCACACGAGCGGCACTGGCCATTCAACCAGCGCGGTGACTTCGTCGAGCAGTGCCGGCGGAACGATCGCTGTGCCTTCCTGACGGGTGGCCAGCTCTTCGGTGCGCTTGCTGATGATCTCGCGACGCTCGTTGGCGTCAGCCAGAACGTAGGCAGCACGCAGGTCGGCCAGGTAGCTCGACGGCGAACCGATGCGCACGCTTTCCGGGTGATGGAAGCGGTGGCCACGGGAGTCACGGCCAGCCTTCTGCGCGAGGATGGTGCAGTCGATGACCTGGTCACCGAGCAGCATCACCAGCCACTGGGTCGGACGCACGAACTCTTCCTTGCGCGCACCCCAACGCATGCGTTTCGGGATCGGCAGGTCGTTCAGCGAATCTTCGACGATGGTCGGCAGCAGGCTCGCGGTCGGTTTGCCGGCGATGCTCTGGCTGTAGCGCAGTTTCGGACCGCTCTGGTCTATTTCGCTCAGCTCGACGCCGCACTTCTTGGCAAAACCAAGAGCTGCCTGCGTCGGATTGCCTTCAGCGTCGAACGCCGCCTGACGTGGCGGGCCGTCGAGGTTGATGCTGCGATCCGGCTGCTGGGTGGCCAGCGCAGTGATCAGCACAGCCAGACGACGCGGCGCCGCGTAGACGGTTTTGCTCTCGTAGCTCAGGCCGGCGGCTTGCAGGCCCTTGTCGATACCGGCGAGGAACGCGTCAGCCAAAGTGTTCAGGGCTTTGGGTGGCAGTTCTTCGGTGCCCAGTTCAACCAGAAAATCTTGCGCACTCATTGTGCAGCCTCCAGCTTGGCCAGTACTTCGTCACGCAGGTCCGGGGTCGCCATCGGGAAGCCCAGCTTGGCGCGGGCCAGCAGGTAGGCTTGAGCGACGGAACGCGCCAGGGTGCGAACGCGCAGAATGTATTGCTGACGCGCGGTCACCGAGATCGCCCGGCGCGCATCCAGCAGGTTGAAGGTGTGCGAAGCCTTCAACACCATTTCGTAGCTCGGCAACGGCAGCGGCTGGTCGAGTTCGATCAGGCGCTTGGCTTCGCTTTCATAGAAGTCGAACAGTTCGAACAGCTTGTCGACGTTGGCGTGTTCGAAGTTGTAAGTGGACTGCTCCACTTCGTTCTGGTGGAACACGTCGCCGTAAGTCACTTTGCCCATCGGGCCGTCAGCCCAGACCAAGTCGTAAACCGAATCCACGCCTTGCAGGTACATGGCCAGACGCTCGAGACCGTAGGTGATCTCGCCGGTCACCGGGTAGCACTCGATGCCGCCCGCTTGCTGGAAGTAAGTGAACTGAGTCACTTCCATGCCGTTGAGCCAGACTTCCCAGCCCAGACCCCAGGCGCCGAGGGTCGGCGATTCCCAGTTGTCTTCGACGAAGCGAATGTCGTGGACCAGCGGGTCCAGACCGACGTGCTTGAGGGAGCCCAGGTAAAGTTCCTGGAAGTTGTCCGGGTTCGGCTTCAGGACGACCTGAAACTGATAGTAGTGCTGCAGACGGTTCGGGTTTTCGCCGTAACGGCCATCAGTCGGACGGCGGCTTGGCTGCACGTAAGCGGCGTTCCAGGTTTCCGGGCCAATGGCGCGCAGGAAGGTCGCAGTGTGGAAAGTGCCGGCGCCTACTTCCATATCGTAGGGCTGAAGTACCACACAACCTTGCTCGGCCCAGTATTGCTGGAGCGCGAGGATCAAGTCTTGGAAGGTACGCACGGCTGGCGTAGGCTGGCTCACGAAATTCACCTGTTTCTTGGGCTGCGATTTAAAGAGCGGGAGTATACCCGATTCGTTGCTGCGCACGCCCCCTGGAGCCTTATGCCACGCTGCTTTTGGTGTACCGAAGATCCGTTGTACATGGCTTATCACGATCAGGAGTGGGGCACGCCGCTACGCGATGCGCAGGGTTTGTTCGAGTTGCTTTTGCTCGAAGGGTTCCAGGCCGGGCTGTCCTGGATCACCGTATTGCGCAAACGCGAGCGTTATCGCGAGGTGTTGTTCGGCTTCGACGTGCAGCGCGTGGCGCAGATGAGCGACGCCGAAATCGACGAATTGATGCTTGACCCCGGCATCATCCGTAACCGCCTCAAACTCAATGCCGCCCGGCGCAATGCCCAAGCCTGGCTCGCGCTGGAGGACCCGGTGGCGTTTCTCTGGTCGTTTGTCGGGGACCAACCGATCATCAATCATTTCAAGGATCGCAGCGAAGTCCCGGCGATCACCCCCGAAGCGCTGGCGATGAGCAAAGGTCTGAAAAAGGCCGGGTTTACGTTCGTCGGACCGACCATTTGCTACGCGTTGATGCAGGCCTCGGGCATGGTCATGGATCACACGCAGGATTGCGACCGCTACGCGCAGCTCGCCAACGGCGGTTAGAATGCCCGCCTCGCGCACAGCACAAAGATCAGGAGTGACCTGTGGAAAAGTTTAAAGGCGCCTTGCTGGTAGGCGCTCTGCGGCTGTTTGCCCTGCTGCCATGGCGGGCCGTGCAGGCCGTGGGTTCGGCGATTGGCTGGATCATGTGGAAAACCCCCAACCGTTCCCGCGACGTGGTGCGGATCAACCTCGCCAAATGTTTCCCACAGATGGATCCTACCGAGCGCGAGCGTCTGGTTGGCCAGAGCCTGAAGGACATCGGCAAGTCCCTGACCGAAAGCGCCTGCGCGTGGATCTGGCCGGCGCAGCGTTCCATCGATCTGGTGCGCGAAGTCGAAGGCCTCGACATCCTCAAGGACGCATTGGCTTCGGGCAAAGGCGTTGTCGGCATCACCAGCCACCTGGGCAACTGGGAAGTGCTCAACCACTTCTATTGCAGCCAGTGCAAACCGATCATTTTCTACCGTCCGCCAAAGTTGAAGGCTGTGGATGAATTGCTGCGCAAGCAACGCGTGCAACTGGGCAACAAAGTTGCCGCGTCGACCAAGGAAGGCATCCTCAGTGTCATCAAGGAAGTGCGCAAGGGTGGTGCAGTGGGTATTCCGGCTGACCCGGAACCGGCCGAATCCGCCGGAATCTTCGTGCCGTTCTTCGCCACGCAGGCGCTGACGAGCAAGTTCGTACCTAACATGCTGGCCGGTGGCAAAGCCGTCGGCGTGTTTCTGCATGCGCTGCGCCTGCCCGACGGTTCCGGCTATAAAGTCATCCTCGAAGCCGCGCCGGAAGCGATGTACAGCACCGATACCGAGACGTCCTGCGCCGCCATGAGCAAAGTCGTCGAGCGTTATGTCGCGGCGTATCCGAGCCAGTACATGTGGAGCATGAAGCGCTTCAAGAAACGTCCGCCGGGTGAAGCTCGCTGGTACTGAGGCGTTAGAGATGTGATTGGCATGATCTGTGGATAACCTCATCGTCGAGGTTATCCACAACCGTTCATTCAAGGGCGCAGCAGATGTCCGAACACCGCAAATCGTTTCGCATCAAGATCACCCACGACAGCTTCGGGGAATGCCTCGGGCAGACGCGCAATCTGACGCCCACCGGGGTGTATGTGCAGCATCGAGGTCTGACGTCATTGCCCAAAGGCGCAGTGGTTTACGGGCAGGTGCAGGGTTTACCCACAGGCGCGCCGCGAGTGCGGATGGAAGTGGTGACGGTGGATGCCGAAGGTATCGGCCTGCGTTACCTGTAGATTATTGCGCCTGACGATCGAGCTTCTTCAGAAACACCGCCATTTCCTTTTCGGCCTGCTTGTCGCCATGGGCGCGGGCCGCTTCCAGACCCTGTTCCCATGCCTGCCGCGCAGCGGCGTGATCACCCTGCGCCAGTTGCGCCTTGCCCAACAGCTTCCACGCTGCCGAATACTTCGGATCGAAACCGACACAGCGCTGAAAATGCTCGGCCGCCTTGGCGTTTTCGCCAAAATCCAGATAACCCTTGCCGAGGCCGAAGCGCAGCAGGGAGTTATCCACACCCTTGGCGAGCATTTTTTCCAGGGAATCGAGCATTTTTTGCACCCTCGTTTCAGTGATCGTTCCCGCGCTCCGCGTGGGAATGCCTCAATGGACGCTCTGCGTCCGCTCTTGGGACGCAGAGCGTCCTGGGCTGCGTTCCCACGCAGAGAGTGGGAACGATCAACCTCAGAAGAAGCTCAACCCCACATGAAACAGCTTCTCCACATCGCGAATATGCTTTTTATCCACAAGGAACAGAATCACATGGTCACCCGCTTCGATCACTGTGTCGTCGTGGGCGATGATTACCTGTTCATTGCGAATGACCGCGCCGATGGTGGTGCCTGGTGGCAGGCCGATCTTCTCGATGGGCTTGCCGATCACCTTGCTCGATTTCGCGTCACCGTGGGCAATCGCCTCGATGGCCTCTGCAGCGCCACGGCGCAGTGAGTGCACGCTGACGATATCGCCACGGCGCACGTGCGCCAGCAAGGTGCCGATGGTAGCCAGCTGCGGGCTGATGGCGATGTCGATGTCGCCGCCCTGAATCAGGTCGACGTAAGCCGGGTTGTTGATGATGGTCATCACCTTCTTCGCCCCCAGCCGTTTGGCCAGCAGCGACGACATGATGTTGGCTTCGTCATCGTTGGTCAGCGCAAGGAAGATATCGGCGTCGGCGATGTTCTCTTCCAGCAGCAAGTCGCGGTCCGACGCACTGCCCTGCAATACCACGGTGCTGTCGAGGGTGTCGGAGAGATAGCGGCACCGTGCCGGGTTCATCTCGATGATCTTCACCTGATAACGGCTTTCGATGGCCTCGGCCAGACGCTCGCCGATCTGCCCGCCGCCAGCAATGACGATGCGTTTGTAGGTTTCGTCGAGACGGCGCATTTCGCTCATCACCGCGCGAATATCCTCACGGGCGGCGATGAAGAAGACTTCGTCATCGGCCTCGATCACCGTATCGCCTTGGGGCAGGATCGGCCGGTCACGGCGGAAAATCGCCGCGACGCGGGTTTCGACGTTCGGCATGTGCTCGCGCAACTGACGCAGTTGCTGGCCCACCAGCGGCCCGCCGTAATAGGCGCGCACGGCCACCAGTTGTGCCTTGCCTTCGGCGAAGTCGATCACCTGCAAGGCACCGGGATGCTGGATCAGGCGCTTGATGTAGTTGGTGACCACCTGCTCGGGGCTGATCAGCACGTCGACCGGAATCGCTTCGTTCTGGAACAGCTGCTCTTCGCGGTTGAGATAGGAGGCTTCGCGCACCCGGGCGATCTTGGTCGGGGTATGGAACAGCGTGTGCGCAACCTGACAGGCGACCATGTTGGTTTCGTCGCTGTTGGTCACCGCCACCAGCATGTCGGCGTCGTCGGCGCCGGCCTGACGCAGCACCGACGGCAGCGAGCCACGGCCCTGCACGGTGCGGATGTCGAGGCGGTCGCCGAGGTCGCGCAAGCGCTCGCTGTCAGTGTCGACCACCGTGATGTCGTTGGCTTCGCTCGCCAAGTGTTCGGCCAGCGAACCGCCGACCTGCCCTGCACCGAGGATGATGATTTTCATCCAGTCACTCCGTTGAATCCGTTTAGCCGCGCGCGGCAGCGATCTTGATCAGCTTGGCGTAGTAGAACCCGTCGTGCCCGCCCTGCTGGGCCAGCAATTGGCGACCATGGGGCTGCTTGATCCCGGCGGTGATTGCCAAGTCCAGCTCCCGTGCGCCCGGCGTGCGCTCAAGGAACGCGGCAATCACTTCGGTGTTCTCGGTCGGCAAAGTCGAGCAGGTGGCGTAAAGCAGGATGCCGCCCACTTCGAGGGTTTTCCACATCGCGTCGAGCAACTCGCCTTGCAGCTGCGCGAGGGCGGCGATGTCGTCGGCCTGGCGGGTCAGCTTGATGTCCGGGTGGCGGCGGATGACGCCGGTGGCCGAGCACGGCGCGTCGAGCAAGATGCGCTGGAACGGCTTGCCGTCCCACCATTTGTCGATGTCACGACCGTCGGCGGCGATCAGTTCGGCGCTCAGGCCCAGACGCTCGAGGTTTTCTTTCACTCGAACCAGACGCTTGGCTTCCAGATCCACCGCCACCACGCCGGCCAGCGCCGGTTCGGCTTCGAGGATGTGGCAGGTCTTGCCGCCCGGTGCGCAGCAGGCGTCGAGCACCCGCTGCCCTGGCGCTAGATCCAGCAGATCGGCGGCCAGTTGCGCGGCTTCGTCCTGCACGCTGATCCAGCCCTCGGCGAACCCCGGCAGGCTGCGCACATCGGCGGCGGCTTCGAGGATGATGCCGTCGCGACTGTAAATGCATGGTGTTGCGGATATGCCGGCCTCGGTCAGCAGACCGAGGTAGGCGTCGCGGCTTTGATGGCGGCGGTTGACCCGCAGGATCATCGGCGGATGCGCGTTGTTGGCTGCGCAGATGGCTTCCCATTGCTCAGGCCAAAAGGCCTTGAGGGATTTTTGCAGCCAGCGCGGGTGAGCGGTGCGCACCACCGGATCGCGCTCCAGCTCGGCGAAAATCGTTTCGCTTTCGCGCTGGGCATTGCGCAGCACAGCGTTGAGCAGGCCCTTGGCCCAAGGCTTTTTCAGCTTGTCGGCGCAACCCACGGTTTCACCGATGGCGGCGTGGGCCGGCACGCGGGTGTAAAGCAATTGGTAGAGCCCGACCAGCAGCAGCGCCTCGACATCGGCGTCGGCAGCCTTGAACGGCTTCTGCAGGAGCTTTTCCGCCAGCGCCGACAGGCGCGGCTGCCAGCGTGCGGTGCCGAACGCCAGATCCTGAGTGAAGCCGCGATCGCGATCCTCAACCTTGTCCAGTTGTGTCGGCAGAGAGCTGTTGAGTGAGGCTTTGCCGCTGAGTACGGCGGCGAGTGCCTTGGCGGCGGCCAGACGCGGGTTCATTGTGCGTCCACCACTGCGCCGAGCACGGTGCCGACGGCGAATTTCTCACGACGGCTGTTGAACAGGTCACTGAAGTTCAGCGACTTGCCGCCGGGCAATTGCAGGCGTGTCAGGCACAGCGCCTGCTCGCCGCACGCTACGATCAGGCCGTCCTTGCTGGCGCTGAGGATGGTACCGGGTGCGCCGTTGCCTTCGGCGAGATTGGCCGCCAGCACTTTCAGCGCTTCGCCATTGAGCGTGCTGTGGGTAATCGGCCATGGATTGAACGCGCGAACCAGACGTTCCAGCTCAACGGCTGGGCGGCTCCAGTCGATGCGCGCCTCATCCTTGTTCAGTTTGTGCGCGTAGGTGGCGAGTTCGTCGTTCTGCACTTCGCCCTCCAGCGTTCCGGCAGCCAGACCGGCAATCGCCTGCACCACGGCTGGCGGGCCCATTTCGGCGAGACGGTCGTGGAGACTGCCGCCGGTGTCGTCGGCGCTGATCGGCGTAACGACTTTGAGCAGCATCGGCCCGGTGTCGAGGCCCGCTTCCATGCGCATCACAGTCACGCCGCTTTCGGCATCGCCCGCTTCGACGGCGCGCTGGATCGGCGCCGCACCGCGCCAGCGTGGCAGCAACGAGGCATGGCTGTTGATGCAGCCCAGACGCGGAATATCCAGCACCACTTGCGGCAGGATCAGGCCGTAGGCAACCACGACCATCAAGTCCGGCTTCAGCGCGGCGAGTTCAGTCTGAGCGTCAGCGTTGCGCAAAGTCGGCGGCTGCAACACCTGGATATTATTTTCCAGCGCCAGCTGTTTAACCGGGCTCGGCATCAGTTTTTGTCCGCGACCGGCCGGACGATCCGGTTGGGTGTAGACCGCAACGATCTCGTAAGGGCTGCTCAGCAGGGCCTTGAGGTGTTCGGCAGCGAATTCCGGGGTGCCGGCAAAAACGATGCGCAGTGGCTCAGTCATGAAGGAGTCTCATAAAAAGAAAAAGGCTTGCCGCGGCAAGCCTTTGAAGGAGGGCATCAAGCGTTCTGGCGATGCAGCTTTTCCAGTTTCTTCTTGATCCGGTCGCGTTTGAGCGTGGACAGGTAGTCGACGAACAATTTGCCGTTGAGGTGGTCGCATTCGTGCTGGATGCACACCGCGAGCAGGCCTTCGGCGATCAGTTCATAGGGCTTGCCGTCGCGGTCCAGCGCCTTGATCTTGACCTTTTGCGGGCGGTCGACGTTTTCGTAGAAACCCGGCACCGAGAGGCAGCCTTCCTGGTACTGATCCATTTCGTCAGTCAGCGATTCGAACTCGGGGTTGATGAACACCCGTGGCTCGGTGCGGTCTTCGGAAAGGTCCATCACGACGATACGTTTGTGCACGTTGACCTGGGTCGCGGCGAGGCCGATGCCCGGCGCTTCATACATTGTTTCAAACATGTCATCGACCAACTGACGCACTTCGGCGTCCACTACAGCCACAGGCTTGGCGATAGTACGCAGACGCGGGTCCGGAAATTCGAGGATGTTTAAAATGGCCATAGGCTGATTGCTGCACGTATTGAGTAAAGTCGGATCGATGGCCTGGCAGGTCCGAAGATGCAGGCTACCGTTGTGAAGCGTAGCTTCTGCATTTGGCAGAAGCGAGCCACGGGGGCTCTGACGGTTCACGCGAACGCACATGATAAAGGGATTCACTGCATGAGGAAAACACTACTCGCCCTGCTGCTGTTGGCCTCGGCCGGCGCGGTGCAAGGGCAAGTGCAACTCAGGGATGGTTTTCCGCAGCAATACACGGTCGTTTCGGGGGATACACTCTGGGATATTTCCGGAAAATACCTGCGCGAGCCTTGGCAATGGCCACAACTGTGGCGGGCCAACCCGCAGATCGAAAACCCCAATCTGATCTATCCCGGCGACACGCTGACGCTCAGTTACGTCAACGGCCAGCCGCGCCTGACCCTCAATCGCGGCGAGTCGCGCGGCACCATCAAGCTCTCGCCACGCATTCGTACCAGCCCGGTGGCTGAGGCGATTCCGAGTATTCCGCTGAAATCGATCAACAGCTTTCTGCTGAGCAACCGCATCGTCGACAAGGTCGAGGATTTCGACAAGGCGCCCTACATCGTCGCCGGTGACGCGGAACGCGTGCTCAGCGGCACCGGCGACCGGATCTTTGCCCGTGGCCATTTCGATCCGAATCAACCGGTCTACGGGATCTTCCGTCAGGGCAAGGTCTATACCGATCCGCAAACCAAGGAATTTCTGGGGATCAACGCCGACGACATTGGCGGCGGTGAAATCGTTGCCACCGAAGACGACGTTGCCACCCTCGCCCTGCAGCGCACCACCCAGGAAGTGCGCCTCGGCGACCGCTTGTTCAGCGGCGAAGAGCGCTCGATCAATTCGACCTTCATGCCCAGTGCTCCGACCACCGACATCAATGGCCTGATCATCGATGTCCCACGCGGCGTCACGCAGATCGGTGCGATGGACGTGGTTACGTTGAACAAGGGCAAACGCGACGGCTTGGCCGAAGGCAATGTGTTGGTGGTGATGAAAACCGGTGAAACCGTGCGCGACCGGGTGACCGGCCAACCACTTAAGATCCCCGACGAACGGGCCGGGCTGCTGATGGTTTTTCGCACCTACGACAAACTCAGCTACGGCTTGGTCCTCAACGCTTCACGCTCGCTGGCGGTGCTCGACAAGGTGCGAAATCCGTAAGCGTGCTTAACAAGTTACCAACAGAGTTATCCACAGCTTGTTCCGAATAGTTCGGGGCTTATAACGATCAAGGATGATCCATGACGCTGTCTGTCTATACGCCGGTTTCCCCTGCGGAACTGGAAGCGCGCCTGCGCCTGCATCGCTTGCCGGACATCGGTCCGAAGCGGTTTCTGAAATTGCTCGAAGCCTTTGGCTCGGCATCCAAAGCCATCAGCGCGCCGGCCAGCGCCTGGCGCTCGCTGGGTTTGCCAGCGGCGTGTGCCGAGGCACGGCGCTGTCCCGACGTGCGCGACGGCGCCAGCCATGCAATGCGCTGGCTAGAGCGTCCGGGTCAGCATTTGTTGATGTGGGATCAAGCGGACTATCCGGCATTGTTGGCGCAGATTCCCGACCCTCCGCCGCTGTTATTCGTGGCGGGTGACCCCCTGATTCTCGAGAGGCCGCAGCTGGCGATGGTCGGCAGCCGTCGCGCTTCACGTCCGGGAATGGACACCGCCGCCGCATTTTCCCGCAGCCTGGCCGGGGCCGGTTTTGTCATCACCAGTGGCTTGGCGCTGGGCATTGATGCGGCTGCGCATCAAGCGGCGCTGGATGTTGGCGGGCTGACGGTCGGAGTGTTGGGCACGGGTCTGGAAAACTTTTATCCACAGCGCAATCGGCGGCTGGCCGACGCGATGATTGCCTCCGGCAGTGCGGTGCTTTCGGAGTTTCCGCTGGATGCCGGCCCCAGCGCGAGCAACTTCCCGCGACGCAACCGGATCATCAGCGGTTTATCCCTTGGCGTGCTGGTGGTCGAGGCCAGCGTCGCCAGTGGTTCGCTGATCACTGCACGGCTGGCGGCGGAACAAGGGCGCGAGGTGTATGCAATCCCTGGCTCGATCCATCATCCCGGTGCGCGCGGTTGTCACCAGTTGATTCGCGACGGCGCGGTGTTGGTGGAAACCATCGAACACATTCTCGAAGCCCTGCGTGGCTGGCAGCAGGTGCCGTTATCCACAGGCACACCGCAAGCGGATCATCCCTTACTTGCCCTGCTCCACGCCGCGCCGCATACCAGTTACGCCTTGGCCGACAGCTGCGGCTGGGCCTTGCCCAAAGTGCTGGCGGCGCTGACCGAACTGGAAATGGACGGCCATGCGGTGTGCGAAAACGGCCGCTGGTTTGCGCGTGTGAGCTAGGTTTTACAAGGAAGATCGGTAAACTGCGCGAAACCTGTTTGCGGAGAGTTTTTTCATGGTCAACAGTTGGCGTGTGCAACAAGCCGCGCGAGAGATTCGCGCCGGGGCGGTGATTGCCTATCCAACCGAAGCCGTCTGGGGGCTGGGTTGCGACCCGTGGAATGAAGAAGCGGTGGATCGGTTGCTGGCGATCAAGAATCGCTCGGTCGACAAGGGCCTGATTCTGGTTGCCGACAACATTCGCCAGTTCGATTTCTTGTTCGAAGACTTCCCGCAAGAGTGGATCGACCGTATGGCCAGCACCTGGCCTGGGCCGAATACCTGGCTGGTGCCGCATCAGAATCTGCTGCCGGAGTGGGTCACTGGGGTGCATGACACAGTGGCGCTGCGCGTCAGCGATCATCCTCAAGTGCGTGACTTGTGCTCGATGGTCGGTCCGTTGATTTCGACCTCAGCCAATCCACAAGGCCGTCCGGCAGCGCGCACACGGTTGCGGGTCGAGCAGTATTTCCGCGGGCAGATCGATCTGGTGCTGGGTGGGGAGTTGGGTGGGCGCAAGAACCCCAGCGTCATCCGTGATCTGGCCTCCGGCAACGTTATTCGTCCCGACTGACGTCACTCCTGACTTCATTTATTGAGTACTTCTCGGCTTTTATGGCGAGAAGTACTACTTTTGCCTGCGATTTATCCTTCAAACAACGATCAACTTACAACATTCAACTGTTTGTATTTTTCCTTCGTGTGTCAGACCAATCAGTAAGTGCACAGATTCAGTAACTTTTCCCACGTGATTATCAGAAGTCGCGCAGTGGCGATATTTCCAAAAGCATCCATCATTTCAATGCGCTCAGAAAACTTCGATAAGTTAACGTCTGCGGAGAAAGAATGGATACTACGGATTTACAACTAACGGATTATCTGCAGGCACTTCAGGCAACGTTCAAAAGTCGCCATGAAGATTGCCGGGTCGTTATTCTTGAAGCGGGATCAGATACGCGGGAATTCGAACGGTTTATTGGTCGGCAGTTTCGTCTTCGACTGCAACATTACATGCTGACATCCAGAGCCAGATTGCTTGAAACGAGGCTGGCGGTGACGGCGCGAAGTACCCACTTTCTGCTGTATCAACACGAGCAGCTGGTGGCGGTATTGAGAGTGACGCCATCGCCGTTCGAATGGGCCTCACTGGCGCACCAGCATGTTTCTCCCACCGTGATGCTATCGCGCCACGTCGAGTTCAGCCGGTTGATCACTCTCTCGCGAAGCCACCTGGCTGTTCCGGTCAACAGCCTGCTGGCGGCGGCCACCGAGTGGGCGATCAGGCATGGATATCAAGGCGTCACCGCCCTCTGCCGATCGCCACAACGGCGACTGTTCCAGCGATTCGGCCTGACCCCTATCACCTCCGACGCCCTTCATATCGAACAACGCGCTCGCGGCGACTACTGGCTGCTGTCAGCGCAATGGCAGCAAATCCTTGCCGCTGTTCAACACCCTGATCACACCCCCTTCAACACCCCGGAGAACCACGATGAATACGCTCATCAGCTTTGAACAACAGTTGATCCTGCTTGATAAACGCATCGAACAATTGTGGGCCGATATTCTGGATAACTCGCGATTGGTAAAAGCCATACGCGAGGGTAGTGTTACCAAGGCGTTATATGCGATCTACATGATAGAAACCTTTCACTACACTGCCCACAATGCGCGAAATCAGGGATTGGTGGGTGTGCGCCATGCCGATAATCCGGTTTATGCAAAGTTCTGTTTTGAACATGCGGCGCAAGAAGTTGGCCATGAGAAAATGGCACTGCATGATGTCATGAGTCTTGGCCTGAAAAATGAAAAGTTCGAGATCCCGTCTGCGATTCCGGCAACCGAAGTACTGATTGCTTATTTGTATTGGATATCCTTTACCGGTAATCCACTACAACGCTTGGGATACAGTTATTGGGCAGAAAATGCCTATCAATTCATCACCCCGTTGATCAATAACCTGAGCGAAATCCTGGCGCTAAAACCGGCTCAGTTGACGTTCTTCGTTGCGCATTCCGACATCGATGTCGAGCACTTCAATGAAATCAAACTCATCCTGCAGCGTACTTGCAAAAATCAGCACGACTGGGATGCCATTGCCAATGTAATGGAAACCAGC
The DNA here is from genome assembly GCF_014472415.1 of Pseudomonas sp. N40(2020). GTDB lineage: Bacteria > Pseudomonadota > Gammaproteobacteria > Pseudomonadales > Pseudomonadaceae > Aquipseudomonas. The sequence goes on from NZ_JACSZV010000003.1 coordinate 208,470, forward strand.
TTGCGGCTGACCGGCAACATGCTCGAAGCCGTTTATGAGCAGTATGAGGCCTGGCAAAACGGCCATGCGCCCCGTTATGACTTCCTCCATGCCCTGGATAACTCATGAAGACTTCACGTCGAGTGTCAGAACCGAGGGAAGGAGGCAGGCATGGCTGACTATTTCCAGCGGTTGAACTATGCGCTGGGGGATGAAGACACAGCGCTCGAATACGCAATCCTCCCCAAGCACGCCAGACATGTGGTGGGTATCGCCGGGAGTGGCGGGCGGCTTTTACCGTTGCTGGCCCGCAGTCCGGCGCGTATGACCTGCACCGATATCAGCGCGCCGCAACTGGCATTTACCCGGCTGCGATTCGCCTTGCTGGAACAGACCGATCACGCGTCGTTCATGGCATTCATGGGTTACCGGACAGACAGTTCGACCAAGCGACGCCAGTCCATATTTCGGCATCTGGATTTGCCGCAGGCCGATCGCCACTGGTTGACCGAGTTGTTCCAGTCCCGTCACTGGCAAGCGCCGATCTACATGGGAGCCTTCGAGCAGACCCTGCAGCGATTGGCGAAGGTCAACCGACTGTTTACCGGCAAGGCAGGTCGTGAAGTTTTCCACTGTCGCGACCTTGGCGAGCAAGTCGAGTATTACCAGACCCGCTTTCCCCTCAAACGCTGGAAGGCTGTGATCGCGCTGTTGGGCAACGCAGCGGTACTCAATTCCCTGCTCTACAAAGGCTCGTTCCCGCCCAATAACCTGGGCATCAGTTCCCGCGCGGCGTACCTGGAGATTTTTCACGCCTTGTTCACCACTCAGGTGGTGCGCGAGAGCTTCTTTCTGCAGATGCTGTTTTTCGGTGAACTGCGCTACCCACAAGGTTTTCCGCTGGAGTGCGCGCCGAAGATTTTCAAGCGTGCCCGTGAGGCGCTTCAACAGTGCGAGCTGCGGGTGGTACAGGCCGACATTCTCGACTGTGTTGCCACGCTCTCGGAGGTCGACTTCGTCTCGCTCTCGGACGTCCCTTCTTTCATGCCCGAAGCTGACGGTGCGAGTGTCTTGCAGCGGTTACGCCCGTCCCTGGCCGAAGAGGCGCTGACGGTCATACGTGGCCATTTGCACGTCGTCCAGCCCGATTGTTCAGGCTTCGGCGATATCACCGCCGACTACCAGAAAGCGATTGCACGAGAAAGAACCCAGCTCTGGCGTGTGCAGGTCTATCGCCGGACATCACCTTTGCAGGTATCTCGATGAGCACTCAGCAACCCACCGTCAATTGGCTCAAAAACCGTATTCGGCAGGCGCGTGAAGATCAGCAACAGTTGTTCGATGCCGGGCTCAACGGCCTGAAGCTGGCACAACGCGAAGGCAAGGAGATCGAGTTGAGCAGCGGCGAGCGGCTCACCGAGTTTCTCTCATGCTCCTATCTGGGGCTTGAGTGCGATCCCCGCCTGATTCAAGGCGCCGTGGACGCCGTCGAAACCTTCGGCGTGCAGTTCGCCGCCGCACGAACCCGGGCACTGTTGCCGCCAATGCGTGAACTAGACGAACAGTTGAACCGGATATTCCAGGGGCACGCGGTCACCTTCAACTCGGTGGGCAGTGCACATCTGGGCTGTCTGCCCTTACTGGGATCCGGTGAGTTGCCGTCCTATCCGTTGCGCCGTGGCCCGAGCTGGATCGTCGACCGGGCGGCCCACGCTTCAATGCAAGTGCTGCAAGGGATTCTTTGGCAGTTTGGCCCCGTACAGCGGTGCGATTGCAGGGATATGGAGCAAGTCGAGCAGGCGTGTTCGGCGGCAGTAGCGGCTGGCAATACACCGATCATCCTGACCGACAGCATCGGTTCGATGCGCGGCGTGTATCCGATCAATCGACTGTTGCAACTGGCGGAGCGCTTTGAAGGGTATCTGTATGCGGATGACGCCCACGGCACTTCGATCTACGGTGTGGCGGGGGGTGGTTATGCCCTTGCCAGTGGCGATGAGCGCTTGCGCGGACGCTTGATCCTTCTGTCCTCGCTGTCCAAGGCGTTTGGGGCAACCGGAGGGGCGATCACCGTGCTCACGGCGGACGATGCCGAGATGATAAGGCGCCATGCGTCGACCTATACCTTCGGCGGGCCATTGTCGATGGGCGGGGTTGGTGCGACAGTCGCCTCCGGAAAAATCCATCTTTCGCCAGAGCTGGGCGAGCTGCAAGCCGCCCTGTGGCGAAATGTTGCCCTGATCGACGATTTGCTCGGACCGGTTCTTGGCAACCATGAAGTCGCCTCGCCCATCCGTTTCGTGCGTGTCGGTGCCGAGCGTGACGCGATCAGTCTGGCGCTGTACCTGCGGCGGCAAGCGATTGCCGTCACCACCGCGTTGTTTCCGGTGGTGGCCAAGGGCGAGGCGATTCTGCGTCTGGCGATCAGTGCCAATCATAGTCAGGCCCAGTTGGCGTGCCTGGCCAATGCCGTTAATGGCGGTTTCGATGAGTTGGGTATTCGTCAAAGAGGAAGTGGCGATGGGCGATGATCCGATGAGCCATGCAAACCAGGCTTTTACACGCAAATTGGCCCATGCACGGTCACTGCCGTGGTTCTGTGCGCTGTGTCCGCAGATCCTGCACGTGCAGAGCCCGGAGGATTTGCATCGGCTGCCGATTCAAGCCGTCGAGGACGAGCACGGTGGTGTGCTGTTCTCCGTGCTTGGTGAGGCTTCGCATCGTGCACCGGGTGGCGGACTGACCCTGACGTCGGGAGGCAGCACCGGCAACCGCAAACACATCACCCATTCCTGGGCATTCAACGCCAGTATCGTGCTGCTGGGGGCGCGGATGTTTGGGGGCGCGAACGAACATCCAGCTGTTGTCGTTAACTGCCTGACAGCCGGTGAAATGCAAGGCGCTTTTCAGTACGCCGCGGCCATCGTCCAGCACATCGGTGCTCGGTTGTTGCCCGCCGGATCGCTGATGGGCGTTACGCGGATTGCCGAGCTGATTCAGTCACAAGCGGCCGATGCGCTGATTTGCACTCCCTCCTTCGCGGCGGCGCTGTTCAACCATGACGATATCGATGCCACACAGTTGGCCAGTCTGAGATGGCTCTATTACATCGGGGAACCCTGCAGCAAACCGCTGCGCGAGCAATTGGCTCGGGACTGGCCTGAAATCAGAGTGCGGTCGCTGGGCTACAGCTCTACGGAGACCGGCCCCATCGGCTTTCAGTGCGCACACCTGGAGCATGGTTTTTATCATCTGCACGCCGATGCGATGCTGACCGAAGTCGTTGACCCATTGACCCTGCAAGCAGTGGCCGAAGGCGAAAGCGGGGAGTTTCTGCTGACGTCGCTGCTGCCCGATCATGTGCCGCTGTTGCGTTATCGGATTGGTGATCGTGGGCGAATTCTGCTTCAGGAATCGAATTGCGCATGTGGTAGTAATTTGCCGGTGCTGGAGCTTGAGGGGCGGGTCGAGACGTCGATCAAACTGGGTGGCGCGATCATCACGCAGCGACAGGTCATGAGCGTACTCGCCCAAGCGTTGCCCGACCTGGACGCTAACGATGTTCAGGTACAAATCGATCGACAGGCCAACGGTGCCCGCATGCGTCTGGTCATTGCTCAGGACAAACTGCCAGCCAGTGCAGAAGCCGTCATCGAACAGGCGTTGCATAACGAAGCGCAAGCGAGCGCTTTGCTCAGGCTGCCCGGAGTACTGGGATTGAGGGTGCAGCGTCTTGCCCGCAGCGGCTTCGAAACAACCTCCGCCGGCAAGACGCCGTTTTTTTTTGAGGTGGACGCTACCCCGGATTCACCGGAGTAGCGTGGTATCACGGCAGCAGGATGGTGGATCCGGTGGTGCGCCGTGCCGACAGCTCGGTTTGCGCCTTCGCCGCTTCAGCCAGCGGATAACGCTGGCTGATATCGACCTTGAGCTTGCCGCTGATGATCATCTCGAAAAGCTCATCGGCCATGCGCTGCAGGTTTTCGGCGTTGTTGGCGTAGGTCGCCAGGGTCGGTCGGGTCACGTACAACGAGCCTTTGGCCGAGAGAATCCCCAGATTGACGCCATCCACGGCGCCGGAGGCATTGCCGAAACTCACCACCAGACCACGCGGCGACACGCTGTCGAGCGAAGTCAGCCAAGTGTCCTTGCCGACACCGTCATATACCACCGGGACCTTCTTGCCGTCGGTCAGCTCCAGTACGCGTTGCGCGACGTTTTCGTGGCTGTAATCGATGGTGGCCCAAGCACCGTTGGCTTTCGCCAACTCGGCTTTTTCTTTCGAGCTGACGGTGCCGATCAGCTTCACACCCAAGGCCTTGGCCCATTGGCAGGCCAGCGAACCGACGCCCCCGGCAGCGGCGTGGAACAGAATGGTTTCGCCACCCTTGAGCTCATAAGTCTGGCGCAGCAGGTACTGCACGGTCAGACCCTTGAGCATCACTCCGGCAGCGGTTTCGAAACTGATTTGGTCGGGCAAGTGCACCAGATTTGCTTCGGGCAAAACGTGCAGTTCACTGTAGGCGCCCAACGGGCCGCTACCGTAAGCGACGCGATCCCCGACCTTGAACCGGGTTACTTCGCTGCCAACGGCGTCAACGATGCCCGCGCCTTCTGCGCCCAAGCCGGACGGCAAGGCTGGCGGTGCGTAGAGGCCGCTGCGGTAATAGGTGTCGATGAAATTCAAGCCGATCGCTTTGTTGCTCACCCGAACCTGCTGTGGGCCTGGCTCCGCAGGTTGGTAGTCAACATATTCGAGCACTTCGGGGCCGCCGTGGGCGCGGAACTGGATACGCTTTGCCATCTGCCTGCTCTCCTTGGGTCTTTTGTAAGCCCCCTATCCAACTCCCATGCTTGATCTTCGTCAACTGCGGCGCGCGGGTCTGCGGTGGTATGCTACGCGCCCATTTGCGCCGCCCCCCGCCTGCGGGGCGCCGCGTAGTGATGCCCCGATCAAGGTGAAGCCATGACGACCCGCACCGACGCCGTAAAGGCCTATCTGCTCGACCTGCAAGACCGCATCTGCACCGCGCTCGAAAACGAGGACGGCGGCACGCGCTTCGTCGAAGACGCCTGGGCCCGGCCGGCCGGCGGTGGCGGTCGCACCCGCGTGATCGAGAATGGCACGCTGATCGAAAAGGGCGGCGTCAACTTTTCCCACGTCTTCGGTAGCGGTCTGCCGCCGTCAGCCAGCGCCCATCGCCCGGAACTGGCGGGTCGCGGCTTCGAAGCCCTCGGCGTGTCGCTGGTGATCCACCCGCACAACCCGCATGTGCCGACGTCCCACGCCAACGTGCGCTTTTTCATCGCCGAGAAGGAAGGTGAAGAGCCGGCCTGGTGGTTCGGTGGCGGCTTCGACCTGACCCCGTATTACGGCAACGAAGAAGACTGCATCCATTGGCACCGCGTCGCCGAGCAGGCTTGTGCGCCGTTCGGTCCGGACGTCTACTCACGCTATAAAGCCTGGTGCGACACCTATTTCCACATCAAACATCGCCACGAACCGCGCGGCATCGGCGGGCTGTTCTTCGACGACCTGAACGAGTGGGACTTCGACACCAGCTTCGCTTTCATGCGCGCCATTGGCGATGCGTACATCGACGCTTACCTGCCGATCGTGCAGCGGCGCAAGAACGATGCGTTCACCGCCAAACAGCGTGAGTTCCAGGAATTCCGCCGTGGCCGTTACGTCGAGTTCAACCTGGTTTACGATCGTGGCACGCTGTTCGGCCTGCAATCGGGCGGGCGTACCGAGTCGATCCTCATGTCGCTGCCGCCGCAAGTGCGCTGGGCCTACGACTGGAAAGCCGAGCCTGGCAGCGAAGAGGCACGCCTGACCGAGTACTTCCTGCAAGACCGCGACTGGCTGGCCCAGGCCTGAACGAGGAGTTGTGATGGATCGTTACGTTGTTTTCGGTAACCCGATCGGCCACAGCAAGTCGCCGATGATTCACAAACTGTTCGCCGAACAGACCGGGCAGAGTCTCGACTACAGCACCCTGCTGGCGCCGCTCGACGATTTCACCGGTTGCGCCACGGCGTTTTTCCAGCAAGGTCGCGGCGCCAATGTCACCGTGCCGTTCAAAGAAGATGCCTATCGCCTGGCCAACAGCCTGACCGCCCGCGCACAGCGTGCCGGTGCAGTGAATACCTTGAGCAAACTGGCCGATGGTTTGCTGCTCGGTGACAACACCGACGGCGCCGGGCTGGTGCGCGATCTTACGGTGAATGCCGGGTTCAACCTGACCGGCAAGCGCATTCTGCTGCTCGGCGCCGGTGGCGCGGTGCGTGGGGTGTTGGAGCCTTTGCTGGCAGAGAAACCGGCATCGGTGATCATCGCCAACCGCACGGTGGAAAAAGCTGAGTTGCTGGCCGAATTGTTCTGCGATCTGGGGCCGGTGTCAGCCAGTGGTTTCGACTGGTTACGCGAGCCGGTGGACGTGATCATCAACGCCACTTCCGCCAGCCTTACCGGTGAAGTGCCGCCGATTGCGCCAAGCCTGATCGAGCCGGGCAAAACCCTGTGCTACGACATGATGTACGGCAAGGAGCCGACCGCGTTCTGCCGCTGGGCCACCGAGCATGGCGCGGCGGTGTCGATGGATGGCTTGGGGATGTTGGCGGAGCAGGCTGCCGAGGCGTTCTTTTTGTGGCGCGGCGTGCGCCCCGATACAGCGCCCGTCCTGGCTGAGTTGCGTCGGCAGTTAGCCTGAAAGCAAAAGATCGCAGCCTGCGGCAGCTCCTACAGAGTGAACACAAATCCCATGTAGGAGCTGCCGCAGGCTGCGATCTTTTCAATCCTCAAACCGGATCGGACACTTCTCCGGCCCCTCAAGCTTTCTCAACTCTTCCACCACTTGCGGCCGCGCCCCACGCAAGGTCAGGCTACGATCCTGGCGCAACAAGCGCCGCGCCTCCTGATGCAGCATCTCCACCCCTGAATAGTCGATGAAGTTGATCTGCTGCGCCTCGATCACCACCCGCGCGCCGTGCATGCGTTGCAAACGCACTTGCAGGTAATGGCTGGCGCCGAAGAAGATCGAGCCGCCGACCCGCAGCACATCGTCTTCGCCATCACGCCAATGCTGCACCCGCGGTTGCGAAGTGCGTTTGAGGTAGAAGAACAGCGACGCCAGCACCCCAGCGTAGATCGCCGTCTGTAATTCCAGTAATAGCGTGGCCAGACAAGTCAGCGCCATGACCACGAATTCGGCGCGGCTGACCCGCAGCAACGCGCGAATGCCGCGATGATCCACCAGCCCCCATGCGATCAGCAGAATGCTCCCAGCCATCGCCGGGATCGGAATGTGCGCAATCAGCCCGGCACCAAAAATCGCGAAAAGCGCGACCCAGATCGCCGAAAACACCCCAGCCAGCGGTGAACACGCGCCTGCCTCGTAACTCAGGCCCGAGCGGGTAAACGAGCCGGCGGACAACGATCCGGAAAAGAATGCCCCGACCATATTCGACAAGCCCTGCGCGCGGACTTCCTGATTGGCATCGAGCAACTGCTGCGAACGCGCGGCAATCGAACGGGCAATCGACAGGCTGGTGACCAGCCCGAGCATGCCCACCGCCACCGCACTGGGCAGTAGGCGCAGGATCAAATCCAGATCCAGTGGTAGTCCGCTGAACGGCGGCAAGCGCCCGACAAATGCACTGACCAGGTGCACATGGCCGAACATTGCCGGCCACAGCCAAACCAGCAGACTCGCGAGCACGAGAGTTATCAACAGCGTCGGCCAGCGTGGCAGCAACTGTTTGAGCACCACGCCAACCACGACCGTGGCAACGCCGAGCAGCACGGAGGGTTTATCCACAGCCCCGAGGTGCTGCAACAGATCCATAAGACTGTCCAGCGCTGTGGCTTTTGCCGGCAGATCCAGGCCCAACAGATTGGGTAACTGCCCAATGGCAATGACCACTGCTGCGCCCAAGGTGAAACCAAGCACCACCGAATGCGAGACGAAATTCACCAGCGCGCCGAAGCGCAGCAAGCCCAGCAGCCACTGGAAAATCCCTGCAAGGAATGTCAGCAACAGAATCAGGGTGATGTAGTCCTGTGAAGCTGGAACGGCCAGCGGACTCACGCTGGCGTACAACACGATCGAAATCGCCGCCGTCGGCCCGCAGATCAGATGCCACGACGAGCCCCACAGGCAGGCGATCAATACCGGAATGATCGCGGCATAGAGACCGTACTCAGGTGGGAGACCGGCGATCAGCGCGTAGGCAATCGACTGGGGTAACGCGAGAATCGCACCGCTGAGCCCGACGATCAGATCCCGTCCGACGCTGGCGCGGGTTTGCCGAGGGAGCCAGTTCAGAAAAGGGAAAAGTGAGCGGCGACTGGGGAAAGCCATGGGGCCTCGCGGGTGATGAGTTTTTGCAAGGTTATCAGCATGATCGTTCCCATGCTCTGGGTGGGAATGCAGCCCGGGACGCTCCGCGTCCCTGCCGAAGGGGACGCGGAGCGTCCTTTGAGGCATTCCAACGCGGAGCATGGGAACGATCAGTCAACTCCAAATCCCACCGCATCAAAGCTTCGCTTTTACTGCCGCCAAAGCTTCCTTCCCATCCACCGTTTTCACCCCATCCAGCCACTTGTCCAACACCGCCGGATTCGCCTTGATCCACGCCTTCGCCGCCTCGGCATTGCTGACTTTCTTGTTCACCACTTCGGCCATGATGCTGTTCTCCATCTCCTGAGTGAACGAAAGATTGGTCAACAATTTACCCACGTTCGGACACGCCTCGGCGTAGCCCTTGCGGGTCAAGGTGAAGACGCTCCCGGTATCGCCAAAGTACTTCTCGCCACCCTTGAGGTAATGCATTTTCAACTGCACATTCATCGGGTGCGGCGTCCAGCCAAGGAAGGTGACGAATTTCTGCTTCTTCACCGCCCGCGAGACTTCGGCGAGCATCGCCTGTTCACTGGATTCGATCAGCTTCCACTGGCCGAGGTCGAAGTCGTTTTTCTTGATGATCTCTTGCAGCGAGATGTTCGCTGGCGCGCCGGAACCAATGCCGTAAATCTTCTTGTCGAATTTATCGGCGTATTTGTTCAGGTCGGCAAAGTTATGCACACCCGCGTCCCACACGTAATCCGGCACGGCGAGGGTGAACTCGGTGCCGTCGAGGTTTTTCGCTAATTGCGTGACATCGCCATTGGCGACGAATTTATCGTAGAAGCCCTGCTGCGCCGGCATCCAGTTGCCGAGGAACACATCCACCTGGCCATCTTTCAGCCCGCCAAAGGTGATCGGCACCGCAAGAGTGTCGACCTTGGCCTTGTAGCCCATGCCATCCAGCAGAAACCCGGTAATGGCGTTGGTCGCGGCGATGTCGCTCCAGCCGGGGTCGGCCATCTTCACCGTTTCGCAGCTTTGCTCGGCAAACGCCGAGGCGCTGCCCAGAGCCAGCAGGCTGACCGTCAGTACTGTGGATAACTTGCGCATGGACTTCCCCTTAACATTATTGGTTTTGGCAGGGTTGTGGATAACGGGCCTTGCGTTCCAGATCGTCGAGATCGATGTGGTTGCGCATGTACTGCTGACTGGCGTCCACCAGCGGCTGGTGATCCCAGCTCTTCAGCTTGCCGATGGTCAACGCATCGGCAACAAAACGACGGCGGCGCTGGCTGGCGAGCACTTCCCGATGAATAGACGGGATGTCCCATTTGGCCCGCGCCTCGGCGAGAAAATCGTCGAACAGCTGGCGATGTTGCGGCGATTGGCTGAGTTCTTCCAGTTCGCGCGGGTCGTTGGCTACGTCAAAGAGTAGGCAAGGGTCGCTTTCACTGTAGATAAATTTGTACGCGCCACGACGGATCATCATCAACGGGCTGATCGTGCCTTCGGCCATGTATTCGCCGAACACCTCGTCGTGCCCGCCCTGCCCTTGCAGATGCGATACCAGCGACCGGCCGTCGAGCGGCAAACCCGGTTCCAGCGTGCCGCCGGCCAGTTCAACGAAGGTCGGCAGCAGGTCGGCTGTGGATACGGCAGCGCTGACGCGGCTCGCATTGAACTGCCCAGGCGCACTTATCAACAGGGGCACGCGGGCAGCCATCTCGTACCAGTGCATTTTGTACCAGAGGCCTTTCTCGCCAAGCATGTCGCCGTGGTCGCCGGAGAAGACGATGATGGTGTCGTCGATGAGGCCCGTTTCTTCGAGGGTTTGCAGGAGTTTGCCGACGTTGGCATCGATATAGCTGCAAGCGCCGAAGTACGCACGGCGCGCATCGCGAATCTTATCCACAGGCAGCGGTTTATCCCACAGGTCGTAGACCTTCAGCAGGCGTTGTGAGTGTGGATCGAGTTCGTGTTGATCCGGCGTTGTAGGCAACGGGATATCACCATCGTCGTACAAGTCCCAGAACGCCTTGGCAATCGTGTACGGGTCGTGTGGGTGTGTCATCGATACGGTCAGGCAGAACGGCTGGTCGCCGTCCTCGCGGATGTGGTCGAACAGGTATTGCTGCGCCTTGAACACCACTTCTTCGTCGAAGTCGAGCTGGTTGGTACGCACGCACGGCCCCGCTTGCAGCACCGAAGACATGTTGTGATACCAGGTCGGCCGTACATCCGGCTCATCCCAGTTCACCGCCCAGCCATAGTCGGCCGGATAAATGTCGCTGGTCAGGCGCTCTTCGTAGCCGTGCAACTGGTCCGGGCCGCAGAAATGCATCTTCCCCGACAGCGCGGTGCGGTAGCCGAGACGGCGCAGGTAATGGGCATAGGTCGGAACATCGGCAGGGAAATCGGCGGCGTTGTCGTAGGCGCCTATCTTGCTCGGCAACTGGCCGCTGACCAGGGTGAAGCGCGACGGTGCACATAACGGGCTGTTGCAGTAAGCGGCATCGAACACCACGCCTTGGGCGGCGAGGCGCGAAAGATTCGGCAGTTTGATCGGCGACGGGCCGTAGATAGGCAACATTGGCGCGGCCATCTGATCGGCCATGATGAAAAGAATATTCTTGCGCTTCATGTGATCGCGGCATTCCATAGTGAATATTTATGCGACATTGCTGCGACCGAGCATGGAGTCCATGCTCTAACCGGTAAAGCCCGCGCCGGGCAATGACTAGGATAAGCACAGCTTATGTATGAAGCCCTGGGTGATCTGTCGCTCGACCTGCTGCGCGCCTTTGAAGCGGCCGCCCGGCATCGCAGTTTCACCGCTGCTGCGGTAGAGCTTGGCACCACGCAACCGGCAATCAGTCAGCAGATCAAACGGCTGGAAGATCAGCTCGGCACTCGGTTGTTTGACCGCATCTATCGCGGCATCGAATTGACCGAGGTCGGCACGATCCTGTTTGAGCAGGTTCAGCTCGGTTTGCAGAATATCGACGCCGGATTGAGCGCGATCAGCGCACAACAGCAACACGAAGTGCTGCAAGTCGCCACCGACTTCGCCTTCGCTGCCTACTGGCTGATGCCGCGTTTGCATCGCTTCCACGAAGCCAATCCGCAGGTCGACGTCAGCCTGGTCACCAGCGAGCGTAATCACAACATGCTGCGCACCGACATCGATGTGGCGATCCTGTTTGGCGACGGGCGTTTTAAACAGGGCGAAAGTCATTGGCTGTTCAGCGAGGAAGTGTTTCCTGTTTGCAGCCCGCAGTTGCTCAAGGAGCGGGCCCTGCCCTTGCCGGCTCAATCGCTGCTGGAGTTTCCGTTACTGCATCTGCGCGGTGAAAACAGCAGTAACTGGTTTGACTGGAGCGGGCTGTTCCGTGAACTTGGCATCAGTACACCGCCAGCGCCGGGGCAGTTGCGGTTCGACAATTACACATTGTTGATTCAAGCGGCGATTGGCGGCCAAGGTGTGGCTATCGGTTGGCGTCACCTTGTGGATAACTTGCTGACTCAGGGTTTGCTGTGCCGCCCGATTGCCGAAGCCACCCTGTCGCGGCTGGGTTACTACGTGGTGCTGCCCCAGCGCAAACGTCGTGGTGCGTTGATTCAACAGTTTGTCGACTGGTTGATGGCGGAGCAGGCCGGCAGCGCTGAGTCGCTAGCCGGACTGACCCTCCCATCGATTGCCGTTTAAATAATCATTCGGTCGTCGCGACGAAATTCACATGCTGGCCCACATGCAGATTCAGCCGCAGCTCATCGGCAATCCCCACCGCCACGCGATTCAAGCGCTCCAGCGGTTCGGCCAGACCGGGCTCGAGATTGCCGCCGACCTGGCTGAAATGCTCGATCGTCAATCCGGCCACGCCGTGGGGCGCATTGACCAGCGTCCAGTGCAGCGGGCTGCTTTGCAGGGCTTCGCGGATTTCTTCGGCGGCGTGACGTTGCAGGCGATCGTCCAGCTCCGGCTCGTCGAGGACGGCGAAATCACCCACCAGAAACAATCGCGCGACATTGGCCAATTGCAGCCCATCGACCAGTGCGTCGACGGCCAGCACCTGTTCAACCGGCCCCAATACAACGGACTTTTCCACGTGATCACTGCTGAACGGCAAACCCGGCGCATCCAGCAGGCAGATCACCGCTGAACTCCCCGCTACGCTTTGATTGACCCGTTCGATATCAAACAGATCACCGCTCTTGGTGCGCAAGCCCGGACGTGGCGCGAGCGCCGTGAGGTCGTCGAGAATGGCGATGACTTCGTGCTGGCGGCGCAGCAACTCAGCCATCAACGCGCCGCCCAGGCTACTCATGGCACCATAGAGCACCACTTTTACCACCGGGGTTTCGGCATTTTTCATGGCTGATCCCTTTTGTTTTCCCTTGTAAGGTGTGTGACATACGCGCAACGCCGAGGGTTCGAACCGATTTGCGAGGCTTTCAGATGCAAGCGATCAAGGGCTACCACGCCCACGTCTATTTCGACGCCGGCACGATTGATCAGGCGCGAGCCTTGTGCGAGCAGGCAGCACAGTTGTTTGCGCTGAAAATGGGCCGCGTTCACGAGCGCCCGGTCGGCCCGCACCCGGACTGGAGCTGCCAACTGGCCTTCGGCCCGGAGCTGATCGGCGACGTGCTGCCGTGGCTGGCACTCAATCGCAAAGGGTTGGTGGTGTTCCTGCACCCGGACACCGGTGATGACTTGCTCGACCACACCGAGCATGCGATCTGGATGGGCGCACTGCGACCGCTGGATCTGTCTATTTTTTGAGCACTCTTTGGCCCGGCTAAAGCGTTTCCTCCGGCTCGCCCGGCAGGTGTTCGTCCAGATGCAGCCAGGGCAGTTGGCTGCCGGTCCAGATGTGCCGCTCGGCCGCTGCCTGCTCCGGGCGATCCAGTGTGGCAATGGTCACGTCGATGCTCTCAGGGCTGAGTAACGTCACCAGCGCCAGTTGCGCGCCGCAGTTCGGGCAGAAGAACCGTGCGCAACTGCCCGATGAGTCGTAGCGCCTCGGTGTTCCGGCCAGCCATTGGAAATTCGCTGCCGGCACGGTGATCCACGTTGTCACGATCCCGCCGCTGACCCGTCGGCAGATCGAACAGTGACAATGAGCGATATCCTGCAAGGGCCCGCTGAACTGATAACGGATGTGTCCGCAGTGGCAGCCACCGCCGTGCGAAGAAGTCATGATTTGGCCTATTGGTTAGCTGATCAGGTTCCGCGCCCGTGCCATTTCATCATTAATGATGATGATTGAACCGGGTTTGAGCCCGAGAGTCTTTGCTAAAGAGTTCATTGCCTTATTCAACGCGTCACGTAGGCCGACCATCCATTCCTTTGGAAAGTTGTTGATTACGAGAATGCACTTTATGGCGCAGTTAGCGAGATCAAGATTCAGGAATCCAGCAGGAAGGTGTTCTTCACTGTGAAGATGCCGCCTGAGACAGGCAGCCAGCGTCAATTGCACCGAATTCGTGAATTTCTGCCGGATTTCTTCGACGAAGTGCACGGTCTGCCGAGGAGCACTGGATTTTGCTTCTATAAACCAGGCTTCCTGAGGTTTATCCGGGAGATCGCGCAATAGAACAAACTCGGTAACTTTGATGCCGTCGCCCAATTTTTTGGACAGTGGACTGTTTTCAATCGGAAAAAGCTGATCCTCTGAAAACGGCCCAAAAATCATCCCTGATTCTTCGATTGAGATAGTCATCCCAGAGCCAGCTCCACTTCTTCTTCGTAAAGACGAATGGATTCGTCGACGATGGGATTGTCCGGCATACCTTTGAGCAGGTCATCACTGATCCATTGGCCTTCTACGGACGACAGAACCGGGATCGACATGTGATTTTTTTGCGCCGCGATATAGAGCGCCTTGATCACGAAGTACGAGTGACTGGCAATGAAGAATTGAATGCCGCTTTCGGCAAGAGACACAATGATATCGATCAGTCTGGTGATGGCGACCGGATGTAAGGCAGATTCCGGCTCATCGATGAATACCATAGAGTCTTTGGTCAAATATCGATTGCCTAGCAAAGTATCGAGAATGGCAATTTTCTTGATGCCTTCGGCTGTAGAACCAATCTGGAATTTCTGATTGCCCTTCTTGAATTGCCAGCGATTGGTGCTGCTATCGAACTCGACTTTGCCACCGAACATCTCCTCGAGATTCTCTCGAGCCTTTGCGAAATGTGCGTGGTTCTTGCCTTTGGTAGGCAAAAGCCGCAAGGCTTTTGCCAAATCGTAATAAGTGTCATCGAAGCCGAAATCTTTATCGAGATCACGGCTTTTTAAAATGATGTGCTGCAGGGAGAGCACTTCCTTGGGAGGCAGGAATATTGAATTGCTGCCTCGTGGTGGAACGTGGTTTTCCAGTGAGGCGATGTTTTTGGTTGTGTCTTTGCCGAATCCGTAGCGAAATTCGCGTGAGTCCACCTTGACCTTGCAGGACAGTGGGCCATCTGCGTTTTTTGTTACCAGATCGCCAATTTTGTCAGCCTGAAACGTCCAGTAAAGTTTGTCAGTGAGAATCTCTGCAGCAGATCGCTGTTCATTTCCGCGCTGGTACTCTTCAAGCGTGCGCATCGTGCAGTAAAGCGCCTTAAGCAAAAACGTCTTGCCGCTGCTATTCGCTCCGATGATCAGATTCAAGTTTGAGAGCTTGCCCCATCGGATTCTTTGTAACGGACCGAAATTGTCTAGTTCAACGCTATTGAGCATTGGATTGAGCTCCTCTCAAACTTTGCAGTGGGCGCAAGCCTAGCATTGCGATTCCCTTCGATACAGCTGGGACGACGGCCCTTCAGAAACTACAGAAGGGTCCTACGACGCGCCTCCACCCATCCGCTTGCTTCGCATGAAACCTGCCCCGCCTCTCGTCAGACCTTTCATCAGCGAAAGGTAGCTGAAAGGTTGCCCCATTAGGATCGCCTTACTTCCGGCAACAGACCGGTTGGCCAACGCGTGTGATTGCTCGCTCGCTCGCCCGGCCCAATTAACAACAACAATGGTGATTCTGATGTCCTCTGTAGCCCGCCTCCGCGCTGTCACTCCGCCCGTACGTCTCGTGCTTCCCGTTCTGCGCTGATCCCCACGATCCGCTCAATCAACTAGCCGCGCTACGCCTGGAGTATTCCCATGCTGACTTTCCTTGGCTTCGCCATGGTCATCACGTTCATGTTCCTGATCATGACCAAGCGCCTGTCCGCGCTGATCGCTTTGATCATCATCCCGATCCTGTTTGCCCTGTTCGGTGGTTTCGCGCCGAAGATCGGCCCGATGATGCTCGAAGGCATCACCAAGCTTGCGCCAACTGGCGTGATGCTGATGTTCGCCATTCTCTACTTCGCCCTGATGATCGACTCCGGCCTGTTCGACCCGGCCGTGCGCAAGATCCTCAAACTGGTCAAGGGCGACCCGTTGAAAGTTTCGGTCGGCACCGCCGTTCTGGCGCTCGTCGTTTCCCTCGATGGTGACGGCGCGACCACTTACATGATCTGCGTGGCCGCCATGCTGCCGCTTTACAGCCGCATCGGCATGAGCCCGCGAATCATGGCCGGCCTGATCATCCTCGCCGGTGGCGTGATGAACATGACCCCGTGGGGTGGCCCGACCGCCCGAGCTGCCAGTGCGCTGCATGTCGATCCGTCGGACATCTTCGTGCCGATGATTCCGGCCATGGGCGCCGGTGTGGTGGCGATCCTGATCATTGCCTACTTCTACGGCAAGCGTGAACGTGCGCGTCTGGGTGAGTTGCACCTGGTGGGCGACGATATCGATCACAGCGAAATCAGCGTCTCGCAGTTCCCGGATGCCCGTCGTCCTAAATTGATCTGGTTCAACGGCGCGCTGACCTTCGGTCTCATGTGCACCTTGATCGCCGGCCTGTTGCCGCTGCCGGTGTTGTTCATGGTGGCGTTCAGTATTGCAATGATCGTCAACTATCCTTGCCTGCAAATGCAGAAGGATCGCGTCGCGGCTCACGCCGGTAGTGTGCTGGCAGTGGTCGGGCTGATCTTTGCGGCGGGTATCTTCACCGGTATCCTGTCGGGCACCGGCATGGTCGATGCGATGTCGAAGAGCCTGTTGGCGGTGATCCCTGATTTCCTTGGCCCGTACCTGGCCGTAATCACGGCGCTGGTGAGCATGCCGTTCACCTTCTTCATGTCCAACGATGCGTTCTACTATGGCGTGTTGCCGGTGTTGGCCGAGGCTGCCAGCCACTACGGGATTACCGCGGTGGAAATGGCTCGTGCCTCGATCGTCGGTCAACCCGTGCACTTGCTGAGCCCGTTGGTGCCATCGACCTATCTGTTGGTGGCTCTGGCCGGTATTGATTTTGGTGACCACCAGCGTTTCACCCTGAAATGGGCGATCCTGGTTTGTATCTGCATTCTGTTTGCTGCACTGCTGTTGGGGACTTTCCCGGTGTTCAGCACTCTATAAGCCCAAGACTCACCGTTGCGGGTCCTGGCTTCGCTGTTTGAAGCCCGGACCTTTTTCGGTTTAACAATCGCTCAAAGGAATACACATGGAATGGCTGACCAACCCTGAAATCTGGGTTGCCTTCTTTACCCTGACCGCCCTGGAAATCGTCCTCGGCATCGATAACATCATCATGATTTCGATCCTGGTCAGCCGCATGCCTAAACACATGCAGCAGCGCACCCGGATTTTCGGTCTGGCGCTGGCCATGATCACGCGGATCCTGTTGCTGCTGTCGATCACCTGGGTCATGCGCCTGACTGCCGACCTGTTCGTGGTGTTCGGCCAAGGCATCTCCGGCCGCGACCTGATCCTGTTCTTCGGTGGTCTGTTCCTGCTGTGGAAGAGCTCGCAAGAGATGTACCACGCGCTGGAAGGCGAAGACGAAAGCGAAGAAACGCCAGGCGGCAAGGGCGGCAACTTCCTCTACACCATCATCCAGATCGCGATCATCGACATCGTGTTCTCGCTGGACTCGGTGATCACCGCTGTCGGCATGGTCTCGCACGTACCGGTCATGGTTGCAGCGATCATCGTTGCGGTGCTGGTGATGATGCTCGCGGCGGGCACGATCAGCGAATTCATCGACAAGCACCCGTCGCTGAAAATGCTGGCGCTGTCGTTCCTGCTGGTGGTCGGTACCGTGCTGATTGCCGAGTCGTTCGACGTGCATGTGCCAAAAGGCTACGTCTACTTCGCGATGGCGTTCTCGCTGGCGGTTGAAGCGATCAACATCAAACTGCGCGGGGCGATGGCGAAGAAGAAACAGCAGCAGGATCCGGTGAAACTGCGCAAGGACATTCCGGGGCAGTAATCCGGACGTTCAGCTACAAGATAAAACCTGTGGGCGCTGGCTTGCCAGCGATAGCGGAGTGTCAGCGACATCAACGTCTGCTGAACGGACGCCATCGCTGGCAAGCCAGACTCCCACAGGTTTTTTGTTGATTTCAGAGTGTGCGGATGAAGCGCTTTTCATGACACTTTTGTTTCAATCAGCACTTTAGCTGTGCAATGCTGGCGCCCAGACCGTTAGCCAACTACAGCTTAAGTATCAGAACGTAGAAACCGCGCGGTACCGTCAACTTGCTCCTCTGGGGCGCTGCTATTACAGGGGGTCTGCATGCTCACCCTGCTCAATCTTCTTTCTGCCGTCGCCCTGCTGATCTGGGGAACGCACATCGTCCGAACCGGCATCCTGCGGGTGTACGGCACCAATCTGCGCCATGTGATCGGCCAGAACATGTCCAAACGCTGGCTCGCGTTCGTCGCCGGTATCGTCGTGACCGCGATGGTGCAGAGCAGCAACGCCACCGCCATGCTCGTCACCTCCTTCGTCGGCCAAGGCCTGATGGCGCTGACCCCGGCACTGGCGACCATGCTCGGTGCCGACGTCGGTACGGCGCTGATGGCGCGAGTGCTGACGTTCGATTTGTCGTGGCTGTCGCCACTGCTGATTTTCCTCGGGGTAATTTTCTTTCTGTCGCGTAAACAGACGCGGCTCGGGCAGATGGGCCGGGTCAGCATCGGTTTAGGGCTGATCATTCTCGCGCTGCAATTGATCGTCGAAGCGGCTGCACCCATCACCCACGCTCAAGGCGTGAAAGTGATTTTTGCTTCTCTGACTGGCGACATCCTCCTCGACGCCCTGGTCGGTGCGTTGTTCGCGATGATTTCCTACTCCAGCCTCGCCGCCGTTCTCCTGACTGCGACGCTTGCCGGGGCTGCGGTGATCAGCCTGCCGGTGGCGATCGGTCTGGTGATCGGCGCGAATATCGGCAGCGGCATTCTGGCGTTCATGAGCACCAGCATGCAGAACGCGGCGGGCCGGCAAGTGGCGCTGGGCAGTCTGTTGTACAAGCTGATCGGCCTCTTATTGATCATCCCGGTGCTCGATCCGCTGGTGCACTGGATCGACAGCCTCGATTTCAGTCCGCAGGAAATGGTCATCGGCTTCCACCTGCTCTACAACACTGCGCGCTGCCTGATTCTGCTGCCGAGTGTCGGGCCGATGGCGCGGCTTTGCGCCTGGCTGCTACCGGAGCGCCCGGAGGTCAACGGCACGGCCAAACCCCGTCATCTTGACGCGACCGCGCTGGTCACGCCCAGCCTGGCCTTGGCCAATGCCGCGCGGGAAACCCTACGCGTGGGCGATCTGCTCGACAACATGCTCGACGCCACCCTCGACGTACTGCGCGGCAAACAAACTGCCGTCACCCAGGAAATCCGCCGGCTGACCGATGACATCGAGTCGCTGTGCAGCGCGATCAAGTTGTATCTGGCACAGATGCCCCGTGAGGACCTCGGCGAGCACGACAGCCGGCGCTGGGCGGAGATCATCGAACTGGTGATCAACCTGAAACTGGCCAGTGATCTGATCGAACGCATGCTGCGCAAGATTCAGCAGCAGAAGACTTCGCAGCGTCGTTCGTTTTCCGAAGAGGGGCTGGAGGATTTGGCCGTCCTGCATCAGCAACTCATCGCCAACCTGCGTTTGGGCCTGTCGGTATTTCTCAGCAGCGACCGCGAAAGCGCTCGCCAGTTGTTGCGTGAGAAACGGCGCTTTCGCGCGCAGGAACGGCGTTTGGCCCATGCGCATGTCAGCCGTTTGCAACGCAAAATCGTGCAGAGTATTGAAACCAGTTCGCTGCATCTGGAGTTGATTGCAGACATGAGACGGCTCAATTCGCTGTTTTGCGGCAGCGCGTATGTGGTGTTGGAAACGGCGGATACCGGGGCGTTGGCGGCGGATGATATGAGCGACATTACGCATTCGCCTTGAACGTCTGGGGCTGGGTTTAGTCAGTAACTTTGATTCAGCCTTAAGACCTTCGCGAGCAGGCTCGCTCCCACCTTTGAAACACGTTCCCTTGTGGGAGCGACGGTGCGACGATTCGACCTGCTCGCGAAGGGCGGCCTGAATAGCGACACGGATCTCCAAATCAGCCGTATGGAAGCCTGTTATGCGTTGCCTGTTGTTCGCCTGTCTGTTGCTCGGTTCACTCCCCTCTTTTGCCCTGGATCGTTTTCAGGTCGAAGGCTATGCATTGCCCAACGGTTTGCAGTTGCTACTCAAGCCCGGCACCGAACGCGGGCATGTGGCGATCCGGCTGGTGGTGGGCGTCGGCCTCGACGACTTTGACTGTGACGAAAAAGAGCTGCCGCATCTGCTTGAGCATCTGCTGTTCAGCGGCATCGACGCCACGGGAGAAGGCGGCCTCGAAGAACGCATGCAGGCGCTCGGTGGCGAGTGGAACGCCTTCACCAGCAACGCCGACACCACGTTCGTCATCGAAGCTCCGGCGAAGAACCAGCGCAAAGTGCTCGACCTGCTACTCGATCTGCTGACCCAGACCCGCATCGACGACAACGCAATCAACGCCGCCAAACGTGTGGTCGAGCGTGAGGACGGCGGTCACTACACCAAGCTGCAACGCTTTCTCGACCGTCAGGATCTGGGCCACACCGCGAGCAATCAACTGGCGGTCGAACTGGGCCTGAAATGTCCGCAACGCGCGGAGGTTGATCACCTGACCCAAGAGCAATTGGAGAAGGTGCGCAAGGTCTGGTACGCGCCGAACAACATGAGCCTGATCGTCGTCGGCGAACTCGACAAATTGCTGCCGGCCTATCTGGAACGCACCTTGGGCGCGCTCGACGCGGTTGAACCGAGCGAACATCGCCCGCTGCCGGACATCCGCTCCAGCGCTGCCCATGAACGCACCCTCACCCGTGGTTTTATCGGCGAAAGCGCCAAGCTGCACTGGCTGGTGCCGGAGCCGGTGCTGGACGATCAGTACGACCAGACCTTCGACATCCTCAAGGACTACCTCGACTGGGCGCTGTATCGACAGATACGCCTGAACCACGGTTTGTCTTATGGGCCGTGGGCCGAGCGCGAAGTGTTTGGTGGCGTCGGCTTCATGAGCCTGAATGCTGATCTGGATCGCGATGACGTTGACGAAGCCATCCAGGTGCTGGAAACCCTCAAGGCCGATCTGCTGAAAAACGGCCTCGATCCGGACACCTTTGCCCGCATTAAACAAGCCGCCATCGCCCATCAGGCGTGGGCGGTGCAAGGCAACAGCGCGCTGGCCGATTACTACTGGAGCGCGCTGGGTGACTATGAGGACGGCCGCTTCGCCAACCCTGCCCGCGAGCTGCAGGGCGTGACGCTGGACGCGGCGAACAAGGCCATGCGCGAGTTGTTGCTGCAACCGGGGTATCTGCGGATCGAGAAGCCGTTGATCAGTGATGATCAGGTGTTGTGGCTGAGTGCGGGTGGGCTGGGCGTGTTGCTGCTGATTCTGATTGGCTGGCGTTTGCGTCGCCGCAAATCCGCTGAACACTGAACCTGTGGTGATATTTACTGACCGGCAGCCTCGCCACACCGCCGCGCCAGCGGTACTCTGTCGAGGTTTTTTCCTACGACTGTCGTGAACCGCCAAATGCCAAAAATCCCCCAGATCATCCAGCGCATTCTTGAGCTGATGAAGCGCTATCCCGGGGTCATTGCGCTTGGTGGTTTCATCTCCGGGGTCGGCAGTTTCATCCTGGTCGACCGGCAACAGGGCCTGGCGAGCTGGATCACCACGATCATGCTGCTGAGCTGGATCTGGCTGATGCTGGAAAACAGCCTGACCAAGCTGTTCACGCGGATTTTCAAACGGGAAATTCCCCAGCCGCTGCTGCGTTACGCGACGCAGATGATCCATCAGGAAAGCCTGTTTTTTGTCCTGCCGTTCTTCTTCATCACCACGACGTGGAATAGCGGCCAGTTGATTTTCACCGGGCTGTTGAGCATCGCCGCACTGATTTCGGTGATCGATCCGCTCTACTACAAATGGCTGGCGCCGCGACGCTGGGCGTTTCTCGCGCTGCATACCCTGACCCTGTTCGCCGCACTGCTCACTGCATTGCCGGTGATCATGCACCTGACCACTTCGCAGAGTTTCAAATGGGCGCTGGGCACCGCAGTGGTGTTGTCGTTCCCGAGCCTGGCGTCAATCTTCCCGATCCGCACGGTGCGCAACGCGCTGGCGATTCTGTGCATCACGGTGGGCATCGGCGGCGTTGGCTGGGTCCTGCGTTCCTGGGTGCCGCCGGCGACGCTGTGGATGAGCGACGTGGCGATCAGTACGCAGATGCAGGATCGCACCCCCGGCGCCAGCCTCGACGAGGTCAGTGCCGAACAGATTCGCAACGGCGGGCTCTACGCCTACACCGCGATCAACGCGCCGCGCGGCCTGGATGAGCGGATTTATCACGTCTGGCAGTTCAACGGCAAAGAGGTCGATCGCATCGCTCTCGACATCCATGGCGGGCGCAAGGAAGGCTACCGGGCATGGACGCACAAGCAGAATTTCCCCGGCAATCCGGCAGGCAAGTGGCAGGTTCGAGTACTGACCGAGGATGGCCAAGTGATCGGCGTGCTCCGTTTTGAAGTGACGGACAGCACAGCGGTCAAAGAAAAGTAGTCAGGTTCGTGCTATTACGTATGCCAGCGTATTTAGCCGAAAAGCACGGAGCTTATGACCAGCCGTTCAATGACAGGCAGTGCCCAACTGGACACGTCGATCACCCCTGCCCGCCTGCGGGTTACCGGGGACTGGACGCTCGCCCATTACGCCGACCTCAAGCAACTGAGCGAAAAGCTCCACGGCCAATACGACGCCAGCACGCCGATTGATCTGAACGGCCTCGGTGCCCTCGATACCGCTGGCGCCTCGTTGCTGGTGGAACTGCTCGGTTCCGAACGCCTCGGCAAATCCGCCGAACATCCCGATTGCACGATTTCCTCTGCTGATCGCGCGCTGCTGCAAACCGTGTATCAGTCGCTGACCGATTTCTGCGTGCCCATCAAGGAACCGGAAGTCAGCGTCAGCGTGCAGTTGCTGACGCGCATCGGCCGCGCCGTCGACACGATCTGGCAAGACACTCTGCAACTGCTCGGCTTCGTCGGGCTGATTCTGGAAACCATCGCCCGCAACCTGTTCCGGCCCAAGCGCTGGCGGATCACGCCGATGATTGCGCACATCGAACAGACCGGTCTCGACGCCGCGCCCATCGTGGCGTTGCTGACCTTTCTGGTCGGCGCGGTGGTGGCGTTTCTCGGCGCGACGGTGCTGGCCAGTTTCGGCGCGACGATTTTTACCGTGGATCTGGTGGGCTTCTCGTTCCTGCGTGAGTTCGGCGTGTTGCTGACGGCGATCCTGATGGCCGGGCGCACCGCCAGTGCGTTCACCGCGCAGATCGGCTCGATGAAGGCCAACGAAGAAATCGACGCGATCCGCACCCTCGGCCTCGACCCCATGGAGTTGCTGGTAGTACCACGGGTGCTGGCGATGCTGGTGGCGTTGCCGATGCTGACGTTTCTGGCGATGCTCTCGGGCATCGTCGGCGGCGGCGTGGTCTGCGCGGTGTCGCTGGATATTTCGCCGGCGATGTTCCTGTCGCTGCTGCAATCGGACATCGGCATTCAGCATTTCCTGGTCGGGCTGGTCAAAGCGCCGATCTTCGCCTTCCTGATCGCCGCGATCGGTTGCCTGGAAGGCTTCAAGGTCAGCGGCAGCGCCGAATCGGTCGGCGCCCACACCACCTCCGCCGTGGTGCAGTCGATTTTTGTGGTGATCGTGCTCGACGCGGTGGCCGCGCTGTTCTTCATGGAGATGGGCTGGTGAGTCGTCTACCCCGCGCGCCCGCCGAGGCAGTAATCGAAGTCCGTGGCCTGTGCAATCGCTTTGGCAGCCAGAGCGTGCACGAAAACCTCGATCTGGATTTGTACAAAGGCGAAATCCTCGCCGTGGTCGGCGGTTCCGGCAGCGGCAAATCGGTGCTGTTGCGCAGCATCGTCGGCCTGCGCCGGCCCAGCGAAGGCAACGTCAAAGTATTCGGCCAGAACCTGCCAAGCCTGTCCGAGCACGAGCGCTCACTGGTCGAGCGGCGCTTTGGCGTGCTGTTCCAGAAAGGCGCGCTGTTTTCCTCGCTGACGGTGACCGAGAACGTCGCCCTGCCCCTGATCGAACACGCCGGCCTGAGTCGCCACGATGCCGAGCATCTGGCCGCGGTCAAACTGGCGCTGGCCGGGTTGCCGCTGTCGGCGGCGGACAAATACCCGTCGTCGCTGTCCGGCGGCATGATCAAGCGCGCCGCATTGGCCCGGGCCTTGGCCCTGGATCCGGACATCCTGTTTCTCGACGAACCCACCGCCGGCCTCGATCCGATCGGCGCGGCGCAGTTCGATCAATTGATCCTGACCCTGCGCGACGCGTTGGGCCTGAGCGTGTTTCTGGTGACCCACGACCTCGACACGCTCTACACCATCACCGACCGCGTGGCGGTGCTGGCGCAGAAGAAAGTGCTGGTCGCGGGTCCCATCGACGTCGTTTCGGAAACGGATGACGCGTGGATTCACGAATACTTCCACGGCCCGCGCGGCCGCTCGGCGCTGGACGCCGCCAAATTGCTTAACGAGGTCTGACATGGAAACCCGAGCCCATCATGTGTTGATTGGCCTGTTCACCGTCATCGTGGTGGCCGGCGCCCTGCTCTTCGGTCTGTTCCTGGCCAAGTCCAGCGTCGACACCGAGTTCAAGGATTACGAAATCGTCTTCAACGAGGCGGTCAGCGGTCTGTCCAAGGGCAGTTCGGTGCAGTACAGCGGGATCAAGGTCGGCGACGTGGTCAACCTGCGCCTCGATCCACAGGACCCGCGCCGGGTGCTGGCGCGGATTCGTCTGGGTGGCGACACCCCGATCAAGGAAGACACCCTGGCCAAACTGGCGCTGACCGGGATCACCGGTACGTCGATCATCCAGCTCAGCGGCGGTACGCCAGAAAGCCCGAAACTCAGAGGGCGTGACGGCAACCTGCCGACCATCGTTGCCTCGCCTTCGCCGATTTCGCGTCTGCTCAATGACAGCAACGACTTGATGACCGGCATCAGTGCCCTGCTCAATAACGCCAATCACATGTTCTCCGCCGAAAACGTCGAACGCGTCAGTAACACCCTCGCCCACTTGGAACAGACCACCGGCTCGATCAACGATCAGCGCGGCGACTTGCGTCAGGCCATGCAGCAACTGGCGACGGTCGGCAAACAGGCCGGCAACATGCTCGAACAGACCTCGCTGTTGATGCGCAACGCCAACGGCCTGCTCAACGATCAGGGCAAACAGGCGCTAGGCAGTGCCGAACAGGCGATGAAGTCGCTGGAACAAAGCAGCTCCACCATCAACGGCCTGCTGAGCAAGAACCAGAACTCCCTCGACAACGGCATGCAGGGCCTCAATGGCCTGGCGCCGGCGATCCGCGAACTGCGCGAGACGCTGACTTCGCTGCGTGCCATTTCCCAACGCCTGGAGGCCAACCCCAGCGGTTACCTGCTGGGCAGTGACAAGAACAAGGAGTTCACGCCATGAAGCTGACTCGCCTCGCCCTCCTCGCCGCTGGCGTTACCCTGATCAGCGCGTGCTCGATCTTGCCCAAGTCGGAGCCATCGGACGTTTACCGTCTGCCGAGCGCACAAGCACCCGCCTCGGCCAGTTCGGCGGCGCCGCAGCAGTGGTCGCTGCGCCTGAACAAGTTGCTGGCCAGCGAAGCGTTGAACCGGCCGAGTATTGCGGTGATTCCACAGGGCGACGTGATCAGCAGCTACAAGGCTTCGCGCTGGAGCGATCCTGCCCCGGTGCTGGTGCGTAATCGGTTGCTGGACGGCTTCGCGCGTGATGGCCGGGTGACGTTGCTGAGTACCGATGACAGCAACTTTGCCGCGGATCTGGAGCTGGGCGGGAATTTGCAGGCGTTTCAGACTGAATATCAGGGGACGCAGGCCAGCGTCGTGGTGCGAGTCGATGCGCTGCTGGTGCGTGGCTATGACCAGCGGATTCTGGCCAGCCGCCGCTTTGAAGAGCGTCAACCGTTGAGCGATGTGCAGGTGCCAGCAGTGGTCGCAGGCTTCGGCCAGGCCAGTGATCGCCTGACCGCGAAGGTCGTGGCGTGGGCGGTAGATCAAGGGCAGAAACTCGCACCAGAACCCAGACCTTAAGCCCCACACAAAACCAATGTAGGAGCCAGCCTGCTGGCGATGGCGGTTTGTCAGTCACCATCATTAGTGCCTGTCAGCAAGCTATCGCGAGCAGGTTCACTCCTACAGTTTTGATCTGTGATCAGCCAAAGAACCAGTAGCACACGCCAATCGCGCCAATCACGCCCGCCAACTCCGCCAGCAACGCACACCCCACCGCATGCCGCGCCCGCTGAATCCCCACCGCTCCAAAGTAAACGGCCAGCACATAGAACGTGGTCTCGGTACTGCCCTGAATCGTCGCCGCCACCAGCGCCGGGAAGCTGTCCACGCCGGAGGTTTTCATCGTTTCAATCAGCATCGCCCGCGCAGCGCTGCCGGAGAATGGTTTGACCATCGCCGTCGGCAGCGCATCGACAAACCGCGTGTCCCAACCGGCCCATTCGACCAGATGGCGAATCCCGTCCAGACCAAAATCCAGTGCCCCGGAGGCGCGTAGCACGCCAATGGCACAGAGCATTGCGACCAGATACGGCAGCAGGTTTTTGGCGACGTCGAAGCCCTCTTTCGCACCCTCGACGAATGCCTCGTAAACCTTCACCTTGCGCAAGGCGCCTATCACCAGAAACAGCATGATCAGCCCGAACAACGTGAGATTGCCGAGGATCGACGAAAGACCCGCCAACGCGGTGGCCGACATCGTCGCCAGCAGCGCCATGAAGCCACCGAGGATCAGCGCACCGGGAATCAGATAGGCCAGCACCACCGGGTCCCAGACCCGCAGACGCTGCATGAATGCCACCGAGAGGAAACCGACGATGGTCGAGCAACTGGTTGCCAGCAGAATCGGCAGAAACACCAGGGTCGGATCCGGCGCCCCTTGCTGGGCGCGGTACATGAAGATCGTCACCGGCAGCAGGGTCAGGGAGGAGGCGTTGAGTACCAGAAACAGGATCTGCGCGTTGCTGGCGATGGTGGCGCTGGGGTTGAGTTCCTGCAACGCCTTCATGGCTTTCAGGCCGATCGGCGTGGCGGCGTTGTCCAGGCCAAGTCCGTTGGCGGCGAAGTTCAGGGTGATCAGGCCAAGGGCAGGGTGACCGGGTGGGACTTCCGGCATCAGGCGCAGAAACAGCGGGCCCAACACCTTGGCCAGCCAGTCGACGATCCCGGCCTTCTCGGCAATGCGCAGAAAGCCCAGCCACAAGGTGAGGGTACCGAACAGCAGCACCATGACCTCGACCGACAGCTTGGCCATGGCAAAAATGCTTTCCACCATCGCCGCAAAAATCCCGGCGTTACCGCCGACCAGCCACTGCACCAGCGCAGATATTGCTGCCACGACAAAGAAGCCAAGCCACAGGCCATTAAGCATCAGTCAAATCCCCCGGAAGATGCGGCGAATGATAGCGGGGTCGCCAGAAACGACAAACCCCGGATTTTGTCCGGGGTTTGTTTATAACGGCTGGCGGTGATCCCTGTGGGAGCGGGCTTGCCCGCGATGGCGGCGTGTCAGTCAACAAAGATGTTGAATGTGCTGGCCTCATCGCTGGCAAGCCAGCTCCCACAGGGTCTTGGATTACTGCTTGGAAATCTCGCCGGCCGGCAGTTTTTCCTTGCTGCGCCAGTGCGGCAGGGAGTTCCAGTAGCGCTCGCCCTTGGCGTCGTCGTACATGCCTTCCCAGCGCGCGATAACCAGTACCGCCAAGGCGTTGCCGATCACGTTCAGGGCGGTACGCGCCATGTCCATGATGCGGTCGACACCGGCGATGAATGCCAGGCCTTCCAGCGGAATACCCACGCTGCCCAAGGTGGCCAGCAGCACCACGAAGGACACGCCCGGTACACCGGCGATGCCTTTGGAGGTGACCATCAGCGTCAGCACCAGCAGCAGTTGCTGGCTGATCGACAGGTCGATGCCGTACAGCTGGGCAATGAAGATGGCGGCGATGGACTGGTACAGGGTCGAACCGTCGAGGTTGAACGAGTAACCGGTCGGCACCACGAAGCTGCAGATGGCTTTCGGCGCACCGTAGGCTTCCATCTTCTCGATCACGCGCGGCAGCACGGTTTCCGAGGACGCGGTGGAGTAAGCGAGCACCAGCTCATCCTTGAAGATGCGCATCAGCTTGATCACCGAGAAACCGAACAGCTTGGCGATCAGGCCCAGTACCACAAAGGCGAAGAAGGCGATGGCGACGTAAACCAGGATCACCAGTTTGGCCAGCGGCAGCAACGAGGCGAAGCCGAAGTTGGCGACAGTCACCGCGATCAGTGCGAATACGCCGATCGGGGCGTAGTTCATGATCATGTGGGTGACTTTGAACATGCTTTCCGAGACGCCCTGGAACATCTTCACCAGCGGCTCGCGCAGATCCGACTGCAGGCTCGACAGACCGAGACCGAACAGCACGGAGAAGAAGATGATCGGCAGCATTTCGCCGCGAGCCATGGCCGCGAAGATGTTCGACGGGATCAGGTTGAGGATGGTCTCGATGAACGCGTGTTCATGCTGCACTTCGGCGGCGGTCGCCTGGTACTTGGAGATGTCCACCGTGCCCAGCGTGCTCATGTCGATGCCGGCACCCGGATGGAACACGTTCGCCAGAACCAGGCCAACAATAATGGCGATGGTGGTGACGATTTCGAAATAAATGATCGTCTTCAGGCCGATACGCCCGAGCTTCTTGGCGTCGCCCACGCCAGCGATGCCGACGATCAGGGAAGAGATGACGATCGGGATCACGATCATCTTGATCAGACGGATAAAGATATCGCCTGCCGGTTGCAGGACGTTGCTGATCCACCAGGCCTTCTCGGCACTGAAATGGTTGAGCAACGCACCAATTGCAATCCCTAGAACCAGACCGATGAGGATCTGCCAGGCGAGGCTGAGTTTTGCCTTCTTCATTATCTTTACCCTTACTTGCGTTTGACTCAGGCAGATGCAGGAACTGGAACGCTTTTTAGCGGAAAAGTCTGTGCATCTGCCTCCGTATAAGGTGCCCCAAAGCGCGTGTTTACGGCTCTTCGGCAGGCGAAAAAAGGCGCAACTATTCCGATGCAAGGTTGCGCCGTCTAATGCCGTAAACGCCTACCCTATGCCGAATCGGCATGAGTTTTTTTTAACGAAACTGGCGTCCCAACCGGTTCGATTGCGACATTTCAGCCGGCATAAGTGCCGTGAACCGGCCATCACAGCGCAGATTGGTTGTTTTTTGAACGAGTAATTTCGACGAAAATTTTCGGAAAAAGCCTACATTTCGAGACTAGAAGTCCTACTGGTTGGAAACATGTTTTCGCGATATACGGTCGCCAGGAAACACCGCGAAATGTTTTCGCACGCAGTGTGAGCGATAAAAGGATGAGCAGGACGCTCTAGATCAATGTTCTGCCTGATTGAAAGCTCAGCGCAAGTCCGTCGAGCCACTGTGGGTCGGCGAACCTGCGACGCAGCTTTTACCCTGACCCGGCCCTTGCGCAGGCACTCCCTGTACCCGTAGGTCACTCCGACCCTGTAACAGTCAGAACGTCCCGGCCCCTTGGTCATGCGCCGGCCTTCCTCGGGTGGGCGCAATGGAGGGCAGCGGGGGGCTGCCCTCATGTTCAAACTCGCATCAATACCACTTCGGATCTTTCTTCAGAGTTTCCATCAAAAGATCCTGCATGCCCTGGTCGGGTTTGCCGAGGAAGCGGTAGGTGGCATGTCGCGTTGGCGACTTGTCAGCCGGCAGACCTTCGGGCACATCGACGAGCATGGCGTAGGCATCTTTCTTGTCGAAACTGAACGCGACGATCAAGCGGTGGTTCAGGCATTTGTCTGCATTTTCACAGAGCGGCCCAACCAGATACTGGTCGCCATCTTCAGTCACGGCATTCATTTGCTGGTCAGGCGTGCCGGACAGGTTCATCACCCATTCCGGCAGGCGTTCTTCCTTCTTTACCACGCCTTCCCAGGTTTCCCGGTATTGCGGGTCGGAACTCAAGAGTTCGTTGACTCGCGTCTGGCCGTCGTTGGCCGCCATCGCCATGGCACTACCGCCCAGAAGCAGGGCGGCTGCCAATGTCTTCAACGCAATCATCGTTAACCTCGGCCGCGACGGCCAAAGAAGAAGGAAGCGATGAACATCACCAGGAACACGACAAAGAGAATCTTGGCGATACCCGTGGCGGTGCCCGCGATACCACCGAAGCCCAGTACTGCAGCGATGATGGCAATGATCAAGAATGTAATTGCCCAGCTCAACATGGTGATTCTCCTTACTTCTCTATTTAGGGGTGTGGCGTGTTCCGGCGCATCGCGCCCGAATCTGTTTAACAGTTAAAAAACCCAGCGCTCTTCACGTGGCATCTCATCCATTGGCTGCGCCTGATCAACATCCATCATGCGCATCGAGGCGCTCTCTGCCTGGCTATTGCTGACGGCACTGAAGTGCTTCTGCGTGCTGTGTTGCATCGAGATCAGCGGCTCAGCCTTCTGGCTGTTTTCCCAGCTCAGGTATTGCTGGCACGCGATCAGGGTGATCAACAGGGCAAGAACGCCGAACAGGCCTTGCTGGATATGCAGTGGCGAGATACGCACTTGGGCGGCACGTTGGCGAGTCATCCTGGGTTCCTCACTCTTATTCGGTTGGGGCAGTTCTGATCTGCCCGGGCTAAAAGAGATATTGCAGGCTGCATGCCAATTTTTTATTTGAAAAATATTCAATAAAATCAATTAGTTATGAGTGCAATAAAAATGAATTACGACGCATCCTGCACGATGGGGCTCCTAGGATCGTGCGCAATGCACGATTATTTCGTAGGAGATTTCATTCTTATGGAATTGAGAGCAGGGCGCGGATGTCAGAAAAGTACGCAGGGAATCCCCTGCAAATCGATGATTGTTTAAAAAATCAACAAAATCAGTGTATTAGCCGTAAATGCAGGAGAGAGCTACCCTCCTATGGCTGGCATCGTTCAGAATCAACCATGCAACTTGCCCGATTTTTCCGGGACTAACCCAAGACCAATCACTATGGAGCGTAGGAAAAATGGAATCTGCCACTGAGCATCAAGGCCGCATTCTGCTGGTGGACGACGAATCCGCCATCCTGCGAACCTTCCGTTATTGCCTCGAAGATGAAGGCTATACGGTCGCCACTGCC
The DNA here is from genome assembly GCF_014472415.1 of Pseudomonas sp. N40(2020). Taxonomy (GTDB): domain Bacteria; phylum Pseudomonadota; class Gammaproteobacteria; order Pseudomonadales; family Pseudomonadaceae; genus Aquipseudomonas. Next base: position 239,460 of record NZ_JACSZV010000003.1, read on the forward strand.
AACAGCGCGGCCCAGGCCGACGCACTGCTGCAACGCCAGGTCTTTGATCTGTGCTTCCTTGATTTGCGCTTGGGCGAAGACAACGGCCTCGATGTGCTGGCGCAAATGCGCATTCAGGCGCCGTGGATGCGCGTGGTGATCGTAACCGCGCATTCGGCTGTCGATACCGCCGTGGATGCCATTCAGGCTGGCGCCGCCGACTATCTGGTCAAGCCGTGCAGCCCGGATCAACTGCGCCTGGCGACCGCCAAGCAACTGGAAGTGCGCCAACTCTCGGCGCGTCTTGAAGCCCTCGAAGGCGAAATCCGCAAGCCGAAGGACGGCCTCGATTCTCACAGCCCGGCGATGAAAGTCGTGCTGGAGACTGCGCGGCAGGTGGCGAGTACTGACGCCAACATTCTTATTCTGGGTGAGTCCGGCACCGGTAAGGGTGAACTGGCCCGGGCGATTCACGGCTGGAGCAAGCGCGAGAAGAAGTCCTGCGTGACCATTAACTGCCCGTCGCTGACCGCCGAACTGATGGAAAGTGAGCTGTTCGGTCACAGTCGCGGTGCGTTTACCGGTGCCAGCGAAAGTACTTTGGGTCGCGTCAATCAGGCCGACGGCGGTACGCTGTTTCTCGACGAGATCGGCGATTTTCCCCTGACGTTGCAACCCAAGTTGCTGCGCTTCATTCAGGACAAGGAATACGAGCGGGTAGGCGACCCGGTGACCCGCCGCGCCGACGTGCGGATTCTGGCGGCGACTAACCTCAATCTCGAAGACATGGTGCGCGACGGGCGTTTCCGTGAAGACCTGCTCTATCGCCTCAACGTCATCACCTTGCACTTGCCGCCGTTGCGCGAGCGCAGCGAAGACATTTTGACCTTGGCCGACCGCTTTCTTGCCCGCTTCGTTAAAGAGTACGCACGTCCGGCTCGGGGGTTCAGCGACGAAGCCCGTGAGGCGCTGCTCGGTTATCGCTGGCCGGGCAACATCCGCGAGTTGCGCAACGTGGTTGAGCGCGCAAGCATCATCTGCCCGCAGGAGCGCGTGGAAATCAGCCATTTGGGCATGGCCGAGCAACCAGCCAGCAATGCGCCAAGGGTCGGCGCGGCGCTGAGCCTGGACGAGTTGGAAAAAGCGCATATCGGCGCCGTTCTGGCCACCGCCGGCACGCTGGATCAAGCGGCGAAAACCCTCGGCATTGATGCCTCGACCCTGTATCGCAAGCGCAAGCATTACAACCTGTGAGCGCCCGACGATGAAACTGGCGATGAAGTTGCGGACCCGCTTGTTCCTGAGCATTTCCGCACTGATCACCGTGGCTTTGCTCGGGCTGTTGCTCGGGCTGGTCAGCGTGATGCAGATGGCTGGAACTCAGGAAGAGCGGGTGCGCAGTAACTTCGCCACCCTTGATCTGGGCCTCAAGCTGCGGCAGACGCTGGGTGATCAACTGATCATCATGCTCGCGGAAAAGCCTGATCCCGTGGCGTTCGAAGCGTCCAGGCAGCATTACTTCCAGTTGCTCGACGAAGGCATCGCCCAGGAAAAGGAGGGCGATGGTCAGTTGTATGGTTTCAGTCAGGCCAAAAAAGATTATCTGAATTTCCTGCAGGCGTTCGACCTGTCCCGTGACCCTGCCAAGACGATGATGAGCAATGCGGACTTCCGCGAGCGCTTCAATACCTTGCGCAACGGACTGATCGCCGAGCACAAGCATGCGCTCGACAATATCAACGCCGTCCAGCGAGATGCCCGCGAGCGGGCGCTGTTGGTCGCCGGCCTGCTTGGGCTTGTTGGGCTGGCGGTGTTGATCATCGGTTTCGTCACGGCCCAAGGCATTGCCCGGCGTTTCGGCGCACCGATCGAGGCGCTGGCGCGGGCGGCGGACAATATCGGCCAAGGCAACTTTGAAGTGACCCTGCCGATTTCCTCAGCGATGGAAATGAATCTGCTGACCAAGCGGTTCGGGCTGATGGCCGAAGCCTTGCGTGAGCATCAGGCGACTAACGTCGATGAGTTGATGGCCGGTCAACAACGCTTACAGGCCGTGCTCGACAGCATCGATGACGGCTTGCTGATGATCGACCGCGAGGGCCACTTGGAGCATCTCAACCCGGTCGCCCAGCGCCAGTTGGGCTGGGACGATGACCGTCTCGGGCAAGGCCTGGGCAGCGCACTTGGGCGACCTGAGCTGGATGCGCAACTGCAACTGGTGTTGCGCGGCGGCACCCTCGAACGAGCACCGGAAGATTTGAGCATTGAGGTCGACGGCGAATCTCGCCTGCTGACTTACAGCCTGACCCCGGTGAGCCATACCCAGGGTCATATTCTGGGGGCGGTGATGGTGCTGCACGATGTCACTGAGCAGCGTGCCTTCGAGCGGGTGCGCAGCGAATTCGTATTACGTGCCTCCCATGAGCTGCGCACGCCAGTCACGGGTATGCACATGGCGTTCGGCCTGTTCCGTGAGCGGGCGAAGTTTGCGGCGGATTCTCGTGAGGCGGACCTGCTCGACACCGTCAACGAAGAGATGCAGCGCTTGATGCAGTTGATCAACGACTTGCTCAACTTCTCGCGCTACCAGAATGGCTTGCAGAAACTGACACTGGCACCGTGCTCCATCGAAGATTTGCTGGAGCAGGCGCAACTGCGCTTTGCCGACACGGCTGCGGAAAAAGGCATCGCATTGATGGTAGAGGTACAGGGCCCGCTGCCGCGCTTGCAGGCGGATCAAGCGCAACTGGACCGAGTGCTCGACAACCTGATCGATAACGCCCTGCGCCACACCGCCCGCGACGGTCAGATTCGCTTGCAGGCGCGTCGCCACGGCGAGCGGGTGATCATCAGCGTCGAAGACAACGGCGAAGGCATTGCCTACGGCCAGCAAGGACGAATTTTCGAGCCGTTCGTCCAGGTTGGACGCAAGAAGGGTGGCGCCGGGCTTGGGCTGGCGCTGTGCAAGGAAATCGTCCAGCTGCATGGCGGACGGATGGGGGTTTATTCGCGGCCGGGGCAGGGGACGCAGTTCTATATGGCTTTGGCCGTTTAAGCTTCGTCATCCATTCGGCGACCGGCGAGCCGTCGCCCACGGGTGATCAGTTCAATGAACTGTACCGCGCTCAGGGCGTGCGCAAACAGCCAGCCCTGACCGAACTTCACGCCCTCGCTGCTGAGCAATTGGGCTTGTGATTCGAGTTCGATTCCTTCGGCAATCACCTTCAAATCCAGCGCCTGCGCCATATGAATGATGTGTGGCGCGACGCCGCTGCTGGCAGCGTCATGGCCGAGTGCGTCGATGAACGCCTTGTCGATTTTCAGGCAGTCCACCGGCAGTGTTTGCAGGTAGGCGAGGCTGCAATATCCCGTGCCGAAGTCGTCGATCAATACCTGATGGCCGACATCTCGCAATGCTTGCAGGTTTTCCTTCGCCACCACCACATCAATCAGGCCACGTTCGGTGACCTCGAACGCAATCTGCTTGGCCGCCACTCTGTGCAGGGTCAGCAGACGCGCCATGACCTGGCCGATGCGCGGCACCATCACGTCACAGGCAGCGAGGTTGACCGAGATATACAACTGCGGGTTGGCACGCAGCACCGGCCCCAATTGCTCCAGCAAGCGTTGGAGAACGAAGTCGGTCATCTGCCGGATCTGCCCGGTGTTTTCTGCCAGTGGAATGAACAGGTCGGGGCTGGTCAGCGTGCCGTCCGGACGGCGCCAGCGCAGCAGTGCCTCGGCACCTACACAGTTGCGAGTGTCGAGGTCGAAGATCGGTTGATAGAGCACCTGCAATTCGCCACGGCGGATGGCGCCGTGCAGCTCGGCGTCCAATGACTGACGCTGGCGCACCAGTAAAAACACGAAGAAGCCGACGAACGCGCCGAGCAACAGACAGGCCGGAATCATCCACCACCAGATAGCGGGAATGTGCATGCCGGTACGCGGCGTGATCAGTACCAGTTGGTATTCCGGGGTGGCGGTGGGCATGCGATAGATCAGTCGCGTCTGGGTGACTTGCAAGGCGTCCTGGCTTTTCGGCGGCCAGTGTTCGGTCGGTGGCCATGCCTGCGCCTTGCCCAGCACCGGAATCGCGCGGGTGCCATGATCCAGCACCACTAACAGGCTGCTGCCGGGTGACAGGTCGACCATGTCGGTCAAATGCCCGCGCGAGGTGGCCACGCGAAAATTGCCGCGGCCGAGCATCAGCGCGGCGCGGTTTTCATCGGGTTCGGTGGTGGTGTTCAGCCAATAGCTGTAGGTCGGGCCTCTGATGTCCGGTGCGCGGACCACCGACAAGCCTTCCTGACGAGGGCGGTTGGAACAGATCCGCGAGGCGTCCATGTAGGCCGCTTCATAGACAAAGCGATAGTTAAAGGTGACCTGCTGCAGCGTGGCGATCATTTCGTCATCGCAACTGCGCAAAGGCTGGGCTTCGAGATCATCAAGACTTTCGCGCAATTGGCCGAACAGCTGCTCGAGACGGGCGAGGAAACGCTCGCCCTGGGCGTTCATTTCCTGGCTTTCACTTTGCTCGACCTGACGCATCGCCAAGAACATCCCGCCGGCGATCAACAGGCTGGTACTGAGGACAGCCGCGATCATCGCCAAAAACCAGGGGCGATAAAACCAGCTACGCAGCGTCTCTCGGGTAGCAACCATCATGGAATATCCGAAGAATTACCAATGAGTTATAGCTGCTGATTGCAATTTCGCCCTGACCGTCGGGCGGGCGTCATTATTTTGTCTGATTGAGTACCAGCAGCAGCGCAGCCGTTTGTGCGTCCGGCGTGCCGTCGAAGCGCGAAGGGCGGAAGTGCATCTGGAAGGCCGCGAGGACGTGGCGCGTTGCGACGTCCAGTTCGCCGGTCTGCGGCGTGTCGTAACCAAGACGCGCCAATTGCCCCTGGAACCAACTGATACTCGGCAGTTCGCTATTGTTGAACAGCGCTTGCTGGCGTGCCACGGCTTGCTCGTTGGGCCATATGCCCAAGCCTTCGGCGGCGAGACGCTTCCACGGGAACAGCGGGCCCGGATCAAGCTTGCGCAATGGAGCGATGTCGCTGTGACCAATGATGTGCCGTGGGCTGATGCCGTTGCGCTTGCTGATGTCCTTGAGCAGGACGATCAGCGATTGAATCTGCGCCTCGCTGTACGGATACCAAAGGCGCCCGGTCGGGGTGTCCTTGAAGCCGGGGTTGACGATTTCGATGCCGATCGAGCTTGAGTTCAGCCACGTGCGGCCCTGCCACTGGCTTTCACCGGCATGCCAGGCGCGCTGGTTTTCGTCCATCAACTTGTAGACGGTGGCGCTCTTGTCGTCGCCGATCAGGTAATGGCTGCTGACTTCACCATGGGTCAACAGTTGCAGCGAACGCTCCAGCGAAGTCGAGGTGTAATGCACGACCACGAACTGGATGCGGCTGTCGTAATTGACTGAAGGATGGCTGGTGTCATAACGCGGGCCGCTGGCGCAACCGGCCAGAACAAGAAGAGACGCGAGGAGGGCAAAGAATTTCATGGCAGAAGGCAGTACACACAAGACAGTAATGCAACAGTGTAACGTACTGCCTTGCGTGAAGACGGTCAGCGGGCGGATTTAAACAAAATGGAACAATTTGCTCAGCCTAGCTCGACGCGATTGCGCCCTGCATTTTTTGCGCGATAAAGCGCCTGATCGGCTCTTTTCAACACCAGATCACTGTGTTCTCCCGATCTGAACGTCGCCAGGCCCATGGAAATCGTGATCGTCACCCGTTCGCCTTTGAAGTGGAACGGGCAGGCTTCGATCGCCGCACGCAGGGTTTCCAGCAGTTTCGCTCCGACCGCTGGCGGGGTTGCCGGTAGCAGCAGGACGAACTCTTCGCCGCCGAAACGGGCAATGAAATCTGACCCGCGCAGGCGTTTGCGCAACACGGTGGCGATGATCTTCAGCACTTTGTCGCCAGCCAGGTGGCCATAGTTGTCATTGATCCGTTTGAAGTGATCAAGGTCGAGCATCGCCAGGCTCAGGGTGTTGCCGTGTTGCTGCCATTGCTTGATCTCATGCTCAAGCCGTTCGCTCCAGGCCGCGCGGTTTGGCAGGCCGGTGAGCGGGTCGATGAGGGCTTTCTGGCGCTGTTCTTCAAGGTGCTCGCGGAAGCCCTGTGCCTCTTGCTCCATGTGCGCCACGCGTTCGGACAGACCTTTGAGCCGCGCCGCCACTTCCTGCTCACGGGCGTCGCGCTGTTTCTGGTGTTGATCCATGGTGCCGAGCAAGCCTTCCAGATGGTTCTCCAGCACCTGCTTGAGGTCATCCAGATCCGCCGCTTCCTGCACGCTGGTCTGCAAACCGTCGACTTGCTCGCGGATCTGCGTGTCCATCGCCCGCGCCGCCGAGCTGTTGTCGGCATGGCCTTCGCTGGCGGCTTGCAGGTTGCTCTGAAACGCTTCGAGGCGTTCGTTTAGTTGCTGCAAGTAGGCTTCGAATTCGTGCTGGCCGCTGTCGGTGATGGCCAGCATCAATGTTGCGAGATCGTCGAGGATCGGGATCAGTTCGTACCAGTTCAAGCCGTGTTTCAGCCGTTCGCGCATGGCCTCGGCTTGCGGACGGTGGCGTTCTGGCAGCGTCAGGTCGTCGAGCAGACCGATCAGCGTGTCCTCGATGTGTTTGGCCACGGAGCTATAGGACGGCTCCGGGGAATCCGGCAAGGCGAAAAGAATGTCGTGCTCGGCTTGCTCCGGGTCGATGGCAGCCAGTGCCTGAGCAATAGGTTCGGGCAGGGGCAGGCTGTCGAGGATCAGCGGTGCTGGATCGCCAGGATGAATCAACTCGTCGGGGTTGAAGGCGGCGGGTGGCACTGGAGCCGGAGCCGGAGCCGGAACGGGGGCTGGTGCTGTAACCGCTGGCTCGATGGCTTCTGCTTCCGTCGGAGCGACGACCGATTCGGAGAAGACCTTGGGCGGAACGAAAGCGACTACGTCGGGTTCGGCTTGAAGCTGCGCCGCAGCGTTTGTCGCCTCGATGGCTGCAACGGTCGCAGCTTCTTTGATCGCCGGAGCGACCACTGCTGGCGCAGCGATGGGGGCTGGGGCGGCTTGCACCGGTTCGGATTCAGGTTCAGGCGCGGCGTGCGGTTGCTCGACGGGTGCGGCCTGCTCAGGCGCAGGAGCAACGGGAGTCGTCGCCTCCTCACTTTCACGAGTGCCAAACAGCCGCTGCAACAACCCCGGGCGTCCTGGCTCTGCCGGCGTCTCCAACTGACTCAACGCCTTGCCCTGCAAACCGCTCAGCTCACTCAGCAGTAGCGGCATTTCCCGCGCTTGTCCGACGCGACCATCCAGTTGCTTGGCAAACTTCTTCAGTGGCTGGGCGACCTCCCGCGGCAGTGGCAACGCCTGCAATTGTGCCACCAGCGAAGTCAGCGCAGTGCTGACCTGATCAATGCGGGTCTCGCGGCGCTGCTCGGAATCGAGCACGGCTTTTTCCAGGCGTGGCAACAGGGCGGCGAGGCCGGCGTCCATGTCGTCGGTGCGCACTACTTCGCGCATCTCTTTCATGCATTGATCAACCACTCGGTCGGTGCCTTCGGCCGCCAGCGTGCTGCGCACCAGGCCTCGGCGAAGCAAATCGAGCCGTGCGGCCCAGCGACGTTCGAGCTTGTCCTGTTGTTCGATGCTTTTGAGGTACTTCTCTTTCCAGCGCTGGGCGTCGTCGCTCATTCAGGGGTTCCGCGAGGGGCAGTGCTCAACGCGGGTAATGCATCGGCCGTGAGCGAACCCGGCAGACGAATCTCTACCGCGACCGGCAGGTGATCGGAAATGGGTTGGGCCAGCACTTCGACCTTTTCCAGTGTCAGGGTCGGGCTGAGCAAAATATGATCAAGGCAGCGCTGAGGGCGCCAGCTGGGGAATGTCGCTTCCACTTGCGGGGCCAGCAAGCCGAGATCGCGTAACGGAGAATGCTGTAGCAGATCGCTGGCATGGGTGTTCATGTCGCCCATCAACACTTGATGTTTATAGCCACTGATCAGGTCACGAATGTAAGCCAGCTGCAGGCTGCGCACGCGTGCGCCGAGGGCCAGGTGCATCATCACCACCACCAGTGCTTCCGGGCCTTCGCCGAAGCGCAGCAGAATTGCCCCGCGACCTTTCGGGCCGGGCAGCGGGTGATCTTCAATCGCCCACGGGCGCAGACGACTGAGCACGCCGTTGCTGTGCTGGGCCAGTCGACCGAGGTTGCGATTGAGTTGTTGATACCAGTAGGGGAAGGCCCCGAGATGAGCCAGGTGTTCGACTTGATTGACATAGCCTGAGCGCAGGCTGCCGCCGTCGGCTTCCTGCAGGGCGACCAGATCGAAGTCGCCGAGCAGGTCGCCAATCTTCTGCAAATTGCCTGAGCGCCCGGTGTGCGGCAGCAAATGCTGCCAGCTGCGCGTCAGGTAATGCCGATAACGTTCGGTGCTGATACCGACCTGGATGTTGAAACTGAGCAAGCGCAGACGCTGGTCTGCTGGCAGGCCCGTAGACGCCAGGTGATGCTCGTTGACCTGCGGATCATGCAGGCCAACGGTGCGTTCGGTTTTCCAGCGGCGCATGGCGGTTGCCGCGCTTAGTTGGCAGCAGCCTTGTTGGTCGCGCGCTCTTTGGCGACCAGTTGGTCGGCCAGTTTCAGAGCCTGTTCGGCACCGCCGGCGGAGCCGATATCGAAGCGGTACTTGCCGTTGACGATCATGGTTGGAACGCCAGTGATTTCATACTTTTTGGCCAGTTCTTTGGCTTTTACAATCTGGCCCTTGATGGCGAAAGAGTTGAACGTGGCCAGGAACTTGTCCTTGTCGACGCCTTGGGTGGCGAGGAAGTCAGCCATCTCTTCTGGAGTAACCAGCTTTTTATGTTGTTTCTGGATGGCTTCGAACACAGCAGCGTGAACCTTGTGCTCGACACCCATCGCTTCCAGCGTCAGGAACATCTGGCCGTGAGCGTCCCAAGGGCCGCCGAACATGGCAGGAATGCGCACGAAATTCACATCTTTAGGCAGTTTTTCGACCCATGGGTTGATCACCGGCTCAAAGGCGTAGCAGTGCGGGCAGCCGTACCAGAACAGCTCGACCACTTCGATCTTGCCAGGCTCTGCCACTGGCACCGGGTTAGTCAGTTCAACATAAGGTGCGGCAGGGGCTTCAGCGGCCTGGGCGGTCACGCCGAACAGGCTGGCAGCGACGAGGGCGGCGCTGATGATCAGATTACGCATGCTTTACTCCTGGACAATTTTGGTCGCCTCGCGCGACCTGTTTTCAGACAGGTCCTGGCGGGCATGAGTTCTGTAGTGTAACGGCAGCGGCCACAAAAAAGGGCGGCCAAAGCCACCCTTTTTATACTTGCTGCGACGGATTAATCGAGCGTTAACGTTGCAAGAGATGTCCATCGCCTGAAACGCTTGATCCGGGGCCCTTAGTGCAGACCTTGAATGTAACTGGAGACCGCTGCAATGTCTTCGTCGCTCAGGCGTTTGGCGATGGTCTGCATGGTCATGGTGTCGCCGTCGTTGGTGCGGCCGCCTTCTTCCTTGCGGAAGTCGGTCAGCTGTTTGGCGATGTATTGAGCGTGTTGGCCACCCAGATGCGGGAAACCGGCGGCGGCGTTGCCGGTACCGTTCGGCGAATGGCAACCTGTACAGGCTGGCAGACCCTTGGTCAGGTTGCCGCCCCGGAACAGCGCTTCACCGCGTGCGACGAGCTTCGGATCGGCGGCGCCGACGCTGCCTTTCTGGCTGGCGAAGTACGCGGCCATGTCAGCCAGATCCTGATCGCTCAGGTTGGTCAACAGCCCGGTCATTTCCAGAACGACGCGTTTGCCCGACTTGATATCGTGCAGTTGCTTGGTCAGGTAGCGTTCACCCTGGCCGGCCAGTTTTGGAAAATTTGGCGCCATGCTGTTCCCGTCCGGGCCATGACAGGCTCCGCATACGGCAACTTTTGCCTGGCCGGCTGCTGCATCACCTGCAGCATGGGCGAAACCTGAGATTCCCACGGTCAACAGCAGACTCACGATCAATTTGTTCATCAGCTAATCCAACTACGGCTAAGGGTTAAGAGTTATGGACCGGGCTTACTCGCGCTCATCCAAAGGATGATGGCCTGGTAATCCTCGGCACTGCAGTCCATGCACAAACCACGCGGCGGCATCGCCTTGAAACCCTGGGTCACGTGTCGTACCAGCGTCCCCATACCCTTCGCCAACCTCGGCGTCCAGGCTGCCTCATCGCCTCTTTCGGGCGCCATGGGCAGTTGGCCGGAATGACAGGCACTACAAACACGGTTGTACACGGCTTCCGGATCCTGTGTAGCCTGTGCGCTGTAAAGCGGCATCAAGACTCCGGTAGCCAGCAGCCATTGAAACGACCTTTTCAGGGTTGAGAGCGTTTTGCGTTCTAATGCGCAATCAAGGTCTGTCGCTCTCGTGTACTTCATCCTTCGCTGGGACAAAGCACACACAAAATCTGCGGCATTATATACTGGCGTCACTGAAACGGAAGCGACACCGCGTTCCGCGCCCATTCCCGGCGCCGCCCACATCGGAAATCCCATGCAGCTCAAAAATCCCATCCTCGGCCTGTGCCAACAGTCCACGTTTATGCTCAGTGCGGCCAAAGTCGATCAGTGTCCCGACGACGAAGGCTTTGAAGTGGCCTTCGCCGGTCGTTCCAACGCCGGCAAATCCAGCGCCCTGAACACCCTGACTCACGCCAGCCTGGCGCGGACCTCGAAAACCCCAGGTCGCACACAGCTGTTGAACTTCTTCAAGCTAGACGATGATCGGCGTCTGGTCGACCTGCCGGGCTACGGTTATGCAAAAGTACCGATCCCGCTGAAGATGCACTGGCAGCGTCACCTTGAGGCTTACCTCGGTGGCCGCGAGAGTTTGAAGGGGTTGATTCTGATGATGGACATCCGTCATCCAATGACCGACTTCGACCTGCTGATGCTCGACTGGGCCGTTGCGGCCGGCATGCCGATGCACATCCTGCTGACCAAAGCGGACAAGCTGACTTATGGCGCAGCCAAGAACACGCTGCTCAAAGTGCAGTCGGAAATTCGCAAGGGGTGGGGTGATCTGGTGACGATCCAGCTGTTCTCCGCGCCGAAACGCATGGGGCTGGAAGACGCCTACACTGTATTGGCAAGCTGGATGGAACTGGCTGACAAGGGCTCAGAATTGCCTGGAGAGCTGCCTGCTGAGTAAATCGCAGGCAAAAAAAGCCCCGGACTTCATATGGGGAGGGAGAAGTTCCGGGGTTCAAGTTCCGAACCGCTAGGGCGGGGTTCAGATATCTGCCAACACTTAACACAACATAGGAGCATCGAAGGGCTTCACCAGCCATTCAGTAACTCTGAGTAGTGGTCTGCAAGATTAGTTCAGATTTTTTTCAAAAAGCTTTGGAATAACCCCAAGAGCTTTTCTGACTAAGCGCTTTTCGAGGTTTTTGCCGCGACGCCACGCCGCGGCAAAACCGCCTTCAAATGGCTCAGTGAGCCTCATCCCAGTTGTTGCCCACGCCGACTTCCACCAGCAGCGGCACATCCAGCTTGGCTGCTTCGCTCATGTGCTGACGAATCTCGACGCTGACCTGCTCGACCAGATCCTCGCGAACCTCCAGCACCAGTTCATCGTGCACCTGCAGGATGACTTTGGCGTCCAGCCCGGACGTCGCCAGCCAGTTATCCACCGCCACCATGGCTTTCTTGATGATGTCTGCTGCGGTGCCCTGCATCGGCGCGTTGATCGCCGTGCGTTCGGCGGCGGCGCGCTCCTGCGGCTTGTTGGAGTTGATCTCCGGCAGATACAGGCGACGACCGAAGAATGTTTCTACATAGCCCTGATCCGCCGCCTGGGCGCGGGTGCGATCCATGTACTCGCGCACGCCCGGGTAACGAGCGAAGTAGGTATCGATGTAGGCCTTGGCCGTTTTGGTGTCGACGCCGATGTCCTTGCCGAGCTTCTGCGCGCCCATGCCATAGATCAGGCCGAAGTTGATCGCCTTGGCGCCACGGCGCTGGTCGGAGGTCACCTCGTTGAGTTCGACCTTGAACACTTCGGCGGCGGTCGCGGTGTGTACATCCAGATTGTTGCGGAAGGCATTCATCAGGCCTTCGTCCTTGGACAGGTGCGCCATGATCCGCAGTTCGATCTGCGAATAGTCCGCCGCCAGCAGTCTGTAACCCTTGGGCGCGACGAAGGCCTGACGGATGCGCCGACCTTCAGCGGTACGCACCGGAATGTTCTGCAGGTTTGGATCGCTGGAGGACAAGCGACCAGTCGATGCCACGGCCTGATGGTACGAGGTGTGAATGCGCCCGGTACGCGGGTTGATCTGCTCCGGCAGGCGATCGGTGTAAGTGCTTTTCAGCTTGCTCATCGACCGGTGCTCCATCAGCACTTTCGGCAAGCGATGATCGTCTTCGGCCAGTTTCGCCAGCACTTCTTCGGCGGTGGACGGCTGGCCCTTGGCAGTTTTTTTCAAAACCGGCAGGCCGAGTTTCTCGTAGAGAATCACGCCCAGTTGCTTGGGCGAGCCAAGGTTGAATTCTTCGCCGGCGATCTCGAACGCTTCGCGCTCCAGTGCCACCATCTTGTTGCCCAGTTCGATGCTCTGGATGCCCAGCAGCTCGGCGTCGACGAACGCACCCTGACGCTCTATCCGCGCCAGCACTGGCACCAGCGGGATTTCGATGTCGGTGAGCACGCTGGCCAGGCTCGGGATCGCGCTGAGTTTTTCGAACAGGGTTTGATGCAGACGCAAAGTGATGTCGGCATCTTCAGCGGCATATGGCCCGGCCTGTTCCAGAGCGATCTGGTCGAAAGTCAGCTGCTTGGCGCCTTTGCCGGCAATGTCCTGGAAACTCACGGTGGTGTGATCCAGGTACTTCTGCGCGAGGCTGTCCATGTCGTGGCGGGTGGCGGTGGAGTTGAGCACGTAGGACTCAAGCATGGTGTCGAAAGCGATGCCGCGCACGGTGATGCCTTCGTTCTGATCGCCGCCGATGGCGCAGTTGGCCAGAATGTTCATGTCGAACTTGGCGTGCTGGCCGACCTTGAGCTTGGTCGGGTCTTCCAGAATCGGCTTGAGCGCGCGCAGCACGGTGTCGCGATCCAGTTGCTCCGGCACGCCGATGTAGGAGTGAGTCAGCGGAATGTAGGCTGCTTCGTTGGCCTGCACGGCGAACGACAGACCGACCAGTTGCGCCTGCTGCGCGTCGATGCCGGTGGTTTCGGTGTCGAAGGCGAACAACTTGGCGTTCTTGAGCTTTTCCAGCCAGACATCGAAGCGGGCCTGATCGAGGATGGTTTCATAGGCGGCTTCAGCGGGGGCGGCTGGCGCTTCGGCTTCTGGCGCGCTGAACAGGTCGCCTGCTGGTGCAGGCTCGGCGGCAGCGCTCAGTTCCAGACGTTTGGCGTCGCGATCCAGATCATTGATCCAGCTTTTGAATTCCAGCAGGGTGTACAACTCGTAGAGCTTGGCCGGGTCTTCCGCGCCCATTTGCAGATCGTCGAGTTCTACGTTGAGCGGCACGTCGACCTTGATGGTCGCCAATTGGTACGAGAGGAACGCCATCTCCTTGTGCTCTTCGAGCTTGGCCGGCAGGGTCTTGGCGCCGCGAATCGGCAGGGTCGGGACGATGTCGAGATTCGCGTACAACTCGGTCAGGCCGCCGTTGACGCCGACCAACAGGCCAGACGCGGTCTTCGGTCCGATGCCGGGAACGCCCGGGATGTTGTCGGAAGAGTCGCCCATCAGGGCCAGATAATCGATGATCTGCTCGGGTGCGACGCCGAATTTCTCCTTCACGCCCTCCACGTCCATCGAGCTACCGGACATGGTGTTGACCAAGGTAATGTGGCCGTCGACCAGTTGCGCCATGTCCTTGTCGCCGGTGGAGATGATCACCGGGCGATCAGCCGCCGCGCTGCTGCGCGCCAGGGTGCCGATCACATCGTCGGCCTCGACGCCTTCCACGCACAGCAGCGGGAAGCCGAGGGCGATCACGCTCTGGTGCAGCGGCTCGATCTGCATGCGCATGTCGTCGGGCATGCTGGGGCGGTTGGCCTTGTATTCGGCGTACATCTCATCGCGAAATGTCCCGCCCTTGGCGTCGAAAACCACGGCGAACGGGCTGTCCGGGTACTGCTTGCGCAGACTTTTGAGCATGTTCAGCACGCCCTTGACCGCGCCGGTCGGCAGGCCTTTGGAGGTGGTCAAAGGAGGCAGGGCGTGGAAAGCGCGGTACAGGTAAGACGAACCGTCCACCAGGACGAGGGGGGCTTGGCTCATGAGCAGAATCAACCTTTTCGGCGGGCCCGGCGCTAGAATAGCGGGACCGTTGACGACAAAGGGACAAGGTTATCATGCGTACGTTAAATCGCTTGCTGCTGGTCAGTTTGATTGCTGCCTCACCATTGGCCGCGATGGCGGCGGATGATGCGCCAACGGGGGATCCGGAAGTCACCATTCGCACGGAAGGCGACAAGACGATTCAGGAGTACCGGCAAAACGGTTTCCTGTATGCGATCAAGGTCACGGTAAAGGGCGCGCCGCCTTATTTTCTGGTGCGTGCCGACGGGACGGATGCCAATTTCATCCGTTCGGATCAGCCAGATATGCTGATTCCGTCGTGGAAGATTTTCGAATGGAAGTAGTCTCTTAATTTTAATCGGCGCCGCTCTTATAGCGGCGCCCGAACTGAGCAGTTTTTAACCATGTCTGTGTTCACTCCCCTGGCTCGGCCCGAGCTGGAAACTTTTCTCGCCCCTTACGGGCTTGGCCGTCTGCTTGATTTCCAGGGGATCGCCGCCGGCAGCGAAAACACCAATTTCTTTATCAGTCTGGAGCAGGGCGAGTTCGTCCTGACCCTGGTCGAACGCGGTCCGGTGCAGGAGATGCCGTTCTTCATCGACCTGCTCGACGTCTTGCACGAGGCTGATCTGCCTGTGCCTTATGCACTGCGCACCACCGACGGCGTGGCGTTGCGTGAACTGAAAGGCAAACCGGCGCTGCTGCAGCCACGTTTGGCCGGCAAGCACATCAAGGTCGCTAACGCCCAGCATTGCGCGCAGGTTGGCGAGTTGCAGGCGCATCTGCATCTGGCGACCCAGGGCGAGCACATGATCAAGCGCAAGACCGATCGTGGACTGGACTGGATGCTGGGGGAGGGCACGGAGTTTCTCTCGCACCTGAGCGATGAGCCGCGCGCGTTGCTGCAAAAAGCGCTGGATGAAATCACTCAGCAGAAAGAGAAAATTCTCGCGCTGCCACGGGCCAACATCCACGCCGACTTGTTCCGTGACAACGCGATGTTCGAAGGTACGCACCTGACCGGGCTGATCGACTTCTACAACGCCTGCTCGGGGCCGATGCTGTATGACGTGGCGATTGCCTTGAACGACTGGTGCTCGGACGATGACGGCTTGATCGATGGCCCGCGTGCCCGGGCATTCCTCGGTGCCTATGCGGCGCTGCGTCCGTTCACGGCGGTAGAAGCAGAGTTGTGGCCGACCATGCTGCGCGTGGCTTGTGTGCGGTTCTGGCTGTCGCGGTTGATCGCGGCTGAGCAGTTTGCCGGGCAGGACGTGCTGATTCACGAACCGAAGGAGTTTGAGCAGCGGTTGGCGCAGCGGCAGAGCGTTAGCATCCATCTACCGTTCGCCCTTTAAGAGCAAAAGATCGCAGCCTTCGGCAGCTCCTACACAGTGATCCCCCTGTAGGAGCTGCCGAAGGCTGCGATCTTTTTTTGGGGGTTACAACGACTCCAGGCAACCCGCCAGATCGTTACCCAGCTTTTCCAGCACTTGTTCATAACCCTGAGCGGTCGCCGGGGTGTAACCGCCCAGCGCATCCAGCTCTGCCAATTTCACTGGCAACCCGGCCACCAGGGTTTCCGCCAGACGCGGGCGTAACGGCGGTTCGCTGAACACGCAAGTCTTGCCCACTTCCTGCAAACGCTTACGCATCGCCGCCACATGCTGCGCGCCCGGTTGCACTTCTGCGGCCACGCTGAACACTCCGGTGTGGTTCAGGCCGTAAGCCTCTTCGAAGTAATCGAAAGCTTCGTGAAACACGAAGTACGGTTTGCCTTCGACACTGGTCAGTCGTTTCTTCAGGCGTAGATCCAACGCATCCAGGCGTTCGTCGAAAGCCTTGGCGTTGCTCTGGTAGCGCTCGGCATTCGCTGGGTCGGCGGCGCTCAGGTCAGCGGCCATTTTGTCGGCAATCACCCGCGCGTTGACCGGCGATAGCCACAGATGTGCGTCCAGCGTGCCCGGGCGATGATCGTGGTCATGATCGTCGGCCTCTTCTGCATGGGAATGGCTGTCTTCTGCGAAGTGGCGCAATTTCAGGCCCGGCAGATCCTGCACGGCGACGCTCGGCAGCGTACGACCCTTCAGCACGCGCGGCAGGAAACCTTCCATGTCCGGGCCGATCCAGTAGAGCAGATCAACCGATTGCACCTTCCGTACGTCGGATGGGCGCAGCGCGTAGTTATGCGGTGAGGCACCCGGCGGCAGCAGCACTTCGGGAATCGCTACGCCGTCCTGCACGGCCGCTGCAATCAGCTGTAGCGGTTTGATGCTGGTGAGGACTTTGACCTCGGCCTGGGCTGAACCAATCAGCAGAAAACTGGCGACAAAAGCCACAAAAACAGAAAAAAGTCGGGACACGATGACCACTCAAGGAGGCGAGAACGGGTAACATAATAACGTCTCTATCAAAACTCGTCGCCGCCCATGCCTATTACACCGATTGCCAGCCGTCCCCACGACCACTCTCATTGCGTACACAGCGCTTTGTCCGAGGCCGATACCTTGTGCGCCCAGAAAGGTTTGCGCCTGACCGCGTTGCGCCGCCGGGTGCTGGAACTGGTGTGGCAGAGCCACAAGCCGCTGGGTGCCTACGACATCCTCGCCGTACTCAGCGAGCAGGACGGTCGCCGCGCCGCGCCGCCGACCGTCTACCGCGCGCTGGATTTCCTCCTGGAAAACGGCCTGGTGCATCGCATCTCCTCGCTCAACGCCTTCGTCGGCTGCGTCCACCCGGAACACGCGCATCAAGGCCAGTTCCTGATCTGCCGCGATTGCCATGCTGCCATTGAGCTTGAACAAAAAGTGATCAGTGACGCGATCATCAACAGCGCCAAGGATGTCGGCTTCATCGTTGAGGCGCAGACCGTCGAAGTGGTCGGCCTCTGCTCTGGTTGCCAGGGGGCCTGATGAGCAACGCGCTGATCCGTCTGGAGCAGGTCGCCGTTACGTTTGCCGGGCAGACCGTGCTGGACAACATCGAGCTGAGCGTCGAACCGGGGCAGATCGTCACCCTGATCGGCCCCAACGGCGCGGGCAAGACCACGCTGGTGCGCGCCGTACTTGGGCTGTTGAAACCGGACAGCGGCAGCGTCTGGCGCAAACCGAAACTGCGCGTCGGCTACATGCCGCAAAAACTTCATGTCGATCCGACCTTACCGCTCTCGGTGCTGCGCTTTCTGCGACTGGTGCCGGGTGTTGATCGTCCGCGTGCCTTGGCTGCGCTAAAGGAAGTCGGCGCCGAGCACGTCATCGACAGCCCGGTGCAGAGCGTTTCCGGCGGTGAAATGCAGCGCGTGCTACTGGCCCGGGCACTGCTGCGCGAGCCGGAATTGCTGGTGCTCGATGAGCCGGTACAGGGTGTCGACGTGGCCGGCCAAGCCGAGTTGTACAGCCTGATCACCCGTCTGCGCGACCGCCACGGTTGCGGCGTGTTGATGGTCTCTCACGACCTGCATCTGGTGATGAGCACTACCGATCAGGTGGTTTGTCTCAATCGCCACGTTTGCTGCTCCGGGCATCCCGAGCAAGTCAGCGGCGACCCGGCATTCGTCGAACTGTTCGGCAAGAATGCCCAGAGCCTGGCGATTTATCACCACCATCATGACCACGCCCACGACCTGCACGGTTCGGTGGTCAAAGGCCCTGTTGCGGGCCAACCCCATGTTCATGGAGACAACTGCAAGCATGGCTGATTTTCTGTTGTATGCCCTGCTTGCAGGTTTGGCGCTGGCGGTGGTTGCAGGGCCGCTCGGCTCGTTTGTGGTCTGGCGGCGCATGGCCTATTTCGGCGATACCTTGTCTCACGCCGCATTGCTCGGTGTGGCGCTGGGTTTTCTGCTGGATGTCAGTCCTACGGTCGCGGTCACGGTCGGCTGTCTGCTGCTGGCGGTGCTGCTGGTGACCTTGCAACAGCGTCAGCCGCTAGCGTCTGACACGCTTTTGGGAATTCTCGCACCGAGCACCCTCTCTCTCGGACTTGTAGTACTAAGCTTCATGCATGAAGTGCGGATCGACCTGATGGCCTATCTGTTCGGCGACCTGCTGGCGATCAGCCCGACTGATCTGGCGTGGATCCTCGGTGGCAGCGCGGCGGTGCTGGTGTTGCTGGTGACGCTGTGGCGGCCATTGCTGGCGATCACCGTGCACGAAGAGCTGGCCAAGGTCGAAGGCCTGCCGGTCGCCGGTCTGCGCATGGCGCTGATGCTGTTGATTGCAGTGGTGATCGCCGTGGCGATGAAAATCGTCGGTGTGTTGCTGATTACGTCGCTGTTGATCATCCCGGCGGCTGCGGCACAGCGTCACGCCCGGTCGCCGGAGCAGATGGCACTGGGCGCGAGCCTGCTGGGCATGCTCGCCGTTTGTGGCGGACTGGCGTTGTCGTGGTTCAAGGACACCCCGGCCGGGCCGTCAATCGTTGTGACGGCGGCCGCACTGTTTCTGCTGAGTTTTGTTCTGCCCCGTCGAGGGGTGTAGACTTGCTCGCTTTTTGCGCAATTAGAGAGTCGCAGGAATGAAGCCGTTCGCCTCCCGTTATCTGCTCCTTGTCGCATTTTCAGTGCTGCTGGGCGCCTGCCAAAGCACGCCGCCGGTGGCCGAAGTCCCCGATGCGCGGGCTACGGCCATCGCACAGCTGGAGCAAAGCCTGGCCAGCAGCGAACTGGCCACGGCCGAAGATCAATTGGCCGCCTTGCAGGCCGAAACCCCCAACGATCAATCCCTTGAGCAATATCAGCGGCAATTGGCCGAAGCGTATTTGCGCCGCAGCCAGATCGTCCTGCAGAAGGGTGATGTAAACGCTGCTGCCACCGCGTTGAGCCGTGCGCGCGTGTTGATGCCAAAGGCCCCGGCGCTGACCGGTGGTGTGAATGGTGCCATTACCGAAGCGCGCAAGGCTGAGCTTGAGAAGGCCGAAGCCGCACTGCTGGCGGCAGAAGCCAAGCCAAAAGCCAAGGTGATCGATCCGACCGCCGAGAGCACCACCGTTGCGTTGAACATCACCGATAGCCATAAACTTCGTCGGCAACTGGATGCGATCGCCGCTGATGTAGTGAATTACGAGTGTGCGGTGAGCATCCAGGCACCCCGCACCGATGATTACCCATGGCTGGCCAATTTGCTGACCAAGCGGGTTAAGAAATTGAATCCGGATTTTGATCTGAAGATCGAGAAGCAGATTTTGCGCACTGTGCCGGCGCAGATGGTTTTGAGTCCGCGTAAACCCTAAAAGCTTCGCGAGCAGGCTCACTCCCACAGGTACAGCGTGAACTTGTGGGAGTCAGCCTGCTCGCGAAAGCGTCCTTTAGGCCGGAACGGCTTTCGCCTTAGGCTCCCGCGCCCAAACCCGATGCTGCCCGATCGCGGCAAAAAACGGCTTGGTCAGCGCCGCGACATCCTTGCCCTCCAGCAACCCGGCATCCGCGTCCAGCTTCAACACATCCAGCATTTGCTTCGCTTCACCCTGCAAGGCAATCGCCTTCAGATGCTTGTACGCCTCCAGCAGGTAATGCAACGCCACACCATCACCGCTCAACGCCTTGATCGACGCCGCGCCACCCGGCACGAACACCGCATCGAAGATCACCGAAGGCATGCCTTCCATCGACGCATCCACCGGCAGGCTTTTGCCATCGGCGGTCTTCACTGGCGCCGACGTCGGGCCGAGCAACTTGGCGTGCGCCCCTTCAGCGGCCAAAGCTTTCTTCATCGCATCAATCGCCGCGCCATCGACGCCGTTGGCAGCAAGAATCGCGACTTTTCGCGTCTTGATGTTTTCCGGCAACAGATTGGCCTGACTAAGCGACGGCGAATGATCAAAGGACGTTTTGCGTACCTCGACCGTGCCTTTGGTGGGCGCCGGCAGGCCCAGGTTGTCCGCCACGCGTTTGGCCAGTTCCAGATCGATATTGGCCAGAATCTCGTTCACTTCCCGCGCGCGGATGAACTCTCGTTCTACCTTGCCCAGCTCAAAGCTGTAGGCGGCGATGATGTGTTCTTTCTCGTGCGCGCTCATGCTGTTGAAGAACAGCCGTGCCTGGGAGAAGTGATCACTGAACGACTCGCTGCGCTGGCGAATCTTGGCGGCGTCGATGCGTTCCGGGTACGTCTCGAAACCGCCGTCCTGCGCGGCCGGCGGGGTTTCTTTCGGCCAGCCGCCATCAATCGAGTT
The DNA here is from genome assembly GCF_014472415.1 of Pseudomonas sp. N40(2020). Lineage (GTDB taxonomy): Bacteria > Pseudomonadota > Gammaproteobacteria > Pseudomonadales > Pseudomonadaceae > Aquipseudomonas. The sequence continues at coordinate 259,945 of NZ_JACSZV010000003.1, forward strand.
CGGCTCGTAGGACGCACGGCCCTTGTCGATCACCGTACGGTGCTGAGCATCGCGCTGGCCGTTATGGAACGGCGCGACCGGGCGGTTGATTGGCAACTCATGGAAGTTCGGCCCGCCGAGTCGGCTGATTTGCGTATCGGTGTAGGAAAACAGTCGACCTTGCAGCAATGGGTCATTGGAGAAGTCGATCCCCGGGACGATATGGCCCGGGCAGAACGCAACCTGTTCAGTCTCGGCAAAGTAATTGTCGGGATTGCGGTTCAGGGTCATTTTTCCCAGCGGCGTGATCGGCACGATTTCTTCAGGGATCAGCTTGGTCGGGTCGAGGATATCGAAATCGAAGTCGTGCTCGTTTTCTTCTTCGATGATTTGCACGCCCAACTCCCATTCCGGGTAGTCGCCCATCTCGATGGCTTCCCAGAGATCGCGACGGTGGTAGTCGGTGTCTTTACCAGCGAGCTTCTGAGCCTCGTCCCACACCAGCGAGCAAGTGCCGGCGGTAGGGCGCCAGTGGAATTTGACGAAGCGCGATTTACCCTCGGCGTTGACCAGGCGGAAGGTGTGCACACCGAAGCCTTGCATGCTGCGCAGGCTTTTCGGGATCGCCCGGTCGGACATCGCCCAGATGACCATATGCGCCGATTCCGGCACCAGCGAAACGAAGTCCCAGAACGTGTCGTGGGCCGATCCGCCGGTAGGGATTTCATTGTGCGGCTCGGGTTTTACCGCATGGACGAAATCGGGAAACTTGATCGCGTCCTGAATGAAGAACACTGGCATGTTGTTGCCGACCAGATCGAAGTTGCCTTCGTCGGTGAAGAACTTTACGGCGAAGCCGCGCACGTCACGCACCGTGTCGCCGGAGCCGCGTGGCCCCTGCACGGTGGAAAAGCGCACGAACACCGGGGTCTTTTTCCCCGGATCCTGGAGGAATCCGGCCTTGGTCAGTGCCGCATGGTTCTCGTAAGCCTGGAAGAAACCATGGGCGCCGGTGCCACGGGCGTGGACGATGCGCTCCGGGATTCGCTCATGGTCAAAGTGCGTGATCTTTTCACGCATGATGAAGTCTTCCAGCAGCGACGGCCCGCGGGGGCCGGCCTTGAGGGTGTTCTGGTTGTCGGCGATTTTCACGCCCTGGTTGGTGCGCAGGGCCTGGCCGGTGGCGTCGGAGCGAAATTTCTCCAGACTGTCGAGTTTGCTATTGGTGTTGGCGCGATCCGGGGTGTCGGTTCCGGCCAGTTCACTTTTGCCGGAGGCAGGTTTCTTGGTACTCATCAGACGTAAACTCCTCGTTTGACCCCTTTCAACGGGGACTCTTGAGCGTTTCCGGGCACGGTTACCCAGGGTTTCAAGTCGCTTAACTAGTGACTGACGAGAAGGAACCGGCGTTCCTTTTTTATGACCTTTGATCTTGTTATTGCCAAATCGAAGGTTAATTGAGAAATAAATGCTAAGAACCTCTATACGGACAGGCTAAAATGCGCGCCCGGCTAACCGCTGATCCTTTTCTAACGCGCCCCACAAGGTTCGCTACGTGATCGAGTTTCAAAACGTCCACAAGACTTACCGCGTCGCCGGTAAGGACATCCCCGCCCTGCACCCGACCAACCTCTCGATCGAGAATGGTCAGGTTTTCGGCCTGATCGGCCATTCCGGTGCGGGAAAAAGTACCCTGCTGCGTCTGATCAATCGCCTGGAAGAATCCAGTGGCGGCAAAATCATCGTCGACGGCGAAGAAGTCACCGCGCTGGATGCCAACGGCCTGCGCCGTTTCCGCCAGCAAGTCGGGATGATCTTCCAGCACTTCAACCTGCTCGCGTCCAAGACTGTGGCTGACAACGTTGCGTTGCCGCTGACCCTGGCCGGCGAGCTGTCGAGCAGTGAAATAGACAAGCGCGTCGCCGAGTTGCTGGCGCGGGTCGGTCTGTCCGACCACGCCAAGAAATACCCGGCGCAACTGTCCGGCGGCCAGAAACAGCGCGTCGGCATCGCCCGCGCCCTGGCGACCAAGCCAAAGATTCTGCTGTGTGACGAAGCCACCAGCGCCCTCGACCCGCAGACTACCGCTTCGGTCCTGCAACTGCTGGCCGAAATCAACCGCGAGCTGAAACTGACCATCGTCCTGATCACCCACGAGATGGATGTGATCCGCCGTGTGTGCGATCAGGTGGGCGTGATGGATGCCGGCGTGATCGTCGAGCAAGGTTCGGTGGCCGATGTGTTCCTGCATCCGAAGCACCCGACCACCAAGCGTTTCGTCCAGGAAAGCGAGCAGATCGACGAAAGCGAACAGCGCGATGACTTCGCTCACGTGCCGGGTCGTATCGTGCGTCTGACTTTCCAGGGCGAAGCGACCTACGCGCCGTTGCTCGGTACCGTCGCCCGGGAAACCGGTGTCGACTACAGCATCCTTGCTGGTCGCATCGACCGCATCAAAGACATTCCGTACGGGCAATTGACCCTCGCCGTCACCGGTGGCGACATGGAAGCGGCGTTCGCCCGCTTCACCGCCGCGGACGTTCACATGGAGGTGCTCCGTTAATGGAACTGCTCAAGACGTTCTTCGAAAACATCGACTGGTTTGAAATCTGGCTGGCGACGGGCGACACCATGCTGATGCTAGGTGGCTCGCTGTTGTTCACCGTTTTGCTCGGCCTGCCGCTGGGCGTGCTGCTGTTTCTCTGCAGTCCGCGCCAGTTGCTGGAAAACCGTGCCCTCTACGCGTTCATGTCGCTGGCGGTGAACATCCTGCGGTCGCTGCCGTTCATTATTCTGTTGATCGTGATGATCCCGTTCACCGTGCTGATCACCGGCACGTCGCTGGGCGTGGCCGGTGCGATTCCGCCGCTGGTGGTGGGTGCCACGCCGTTCTTCGCGCGTCTGGTCGAGACTGCGCTGCGTGAAGTCGATCGCGGCATCATCGAAGCGACCCAGTCGATGGGCGCGACCACTCGGCAAATCATCATGAACGCGTTGCTGCCGGAAGCCCGTCCGGGCATCTTCGCGGCGATTACGGTGACGGCGATTACACTGGTGTCCTACACGGCGATGGCCGGAGTGGTCGGCGCCGGTGGTCTGGGTGACCTGGCGATCCGCTTCGGCTACCAGCGTTTCCAGACTGACGTGATGATCGTCACCGTGGTGCTGCTGTTGATTCTGGTGCAAGTGCTGCAAATGGTAGGTGACAGACTGGTCGTGCATTTCTCGCGTAAATAAACCGGTTTGATATTCAAGAATGAGCCGGCCATTCGCTGGCAGGCGCCTGACGGGCGCCCAAAAAGGAGTTAGCTGAATGAAAAAACTGATCGCTGCTTTCGCTGCTGTTGCTGCGTTTTCGGCCCACGCCGAAACCCTGACCGTTGCCGCCACCCCGGTGCCGCACGCGGAAATCCTCGAGTTCGTGAAGCCGGCACTGGCCAAAGAAGGCGTGGATCTCAAGGTCAAGGTCTTCACCGACTACATTCAGCCGAACGTACAGGTTGCCGAAAAGCGTCTGGACGCCAACTTCTTCCAGCACCAGCCGTACCTCGATGAGTTCAACAAGGCCAAGGGCACCAGCCTGGTTGCCGTGACCGGCGTGCACCTGGAGCCACTGGGCGCCTATTCCAGCAAGATCAAGGATCTGAAAGATCTGCCAAGCGGTGCCAACGTGGTGATCCCGAACGACGCCACCAACGGCGGCCGTGCGCTGTTGCTGCTGGCCAAGGCTGGCGTGATCACCCTGAAGGAGCCGAACAACATTCTGTCGACCGTCAAAGACATCGCGCAGAACCCGAAAGACCTGAAAATCCGTGAACTGGAAGCCGCGACCATCCCGCGTGTGCTGACCCAGGTCGATCTGGCGCTGATCAACACCAACTACGCGCTGGAAGCCAAGCTCGATCCGTCCAAGGATGCGCTGGTGATTGAAGGTAAAGATTCGCCGTACGTGAACATCCTCGTGTCCCGTGCGGACAACAAGGACAGTGAGGCGATGAAGAAACTGGCGGCAGCCCTGCACAGCCCGGAAGTGAAGCAATTCATCACCGAGAAGTACAAAGGTGCGGTATTGCCGGCGTTCTGATTCTGGTTGCTGCAATGAAAAAGGGGCGCATTCGATGCGCCCCTTTTTTTGTGGCGTGTGTCCCGTCCTGAATAAGGTTTACACCTTCTGACCCATTCTCAGGAGGGAGTAATGAATACGGGAGAAAGGCGCAGTCAGCGTGATTACACGCTGACCTTTAAATTGTCGGTCGTCGATCAGGTCGA